>JAZSRP010000039.1:0-2754 GCA_045538555.1 Eubacteriales bacterium
TATCAGCAAAAGGAAAGGGTCAATTGTGGTGAAGTAACGAGGTATCTGATCCCCCTGCGATTATTGGACCGCGACACCTTCGATTTGGTACAAGCGGAGCTTTTTGTGCTTTTTGGGGTGATGGAAAAAGCACTTTTACAATTACATTGCTTTTTTATTCTTGCTTTCTTGAATGGATATACTCGCTTGGAGACATACCGTATTGCTTCTTGAAGGCTCTGTTGAAATATGAAATGTTGTCGAACCCGCATTCAAGAGCAATGTCTATAATTTTATCCGTTGTTTTCAATAGCATTGACTCGGCTTTTTGTAGCTTCAACAAAAGGCAGTATTCGTGAAAGCTTACATGCATTTCTTTTTTGAATAATCGCCCCATATATTTTTCGTTTTTATGATAAATAACGGATAACTCCTTGAGTGTAGGATTAAAACAATAGGTTTGATCGGCGTGCTGTTTGAGTGCTGAAACCAACCAATGAAGTTGAGAGGATTCTTTGGGCTCAGTCTGATAGAGCATTTTTATATAATCGCAAACAATTTCGGAGATACCTACAAGCTCGTTAATATGATCAACATGTTCGCACGCCTCTATTTGCTCGTGCAGTTTTTGTTTGTCAACGTGTGTATAGTGGCATGTTTTTTCTATTCTTTTTTTTGTATGATCTATGTCTACAATAGCATTTCCAACGTAAACGATAGCTGATACCGTATCACCAACTATAACAGGCATAGCCACTTCGTAAATTCCATACAGGCAGTGACCGCAAAACGCTTTTTTTGAGGTGGTTGCTTTTGTGTTCGCCAGATTTTTGCAATGCAAGCAAGCGCGGTATCCCTTTTCTGTGGATTTCGCAATATCACAAAATTTTTTTGAATGTATCACATTTTCAAAGGCGATTTTTGTTGTCGGAGTGTTGAGAATGCCATTTAAATCCAGAATACTGATATGTAACTTTCGTCCTCTTGTAAGCATATCAATTAAAAATTGGAGGTTTTGCATGATTACATCCTAACTATACTTTTTTATATAATTATATCATATAAGTTTCCTTTGTGCAATATTATTTTATCTTTTGTATAAGACAAATTTGTATTATAGTGTTATGATAAAGAAAAAACTTGGAGGTGCATGATGAAAAAATACGACCTTGCCGTGATTGGCGGCGGCTTTGCGGGTGTGGCGGCGGCTTTAGCAGCTGCAAGAGCGGGGGCTAAAGTTCTTATTGTTGAAAAATCAAATTGCCTTGGCGGTGCGGCAGTGAATTGCCTTGTCAACCCGTTCATGCCGTATTGGACTGAGATGGACGGGAAGCGAGTTGATCTTTCTGCTGGTATCTTTAAGGAGATACATGACCGTCTGGAACATCATAACGCGATGAGTAAGGAAAGCTTTTTGGAAGAGGAACTGAAATATATTCTGAATGAAATGGTTGCCGAGGCGAACATCGACCTGCTTTTCCACGCTTATATTTTCAAAGTTGAGAAATGCGATGAGCATATTGCGTCAATAGTAGTTGCAACCAAGAGCGGCGAGATGCATGTTGAGGCAAATTATTTTATTGATGCTACGGGAGACGCTCAGCTTGCTTATCTTGCCGGATGTCCGACGGTGCTTGGAAGAGAGTCGGATCATTTGTGTCAGCCTATGACATTGTGCTTCCGTTTGGGAAATGTGGATGTTGAGAAGTTTTATGAAAGCAGAGAAAGATTAAAAATTGCGCATGCACAAAGTCTTGCTGCGGGTGAGCTGATCAACCCAAGGGAAAATATCCTGGTGTTCAAAACACCTATACACAATGTACTACATTTTAATACTACAAGAGTGGTAAGAAAGAACCCCACCTCTCCGGTAGAGGTAACAGAGGCGGAGGTATTGGCACGCCAGCAGGTATATGAGATATACGAATTTATGAAAAAACACGCTGACGGACTTGAGAATAGCTTTCTTATGATGACAGCGGCAGAGATCGGCGTCAGAGAAAGCCGCATGATCGTGGGAGATTACGTGTTGACTGAACAAGATTGCAGAAATTGTGTGAAGTTTGATGATGGGATCGCTGCCTGCAATTATGATATTGATATTCACAATCCCGAGGGTACGGGAACCAGTCATTACTATTTTCCGGCAGGGGAATATTATACCATTCCTTATCGTAGCCTGATTCCGAAGAGTGCGGAAAATCTTCTGGTAGCCGGAAGATGTATCTCCTCGGATCACGGAGCTCAAGCATCGTACAGAATTATGCCAGTTGTATGTTGTATCGGTGAAGCGGCGGGCTCTGCGGTTGGATTAGCCGTAAAACAAAATTGCACAGTACGTGAAGTCGACGTCAAGGAATTGCAAAACGAGTTGAAAAGCAATCGTGCGTATATAGGTGTATAAATGACGATGAATTCTGACTTTTCTACAAGTTGCAATTTTATCCTATGAACTCAAGAAAAAAGACCGTTTTCGAACGGTCTTTTTTCTATCCAATCCGAAGGATTGGCATGTAAGGTCACCGCAGGTGAGTATGTAATCGCCGTTAGGCGTATGGCATCACGCGTCAGCGTGTATCCTCCTTCGGATTGATTACATTCAACACTTCGTGTTGATTCCATACCGCAGACATGCTGCTGATTTCATACACGGCTTCGCCATGATTTTACTAGTTGCATTTTGTACTATGAGCCCCAAAACCATATAACCTTATATGCACCTTTAGCTCATGTTGGTCACTGTCGGCAAGCCGACAGTAGGCAACATGACTCTTA
>JAZSRP010000006.1:0-36215 GCA_045538555.1 Eubacteriales bacterium
GAATCCTTTCTCTTGGACATGGACAACAACAGGGATGTTTGGGAAGTCCGGTATGAGAAAAAGAACGCCGGAATATTCAGTCGTTTGGCGTTCTGGGATAATGATTTCTGTACTATTCGTTACAACAAAGGCGAAAATGCCTCACACACTACCCTCGTTTTTGAGGGCGAGAATCTCGGCACAGAACTACCGGACGGTACATACGTCTTGACGAAAATTAAGGGTATCGACGTGCTGATTGACAAGAATAACAAGCTCATCTATAAAGCAGACAGTGAGTTTTATACAACCAATGCACCGGTGCTTCAAGAATTCACACACGATGCACTGATCGGTAAAATACTTGAACAAGCCGAAGGTGGCGAGCATGGTCTGATAGATACCAATCCGCCGACGGAGGCTATCTTTACAGAAAAGGCCGCCATCACCGCAAGGCTCGCGCGTAACAATCCGTACGTATTGATGGATCACGGATTCGAGGCACGATGTAATATCGGCGACAGTGATGAGTGGGAGCTTTATAAGTTTACCTATAACTACTCGGACGCCGTGCATGATTTTAACATTGCCGATTATACCTATGCAGAATGATAAAGATAAAAGGAGGTTTTGATTGTGAAAGAGCATTACTTAGTCATGAAATGGGACTACACATATGACAAGGAAAGCACTTGGTTTGACGAGGACAGTGGCGAAGAACAGTATGAACTAAAAGAAGGAGCATCCTATACGCTGCCCCACATAAAAGAGAAAAGCCTTGAGATTCGTTCGGTTAAGACTGAAGGCGACCTTATACATGCCGAGATATACGTGGATTACAACACGTATACCGTGTGCGAAAACGGAGAGCCTGTTGTCGGCCATGCAGACTACGATTATTCGGTTGCAGGAGACTCTGTTTCGCAATCGCTTTGCATGAAATTTACAATCCAATAAAGGAAAAAAGAGATTGATTGCAACGAACATGAAAGACTTTATTACAGTAATTGCCAAGGAAGCAGCATGACAAAAAGTATTTTATAACCGTTGTAGATGTATCCTTTGACAAAATCACCGCGCTGTCAAGGCACTCTTCTCGGGACTATTTGAATTACCTTATCAAATATAAGTTGACTCTTGTTGGTTATACTTAAAGTTCTTCCTCTTGCGTCCATATTCAATTATAACGGTACGGTTATAAAAGATATTGTATGAAATATCCCCCAACATCTGTTTTTTAGCAGGTGTTGGGGGATAATATTTTTCACTATCATATTAGAGTGACAGGATTACGCACGCTCGAATGTAAGTCTGGTAGCAGGAATGTTAAGATCGGGGTTAAAAATGTCTGTAACAATGATCGAAAATATATCGCTGTCATAGTTGCAGGTTCCCGAAACATAGATTTCACTACCATCCGGGTTGGTTATGGAAACTGTGCCTTCGCTAATATCAGAAAAGATGAACGAAATCTGTAGTAAATTACCGTCTTTATCAGGCATAGTTGCGTTTTCGATTTTTCCGTCCTCGGATACGGAAAAAGTGATTCCTGCAGTTTCGCAGACCCAAGTCGTATTTGGGTAGTCAATTGGGCGCTTTGCTTCACCGCATGCGGTCAAAACAATGCAGATCGTTAATACAAAAATCATAGCGAGCGTTTTGCACTTCATAAAAATCTCCTTGATTATGAATTGAGTTGTTTGTATTTTACCATTTTAAAAGCAAAAAAGTAAATGTTTCTTTTGCATAACTCTAACAAGTTTGGCAGATTATATCCGTTTTTTGATTTTTTGAGATTAAAAAAAGCACGGCTTATACAATGAAGCAAATTCGGGGCATAGCATCAAAAAAGCATCAGAGTATAACATTTTGGGTTTTGATGCGCTGAAAGCGCTTGCAAAAAGCCGGCATTTTCAAGGGGTTTCGGACTATTTGAGCAACTCCAAAACCGCCTAAACCTTTCCGTCTGTTGCATCATCATTTTAGAATCAAATTTTTTGGTCATGTTGTGTTTTTATATTTTATATGATATAATTTTATCAAAATTAGCGTTATAATAAAAAGAGGTGTCAATGTGATAAGTTTTCATATCAAAAATAAAAATATGGCAAAAGAATGGATACAAAAGCTATTTGCAGACAAAAAATTCTACCCAAGTATGATTTATCGTGCGGATGAAGCAATGATAGATGCTATTATCAAATACGAGAATGATTCTTTTGCATGGCCAACGCTTATGAAAGACCAATTTGAGGATGTTTTTTCAAAATTCAAAGATGATAATATATTAGTGGTATCTGATTTTACAGTATATTTGAAGGATGAGCAATTCTTTGATGAGGTGAGTAAGGTAGAACGTTCTTTTGGGATTGCAACACCGAACGGCATTTCATTACAATATAGACGTCCCATTGCATTTGCAATCTCGAAAGACATTTTCACATATGATACTTATTTAGGGATTATAGAGCAGTTTAGTTATATTGCTTTTATTGATCAAAAAAGCGGACGAACCTTAATTGCTTTGCCCGAACTGAATTTTATGATATATCCCTGATATTATTTTGAGTTTAATGTAGATAACACAACACCGCCGAGGATTTCCTCGGCGGTATCTTTGTCTATAGCAACTCAACCATTGACACTTACAGCGAGAACGCATCGGTCAAGCCGTTTAACCTTTTATTGTCCTTTTTCACATAGTGCATCTCGGTAATTTGCGAAGTGCTATGCCTCGGGGTGAGCGTAGTCCGCGGTGTTTGACACCTGCGCCGTCTAACAAGGGACAATAACGCCACACCCAATCTTTTTGCCTGCGTTGCCCGACGGTTGACTCGAAAAATCATCAGGGGATGAATGTATTATCACCGTTTTTCCGATAATCTCATCTACCGTGAATCTATCGGTCAGTACTGCAGAATATGCATATCCATTTGCACCGAACAGCGGGGGAAGGTCTCCGGCATGATACGGGTGTGGACAGTTGTTTGGGTTGTAGTGCATTCCCGTTCCCGCAAAAGGATCTTTTGCATCCCCGCTGCAACTCATGCCTTCATGTATATGAAAACCAAATATCGGATCAGTACATTGATTTTTTGTTGGCAGTCCGCCTATCTGAGCAATTACAAAAACGCCGTACACAGCCCGAAAGAAACGCACTGTGCCATTGACAGAACTGTACTCGGGACTGCCGGAAATTTGAGCAATCGCTGCGGGACGTTTTGAGATTTTTTTTAAAAAATAATTTTTTGTATTCATAAAAACACCTTCAATAATAGTTGATATATACAGCATATTAAAATCAGAAGCAAATGTTGTTCGAGTTCCAGTTGCTCACAGGCAGTATTTTTATCCAACATACACAGCGTATCAGCCCGATTTTGAAGAATAGCTCAGAGCGGTATTTTGCTTTTTTAATAAAAAAGGATATGATAGCAGATTTTTTGAAGAATTGATTTGAAAAAAGGCAACAAATATGAAACTTTTTGCTCCAAGATATTATAAAAAATTCAAATGCAGTGCCGACAAATGCGATCACAGCTGCTGTGTCGGCCGGGAAATAGATGTTGATGAAACGGCTTTGAAAAATACAAATCGCTTTGTCACAGCTATGGCTCTGCAATTTTGAATAGTATTTCATTTGAGGAGACGCCTCATTTTGCACTTGATTCTCATGACAGATGCCCGCATCTTTATCACAGCGGACTGTACAGGATAATCCTCAATGTCGGCGAGGAGTATCTCTGCAATATCTGCAGAGAACATCCCGGATTTTACAACAATACCCGTGTTGCCGAGGTAGGGCTTGGTATCTCCTGTCGAGAGGCAGCAAAAGTGGCAGTGCTTGCAAGTATTGTTTCGGAAGAGATTGAATATTCCGAGGAAAACACAAAGTCCTTGATGTATTGTATTAATGAAAAATGATATATACTTCTGATATCGCCGCCAAGAAAATTAATTTTTCGGGTGGCGTTTTTCAACCCTTGGTTGAACTGTTTTACATTTGTTGCAACGTCAGAGTTATTGATAACCGTGTTTTATGCTGTTATAATGAAATTAACATCATTAAATTATATTTTTAAAGAAGGATTTTGAAGGGAAGCAGAGAATGAAAAGAATTTGTGTTTTTATGGTGGCGTTTATGATATTATGCTCCTTTTTTGCCTCTTGCGGCACCAATGAAAAAAACCACACGTCTGAAAATTTGAGCAATACCGAGAGCAATGGTACCGCATGGACGGATGATTCACAACCCCGGAATGATTTATCAGATATTACCCAGACATCAGAGACTACTGATGTGACGGATCCCTCTCTTGATGATGTTTCTGCGGAAAGCAGCGAAGATGATTCTTCATCATATGACCAAAGCACAGAAACATCGGTTCCCGATATTCCTGACGAACCGCAACCGCCTACAGAAAGCAGAGAAAAAGCTTTTCGGCTTTCAAGCATTGATGACGTGAGCGACAACGACGGGATTCGTACTTACACCGTATATGCACCTTATTCTGACAAATACGTTTTGGAATGTGAGGGAGTTTCAGGTGTTACCATTTCTCAAAACGGGCAGGAGCTCAAGTCAGGAAAAGACAATCTGACGGTTTCGCTCAAAAAGGATCAGCTATATACACTGACTGTTATGACCGAAAAGGGAAATGAGGATTTTTTGATAACTACAACTGCACAAAACCACGTTGTCACACTTCCGTACGATGTTGCAGATCCCCTGGATGTGTCCAACATTGATGTGAACGGAAGTGAAGAAAATCCCCTTGTGGCCGCAGAGGTCAACTATATCAAACGCGCGGGCGGGACCTATGTATATTCAAACAATCCGGAGATGTTTACCATAAACCATGTCGGAAAAGCTTTTATGAGGAATCATGGCCTCACGGGTGAGGTGTACGTTACCTTTGAACACGCAAATTACTCGGGCAAACCCGTGTATCTGGGGTATCAACTGAAAAACGAGAGCGATCACGATGTTTACGTTACTGTTACAAACGTTGGATATCAGTGGGTTGGAACCTGGTTTGGACAGTTGGCGTGGTACGATTTTTACAATACTTCTTTTGAACTTCCGGATGATTATTTTACGTCAACGGGCGCAATCTCCTCAAAATATTCGGGACTGGATTATGCATATCGAAAATATCAGCCGCGTATCTATCAGCCCACAACATATAGATTGCCTGCAGGCGAGTATTTTTGGGTTATTGGCGGCACCTCGGCAGATGCGTACCGAAACATAAACGTTGACAATTCGGCAAATCACACCGTGGGAGCAATCAAGTGTGCCAACGGAAACGTAAAGTTTTGTGTAACCGGCGGCAAAGTGACAGGTACCATGTATTGTTACAATGATATACTGCAGGTTCAGGCGGAGCCCAAAGCCATGGGGTATGTTGCGGGAGATTATTCACAGCAATATTCCGGCATTGCAGATCATCACGGAATCATTGACAATTATATGATGTGGACGTTCAATGACAATATTGGATCAGGTATGCTGCCCGTAACATACACAAACTACTATGATGATAGTATTCCGTCATATACCAGCCCGTACGGAGCATACAACAGCACACCCCACACCGTAAATACAAATACTTGGATGACTCATCTAAACCCTCAAAACGACCACAGAGCCGTTGGGATGGATATGGTTGAGTTCAAGTGGCATACCATGCTTGGAAAAGACGTTATTTTTGACAACAACCATGCAGATGGATCCGGAAAGCCCGCAAATACCGGAAACTGGATGATCGAGTATCAGGATCATTTTACCTTTGTCAATCAAGGAGATTCGGAGCGAACGGTAACACTGCATCTTCGTGATCACGGCTCTCTGGCAATTCTTGTGAGAGATTCTGTCAGCGGCGATGTGATTGAAACTGCGTTTACTGCCGGTCTTGGCGAAAACAACGTTTTCAGCAACTATACGTATGATGTGGTAATTCCTGCTCATAGCATAAAACAAATCACACTTGACTACCTTATGGTTGCGTGTTCCTACGGCAGCGTTATCCATGCGGCAACCATTCAATAATATCATTGTGAAAAAACAGCCGGGGACTCAGCTCCTCGGCTTTTCTTTTGGAATAGAATGGCAGGGTCAAAGAATATTACTTTTATTGACAATATTGCTTGTTCGTGCTAAACTAAAAAAAATTAGAATCATGTGAGGTTTTTTGTGAAAAGAATTACTGCATTTGTAATATTTTTATCATTGCTTTTGTTTTTTTGTGCCTGCGGAGGCGGCGATGATAATAAAGACAGTTCTTCCTTTGCGCCGAGCTTGGTATCCCAAGATCAGGATATAACCTCCGAGGGATTGTCAGAGAATATGAGCGATTATAGTTCCGATACCAAAAGCGATGCTCAATCATTTGTGTCAGAGACAGAAAGCAGTGCGGATTCGTCTGCAGAAATTTCCAATGCTGACGATGAGAGTTCATGGGATACATCCGTTCAGGTTTCTGTTGACGATTCGTCCGACGCTTCAGAAGATATCTCCGTCGAAGATTCGTCAGAGCCGGATATTTCAGAAGAAAGCACAGATATTTCAAACGACGAAAGCGAGGATCAACCAGTGTATACATTGGGCGATGCAGAGCTGATTCCCACTGGCTACGTGATTTATAATGGTGCCGCATACAGTGCCGCCAGATACAATTCAGTTTATTCGCAGTATTATGCTGATGTGTATGCAAGGTATGCAGAGCTGTTTCCAAACACACGTATCAGCGCTGTCAACCACCCTCTCTCTATCATGAGCGTCAAAAACCCCTTGGTATGTGAGCTGCTTCCCGATCAGGGAGAAGTGCTTGACGCAATGGAATCCCATATCTACGGTGATGTGAATTTTGTCAATCTCAAGGATATTTTTACTGAACACAAGGGCGAGTATCTGTATTTCAAGAGTGACTTTCATTGGACGCAGCTTGGTGCGTACTATGCCTACGTTGAGTTTGCAAGATCCGTTGGTCTCAATCCCACACCGCTTTCTTGGTTTGAGAAAAAAACCGTTACCACCAACTTTGTGGGCAGAACCTATGAGTATGCAGGTGATGAGCGCATACTTTCATTTGTTGACACGGTTTATGCATATATGCCCCGAAAAAAACATACAATGAAAGTGTATGACAGCGGATTCAATCTAATCGGAGAATACGGCAACTGTATCCGCCTCAGCAAGGAGAGTTATTCTTGCTTTACTATGGGTGATCAGGCATATATTGAGATCAACGTTCCCCAAAACGACCAAGACCGTACCGTGCTTGTGATAAAAGAATCCTCTGCCAACGCATTTGTTCCGTTTCTTACGGAGCATTACGGAAATATTATTGTTATTGATCCCAGAATGCTTGTTTTTGATATTAAAAATCTTGTTGCAAACCGCGGAGTGGATGACATTATATTTTTTGCTACTGCCTCCACCAGCAACAGCCCCGCATACCAGAATTATTACAAAAAGCTCATCAGTGAGTATCATTCCTGACAATATGCAAAAGATCACACCGCATTGACACTGCGGTGTGAATTTTTTTGTTGAAAAATATCAACAAATATGCTAAAATCTGTTGGAAATGAACTTACGTGTTTTTGAAAGTAAGAAAACTGTGATGTACAGAAAAAACGGAGCTTTTTGCAGGATGAAAAAACTTTTCAGAGAATATTTTTTGCACATATTTGTTCTTGTTGCCGGTGCAGTGATATATGCAGGAGGTTGCTTCCAAAACTGCCTTTGGTTTGACGATGCGTATACTGTGGGACTTATGAGCCACGGATTTTTTGGAGTGATAAAATGGGCGGCTTTTGACGTTCATCCGCATTTGTATTACATTATGCTCAAGCTGTTTACAATGATATTTGGCAGTTCCTTGTATGTGATGCGTTTGTTTTCGGTTTTGGGCGCAGTGCTTTTTGCATCGCTGGGTTTCACGCACTTCAGGCGTGATTTTGGAAAAAACGTTGGCTTTTGGTTCAGCTTTTGCGCCGTATTTTCTGCCTCTACACTCAACTATGCGCTGCAGATAAGAATGTATACCTGGGCAGCCTATTTTGTGGCACTGACCGCTATTTATGCGTACAGGTATTTCAAAAGTCCCGATATAACAAAAAACCGAGTATTGTTTCTGGTGTTTTCCATCGCATCGGCATATACTCATTACTTTGGGCTTTTTGCAGCAGCGGCGATCAATCTTGTTTTGATATATGAGACAAAAAAGCAAAAACTTGACGCAAAAAGATGGTTTGCCGATGCTGCAATCCAGATCGGATCTTATATCCCGGGAGGGATAATCTTTTTGATGCAGGCAATGCTTGGCGGTGCAACGTGGATCAAGATCGAGTGGCCCGACCTGGGGTTTGATCTCACCTCATATCATTTGCTGGGCGATGTTTTGAAGGTGTTTGTGGAGAGAACCGAAAAGGACTACATCAATCCTCTCTATTCCGTCAATGGTTTTTTCTTCTTTTCGCTGTATTGCATTGCCGCACTTCTGATGTATTATTTTGTAAAGAAAAACAGGCTGACTTTTGCTGAAAAAAGAGCAGTCGTATCAGCATCAAAAATTTATTACGGCATTATTGCCTCAACTCTTGTTATTTCGCTTTTCAGAGTCATCTATTACATTCGATATACGGTTGTTATCGGCGGATTTTTGTTTTTCCTTATAGCAATGCTGATCTCAAAATTCAGATTGCAGATCTTCAAGGTGATTTTTGTTGTTTTCATGTTGGCAGTATTTTCCATACAGACGGTATATTATTATGACCTTATGTACAACGAGACCTCAAATACGGTTGTGGACACCTTTGATCCGCTGATAGAAACAGACGACGATTTTTTGATCGATGATGCCAGCGTTTATGTTATTACGGTAATGTACCCCAAAAACACCGTCTGCTATTACAACAAAAATGATTGGCGGATAGAAAATACCTATTGCGCTTTTGGAAAAGATGCATACGTTGTCAACAATTTTTCGGAGCTGCGCCCAATGTCTGACCGTGTATGGACAATGGGCAGGGGAGAGTGCTTTGAGTATCTGCTCCAAAATGGATATTCCGAAGTTTCGGCACACAGCATACATCTTGAATTTCATAACTACAACTGGGAAATTATTCTCATGGAAAAACAGTGAGGAATTAATGATGAAAAAAGGCGTTTTGCTCTACACTTGCTACAATGGTTACAATAACACAAAATATCATGTGCCCACCGATGAAGAGCTGTTTACTCTTCTCAGGGTGACAGATGAGATTCTTTTTATACCCATAGTTACCTACAACAGGTTTACCGATAGGGATGGAAACGAAATTTCTGTACTTGATCATGATATAATTGACGCCATGACAGAGGACATGGTTGGCGATCCATCTCGGCTCGAAACAATAAAAGGGGAGTATCACGCCACTGCCGATCAACGGCTTCCGGCCAATTACCACGTGAAGGATTATGTGTCCGATGCCATATCTCTTGCAAAGCGTATTGTTGCAATAAAAGAGGACGCAAAGCTTTGGTTTTCTGTTCCATCTGCCGAGAATTTTCATGCCCTGACACATTTTTTTGCAATGCCGTGGGCAGATACCGTAGATTTAATAAAAAATACAATTCCCGCCCATATTTGGGAAAACAACGTAAAAGGAGTATATTTTGCAGGCGAGGATATTATCACGGCAGGTTATACAAAATTTTATCCCGATGCTCCGGAGCATTGCTTTGACAATCCCATCGTATATGCAATGAAAACGGTGTCAGACCGTGTCAGATCTTATGGCAAAAAAATGCTGTGGATACCTTATTATCACGAGGCAGCATCTTCGTCCAAGAATCTTGGGTATACAGTAAATCTTACAGATATTTTTGATATTGCAATTATTCAACCCTCTTTCTTTTTTAACAAACTGCGGGTTGATGAGATCGGCATTGTGTCCGACTGCGTTTCAAAACAGGCAGTTCTGGACATCGACAGACACATAATCGGTGGAAAAAAGATCTCAAAAACAAGCATTGGATTTGAGATGGAGATCGACAGCCAGTTTTTTGTTGACGACGGATACAAAGAAAGGTATTTTGAGTACGAAAAAGGTTTTGGACCTTTTGTGGGAACCCATCCAACAGCTTATTATGCAGGCGCCCCCGAGACCATGCTTCGTTTGCTTGATGTGGTGGACAATTTTTACAACAACAAGAACTGAAGGAGTAGATATTGAAAATGCATTTAAAAAAAGTAATCTCTGCTTTGCTGGTATGCTTTATTCTGCTTTTTGCCGTATCCTGCAAAGGATCAGAAAATACAAAAAATGATAATTCTGATGAAACGGACAACAAAGAAACATCAGTATCTGCGTATTCGCGTGATTCTTTTGGATATGAAAAGGAATACACAAAGCAACATCTTGATTTTATTGTCAGCAAGGAATACAAAGAGATAGTAGCAGTTGACGGAGGACTTGCTGAGAATATTGCCAACAACTATGAGGATGCAAAGCTCAATTTTGTCAACGGCACCTGGAAAGCACTGTCAAAAGCTGTTGCGGCAGTAGGAGAGGGCGAGATAGAGCTGATCAACGAATACGAGATACTCGTGACACAGCTTATGCAAAATACCGGAGCTGAAGAAGGTTTTGCAGGAAGCTTTCAAGAAAATTATTTCAATGCTGTCATAATTCTCTTTGAAAAAATAGACCAACAACTCTCTGCGGCAAAAGAAGCCAATGATATATTTACCGGTGAGGCGCTTGAGGAAGCAGAAGAGTTGGCAACCTATCTTGACGGAACGATTGGGCTGCTGAAAAAGCTTGAGGGGGTGTCTGATGAGGAGGCGACCACGCTTTTTGGCGATGCCCTTGAAAAGGTAAAAGAAAAGTTTGACTCGGATTTTATCAAAGGGAACGAAAAATTTGTAAAAAACATGACAGGTGCTCTGGGTGTGGCGTCTGATGTGACTTCCTTTGTGTCAGACACTCTCGGTGATGTTGTTGAAGAATATTTGATTTACCAGACATTGTCGACAGCAAGCGCCGAGTGGGATATGGTGTGGAAATCTATTTCAAAATCTGCACGAGCATCCGCAAGCGGAAGTGATGATAAAAAGCTCATTGACTCATACAACAAGGTTGCGGATTGTATTGACAAAATATTGGAGCGCACTCAAAATTTCCGAAAGAGCAACGCTTCTGCTTTGTTTGAATCCATCACACGCAACGGAACAAAAAATCTGGCTGAGTTTGCTTATTCCGCAGGATATGAAGTGTGGGACGAAATGATGAAATGCTGGCCAATGGGCGCAGCAGTAAGAGGCGGACTCGTGGCAGGTGTTGCTGCTGCAAACCTTTTGGCAAACAGTGATGATATTGCTTATTACGGACAGATGCTTATCGGTTACGGCAGAGTTGCTTCTGCAGCATTTGATACAATGGAAAAAGCGCAAAAAGCGCTGGAAAACAAAAAAGACTACAAATCAGCTCTGCTGTTTGACAAAGCGTTCAACGTATACAAGGATATTCAGATGTCCGCTGCTACCTGCGCCATAAATTATTTGAATTCAATAAAAACAAGCACGCTGGGTTTTATATTCAAATATACTACCGACGATGAGGAGGCGCAGATCCTTCTAATACAGGTACATATTGCAGACTGGATGCCTATTCGCTGCCACAATGTACAAAAGATCGAAAACAACGGCGGACATGTGGTAGGATGCAACGGAAACCTGTTTTATTTCAAGCTCACTGATCAATCTGTATCACAAACCGGTACATATGGCAATTTTTCCGCCAATTCAAACGTAAAGAACAAGCTGATATGCAGAAATTACGAGGGCAAGGAGCGCACTGTAATTGAAACAAATGCTCTTGGCAGGCTATATATCTGCGGCGAAAAAATCTTTTATGTACGCAGTGATGTTTATGATTGGTATATGGTCAATATGGATGGCACCGGTGAGCAGCTTGCCACCCAAGGTGAGATCATAGGATATACAGAGCAGTATGGAATGCTGTTGGTAAGAGGAGATAACGGGTGTTATTTTACTGATTTTACCGGAAATAGATCAGAACCGTTTGGAGACTCTGAGAGCATCATACTTTCTGTATACGGAAATTTTGTCTATCATGCAGACAAAAGCGGAGAGCAAACGTTTGTGCTGAAAAAGACGGATTTTGTTTCCAATGAAACAAAAAATATCGGCACCGTGGATATTCCGGAATGTGATATGTGGTATGCAACTATTTCGGGCATCACCCAGACTGATACCGCAGTGTATTTTACTGCCGGAGAGTTTGGCGGAACAGGTAATTTTTTTACGGGTACCGGCATATATTCGATCAGCTTTGAAACAGACGTGCTCACCATGCTGCACAACGGATTTTTGGGTGCTCCCTTTATATGTGTGGAAACTGACAGTGAGTCAAAGATTGATTATGTTTATTATTATGAGGGGATGTCCATAAGCAACACCGGTCCCCAGCTCGGTTTTCTTTCGGAAGAAGTATTTTGTATAAACACAAAAACGCTTGAAACGTCGCAGGCAAATTACAATCTGACAGTTGACGGCGAGGCATACCTGAAAGACGGTGTGCTTATGCAAAACACAGGCCGATATTCTACCAGTACTCTTATGTCAGCTCAGACTGTCACGGCGCAAGGGTACAAGTCATTGGGAATCCGCGATGATCTTTCATCAACATATCATTCCTGGGCGGAGACGGTTGGAGACAGAATTTTTGTCAGCATTGAGGACGTGGTATACGAAGAGGATGCAACTCTTGGCTGGCGCACGGGATACCGACGTGTTTCCACAGCTTTGTTTGAGTTTTCGATAAAAGATAAAAAGCTAAGAAAGATATACGAATACTAAATTAAAAATCCTGACAGCGCTGCTGTCAGGATTTTGTTTACAGTTCAAAAAATTCCTTGAGGGTTTCAAGATACATTTCCGGTTGAATCACATAGCTGAGTCCATGGGCCGCGTCGGGAACAGTGACCAGCTTCTTCTTGGGTGAAGAACAGGTTTCAAAATTTTTCACACTCATCTCACAGGGAACAAAATCATCCGCTTCTCCATGAAAAAAGAGAATGGGCTTGGTACAATTTTTCAGCGACTTTTGAGGTGAACGAGATTCAAGTCCAAACCTCCCAAACAAAAACGCACCAATCCGCGCCAGAGGGTATAGACGCGGGTCGATATTGCGGTCTTTCATCACTTTTTTAATTATGTCTTTTGCTGAGGTATATCCGCAGTCAGCCAGAATCCCTACTACGTTTTCCGGCAGTGGGTATCCGGATGCAATCATAACGGTTGCAGCCCCCATTGAAATTCCGGTCAAAAAAACCTTTTTTTCATTTCCAAAACGTTTTGTAATATATTCAAGCCATGACATACAGTCTCTGCTTTCGTTGACACCAAATGTTATGACAGAACCATCGCTTTTGCCGCAGGCACGTTGATCTACCAAAAAAGCACTGTGGCCAAGCTCAAAACATCTCTGAACAGCACCGCACAGGTCACGCTCTGTATTTCCCCTGTATCCATGAAACATCAATTCCATGGGTGCATCCGGAGCGTATTCATAGTACTTTCCATATAGCTTGAGATGGTCAAAGGAAGTGATGCAGATCTCTTCGTGCTTCATGGCTCTGACCTCTTTTATCCATCCGGTCATCAGCTCACGGAAGGGTTCATAGTTTTTCCCGGGAGGGATAGGGTATTCCTCTGTGGGGATCTTGTCTTTTTTTGAAAAATAAAAAGCCATTCTGAAGCATACAAAAGATGCAACCGCTATCAACAAAAGAAAAAGTCCCAGCACACCTGCCAAAATCCATAGCCAAATCATATCAGCACCTCCTTGTTTTATTATATTGTAATTCAATTAATATGTTTTTTCAACATAAAAAGGTAAATATATTTTCAAAAAAAACGGTATTTGCCTTTCCTTGACAAATAAGGTATATAAATATATAATTATATAAAAAGTTACAGGGGGAAATTTTCCATGATAATCATAAACATTAAGCTCAATAAGGAATGGCTGATGATCAGAGGAAACAATGATATCGAAGCACCCATGAAAGAGCTGCTGGAAGGATTTAAAGAACTTTTTCGTACTCGCATACAACAAATGTTTTTGAGCGGCAATGAGATTGGGTTGGTTGTCAACTCTATATTTTCGCCCAAAAAAACAAGAGAGCTTTTGTCTGATGTATTGTCACAAAAACTTGCCCTGTCTATTGACTCTCCCATTGTGGAGTGCACCGTGACCGAGCAGCCTGATGAAGATGACGACTATGAGCCCCACAAAAAAGTAAAAAATCCATTTGATGATCATGACGATGACGATGACGATGATGACGATGCAGACGGAAAAAAAGATCCCATGGAATATTTGATGGAACAGATCAAAAAAGCAAAGGAAAAAAGATCGATTTGCGATGATTCGGAGGAAAAGACAGCCGAAATCATTGAAAAGGAACGGGAAACAGCAAGTATCAAGTGGCTGCAGAATCAAAAAGAAAAGCTTGTGGGCTGTAGCAACTTTTTGTCACTTCTGGAGGAGTTGCGGCTCATTTCTTCACGGGTCCGCAAACACAACACCCAAAAATCATTTGCATTTCAGCATTATCTGTTTGCCGTGAATTATGGCTATGGCTATACAACATATACCAAGGCGCTTCTTGATGCTCTTACAATATTTGGACTCCGTGAAAAAAGCGTTCCTGATGTTGTCAATGAGCTGGTTCTCGATCTTCCAAAAAACAACAGCATTGATCCGCGTGAAGCACTTCTTTCTTCAATAAGAAGATCCGGTTCACGGGGAAGGGTATATTCTATTGACATTTCACGCTGGCTCCATCGTATTGACGACCCTGATTTTCGTGATTTTCTTATGTCGCTGTCAAGAATGGAAAATAATATCTATATTTTCCGTGTTCCTTTTCTTGAAAAAGAGGTTTTGGACCGAGTTCATGCATGTATCAACGATCTGATATTTGTTAAATGTGTATCCATTCCTCCAATGAAAGTTGAGGATATGGCGCAGTGTGCAAAAGGATTTCTCAAGGAGTATGGTTATGATCTGACAGATGATGCCGTCAGTGTTTTTAATCAAAAGGTTATTGAAGAAAAATCAGACGGTCGCTTTTATGGTTTAAACACCGTAAAAAAGATAGTTTCGGAGTTTATCTATCAAAAACAGCTGTCAGATGCCCAAAACGATAAAGATGATACTGTAATCGATGCTTCTGATCTCTCTGCGCTTACAGCAGAGATGGAGGACGGACTTGCCGGTATTGAGCAGCTCAAGGAAATGGTTGGCATGGAGGAGATCGTAAAAAAGGTAGAGGAGATCATTGCCAGTATCCGATTGTCCAAAACCGTCAAGGGCGTATTTTCTCCATCACTGCATATGCGTTTTCTTGGCAACCCAGGCACGGGAAAAACCACTGTTGCACGGCTGATCGGAAAAACTCTTGCTGAGAGCGGTGTTCTCCGCAACGGCAGCTTTTTTGAGATCTCCGGACGTGACCTTGTGGGAAGATATATTGGCGAGACTGCACCAAAAACAGCCGCCATCTGCCGCGATGCATACGGATCGGTATTGTTTATTGACGAGGCATATTCTCTTTACAGGGGAGACGAAAACAAAAAGGATTTTGGTATCGAAGCACTTGAGACACTGATTGCGGAGATGGAAAACCACCGTGACGACCTTGTAGTGATAATGGCGGGTTACGACGCAGAAATGCAGGAACTGATGAACGGCAACAAAGGTCTTGAGAGCAGAATGCCCTACGTTATCAAATTTCCCAATTACAACAGAAAACAGTTGTTTGAGATATTCAAAAAAATGATTGGCAAGATCAGATATGCTGATGGATTCCTTGAGGAAGCAAAATTATTTTTTGATAATTTGCCTGATACGCTGCTCAATTCAAGGAGCTTTAGCAACGCAAGGTACGTACGCAACATTGTGCAGTCCACCTGCAGCAAAGCCGCAACCCGTATGTATGTAAACAACGGGTCTGAATTTGAACTCACAAAAGAGGATTTCCGTTCTGCATGCAACGAAAAGGTAAAGGACGATCTCCTCAAAAAGAAACCCAAAACCCGCATTGGGTTTTGAGAAAGGCAGTGCGATTTATGAAAAGTGAAAAAACATTGTTGCTTGCACAGCACGCTCATAGTCTTGTCAAGAGTTTTTTGGATTCCAATCGATTGAAATATGATTATGATGATCAAAATCTAAACGTTGTCCTTGAATTGATGGGCGATGATCTAAAAATTTCTCTCAGGATCACAGCCGACGCCGAAAATGCGCTCTTGGTGGTTATATCGCAGCTTCCGTTCAAAATAAAAGAGGATTGTCTTGTTGATTTTGCCATTGGCTGTTCTTATATCAACAATATAATATCAGACGGAAACCTTGAGATCGATCTGGCTCACAAAACGGCCTTTTTCAGGATGACAGTCAGCTTTTTTGATACAGAGCTTGATATCGGTGTAATAGATTATCTTATTTCCCGCTTGGTTTATACTGTTGACAAGATAAACGACAAGCTATTTATGCTTGCAAGCGGAAATATGGATCTCCAGCAGTTTTTGGATACAAAGTTTGGCGGAGGTGAAAGCTGATGGCTGAGGTTACTGCAAAAATGATTTTTGATACCGTCTGCGAAGCACTCACGGACAAAGAAGTAATGTTTATGAAGCTGGAAGAAGAAAATGCTGTCACGTTTGGGTTTGCGGGAGACAATGTTCCGGTTGACATTGCTCTTTTTGCCAATGCTCACACGGATGTGCTCACTCTTGTTTCACGACTAAAATTCACTGTATGCGAAGAAAAAAGAATTGATTTTGCCGTTGCGGTCGCGGATTTAAATTACAAAATGGTAATAGGCAGTTTTGACTTTAATTTCAAAGACGGGTATATTTCATTTAGAATAACAAACAGCTACCGCGGTACAAATATATCAAAAGAAGTGGTGCACGTTATGGTAGGCAATGCTTACAATACCGTTGATAAGATCGCTCCTTTGCTGAGTCAGCTTAACAACGGTGAGATACAACTCGATCAGCTGCTGAAAATGATCTAAAAAAACCAATTTCGCGTTTCTTGGAGAATGCCAATGACATATGTAGAATTTTTTGATTCCGTTCCCCCAAAAAATATCTGCGCCTGCCTTTCCCGAATGCCTGAGAGGGTAGTGCTTGTAGGAACCGATTCAGGACCAATTGAATCACACAAGAAAAGATACAAAGAAATTTTTTCGATGCGCGGGTATCCCGACTTTGAGATTTTGACCAGAGTTTCGCCAAAAAACGACTTTGACGGTGCGGTGAAACTTATTGAAAATCTTGTTGCTGCTTATCCCGACTGTTCCTTTGATATAACCGGTGGAGACGAGATATATCTTTTGGCTTTGGGAGCTGTGTTTTCAAAAAATCGTCAGCTTGATATTCATTCCTTCAACCTGAAAAATAACACAGTATGTGACTGCGACAAAAACGGAACCACTCCTTTTTCGGAAGAACCGTTTTTGTCGGTTGTTGAAAATGTGATCGCATACGGCGGAAAAGTCAGATTTGATCCGCAGTATGGAAAGAGCACCTATAATTGGGATATGAATGATGAGTTTGTCAATGATATTGACAAACTGTGGCTGGCATACGTTTCCAATTTTAATGGATGGAATTTACAAACGGCGATTCTTTCTTCCTGCTTCAATGCAGGAGAAAGTACAAAGAACGGTCTATCTGTAAAAGCATTTTATTCAAACATAAATCCTATATCCGGAAAAGTCGTAAACAAAAAACGTATTGACAACAAATTCTTGTCCGATCTAAAAAAATGCGGAGCCATCATTGATTACAGTTATGATGATTACTGTATTTCTGTGACCTTCAAAAACCACCAGATAAAGAAAATTCTCACCACCTCGGGTCTTCTGTTGGAAATGATGATTTTCTCCATTTCGCGCACTCTCACGGGCCGAGATGGGCGTCCCGTGTACAACGATTCTCTCAACGGCGTGGTAATTGAATGGGATGCAAAAGAGGATGGAGTCAAGGAAAGCGAAAACGAGATCGATGTGCTGATGATGCATGGTATAGTTCCGGTTTTTGTTTCATGCAAAAACGGAAATATCGGAAAAGAAGAGTTGTACAAGCTCAATGCGGTTTCTGAGAGGTTTGGCAGCACACTGGCAAAAAAAGTGCTTGTTACAACAGCAGTGAGCAAAACTTCACAGACGGGAAAAACTCTTTTGGCAAGAGCAAAAGGGATGAATATAAAAGTCATTTTCCAGCCGCAATACATGACAACCCGCAAGCTAAAAGAAGCAATCTCGGATCTTTGGAGATAAATTGTTTAAATTATCCTGTTGCAAACAAGTTTTTGTTATGATAAAATCAAAAAAAACAATGGAGGAATACCAATGAAAAAGATATTGTCAATCATTCTTTCGGTGATGTTTGTTTCATCTGTGCTTCTTGGTGCGATCCCAATGGCCAACGCAGCAAAGATTGATACTGTTTCACCCACCGATGTTCCAAAGGTGATCATCACTACAAGAAATACTGTCAACGTAAATGATTATGTTGGTTGCACCATCAAGATAATCGATGAGGCGGGCGGAACCTATGAGGAGATCTATGACGAGAATGCAAAATTCAAGATCAGAGGAAACTCCACTTCCTCCGGTGCAAAAAAACCGTTCAATATCAAGTTCTCTGCAAAAACCGACGTGCTCGGTATGGGCAAGAATAAAAAATGGTGTCTCCTTGCTAACTGTTATGAAAAAACCCTTATACGCAACCAAACGGTACTTGATTTTTCAAAAGCGCTGGGACTGCCTTTTACCCCTGACTACAAAGTGGTTGATGTATATCTCAACAACAAATTTCTTGGCAGTTATCTTTTGACCGATCCTATCGAGGTTGGCGAGACACGTATCGATATTGATACCGACAACAATTCTTTTGTTCTTGAGCGTGATGAACGTACTGATGAGGGCACCACATATTTCAATTCTCCTTATTGCAACATAAGATTTGGTATCAATGAGCCCGAGGAGCAGACATCAGCTCAGTACAAATGGCTCATGGATTTTCTTTCCGATGCGGAAAAAACTCTCATAAACGGCACCTTTGAAGAGGTCTGCAATTATTTTGATATGAAGACCATGGTTGACTTTTACATCGTACTTGAGTATTTCAAGAACGTTGACGTAAACGTTGGCTCTACACGTTTTTATATCGAAGACAACAAGATCTACGGCGGTCCCGTATGGGATTTTGACCTTTCGGCCGGAAACTGTCTTGCCAGCTACTATACCACCTATAACAACGTAGGCGGTTCGGGAAAAAGCTGGGAGGGCATCTGGTGTCAGTGTCTCTGGTATCAGTGGCTCTGGAAGTTTGAGGAGTTCCGTACTCTTGTAAAAGACCGATACGTGGATCTTCAGGATGAGATCGTCAACCTCTATGCAGACAATTTGCTGGGTGACAATTATATTGACCGTACCGTTGAACAGTACAACGGCACCATTTCACGCAATTACAACGAGGCGGGATGGCGTGTGGATACTACGTACAGCAGTCTGGAAAGAATTCCCGACAGAACGTATGAAGAAAACCTGGAGTACTACCGCAACTGGCTGTCAAAGCGTAACGAATGGCTCATACAAAAATGGAATCTCGGTACACAGGTATCCTCCCGTGCTGAGAACAACAGCCGTCTTGAGGGATTTTTTATCGTTGATGTAAAAGAAGGCACAAAGGTTTCTGAGCTTCTTTCTGATTTTGGAAGCGGTACAAAGCTTGTGTTCAAAGGCGCAGAGCTGGGATCAAGCAGATTTGTGCCCAACGCTTCACTCATTACAAAGGGCGGAGCAAACTATGCCGTAATTGTAAAAGGCGATCCTCTCTCTGATGGATTTGTTGGCGGAGCAGATTATTTGTTTGCAAAACGTGTCTGCTTGGGCACTGCAACTGCTGATTATCTGCAGACAAAAGCGTGCGACTGCAACAAAAACGGCATTGTGGATTCTTCTGATTATCTCAAGATGAAGCGCCACGTGCTTCAAACCTATGATCTTTACGATTGATGTTTATGAAAACTGCAAGAACTTTTTTGTCCTTGCTCATTTTGGCGGCGGTGTTATTTATCACCGCCTCCTGTGATTTTGGGCAGGATGATTTTCAGAATCACAGTTCGCACTATAATTCATCCCGTCAGACAGAAGAGTCATTTCAAAATGAGATATCATCACCGATTGATTCAACGGACACTTCTATTGTCGAAACTGATGACACATTGCTTACTGTCAGATACATTGATGTAGGGCAGGGCGATTCTTCTTTCATTACTTTTCCTGACGGAACCTGCATGCTGATTGATGCAGGTGTAGAAAGCAATGCGCTTGCTATTTTGTCCGTAATCGTAAAACTGGGATACGACAGGATCGACTACGTTGTGATAACCCATCCTCACACCGACCATATCGGCGGTATGAAACGAATATTGGAGACATTTGAAATCGGAAAAATATATATGCCAAACGTCACCTCCAACACAGATATGTTTTATCAGATGCTTGATGCTATTGAAAAAAAGGATCTGATAATAAGCGAGGCAATAGCCGGCAGAATAATTAAAGAAACCGATGATATAAAAGTTCAGATCGTTGCACCAATTGCTGTAGATGAGGAAAATCTGAACAATTCATCAGCGGTTGTTCATATCCGTTATGGTTCCAAGGCTTTTCTGTTTATGGGAGATGCTGAGTTTGAAGAAGAGGATAGGATCACAGCCGACATAAAATGTGATGTTGTAAAGGTTGGTCATCATGGAAGCTATGGTTCATCCGGCAATTATCTTGTTTCAAAAGCTGATGCTGATATTGCGGTGATAAGCTGCGGAGTTGACAATGACTACGGCCATCCTCACCAAGCGGCGATCAACCGTTGGATAAAAGGAGGGGTATCAAAATTCTACCGCACCGACCTGCAGGGAACGATTACGATTTCAACGGACGGAAAGTCGATTATTCAATACGACATTGTTGATGATACATCAGATACCGCATCCGACACGATTCCCGAGGGATATTGGGTGCTGAATACAAAAATTAAAAAGATACATCGCCATGACTGCCCTTCTGTCAAAGATATTGCGAGCTCAAACAGATCGCTGTCAAACCTTACCGAAGATCAGCTTGAGATACTTGGTTATACTCCGTGTGGCGCATGCAAGCCCTTTGACTGAGAAAGGAATAAAAATGAAGGTTATTATTGATAGAATTGAAGAAAATTTTGCGGTGGCAGAGCTTCCGGACGGAACCTTTTCAAATATCCCGCGTGCGCTTGTTCCCGATGCAAGGGAAGGGGATGTGTTAAAAATTGAAATTGACACAGAAACAACAAAACAACAAAAAACAAAAATAAAAACACTTTTTAACAAGCTATTCAAGGATTAAAAAAGCCGCCCCATAGCGAGACTTCCCATAAGGAAGTCTCGCAGTTTTATTCGCCAAGTATATGTGGCGAGTGATATTGCTTCGCAGTTTTATTATGCTTCCCATAGTGGTATTCGGCTACGCCGAGTTTGGTGAATAAAATACCACTGAAACCGCAAGGTTTCAATAAAACTATTGCCATAAGGAAATAATACCACTCCGACGAAGTCGGAATAAAACTTGAATATTCCCGTCTGTTATGTTATTATAAAATGTGTTTGGGCATAGCCCAATAAAGCATTTGTACTTACAAGTGCGATGCCGGTTCTTCAAAATCAACGCGATAAATCAATAATTTGTTGAGGAATAAAATGGATATATCTTTCAAATCCGATAGTGAGAAATTTAATTACAGAGTATGTGCTATTATGATTTCTGACGGCAAGATTTTGGCGATGCACGATGAACGTTCACCGTATTACTATTTACCTGGCGGCAGAGTTAAAATCGGTGAAACCGCTGAAAATGCTGCTATTAGAGAGATTCAAGAAGAATTAGGCATTACACCCAAGATTGTCCGCCCTCTTTGGCTGAATCAAGCATTTTTTACGGAAGATGTAGATAATCTACATTACCACGAACTTTGTATCTATTTCTTAATGGATATTACTGAAACTGATTTATTGGTAAGGGGCGAGAATTTCACAGCATACGAGGGTCAACGCACACATACATTTGAGTGGTTGGCGTTTGAAAGGTTGAGGGATGAGTATTTTTATCCGCTGTTCTTGAAAAAAGATATTTTTAATCTTCCTAACTTCTTTACCATTCGCACAGAAATCGAGTGACCGAGAAAATTCCAATTTATAAACAGAAAAAACACCGACAGATTATCATAATCCGTCGGTGTTTTAACATTCTTATGGGAAGTCCTCGCTACGGGGCGGTTTTTTGTGTATAGATCAATCAAGATCAAAAAGTGCAAGATAATCGGTGTCTTCCATGGGTGAGTTGATGGTGATTCTGGGGATCTCGTATACGTTGTCACCCGGGACGCAATTTCTGGGCTCGGTGGTAAATGCTGCAATAAACCCGGCATCAATAACAGCACGTATTACGTCATCGTCGTATTCACCGTAGGGGTATGCAAAATACTTGTGATGATGCTTTGTCTGAGATTTGTTCAGGTCAGTGAGAATAGTAGCATATGTCTGCTCAGGGAGATGATTGTGGTTGTTCCAGGTGTGGCACTGTTGGTCAAGAGTGCCGGGATACTTTTCAAGATCGGTAGGTGTGATATGCTGGAGATCCCAATCAACATAATCCTCCTGATACTCACCGTCAAAATATTCCATCATTGAAAATACAGTGGCTGTGTAACCAAAATCGGCAAGAATTGGAGCGGCATATTCTGTGTTTGATTTATAGCCGTCGTCAAAGCAGAGGCAAACAGAATCCTCGGGCAGGAGAATCTCGCCTCTGACGTATGCGTCGATCTGGGAAACTGTAACGACCGTAATATCGTTGTCTTCAAGCATCTGCATGTGGCGTCTGAATTCACTTGTGGCAATGGTAATATCGTTTGTTGACCAATATGCTTCTCTGACATCATCAGGCAAAATATGGTGATACAAGAGCACAGGAACAGACTCAGCATTGACGGGCAGATCAAAATTGTATGTTCCGATAGCACAGCGTTTTGCCATGAGGTAGTCAACGGCCTCAAAAACACCGTTTTTGTTGGTGTCGGAGGCAAGCTTGCGGATACCCTCAAGATCGTATGTTCCGAGATGATATCTCTTGATCATCATGTAGCTTGCGGCATTGATCCTGCCCATTCCGGTGAGGTCACCGCTTACAATTGCGGTATAGGTTTCGTTGGCTGTTTCGATAATGTCACCTGTGCCCACATAGTCACTGTCGGCTTTTATTTCGCTGCCATCATATACGGCAATTATTGCAGGTGAAATGGCTTTTGCTTGAGCAACGGTCATTTCAGCAACAAACCAGTCTATTGTAGCGAGCGTTTCGGGGTCCACAGAAGCAGAACCGAAAAAGGGGAATGACATTGTGAGAATCAGTGTAATGAGAAAAATGGATACAAATCTTTTGAGTTTCATTATTTCCTCCCATAGTAAAGTTAATATTATTAAGCAATAATAAATTTTCCAAAAAACTCGGGTCTGTGAAAGTCCGGTGTGGGATTATCAACGGGCGACCACATTCCAAAATGGGGGATATCTGTATCATCACCGCATTTATAAAAATTTCCAAAAAAATGGTCACCGGAAACAAAAGAGTCTTTTCCAAAAAGAGTTTTGATAAAAGCCAGGTCAAAAAACGTTTCAACACTCCAAGAGCCATTGCCTTTTGAAGCTGTAACAACAGGAAGCTCTGCCAGAGTATGGATGGGCTCTTTGTTATGCCGTGACGTTCTTCTTGCAGCAAGAAAAGCACCGTTTGAGTTCATCTCAAAGTTCATATATTCGGGCATGTCCTTGTTAAATCTGACAAAAAACTCCAGACAGCTGTCAGTATACACCGGGTCATCATAATTGTTGTAGACAGCGCGTGGGGATTCCTCGGCAACTGTCATTTTGAGCGCAAACCCCTTGTTCTTGACATACAAAAGCTGCGCATATGCTTCAGGAGCGTATCCTTCTGTCCACTTGTAATTTGAAATATATGCCTTTTCAGCAACAGAAAAATCGACCGTATCGACAGTGCGAACAAAATATTCCATAAAAATACCTCCGTCATGTACTATCACAATAATAACTGTTTTTAATGTTTTTGTCAATTGAAAACAAAAAAATAGTGTTGATTTTAAACTCTTTTGAGAGTATAATCATTAATTGAGGTGATATTGATGCATGATATTCCAGAGGTCATCACGACCTTTTTGTCATACAAAGAAGCGATCCAAAACAGATCTCCTCTCACTGTCAGCGAATACTGCCGAGATCTGGTTACTTTTTTTCGTTATATTATCGTTTCCCGCAGGGGCGGTGATTTGACTGACATCAGCAATGTCTGTGTTGCCGACGTGGATTATAAACTGGCATCAAGCATCACTACTGAGGAGATTTATTCCTTTTTGCTCTACCTTTCCCGTACAAAAAAGAATCAATCCCGTGCCCGTGCCCGCAAACTTTCAGCAATAAAAGCATTTTATAAATACCATACCACAAAATCCAAAAAAATAAGCGACAATCCTGCCAAGGATATTGACAGTCCCGCCATAAAGTTTGGGCTTCCAAAATATCTTGAACTGGATGAGAGCATTCGTCTTCTTGAGAGCGTTGACAAAAGCAGTCCTACCTATGAACGGGATTATTGTATCATAACTTTGTTTTTGAACTGCGGGATGCGTTTGTCTGAACTGGTGGGCATTGACCTCACTGATATCAACATGGATCTTACCAAGCTTGTTGTGACAGGAAAAGGTGCAAAGATGCGCACTGTTTACCTAAACTCCGCTTGCCGCGATGCACTGAACGATTATCTTTCGGTCAGACAAAAAAAAGCAATGCAGTACGGACGTCCTATTATTGACAAAAATGCTTTGTTTCTCAGCTCACGCAATCGACGCATCTCAAAGCAGACTGTACAATGGATGATACAAAAGCAATTAAAAATGGCTAACCTTGACGGCAGGGGATTTTCTGTACATAAGCTGCGTCACACAGCAGCAACGTTGATGTACAACGAGGGACACGTAGATGTCAGGGTTCTGAAAGACATACTCGGTCATGAGCAGTTGACAACAACACAGATATATACTCATGTATCTGATAAAAAGCTGGAAGAGGCAGCGGAAGCAAATCCGTTGTCAAAGGTGAAAAAATAATGTTGCAAAAAGCAATCAGGATTACAAGTTTTGACGTATTTCCAAACGGAACCGTAAAGCTCAGCGCTTTGCAGAGATATATGCAGCAGCTCGCACGTGAGGACTGTGACCAGATGGGCTGTACATACGCCGCCATGCGCAGAGAAAATATGGTTTTTGTTCTCACAAAGCTGGGTATAGATATACGCACACCCATCAGATCAGGTGATGTGTTGGTATGCAAAACGTTCAACAACAGAGTTGAGGGTATAACATATTTTCGTGAATTTGATTTCAAACTCAACGGAGAGACTGCAATCCGCGCTACGACACAGTGGGTTGTGGTGCGCTTTGATACACGAAGTATCGTACGTCCAAGAGATGTCCATTTTGGTATTCCGGAGTATAATTTTAAAATAAAAGAGGTTGAGGTACCTCGTCGTTTTGATGTTTTTGAAGACTTAATATCAGCCGGCTCAAGAAAGGTCAACCTTTCTGATCTTGATGAAAACCATCACCTCAACAATTGTGTTTACTCTGATATTGCAATGGATTTTTTGCCATTGGAAAATAAGGACTTTTTGATATCATCGCTAAAAATGATATTCAAGCATGAAGCTCTGCAGGAAGATGTGCTCAATATTTGTTACAAAAAGACCGAGCAAGGTTTTTATGTGTCTGCACATAATCAAACAAAAAATGTTCCTTGCTTTGAATCGATAATTACCATAAAATAGACTGTTGATTTTTTACAAGATTTGTGGTATAGTGTTCATCCGACAGTATGATGGGAGGTGATCGCATGGCTGATAATATAAAAACAATTGCCGTCAACAAGGCGGCATATCATGAGTATTTTGTTATTGACAAGTACGAGGTTGGTGCAGAGCTGTGCGGTACCGAGGTAAAGTCGATACGGAACGGCAGAGTCAATCTCAAGGATTCTTTTTGTCGTATCGACAACGGAGAGTTGTTTGTATACGGAATCCATATCAGTCCCTATGAAAAGGGAAATATTTTTAACCGAGATCCATATCGTGTACGCAAGCTGTTGATGCACCGGAGAGAGATTGACCGTCTTTTTGGTCAAGTAGGTCAAAAGGGTTATTCAATCATTCCGCTATCAATGTATTTTCGAAATAAATGGGTCAAGCTTGAGATAGGTCTCTGCAAGGGAAAAAAACTGTATGACAAGCGTGATGCCGATGCAGAGCGTACAGCAAAGCGCGAAATGGAACGTGCGGAGAAGGGTGGATATTGATGTCCTCATGGATCATGCACTTGCGGATAGCACAAAAGGTCAATGAGTATGTTGATATGCTTCCGATTCCATTTTATGTAGGGAGCATTGCTCCCGACAGCGGTAGAAAGTTGGACTCTTTTAACTATGACCCGCCAAAAAATATCTCCCATTGCTATGACCGCCGGAAGGATAGACTCCAGTGCAATGATGAGTTTTTTGAAAAGTATGCAAAAAGTGAGTCAGACCCTTTCAAAAGATCGTTTAATATGGGATATTATGTCCATGTGTTGACAGATACATATTTTGTGAGAGATATTGTAGAACCTCTCATAAATACCCGCGGGCGTGAGTTCTGGCGTTCTAATATTGAGCGTTTCAGATTGTCATGGACCGAGCTGGATTGCAGGTTTTTGGAACAAAATCGTAGTTTTTCTCCTCTGGCTTCACTGATGTGTGTTTCAGAGTTTCCTGACGATTTGTTGGATTATTTTGGTGCAGGGGATATATATGAAAGAGTAAAGTCTGTTTGTAATCTGTATTCACATTGTAAATCTGACAAAAACACACAACTTATCGGTATTGGCGAGGAAGAGGCAGAAGAATTTGTGTCCACAGCGTCAAAACTGATAGTTGAGAGAATTAAAAGCAAATTATAAGAAATTTCATAAGGGGCCGTAAAGGTTTCGACGGGGATTTTGAACCAGGGTAAGCGAGCAGAAGCGCACAGCTTCTTAAAAATGTGCAAAATTAAAATTAAACGCTAACGATAATACCGTAGCAGTCGCTGCGTAACGCAGTGACCGTCGCCCCGTGGAGTACTGCGGCCACGGACGCGGCGTGACTTTGCAGTGAACGTGTACGTGTCAAAGCTTTGAGATGCGTCATGAATAAATGAAGCTACCGTATCAATGAGTTTGCTGATTGACTTGTTGAGAGGGGAACCCTGACAATTAGCTGCGCTCGGAGAAAACTCTGCGGAAAGGTTTTCGGACAGGGGTTCGATTCCCCTCGGCTCCACCAACAAAGGTTGATAATTCGCTTATTTTAAGCGGATTATCGGCCTTTTTTATGTAATTTTCGGGACTGTCGTTACTGACAGCCCCTTTTTTCTTTTTAAGATTTACGTTGTATATCGCATCGGCAAGAGTCGGTTCATTCTTTATGATATAATCGACAAGCGTTTCGTCCTCGCCGATGCCGAGCGTGCGGTTTATTTCGTCCTTAAGAATATCCGCAGGGAGCGTGTTGAGATAAAACTCGATGTGGTCGTAATAGACGATTACGCGGTCGAGGTATAGGTTTATAAGCTGACGGTGAAGCTCCTTATCGCCCGAGCGGAGAAGTCCGCGTGCGTGTGCGTAGGCAAGCTCGACCATCGTTTCGGTTATCACGTGGGTTTTCGATTGCTTTTCAATCTTTTCTACCTCTGCGCGTAACCTTTCGCGCTCGCTTTCAAGGTCGGTAAGCGTTGATAACAGAGCCGAGCTTCCCGTGTTGGCAACGGCGTTTATAATGTTGTCTATCTTTCGGGATATTTCCAGTATCGAAGCGTTTAACAGCTTTAACGTTTCGGTGCTTTCGCTGTCGAAATCGGAATGGTATTTGTAATATTCCTTCACGATGCTTTTAATACTCGCGTCATCGAAGATAATTCTCTCTATCTCGCGCATAATAAAGCTTTCGAGATATTCTCGGCGAATCTCCTTGTTTCTGCAAGCAAGCGAGGCGGTTCGCTTTCGGTTCGCGCATTGATAGCAAACGTATTTCAGCTTGTTCCGCCCCGAGAAGTGCCGAACACCCGTGTATGAAGCACCGCATTCACCGCATATCACCTTGCCGGTGAGCAAATAAGTTTCCTTGCCCGCGTTACTGCTTAATCGGTGCTTGCTTCGCGCCTGCAACAGCGCCTGAACGCCGTACCACACGTCGTCATCGATTATTGCGGGCATACCGCCCTCGATACGAATAATCTCGTCCTCGGGCTTGTTTGCGTGGCTGTTGCGCGTTCCGTAAACGCTCTTGCTCGGCGAGCGGTTGAAGATATAAACACCGCGGTATTTTTCGTTCCGCAGTATCTCGTGCAGGCTGTTCTTGCCGAACTGCTTTCCGCCGCGCGTCGTATATCCCATCGAGTTTAAGGTGTGGATAATGTCGCTGTAACCGACGCCCGAAAGCACTTGATTGAATATCATTCGCACGGCATCGACCTCTTTTTCGTTTATCTCGTACCGTCGCGTTTCGGGGTTTACCTTGTAGCCGAACGGAGCACAGCCTCCCATCGCCTTGCATTGAAGCGCCGTTTCTCGCATGCCCTTCATCACCTCGCGTGCGAGGTTGCGTGAATAATATTCGCTCATTCCCTCGAGCACCGATTCAAGAATAATGCTCTCGGGCGAGTCGTCAAGGTTTTCGAGCACGCTTATCAGCGACACACCGCACTTTTTAAGCTCGCGCTTATAGTATGCCGAGTCGTATCTGTCGCGGCTGAATCGGTCGAGCTTGTGGACGATAACGAGGTCGAACTCGCCCGTCTTCGATTCGCATATCATTTTTTGGAACTCGGGGCGGTGGTCGGAGGGTGCGCTTTTCGCGTGGTCGCAGTATTCGTTATCTATAACCACCTAGTTCCGCTGGCAGTATTCGCGCATAGCGCGGAGCTGTGCGTCGATCGATTCCTCTCGCTGATTGTCCGAGGAAAACCTCGCCTAGAGCACCGCCCTCGGAATTATCCCGCGCGACGTCATTGATTCGATAACTGTCATTTGTTTCTCCTTCCTATATACCTGTACTTGATTATCCTGTCGAAGATTTGAAGCAACAACTTTGCGTTCCTCTCTTCGCTCTTTACGGTTTTGATTTTTACTTTTCCTTTCTTGCCGTTGGCAATCCTTTTTAGATCCTCACAGCTTACGCTTATACAAACCATTCTTCCTCCTATTTTCTCACAAAATTTATTCATACTCCAGAGAGAATCGGCAGAATTCTCCCCGAAAAGCCACAAAAATCTCGGGTCCCTAAAAGGCGACAGCCACCGAAAAAAGTCCCCACCGCCATTTCCGCCGAAAAGCCCCAAACAGTCCGCCGTTGCGGGCTGGTGTAACCGCACGGGGCGGACTTAAGTCCCCTCTGCTTTAACCCGCTTCAAAATAAGCTTTGCTGTTCATACGCCGTAAACCCCTTTCTTTCATCGTTTTTGCTATGTATCGGCGCGCTTATTTGCAAAACAAAAAGACCCGTACATATTACGCAGATACGGAAAACACCAAAAGGCGAACAATACTCGTCCGCTAAAAAATGATGTTCCGTGCCTATGTAATATGTACGAGTCCTAAAACTCAAAGGTGGCACTTAAAAATATGTATGTAAGTATGTATTATTCAATTGTCGCCCCGACCTCTCTCGCCGGGAGACTGTATTGTAACACGAGAAAAATAATTTGTCAACCCCCTGTGCATACTCGTTGTGTTATGTGGGAATAATATATATTTCAATCTTCGTTCAATCAAGCAATTGTTGATTTTCAAACAAGAGATTGATTATTGATTTGCTACTCCGTGTAAGCTATAATAAAAGCACACCGGTGAAATAAATATTTCGGAGGTTTTTATGAAACTTACACTTGGGGATAAAATAAAAGAGCTTCGCAAGCGCGACGGTCGCAAACAGGAAGACCTTGCCAACGCGCTCGGCGTTACCAATCAAGCTGTTTCACGCTGGGAGGCAAACGGCGGCTATCCCGATATGGAAATGATTCCCGCAATCGCAAACTATTTCGGAATCACTATCGACGAGCTTTTCGGTTACGAAAACGACCGCGAGAAGAAGATAGACGGTCTGGTATCGAAAATCAATGAAATGAATTTTATGAATAACGGAGTGGATATAAACATCGATGAATGTATATCTCTTGCTCGAGAGGCGATGATAGAATTTCCTGCCAACGAAAAGATAATGCTTTGCCTTGCAGACGTTCTTTACAACGCGGGCTACGTTCGCTACGGCGAATATCACCTTATCGATTCCGAGGGCTATAACGTTTACGACGTCGAAAGACACCGCGGCTATGCAGAGTGGAAGGAAGCAATCGTGATTTACGAAAAGCTCCTTAAAACTCTCGAGGCAGGAGACGCACGCCACAACGCGTTGAGAAACCTTACTCAGCTTTATCTTAATGTGGGTGAGCACGAGCGAGCTCTTGCCGCGATCGAATCTGCACCGACGATCTACGGCTCGTATGAATTTCTGCGTATTAACGCTTGTGATGGCAAAAAGCACGCCGAAGCATACGGCGTAGCGCTGTTAAAAACCGTAAGAGCAAGTGCAGAGCTTATCATTGGAACGGTAATCGCGTACGAACAAAATATGCCTACCTCTGACAAAATCAAAAGCATAAAGTCTGCGATCACATTGTTCGACCACGTATGCACCGACGGCAATTATGGTATTCACAGTGCATATATTGCCAGAATGTATACTTTGCTTTCTCTCTATTTATGGCTTGGCGGAGAACACGATGAAGCGTTTGATGCATTGGATAAATCATTGTTGCATTTCAAGGCTTTCGAAGAGCTCTGCACCCAATCCGATGCGTCATATACTGCACCGCTTATCAAGTTGGTAGAGATCGAAAATCTTCAAGCAAAAGCCAATGATGAAAAACATCCTCATACAACCGCATTAAGCTTGGCAGAAGATTGGCCTTGGTGGTCTGTGCAGGAATATCCACTCGTCGTTAACGAAATCAAATCCGATCCCCGCTGGAACGAATGGGTTGAAAAATGTAAAGCGTAAATTTAGCCCCGCTTCTGCGGGGCTTTCTCTTTGTTTACAGCGATGCAATTATTGATGGAAAAGCGTTGCGATTTTCGCCCGTCAAGCGAGTTGATTCTAACGCGTGGTTATTTACTAATGCATATTTCTCGGATATAATACAAGTGTCAGCTGATAAATCATTTTACGGAGTTAGTTATGGAACTTAAATTAGGAGCAACAATAAAAAAGCTGAGAACCGAAAGAGAAATCACGCAGGAAGAACTCGCAAACAAAATCGGCGTGTCTTTTCAAGCGGTATCTAAATGGGAAACGAATACAACAACACCCGATATCGCAATCATTCCGCAGTTGGCTTTGTTTTTCGGAGTCAGCATCGATTCGCTTTTCGCAATTAACAAAGACGATTATTTGGAACGCATCAGCAATATGATACGCGACGAGCATACCATCAGTCACGATAATTTTGTTTGGGCGGAGCGATACTTAAAAGGCGTTATTTGCGACGAGCCCCAAAATAATGACGCCAGAACTCTGCTTGTAGAGCTTTATGAGCACCGCGAAAACCGCGATACATTAAACGCAGGTAGATTATGCGAAGAAGGTCTTTTTCTCGATCCTTCCAATATCGCACTACACGGGAAGCTTATAAATATCCGTCGCAAAAGAAGTGAAACGGACAGACTCATTAAATTTTATGAATCCTTGTTGCAGAAGTTTTCAAAGAACGATACAGTCAAAGAGAAGCTGATTGAAATTTATATAACCGCAGACAGATACGACGACGCAAAGAAGCTCATCGCTTCGTCTACCCCTAAAGCGATTTTTGATTTGTTCCTCGGCGATATCGAAATGGCTCTCGGAAACAGCGATACTGCGTTAGCTTTATGGGAGGTTGCAACCGAAAAGCATAACGATGATCATTCTATACTTTTCGAATCTGCAGAACGTTTTAACAAATACGGTTATTCCGAAAAGGCAATCTCCCTTTACGAACAATCATACGAAAAAGCACCTGCGCCAAAAGAGTTGGACTCGGTTTACGCAAGAGCGTTCCTGTTCACAAACCTCGGAAGAAAAGATGAAGCGATATCGATGTGGAATTTGATTATCAAATCGCCTTCCAACGACTATGGCATCAACGACGGCGAATGTGTTGACTGGGCAAAACGCGAGATTGCAAATTTATCTTTATAAATATTAAAGACCGCCGATTCAACGGCGGTCTTTTCTCTTTGTTTACAGCGGAGCAATTATTGAAAAGAGGAATCGCATTTTATATACGATTCCTCTTTAGCTTTATTCGATATTATCCAATTTTGCAAGAAACTCGGCAAACCAATCTTTATTTCGGTATGCGTCAAAACATTCCCACACCAACTCGGCTCTCAAATTTCGAACAATCTGCTTGTTATCTTCGGGAGCATCTGCGACATGCCAGCCGTACACCAACGGATGCGTGAGCTCATGTGCTGTTACGGCTGTTGATTTAACTGCGCATTCAACAGCACGTGAAAGATGCTTTCTGATAACCGCTTCATCTTTTCCAAGAGATACTTCATCCTCGGCAATGCAACGATGCAATGTACAAAGCTGTCCCAACGATTCATAACTCATATCGTCATTGGGATATGCCGCCTCAAACATATTTACTACAGCCATACTGACTTTTTGAACATAATCCTCACCGAAGCATTTTACGTTACACATATTCAGCCGCGCTGTCATATAGAACAGCACCTCCAGATACCAATGATTCGCAAAACTGAAGGGTTCGGTAAGCCAATCTTCCTCATCGTGTATCTGCATAAAAAGCATTTCTTGGCAATGATTGATTTGATGTGCGCGGCGCGCCCACTCGTCTGCTTTTTCAAAATTACCGTTTGCATGGTAGGTGCATGCAATCTGTCCGATTGCTTGCCCTTGATAATAGCTGTTTCCGCCTTCGGAAATATTTGCCTTATAAATTTCCGTGCCGAGCTCAATAATCTCGTTTTGATATTTCACCTTATCTGTATCAAAATAAGTTGACATCAGCATTTCCTTGACGCGAATATCGCGGGGAAGTTTCTTGTACGCTTCACGCCACAGAGGAATGATTTCGGCTCGCTTTCCATCGCGGAAGAGTTTTTCGGCATTTGAACAAACTTCTTCAAAGTATTTGTCGGCGTCTATTTGTTCTACCTGTAACAATTCATCAACGGTGATGCCGTAATAGCGTGCGATATCCGGCAGCAATAGAATATCGGGATAGGTTACGCCGTTTTCCCATTTGCTCACCGCCTGATAGGAAACGCCAAGATACTCTGCGAGCCTTTCTTGTGAGATGTTTTTGGATTTTCTCAATTCTTTTAATTTATCTGCAAGACTAACGTTCATATATATTGTTCCTTTCTTTGTTATTGTAGCTACGTTTTTATTATAGCAGTATGTTTCCCATATTCAATAACCGAGATTGATAAATTAAGTTGAACGACTCAACCAAATTGATAAAATATAAGACTCGCGTTTTTGCGCGAGCCTTATAAGCCGTTATTCATTCTCCGAAGTCATCACTTCGATAATCAACTTGATCCCGAGCGTGAACCCGCGCACGAACATCTCGCGCTCGGAGATACAGCACATCTCGTTTGTGCAGTTCACAAACTTTTCGAGAATCTCCTTTTCCTCGTCGTTCAGCCGAGCGTGCAGTTCTGTTTCAAGCTGTACGATTCGATCGAGCGCATCAGCGTAGTCGCTGCTCCGCTTTATCTCTCTTTCCCACGGGGCTATGTTGCCGTACCATAAATCCTCAAGGACGCTCATTCGTGCCACCTCGCTTTCCGATCGTTTCGTCAATAATCACCGCCGCTAACACCTTGCCAAACGCCTGAATCACGCTCTCGCCGTCGTCAAATTTGTATTTTCCGAAATCCTCCAACGCCCGCTCGATGAACTCTTCCTTCACGTTCGGATAAAGCCTTCTCAACTCCTCCGGCACCATAACGAAAGAGCGATCACCGCTCGGTTCCTCCCGAGCCATAACCGCTCTTTTTTCAGTATTTACTTGTTTCTTCCGTGCTATATGTACTACCTCCTTTTTCTCGGTAGCACATACAATATCACAGAAAACACCGAAAGTCCAGAGGCGTTTTGCTAAAAGAGGAGATTTTATCCTTGCAATAGTTGCAGAGCAGTTGCTCCTAAAAGACCTATAACCTCACCATAAAACCATCCATGTTTTTCGAGATGAGTCGAAAGTTTTGAAAACAAGCTCTTGCTTTTAGGAATATGTCGCGAGTCTTTAATATTTTCTATAAGTTCTTTTACCTCACCTAACAATTCTTTCAAAGCATCGGCATCTTCGCCACCTTTTTCCTCTATCTCTTGTTCGATTCTTTGTATCGAGTTGTCCACAGACAAGGAAGAATTGATTACATCTCCGAGAATCAAATTGCTGCCATTTGCAATGATGCTTCCAATGTTAATGCTTCCGTGATTGGTTTTAGATTCTTTTTCTTGAGCTATTTCCTTGTCTTCAAAATATGTAATCCCCTGAGGGGCAAGAACTGCGTACCACTCATTTATATAGGGTTGATATGATGTTACGACACCATACATTATAAGCTTTTCAAATTCTAAACCTATGGAATGATAATATGAACCAGGAAAAATCTCATGCTCTCCGCTTATGCGTCGGTTATCGTTGCCATCATATAGCGATAATAGTATTTTTAATATTTCTTCAGATGCTTTATCTAAAATTCGCATGCCGCCAACTATAGGTTGTCCATCGACAATAGCACGAGCTTGTGCCCTGCGCGCTTCTTGTTCTGCGATTCTTTTCGCTTCTCTTCTTTGCTTGTCTAATGCTCGTTCATAACTCGACTTTGCCATATCAGTTGCCTCTTATTCATCGTAGGAAGTTGGTTTTATAATAAACTCACATTTTTCGTCACGACCATCACAATCTAAAACCTCGCACTCTTTGCATATCATCAGCCCGCACTTTTGGCAAAGCATATCTATAAAATCCAAAACGCCTTTGTACGATTTTTCCATAAATGTTTTGGTGAATATTTCTGCTATCGGGAGTTTTGAGGTTCCTTTAGGAAGAGTTGCGCTAATCGGAATATATGAACCCTCGAATATTTCATTGCTCTTGAAATGTGTGATGTCGTTTCTCACTTTTATAATGTCTTGTAAAATGGCGTATGAAGTGTGTCCTTTAACACTTATAAGATCTACACCGTATAAAATGCAAATGATCTGCAACTTTAATGCTTGATGCGCCTCTAATATTTTTTTCTCGACACATCCCAATCTTCGCCCTAAGATAGTATTCAAGGTGGTTTCGTATAAATTCACTACGAATGTTGCAGCAATAGAGCCATGATAAAGGTTCGGAAGCAATTTCGCTTCATTGATTTCGTCGAACGCTTCTTCGTCATTGTAATACAAAGCATTATCGTCGGTCATTTGCTTTATTTCGTTTTCTATAATTTCAAGGGATAATTTTTCAAAATTCAAAAACAATCCGAAAGCCATATGTTTGTACCTCCGCACGTTTAATTATTTACATCACGCCGTAGCATTCGCGTTAATTTGTTCGATTATATTTCTGATACCGAGCCAAACGGATATATCGGTAAACACCTCGACGATACTACCTCTGTCGGTAAACGGAGGCTCTTGAAGCACGGACATGTCCTTCATCACGCCGTTGCGAACGATATATTCGATGATTTGGTTGACAAAATAAATCTGATCTGCGTCAAGACTAACGTCGTTCAAATACTGAGCAAACGCCGCTTTTGCCGCCGCCATATCAAGTCCGACGATTTCGCGAACAAACTCGCCAAGCGGTTTTTCGCCGTATTCGGCTTCATAGTCCTTTTTGCTTCCTACTTCACTCCAAAGAATGCGCTCGAGTGCTTTTACGTCGTCGG
>JAZSRP010000031.1:0-7828 GCA_045538555.1 Eubacteriales bacterium
TTTTTGCGTATGAATTCGAACTCTTACATAAAATGAAATCCTTGCTGACGCAAGGATGAAATCAGCTAAAGCTGATGAAATCTTCGGCTTTGCCTCAGATGAAATTAAATCCACCCATCCGCCGTCGAGGCGGATTTCATCTAACGAAGTTGGATTTCATCGTCGAAGACGATTTCACCCACCCGCAAGGGTGGATTTAGTTGAAAAAAGCACCGACAAAGTCGATGCTTTTTTCTGGCAGGGATGGCAGGATTTGAACCTGCGAGGTGCCAGAGTCAAAGTCTGGTGCCTTAACCGCTTGGCTACATCCCTATATTATTGATTCCGTTTGCGGAACAAGAGAGATTATAATCCAATTTTTCGGATTTGTCAACACTTATCTTCCGTTCATCAAAAGTGCTTTGCAAATAATCTCTGCATGATCCCCCGCAAGAGCACTTTTTCCTACCGTTTCATAAACATGGTCAGCAACACTTGAGTCGGGAAATTCTTTCTTTTTCAGTGTAGTTTTCAGTACCTCATCACCATTTGTGACAGTAAGCGTAAATATTCCGTTTTCCTCCTGCAATGCAAAAGGACACCAGCAGGCATCCGAGGCATCGTCTCCCGCTTTTTCCTCACCCTCCGCCTCCGCCAAAAAGGCGGCGGTCACAATGCGGGTGCGTGGATCACGGTGCGGATCGGAAAAACAGCCCACAAGCCGCAGATTCTTTGCCGCAAGCTCGGTTTCCTCCGCCAGCTCCCGAGCTGCCGCCTCATACAGATCCTCCGTGGGCTCCAAAAATCCACCGGGGAGTGCCATTTTGCCAAGATTTGGGTGTCCGCCACGGCGGATCAACAATATTTTTTCGTCTTTTATACAGATTATGTCAACAGTGACAGAGGGGCGGTCGTATTTTGACGCATCATACCGTGCAAGAAACTCTGATTCCGTCAGTCCGTTTTTGTCACGCAGTTCTTCCATTGCTATATTCCTCGATGTTATTACTTTTTCACAAGGGCTTTTTTTGTATCTGTCCGTTTTTTCGGGGATACATGGCAGGAGTCTCTTTGATTTTTTTTATTATCACAAGGGTGTGCAGATAATCAAATTCAGGAACTTTGATGTCAATTATGTCAACCAGCTCTCCACCCAGCACGCAAACGGCGTTTTTGGCTTCCTCCGCTTCTTCTCTGCCCTTCTCGCCCTTCATTGCCACAAAGTAGCCCCCTGTTTTTACAAACGGCATGCACCACTCGCACAAAACATTGAGGCGGGCTACCCCTCGGGAAACCGCCACGTCATACTGTTGGCGATGTTCTTTTTTCAGTGACAGCTCCTCTGCCCTACCGGTCAAGGTGGTCAGGTTGCATATACCCGCTTTTTTGGCAGTATCTGCCACAAACGTCAGCTTTTTTGCAGTGGAATCGTTGGCTGTTATATTGCAATCCGGGGCGCACAGAGCCAACGGTAGGGACGGAAATCCGCCTCCGCAACCCACGTCAATCACATTTTTTTGCAAAAACACCCCTGTGTCAAGCAGAGTGAGGCAATCCCAAAAATGGAGCAGTGCCACTCCCCTCTCATCCGTCAGTGCCGTAAGATTCATCACCTTGTTTTGCTCCACAAGGCAGTTTCCGATAACATCAAGTCCACGGCATTCTCCCTCCGTCAGTGAGGGTCTGTATTTTTTTGTGAGTGTAGAAAAAACCATTTTTCAGTTCCTTTTCTTTATCTTCCGCCGCCTGACAGCCAGATCAGCAAAACAGAAATATCCGAGGGAGAAACTCCGCTGATGCGTGAGGCACGGCCTATGCTCTCGGGACGGATTTTTTGAAGCTTTTGTGCCGCCTCGATCCGCAGACCTTTTATTTTTGTATAATCAATATCGGGAGGTATCTGCTTTTGCTCCAGCTTTGAAAACCGTTCAACCTCTGCCAGCTGACGTTTTATGTAGCCCTCGTATTTGATCTCGGTCTCGGCACGCTCTGCTGTTTCTCGGGAAACGTCAACACTCTGTCCGCACAGCTTCAAAACCTCAAAAACAGTGATACCGGGGCGTTTGATAATATCACGCATCACCATTCCGCATCCCGTTTTTTCAAACCCGTGCTTTTCCATCAAATCGTCAAGCGCAGGACTGCCCTTGATGCTGTTGTGAGCCAAAAAATCCAAAAAGCTGTCCAGCTCCTTTTCTCTCTCACAAAAAGCATTGTATTTTTCACGGCTAACCAGTCCGATAGCGTATCCCTTTGGGGTGAGACGTCTGCGGGCGTTGTCTTGACGCAGCACCAGTCGGTACTCACTGCGGGAGGTCATCATTCGGTAGGGCTCGTTGGTTCCCTTGGTCACAAGGTCGTCAATGAGAGTTCCGATATAGCTCTCATCACGGCGGAGTATAAATTTTTCTTTTCCCTGCACACGCAGAGCCGCATTGATTCCTGCTATCAAGCCCTGAACCGCCGCCTCCTCGTATCCGGAGCTTCCATTGAACTGCCCCGCACCGAAAAGCCCGTGTATCTCTTTGAATTCAAGAGATGCGTCCATCTGAGTGGGATCACAGCAATCATATTCGATGGCGTATGCGGTACGCATAAACTCAGCATTCTCCAGTCCCTCAATGCTGTGAACGATCTGCTTTTGCACATCCTCGGGCATTGAGCTGGAAAGCCCCTGCAGGTACACCTCTTTTGTGTCCAGCCCCATTGGCTCCACAAATATCTGATGCCGCTCCTTGTCCGCAAACCGAACCACCTTGTCCTCAATACTGGGACAATACCGGGGACCCGTGCCCTTTATCTCCCCTGAAAAAAGCGGTGAGCGGGAAAGATTTTCACGGATGATCCTGTGAGTTTTTTCGTTGGTGTAGGTTATATAACAGGGCAGGAGATTTTTTCCCTCTCCGTCCATGCAGAATGCGTGAGGATTTTCATCGCCGTCCTGGCGCTCCAGCTTTGAATAGTCAATGGTATCCGAATTTATTCTCGGCGGTGTACCGGTCTTGAATCTGACCAATTTTACACCCAGATTGCGCAGAGACGAAACCAAAGAAACCGATGCCAGCGTGTTGTCCGGTCCGGAATCATAAGCACAGTCACCAACTATTATCCTGCCTCCAAGACTTGTGCCTGTAGCAACAATAACGCAGGATGCGGGATGAAATGCACCAAAAGAGGTAGTAATGCCCGTTACGTTGTTTTTTTCATCAACCAATACCTCGCTCACCTCTGCCTGAACAAGTCGGAGGTTTTGCTGATGAGTGACGGCTTTTTTCATGTATTCTCTGTACGCAACACGGTCTGCCTGCATACGAAGCGAGCGCACCGCAGGGCCTTTTGATGAGTTGAGCATACGGCTCTGGAGCATAACACTGTCTGCAGCCCGTCCCATCTCTCCGCCCAAAGCATCAAGCTCAAACACAAGGTGGCCCTTTCCGGTTCCGCCGATAGAGGGGTTGCAGGGCATATTGCCCACCAGATCAAGGGTGAGTGTAAAAAGGGCTGTGCTTGCCCCAATTCTGGCAGCGGCAAGTGCGGCTTCGATCCCCGCATGTCCCGCTCCGATAACAACAACGTCAAATTTTTCGGCTGTATAGGTTGTCATACTGTTTCCTTTTTTATTTTCCCACACAAAAATGGGAAAAGATCTCGTTTACGATTTCTTCGCTGACGCTTCTGCCGTCCGCCTCGTCAAGAGCGGCAAGAGCGCGTTCGATATCCATACAGGCAACGTCCTGCGTAAATGATTCCAGTGCCTCCAGCGCCGACTCCACCGCAAGGGCGGCTTTTTTCAGAGCAGAAAACTGACGGGCGTTGGTGATGATCTCCGCATCCCTGTCCACGGGAGCAATGGCGGCTGTTTGTTTTATTTTTTCTGCCAGCATATCCAGACAGTCACCGTCTTTTGCAGAAAGGTAAAGACAGTTTTTAAACGGAGGAGCTCCAAAGGAATCCGAAAGATCGTTTTTGTTCATAATGCAGAGGGTGGAATCTCTCTTTCCGCATTCATCGATGGCGGCAATAATTCTGTCATCCTCGGCATCGCGGGACCGTGAACAGTCAAAAACTGCCATCACAAGCTCTGCGTTTTTTAGCGAGCCGATGCTTTTTTGGATTCCCATCTGTTCAATGACGTCACCGCTGTCACGAATTCCTGCCGTGTCAGAAAGGTTGAGCACCAGATCGCCCAGCATAACACGCTCCGTGATAACGTCACGGGTGGTGCCTGCCACGTCGGTAACAATTGCTCTGTCCTCACGACAGAGAAGGTTGAGCAGCGAGCTTTTTCCCGTGTTGGGCTTGCCCACAATGGCAACCGAAAGTCCGTCGCTGATGGCTTTTCCGTAATTTCGGGTAGAAAGAAGTGTGTTGAGCTGACTGAGAACTCCGCTGAGAATGGGCTTCATTTCTTCAACTGTAACGTCTGTCATATCCTCGTCGGGATAATCAATAAAAGCATACACCGATGCACAGAGCCGAACCAGCTTTTTTTCTATCTCCCCAATCTTTGCGGACAGAGATCCCGCCGCCTGACCTGCGGCAACCTCCAGATGCCGCGGGCTTACCGCATCAATAATCCCTCCGATGGCCTCGGCTCCGGTGAGACTTATTCTGCCGTTGATAAACGCCCTTTTTGTAAATTCACCGGGCCCTGCGGGCTCTGCACCTGCGGTCAGCACCGCCTCCAGCAGCCGGCGGGTCACCAGCAGTCCTCCGTGGCAAAAAAGCTCTGCCGATTCTTCACCCGTGAACGAATTTTTTGCAGAATAAAGGATGGTCAGCCCATCGTCAAAAAAACCGTCTCCGTCAAAAAACCTGCCGTAATAAGTACGGCCGCACAGCTTTTCCGAAAACCTTTTTTCATTGACAGCGCGGAACACGGACTCCGCCACCAGGTGTGCGGATTCTCCGCTGATGCGTATCATTGACACGCCGCCTTTTCCTATAGGTGTTCCGATTGCCGCAACGGTGCTCACGGGCCATTCCCCCCTCTTGGTTTTTATTTTTAATCCATTATATATCTTTTTTTCGGTTTTGGCAATTATTTTTCAAAATAACTATATACTTTTCAAAAACCGTGTGCTAAAATGTAAATTGAAGTAATTTGACAATCTGCCAAAGGAGATCAGCATATGTCCCTTTTCAAAAAGATTTTTGGCACATACAGTGAAAAACAAATAAAAAAGATCACCCCCATCGTGGATATGATAGAATCGCTTGCGGACAAATATTCCGCAATGGATGACGAAACACTCAAGGCACAGACGGATATCTTTAAATCCCGTCTTGCAAACGGCGAGACTCTTGACGATATTCTCCCCGATGCTTTTGCCGTAGTGAGAGAGGCATCCACCCGTGTGCTGGGGAAAAGACATTTTCGTGTCCAGCTTATGGGCGGCATTTTGCTCCACCAGGGCAGGATTGCAGAGATGCGTACCGGCGAGGGAAAAACACTTGTGGCCACCCTGCCATCATACCTCAACGCACTGACCGGCAACGGTGTTCATGTGGTCACCGTCAACGATTATCTTGCAAAGCGTGACAGCGAGTGGATGGGCAATATTCACCGTTTTTTGGGGCTGTCCGTTGGGCTCATCATTAACGGAATGTCCCTCGCAGACAAACAGGCAGCATACAAAGCAGATATTACCTACGGTACAAACAACGAGTTTGGATTTGACTACCTTCGTGACAACATGGTGGTATACAAGGAGCATCTCACCCAGAGAGGCCATGCATTTGCTATCGTGGACGAGGTAGACTCCATTCTTATCGACGAGGCACGCACCCCTCTCATCATTTCCGGCAAGGGCGAGGAATCCGGCGAGATGTACGCAAAAGCAGATGCTTTTGCAAAAAAACTGAAATGCCATCGAATCAAAGAATATGACGCAAAGAAGAACGATGACGATATCGCCGAGGACTATATCGTTGATGAAAAGGCAAGAAGCTGCATGCTCACCTCCAAGGGTATCGAAAAAGCCGAAAAGTTCTTTGGCGTGGAGAATCTGGGTGACGGTGAAAACACCGAGCTGATGCATTTTATCAACAACGCCATCCGCGCCAGAGGAATCATGCAGCGTGACGTGGACTACGTGGTAAAAGACGGAGAGGTTCTCATTGTCGACGCTTTTACGGGCAGAATAATGATGGGGCGCAGGTTCAACAACGGGCTTCATCAGGCCATCGAGGCAAAAGAAAACGTCCGTGTTCAAAACGAGAACCGCACAGAGGCAACTATCACCTTTCAGAATTATTTCCGCATGTACAAAAAGCTGTCCGGTATGACCGGTACCGCAATGACGGAAGAGGACGAGTTTAGAGAGATCTACGGACTTGACGTGGTGGAGATACCTACCAACAAGCCCATGATCCGAAAGGACAACAACGACCTTGTTTTCAGATCCGTCAGAGAAAAGCACAACGCTATCGTCAAGCAGATCCGGATCTGTCATGAAAAGGGACAGCCCGTGCTGGTTGGCACCGTTTCTGTGGAAAAGAGCGAGCAACTCTCCAAACTTCTCAAAGAAAACGGCATCGCTCACAACGTTCTCAACGCAAAATTACACGAACAGGAGGCAGAGATCGTTGCGCAGGCAGGCAAGCTGGGTGCCGTCACCATATCCACCAACATGGCAGGCAGAGGCACCGACATCATGCTGGGCGGAAACAGTGAGTTTTTGGCAAAGGACGTATTGAAAAAAGAAGGCCTTGACGAAAAAATGCTCTACGAGGCAACCAATTTCGGCGCCACCGACGACCCCGAGATCCTGGCCGCAAGAGCACGCTACGACGCACTGAAAAAGCAGTTTGACGCAGAGATAAAAGACGAAGCGGATCAAGTCCGAAAGGCGGGCGGTCTGTATATTTTGGGCACTGAGCGTCATGAGAGCAGACGTATCGACAACCAGCTCAGAGGACGTGCGGGACGTCAGGGAGACCCCGGTGAATCCACGTTTTTCATTTCTCTTGAGGACGACCTGATGCGTCTTTTTGGCGCTGACAGAATACTGGGCATCGTCAACAACATGAAAACTCTCGAAAACCAGCCCATCGACGCAGGCATCCTTTCAAACGGCATCGAAAATGCCCAAAAGCGTATTGAGGGCAACAACTTTGAACGACGCAAGAACGTGCTTCAATACGACGATGTCATAAACGCTCAGCGAGAGCTGATATACAGAGAGCGCCGAGAGGTGCTTGACGGAGTGGACCTGTCAGAAAAAATCAAAAAAATGATCTCGGATTACGTAGAGGACACCGTTTCCCTCTGTACCGCATCCGAGGTTCCCGATGAATGGAACTTTGATGAGCTGAAGCGTGAATTTGGTTATCTTTTGAAGGACGGAGATTTTTCCTACAACCAGCAGGAGCTGTCGGAGATCTCCCCTGACGACGTCAGCGGATTACTGATCTCCCGCGCGGAGGAGTTGTACAAAAAGCAAGAGCAGATCTTTGGCTCAGAGCTTTTCCGCGAGGTTGAGAGAACTCGACTGCTGCACAATGTTGATGCACGCTGGGTAGAGCATATTGATGCCATGGACGATCTCATAGAGAGCGTGGGGCTCAATGCATACGCTCAGAGAAATCCCGTGGTGGAATACAAAATCCGCGGCAGTGAGATGTTTGAAGACATGATCTCCATGATCCGCCAGGGCACGGTGAGAGAACTGCTGAACATCAAACTTCAGCCCAAGGTAACCGAGCGCAAGCAGCAGCTCAAGGGCGGCATGCTCCTAAAAGGAAAAGGCAAGCCCGCCGTAAAAATGACACCTGTCAGGACAGAAAAAAAGATCGCTCCCAATGAGACCTGCCCCTGCGGAAGCGGAAAAAAATACAAAAAATGCTG
>JAZSRP010000008.1:0-43271 GCA_045538555.1 Eubacteriales bacterium
ATTATATTTTTTGTGTTTTGAACGAACCTCACCTCTCGTCGTACGGTAGTACGCCTTCGGGATCGGTTCGTCCAATCTGCATCACTTTTCACGCCTTCAGGCAGGTGCAGTCGGTGAAAAGAGCGCAGACCACACAAAAAACAATGTAAAAGTTGTACTGATTAACGCTTTTACAGCCGTGGGATAAATTGATATCTGTCGATGATTCCCGCAAGTAAGTTTATAGGTAAAAAAGAGCCGAATTTCGGCTCTTTTTATTTGTATTTTTTGTGTTTTGAACGAACCTCACCTCTCGTCGTACGGTAGTACGCCTTCGGGATCGGTTCGTCCAATCTGCATCACTTTTCACGCCTTCAGGCAGCGTCTTCGATCCTTCGTTGACACAGCATCTTCAGTGGTAATAAAAAAGGGTGGAATAAATTTTTATTATATAATGCCCGCTTTTGAAAAAGCGGGGCAAAACTTTTTAAAGTGGTTTGAGAAAAAAAGACAGCTTTGGGATAAAAAGCTGTCTTTTTGATACTCATAGTGGAAAAAGCTGCTTGAATTTTCGAATACCCCTTGCTGCGTATGGGAAGTTGTTTTCGTTCACGACTTCACCCACCGACCAGCCCCGAAGGGCAACAAAAAGTTTTGTGTCACTTTTTCAAAAGTGACGAGCTTTGGGATAAGATATTCAAATTTGATATACATAGCGGAGAGCGTAGCCCAAAATTTCGAATACCCCTTGCTGCGTATGGGAAGCCGTTTCCATTCACAGTTTCACCCATCGATTTGCGCCGACAGGCAAAGAAAAAAATTGGTCAAAGCAGGGATATGCCCTTTTCTTTGCATTCGTCGATCGTCTCTTGAGGCCATACGGAGGACTGAACCTCGCCGATATGGGCTTTGCGCAGGAAAAACATACACATTCTTGACTGACCGATTCCGCCGCCCATAGTTAGAGGAAGCCGGTTGTTGAGGAGCGCCTTGTGGAAAGGAAGCTCAGCTCTGTCGGTACAACCGGAAATTTCCAGCTGCTTTTTGAGGGTGTCTGCATCAACTCGGATGCCCATGCTTGACAGCTCAAGTGCTATGTCAAGAACAGGGTAGTATACGATGATATCTCCGTTCAGTGACCAGTCATCATAGTCCGGAGCTCTTCCGTCGTGGGGAGTGCCCGAGCGGAGATTTCCGCCGATCTGAGTGATAAACACCGCTCCGTGTTCTTTTACCGCGGCATATTCACGCTCTTTAGGCGTGAGGTGGGGATATTTGTCCTCCAAGTCCTGTGAGGTGATAAATACGATTTTTTCCGGCAAGAATTTTCCGACAAAATCATAATCCTCTGCAATATATGTCTCTGTGTGACGGAGCGCAGTGTATATCTGCTTGACGGCACGCTTGAGAGTGTCAAAATTGCGGGAATCGGCGGTGATGACCTTTTCCCAGTCCCACTGGTCAACAAAAATGGAATGAATGTTGTCGGTGACTTCATCACGTCTGATGGCGTTCATGTCGGTATAGAGTCCCTCACCGGGTACAAATCCGTACTCTCCCAGCGCCATGCGCTTCCATTTTGCCAATGATTGAACGATCTCGTACTCACCGTTGCCCAAAACGTCAAAAGAAACGGGTCTTTCCACACCGCTGAGGTTGTCATTGAGTCCGCTTGATGACGCTACAAACAGGGGCGCCGAAACACGGGTGAGGTTGAGCTGTATTGCCAGATCCCGCTCAAAAAAGTCCTTTACCTTTTTGATGGCGATCTCTGTTTGTCTGATACCCAGTGAGCTTTTGTATCCCTCGGGAATTTTCATGTTGCGAGCCATTGCGTCGCCTCCGAAATAAATAAAAAATAATTATGATTCCTTGTCATCGCTTTCTGCCAAATGTTTTTTTCGGTGATGCTTTTTCAGTGCGGAAAGAATTTTTTGGTATGCAATCATTCCCGCAAGACTCAGCACTCCGGTAATAACAAAAAGCAGAATCGCTCCAAAATAATTTTTGTCAACAATAAATTTTCCGCCCAGTGTGGAAGAAACGATGGACGGGATCCTTGCAAATGACGAGAGTATCAAAAAGGTAGAAAGTTTTATTCTGGTAAGCCCAAAAAAGAATATCAAGGGATCCTTTGGGGTCCCGGGAATAAAGTAGAGCAAAAACACAAATCTGTGCAGTTTTTTTTCGCTGTTGATGAATCTGAGCTCGTTTATGCGGTCGATTGAGACAAAAAGCTCCACGATTTTTATGCCGTATTTTTTTGTCAGCGGAAAAATAATGGAGGCGCCCACGGCACTGCCCAGTACACACAAAAGCATACCGCCAAACCATCCAAAGCAAAAGCCCATTGCCACCTCAACCACCTCACCGGGGATGGGGGAGACGATGACCTGAAGCACCTGAATGGCAAATGCTACCAAAACACCCATGCTTCCGTAAGAATCGATGAGCTCCTTAAACTCAGCGATGCCCATTCCGCCAAAAATTCTTTTTGTCACAAATATCCCGGCAGCAAGAAAAAGCGCCACGGTGATGACAATGGAAACAATGGCGATGATCCGTTTTCGCTTGAGAGTGAGGCGGGAATCGGTGTCGTTTTTTTGAGGTGTATTGTTTTGCATATCTTTTTGCTCCAAAAACGCTCAAAAACAAGGATAACTATTAAAAGATTATACTATTTGTTCCCGCATAAGTCAATAACAAACAAAAAAAAGAGAGGTTTTAGCTCCTCTCTTCTTTCATTCTCTGTATGGTTTCTTCATTGGCAGTGCCGTTGATGGTCATTCCGTGCGCTGCCTGCCATGCCATGATGGCAATTCTTGTTTTATTGCGCCCGCCAATGCCCTTTTCCAAAGGGATTCCCGCCTGACGGAGAATTTCACTTTTTTCGCGGTGTGACATTTTTTGGAGTTCTTGTTGAGAGGTGTGGAGGAAAAAGGCGAGAGCAGAGCTTGGTTTGAGACATCCCGATGTTATTGCAAGGTACAGATAGTTCAACAAAAGCCAGGTGGTTTCCTCAACGGAGCCCGTGACGGTCAGCCCAAATGTGCGCTGTGCGGCAGATACGCTTTGGGCGGTTTTTGGGCCGTAGATACCGTCTGTTTCAAGCTGTGGAACATAGTTTACTGCGGAGTGAAGTGTGTTGAGCTTTGATTGGATATATCTCACGTTTTCTCCTCTGCTTCCCGCAGACAGCGGGGTGCCGGGGTAGGGATTTGTGCCGTTCCCGTCAGGAGTGGAAAAAATGCACAGTGATTCGACAGAGGTGTATATTTCGTTGATCTTGTTCCACAACGCTTCGTCCACCGTGCCGTTTTGAGAAAAACCAAAAAGCATTGCAAAAGTGTTGACTGCGGTTTGGGTTTTTGCACCGAATATACCATCCTCTGCCAGCTCCGGGATCATTACAAAAACGTTGTTGATGCTGTTGAGGCGTTCTTGCACGTATCTGACGCTTGGACCCTCCATGCCTCTGGAAAGATCAAGCCCGGGATAGGGTTGAATATTGATAGAGGGCTGGGGCTGCTGAACGTTGTCCAAGGTTCCGTTGTAAACAGAAACAAGCTGATTCCACGTGTTCTCGTCAACGATTCCCGTCTGCGGGAGCCCGTAGGTTCGCTGAAAGCTGAAAACGGCATTTTGTGTAGCTCTGCCAAATATGCCGTCAATGGCAGCAGAAAGAACTGCGGGGTTGAAAATACTGATACGGCTGAGGTAGAATTGGATCTCCTGTACTTCGGAGCCCTTGGAATTTAGCTTTATGGGGGTGCCGGGATATAGCTGGTTTCTGTAAGAAGGACGCTGACCCTCGCTGGTGATCTGCGCAAGCCGCTTTACGGAGGTATACAGATATGCGATTCTGTACCAGGTTGCTTTGTCAACAACTCCCGTTTGGGGCAGCACAAAAAGACGCTGAAACGTTCTGACCGCATCCTCTGTTTGACTGTCAAAAACCGCCGTGGTGGAATTGAGAGGTATCTCGGGATAATTGATGGCAATGCGGTTGAGCTGCTCTTGGATTATCAGCACGTCTCTGCCGCGGTTTCCTGCCGAGAGGGGGGATCCGGGGTATGACTCGGTTATGGCACGAATGTCGTCTGTCTCATTGAGCTTTATATCACCGTAATAAAACCCCAAAATATCGTCAAAAGTAAGCCCGTTGTTTGCCAATGAAACAGTGCCCCACTGCGACATTCCGGGGCAGGTGGAGGTGGTTCCGTTGCAATACTGGGCAAAAAGCGGTTCTACGCTGAACGGCCGGGTAATATAGGTGTTAAAAATTTCGTCCACCACGTCGCTTATCTCCGAAAAAATATTTCGGCCGTATACAAACGCCTGATCCACAGCAGTGGAGTTGGTAATATCAAAACCGTATCCTCTGCTTCGGTACCATTCTGTATAGACTCGGTTGAGAGCGATGGAGATCTGTGCAATAATGTTTGCTTTCAGCGATTCGTACGGCCACGTAGGATATATCTCGGAGCAGGCAACGTTTTTTATATAATCGGGAAAAGAAACGGTGACGTTTTGTGCGTCGCTGTCGGGTGCCCCAAGATGCACGGTGATAAACTCGGGGATATAAACGGGTCGGGTGGTGGTGAGTGGCTCGTCAAACCCCGGCTCGGTGACGGCGGGCAGACTGTCGGGCTGAAGCTGTGACGTAGGAATCTCGCCCTGCTGAAACAGCAGATGGGGCGGAATGTTGATGATGATTGGAGATGCCGATTCGGGAGAGGGGATATTGTCCGGCAGCGGAATCAGATCCACAGGCAGAGTAGAGAGCATGTCTTCAAAAAGCTGAAGTCCATTGATCTCCATGCGGTAGCTTCGTTCTCCGCGTATAAAAGCATTTACCAGCGTGTACGGTCTGCTCTTGTTGTCGCTGTCAAGCGAGAGCGATTTTGGAGGAGTCTGAACATCATATGTTCTTGAGATTCCTGAGGCGGTGCGTACCAGCACGTCCTCAAACAAAACAGTACCCTCCGTGTCGCTGATCCTGAACAGACACCTTTCGGCGGGCAGAGCGCTGTCGGCGGCGCGTAGGGTGAGCAAGAGTTTTCCAAATGGCATGATATCACCTTTTTTTATTGAGTTATTTTCAGTGTATGCAATTTCCCTTGCGTTGTGAAACCGATCGGAACAAAAACAAAAGCCGAGGACATATCCCCGGCTTTCGGTGTGTAAAAAATATGAAAAGACGATTCAACCGTTGATGGGCCAGTCTGTAATAACGTTTGCGTCCATCTGGACGATAACCACCACGTCTGCGCCGTCAAAAATTCCGTCGCCGGTCACTTCAATAAGGGCAAGAAAATCTGCATCCAGCTCCACAACAGCAGCGTCGTACTGACGGGCCAGCACCACGTCCGAACCGTCAAAAATCCCGTCGCCGTTTACGTCGCCCAGCAGTGTGGGAATCTTTTCCACAGTTGCCAGCACGTTTTTCAGTGCATCGGCAGCATCTTTGATCTCTTTTAGGGTAGCAGAATCGGTGTCAAACGCCTTTGCCTCAGAGAGAGCTGATTGGATGATCTGCCAGTTGGCGGGGGAATAGTCCTTGGATGAGAGAGCTTCTGCCTCAATGATCTGTTCTTCAAGATCCTCTACGGGATTGAATCCCCATGCCACAGAAGCGTCGCAGCTTCCCAGCCACGCACTGCTCCAGCCGGAGGGTCTTGTGTCTGCCTGACAGTAAATGTTTTCAAGCTTGTCGCAAGCGTCAAAGGTGTCTGCGGGGATCTCTGTGATGCTGTCGGGAATGATAATTTCCGTAAGAGCGGTGCTGTCCAAAAATGCCTCGCTGTCTACGGCATACACGGGCAGTCCGTTGTGAAGGGCGGGAATTTCGATTTCTGCAAAGCAGTCTGCACAGTCAATGACGATATAACCGTCCTCGCTGCTGTCTGTTTCAAATGCCAGCCCGTTCTCACAGCCCCAATACACGTTTGCAGTGCAGCCGGAGGTCCATGCGTTGTTCCATTTGGAGGGTTTGGAGGGTGCCTCGCAAAAAACGTTTTTCACGTTATCGCTCTTTGAAAACACGCTGGAGCCCATGGTCTCCACCGAAGCGGGGATCACAACGTCAGAAAAGGAATCACAGCCATAAAAGGCGCAAAAATTGATGCGAACCACAGAGTCGGGAATAACAGGTGTCTTGAGCGCAGCACAACCGTAAAAACAGCTGTTTTCAAGCGCGGTCAAGGTGTCGGGCAGATCGATCTCCGTCAGAGAGGAGCATCCCTGAAAAGCACTCTCGCCGATAACGGTGACCTTGTCGGACATTTCAACGCTTTCCAGATTTTCACAGGCCTCAAAAGCACCGCCTGCAATGGTGGTGCAATCCTCATGCAGCTTGCAAGAGGTGATCTCATTGGAGGTGCATGAAACCAAAACCATGTAGGGGTTGGATTCATTTCCTACATAAATTGCATTGTCATAGGTGGAGTGTTTCAGACTTGTGCAGTCCAAAAATGCCTGATATCCCACGGTGACACCCGTGTTGGAAAAAGAAACCTCAGAAAGGGCTGTGCATCCCGAAAATGCCCATCCGCTGACGGTTGTGACAGATACGGGAAACTCAACGTACTCAAGGGAAGTGCAGTTCAAAAAAGACTCGATCCCAATAAAAGTCACGTTGCTTCCAATAGTGATGCTTTTGAGGTATGAGCATCCCTCAAAAGCCCAGTCACCGATCCTGGTGACGGGTATACCGTCAATATCTGAGGGAATGGTGATTTGAAGAGCGGTGGAGGCACAGGAATACACTGAGTAATAGGTGCCGTCGCTGCTGAGGCGGTAGGTCACACCCTGTGAATCTACGTGGTCCTCCGCAAACGCCAAAAGGGAGAAAAAAGGAATGAGGGTCATCAGCATCGCTGCAACCATCAAAGCCGAAAGTGCTTTTTTCATAAAAACGATCTCCTTTTATATTACAAACTTTTTTAACAAAAAATTATTTCATCAGCTGTCCCAGGTCGTATACATAATCCATGCACAGCTTTTTCATTACCGGCAGGTCGTCCTTGCTTGTCTCATCATATACGCCCACCACGGGAAACCCCGCATTTTTTGCCATGACGGCAGAGGTCATCAGGTCTTCAAAAACGATACATTCCTCCGGCTTGAAACCCAGCCGCTCAGCTGCGGCATGGTAGATAGCCGGGCTGTTGTGCTTGGTGGCGTTCACGTCGGCACTGGAAATATAAAAATCCACCAGCTTGTCCATGGGATATTTTTCAAAAAATCCGTGTGACAGCACCAACGGAGTGTCCGTGGCGATACAAACGGGTACACCGTTGTCATGGAGCAGTGTCAGGAGCTCTACGGCATTTTGCTTTGGCTGTACGGATGCAGAATAATTTTGTATGATGTATTCATAAAATGAGTTGTATCCCTGTGCCATCTTTTGGGAGTTGCGCCAAAAATGCATAGAATCCACCAACGTGCCGTCAAAATCAAAGATCAGTGCTTTGGCGTTGGCAAAATATTGTTTTTTGGGGTTGAGAATACTGTCAAGGGTCATATAAGCGCTACCTCCGTATAAGAAACATTTTACACTATTTTTTTCTTCTGTGCAAGTCCATTTTTTTATTTTCAAATATGAAAAATGCATTTTGCGTTTTTTCAAAAAGAAACAAAAAACAGCCAATGTTTGCAGTCGATTTGACACAAAAATGAATCTGAAGTAAAAAAATGTTGCAAAAATCGGCAAAAGAGAGAATTAAAAATACAAAAAAACCTTGCGTTTGTATTCTTGCGGTGATATAATATTAGGAAATATCAAAAACGGAGGAAAGCCATGGCAATCAAAGCAACACTTACGCAGGTGAAGGACATTTTTGCCGACATCGCAAGATTTGACCAACAGACGGTCAGCGTCGGCGGCTGGGTCAAAACCATCAGATCATCAAACGCATTTGGGTTTATTGAGCTCAATGACGGCACCTGCTTCAAAAATATACAGATAGTTTTGGAAAGCGACAAGCTGGACAATTACAAAGAGATATCCAAGCTCAATATTTCGGCATCTGTCATTGCAACGGGAGTCATAGTTCTCACTCCCGGCGCAAAGCAGCCCTTTGAGATGAAAGCCACTTCTGTCACAGTGACGGGTGAGTCCACTCCCGAGTACCCCATTCAGCCCAAGAGACATTCGTTTGAGTTTTTGCGTTCGGTAGCGCATCTGCGTCCCCGTGCAAATACCTTCAATGCGGTTTTCAGAGTGCGCTCGGTGGCGGCTCAGGGTATCCATCGCTTTTTTGCGGACAAGGGATTTGTGTACGTAAACACTCCCATCATCACAGGCAGTGACTGTGAGGGTGCGGGCGAGATGTTCCGTGTTACCACCCTTGACATCAACGATCCTCCCCGCAATGAGAACGGAACAGTTGATTTTTCCAAAGATTTCTTTGGCAGATCGACCAACCTCACCGTTTCGGGTCAGCTGGAGGCAGAGTGCTTTGCACTTGCATATTCAAACGTATACACGTTTGGACCTACTTTCAGAGCCGAAAATTCCAACACTCCCCGCCATGCGGCAGAGTTTTGGATGATCGAGCCGGAGATCGCTTTTGCGGACCTTGAGGACTATATGTCCCTTGCGGAGGAGATGACAAAATATGTCATCAGATACGTGATGGAGAGATGCCCCGCAGAAATGGAATTTTTTAACAAATTTATTGACAACGGGCTTCTTGACCGCCTCAACCATCTGGTAAACAGCGAGTTTGCACGCGTTAGCTACACCGAGGCGGTGGAGATACTTCAAAAGAGCGGTCAAAAGTTTGATTATCCTGTCAGCTGGGGATGCGATTTGCAGACCGAGCACGAGAGATACCTTACCGAAAAGGCATTTGGCGTCCCTGTTTTTGTCACGGACTATCCCAAGGAGATCAAGTCCTTTTATATGCGTCTCAACGATGACGGAAAGACCGTTGCCGCTGCGGATATGCTTGTTCCCGGTGTGGGCGAGCTTATCGGCGGCTCCCAGAGAGAGGAGCGCCTTGATCTTCTCACTGCCCGCATTGCGGAGCTGGGATTGGACGAGAAGGACTATTGGTGGTATCTTGATCTCCGCAGATACGGCGGTGTCAAGCATGCCGGCTATGGTTTGGGCTTTGAGCGTCTCATAATGTACATCACCGGAATCACAAATATCCGTGACGTTGAGCTGTTCCCCAGAACTACAGGCAGCGCAGAATTTTGATTGGAGAAAATTTTTTACTCATGAACAAAGAAGCACTTATTTCAAAATATAATCAGTTCAAAGCCATGGGCCTCAAGCTGGATATGTCCCGCGGTAAGCCCTCGCCGGAGCAGGTATCCACAGTGGAACGGCTCCTCACTGCGATTACCGTCAACGAACAGTGTTTTTCCGAGACAGGCACCGATTGCCGCAACTATGGCGGACTTGACGGAATCAATGAAATGAAGCGTCTGCTGGGTGAGATGCTGGGTGTGGGTCAGGATCAGATCATCGTGGGAGGCAACTCCAGTCTCAACCTGATGTATGACACTGTTGCACGTTCCATGCTTCACCCCGTCACCGATGGCTGCAAGCCCTGGTCAAAATATGAAAAGATATCTTTTCTGTGCCCTGTTCCCGGTTATGACAGACATTTTGCTATCTGCGAATTTTTTGGTATAAACATGATCAATATTCCTCTCCATGAGGATGGACCCGACATGGACATGGTGGAATCGTTGGTGGCGTCTGATGAGACCATCAAGGGTATCTGGTGTGTACCCAAATATTCCAATCCCTGTGGATACACCTATTCTGCCGAGACGGTACGCAGATTTGCATCGCTGCGCCCCAAAGCCAAGGATTTCAGGGTTTTTTGGGACAACGCATACGTGCTTCACGATTTGACGGACACTCCCGACGATCTGGTTGAAATATTCTCAGAGGCACGCAAATACGGAAACGAGGATATGTTTTTTGAGTTTGCATCCACTTCAAAAATCACTTATCCCGGCTCGGGTATTTCATGCATCGTCTCCAGTGCCGCCAATATTGAGCGGATTCTCAATGCACTCAAGGTGCAGACAATCGGCCACGACAAGCTCAATCAGCTGAGACATTCCCGTATTTTCCGCTGCTATGATGACATCGTTGCTCAAATGAAAGTTCATATGAACATCATCCGTCCGAAATTTGATGCCATCTATGAGGTCTTTGAAAGAGAATTTTCGGATATAGAGGGTGTCAGCTGGACAAAGCCCAACGGCGGTTATTTTACGTTGCTGACGCTTCCTGCAGGCACCGCAAAGCGCACCGTTGCGCTCTGCAAAGAGGCGGGACTGGTGGTGACTCCCGCAGGAGCAATGTTCCCCTATGGATATGACCCCGAGGACAGACACATCAGGATCGCACCTTCCTATCCCAGCCCCGATGAGCTGAGAGTTGCCGCAGATCTTCTTGCCTGCTGTGCAAAACTTGCTATTGTGGAAAATCAATAAAAATATCGTTCTCATCTTGCTTTATATTTACATTTGTGGTAAAATAACGCAAAGAGATGTGACGGGTCGGGCTTGTCTTCTCGACCCGTTGTTTTTTCTCAAAAATACGGAGGAAAAAAAGATGAATATCACAGTTCGTTTTTTCAGCATGATTCTTGTTCTTTGCTTGGCGTGTGGTGTGCTTTGCTCGTGCAAACAGGCGCAGGAGGAGAGCAGTCAGGCAGAAGGCGGCTTCAGCTATGATTCTGATACCAGCTATTCTTACGGCCCTGTGGATTACGGCGAGTTTCCCTATAAAGACACAAAATTTGATGAAGAAGAGGGGACCATACGTGTTCTCTGCGTTGACACCCAGCGCCACAAGTACGGCACTCAGCAGTTTGTCTATCTTGAGGAGAACGCAGGCAACGTTATCAACGTGGCTGTTCAGGAAAGAAACAACCTTTTGTCTGAGAAATACGGCATAACGTTTGACGTTTATACCGAGCAGTTTCCTACGGAAAAGATTGCCACACTTGTGCAGTCAAGCACTGACGAATACGATATTATTTGTGATTCGGTGGACCGTCTGGTGACGGGAGTTACAGAAAATTTTTATTGGTCATTGGATACGATGATGGATCTGTCGTTCCCTTGGTGGGATCAAAAGTCCATTGAAGCGCTCGCGCTGTCCGACAAGCATTATTTCCTCACGGGCGATGCGCTGCTTACCGATGACGATAATACTTATCTCACCCTGTTCAACAAGAATATATATGACAGCAATGCACAGCTTTCGGGCAAGTATGGTGATATTTATCAGATCGTAAGAGACGGCGGCTTCACCATTGATCTATATTATGAAATGTGCAGAGCGGTCTCAAAGCCCAGTGAGACAGGTGCATGGGATTTCAATGCCACCTACGGCAACCTTTCTCACGCTTACGGAGCCACCGTTATGATGAACGGATGCGGTATTGCAACCGTGGCAAAGAATGAAAATGACGAGCTTTATCTCAACGTGATGAATGAATCCTCCGTCGGCGCGTTTGACAAGGTTTATGAGCTGATGTCCGATTTGCAAAACACCCAGCGTGCGGAGCTGATAATCGGAAAATCTCCCAATGTCAGCAGCTCATACGGGTTTGCGGAGCTGGAGGAGATGTTTGTGTCAGGTAGAGGCCTGTTTTTCAACACCACCGCAAGCTCCATCTCGGTCCTCAAGAGCGTGGAAATGGATTTTGAGTTTGGTGTGCTTCCCATACCCAAACTAAATGCAGATCAGCAGGATTATTGCTGTACCGTAAACAGATACCATTCCTCTGCCATTGCGGTTCCCACCACTGTTCCTACCGACCGTCATGACGTCATTGCCATTGCGTTGCAGGCGCTGGGATTCCACAACACGGAGGTCATTCGTGCTTATTACCAGACCACGCTTCAGCTTCAGGCGGTTTATACCGACTCCGATGCGGAAATGTTGGATATTGTTTACAACAACAGATTTTACGATATTGGTGCGATTTTTGGCTGGGGAGAGCTCAATTCTTCCAAAAATTTGATCAACCTGTACGGATCTGTTATTGCGGATTCCTCCGCCAACACTTTGGTGTCCAAATGGGAGTCTATGGAATCCATGGTGGAGTCGGCAATGCAGGAAACTATTGACGCTTACAACGATTCCATAACCTGACAGAAAGGGTGCACGCTCCATGAAAAAAAGGTTTGTTACAGTTGCCCTTGCCGCCCTGCTTTTGCTGGCAGTCTGCCTGCCTGTGACTGTTGCGGCAGCAGAAAATGAGCTTCTCTCTTCGGGGAAGTCCTACACAGTGGATTATGTTGCAAAGATCGACAACGCTTTTCCTGCCATGGCATACAAGCAAGAAACGGCGCTGACTGACGGAAAAACCGCAAGCAACAGCTACAATGATTCTGCGTGGCTTCAGCTCTATCGCGGAGTAGAGGCAGTGATTACCGTTGACCTTGAAACGGTGTGCGCTGTTTCGGATTTTTCCGTAGGCGTGCTCCAGAGCAAAGCGGCTGGAATATATGCCGCCCGATACATCAACGTGCTTGTTTCTGAAGATGGTGAGAATTTTGGGCTTGCAGCCCAATACAGCGATCCGTCAAAAACCATTATTGCCTCGCCTGCCCGTGTTCTGTGTGAAGCAAAATCGGACACCCCGCTGAAGGCAAGATACGTTAGATTTGTTATTTGCAGTGATATCAACACTTATGTTGACGAGCTCTGCGTCTACGGCTCAAAGGATGCGTCGGGCGCATCCACTGCACCAAAATATGAGGAGTCACCCGATGTAGGATTTCCCAAGAGCCAAGCTCTTGACGGGATTTCCAGCATCTGCTTGATGTATATTGCGGGACAGTACACAAAGGAAGAGCTGAAACCATATTTTGCATACGTTGACAAAAACGGAAAAGCAACGGACACCATGTTTGACTCTATGCTGTTTTTGGGTATGCCTCAGACAAACTCCCCCGACGGCTACATGAGACAAAAGGACATGATTGCTTTTGTTGACAGTGCGCTGGGTGAGGGTCTGAACATGAACATAACAGCGCTGGACAGTGCTGTAGGCGAGCTCAAGGGTGAGCTGGGATTGGGTTCTGACTACAAGTATCCTATCTTTCTCGCTACTCCTTTTCCGGGGCTGTTCAACGATGTGTTTGGCGAGATAGACGGCGTTCAGGTCACTGCGTCAAATCTGGAAAACCGGCTTGCCATTGTGAGATGGTTTGTGGACTATGCTTCTGCACGATTTGAACAATGCAATTTTCAAAACCTTTCTCTCAAGGGAATGTATTGGTTCCACGAGACGATCCCGTATGCCCTGAGCACTCATGAGGAGGAGCTCATCAAGGGATTTAACGATTACTGCCACCAAAAATCACTCAAAACCATTTGGATCCCTTATTACTGTGCATCGGGCTTTTCCCGTGCGGTGGATTTGGGATTTGATGCAGCAACGCTCCAGAGCGGATACGCATTTATCAACGATGCTACCGGCGAGTCCACTCCCGAAGCTGTCAGCGACAGTGCCGCAGCTGCAAAAAAGTTTGGACTCGGCATGGAGTTTGAGGTGGATTCCGGTGTAAACAATTATTTCAAACGTTTTGAACAGTACGTGCACGTCGCATACCGTGAGGGACTGATCAACGATGGTGTCATGATGATGTACCAGGTTACAAAAGATCTGTACAACAGCTCCGCCTCTACAGCCGCCTCAGGCCGAAAGCTGTATGAGCTGACCTATGAGTATTGCTCCGGCAAGTACACGGAATATGCTCCGGTAATCGGTGAGATTCCCACTGTGACGGTGAAAAAAGGTGAATATGCACGGGGCAGGTTTGAGGTTACCGACGAGGACACAAACAAGAGCAATTTGGGTCTTGCGCTTTTTGAGTGCCCCGACGGTATCTATGTCAACCTTGAGGGAAGCGGATTCTATGAGGTTGATGCAAAGCTGGCGCAGCCGGGCACCTACGTGGTCAGATTTTCGGTTACCGACGGATTTGGCGTGTCTGACGTTGCGGAGATGACTGTCATTGTTGAACCCGATCAATCTGTGGAGTCACAGATACAGACGGATACACAAAACGGTTCCGGAAGCTCAACGCTTTATATCATCATTGCAGCGGCGGTATTGATTACCGCGGCGGCAGTGGTGTTTATAATAATAACTCTAAAAAAATCCAACAAACAGTAAAAGGAGTATCAGAAAGATGAAAAGATTCCTCGCGTTGATCCTTGTTTGTATTTTTGCTTTCACTTTTGTTGCATGCAACAGCAGTGACGGCGACGACTCCAGCGCTCCTGCATTTACAGCCTCCGGAAACTCGGACGATGAGTCCCAATCCACCTCCAAGGACACCTCCAAGGATACCTCCAAGGATACCTCCAAGGAAACTTCTGATGATGTGTCGGCAGAAGTTTCTGGCGATGCCTCCGCAGACACTTCTGACGATGTGTCCGGCGAAACCTCCGACGATGGTACCGAAGCAGTTGTATTTACCAACAAATACATCTCCTGGAACGGCTCTGTTGACAAGGGCATCGTAGGTGTAAGAGCAGACGATGCAACCTCTATCAAAATTTCCAAATTCAACGACATCGCAGCAGCGGGTGACGTTGCTGTTTATACCAACCTTTACGGTGACAGCATCAAGACCGCAGGTCAGGATTTCTCTGAGTTTGCCATTGCAGTGTTTGAGTATGATAAATCGGCATTTGACTACCTGCAAAAATCCTTTGCCGACGTGGGTGAGGGCGATGCAGAAACAAAGATCCCCTCTGACGGATACGTTCTTGCCATCCACAAGGACAATGCAAACTATATCAACAACCTCAAGGGTGCTGCAAGCGGCAGCAAGTTCTATCCCCACGGTTTTGTTGTGAACAACGGTCTCAACACACAGATCGAAAAAGCATCAAAAGCACCTACCATTGACGGCAAGGTAGACTCCAAGGAGTATGGCGATGCTATCTGGGAGATCGAGCCCGACAACAAACTGGTTAGCTATGCACAGTTTGAGGTAAACAACTATTATTCCACGGCAACCGTGTACCTTACCTATGACAAGGAATACCTGTATTTGGGCGTTGTGGTTGACTCTCCTTATCATGAGAACACCATCACCGAGACGACCACAGGCAACATGTACAATTTTGAGAGTATTCAGGTCAACGTGACATCTGTTGCCACCACAAGCGATTATATCAGCGAGCATTGGGACAACGTTGTTGATGCCACTGCAGTCAATGAAAACGTGGTGAGACAGTACGGATTCTGCGTCAATGATGAGGGAACCACTTACAGCCACGTATGGATGGGCCAGCCCGCTACATTCTCCGGCACTGCAGTTTGTATGCGTGATGACAAAAACCTGGTTACCGTTTACGAGGCAGCGATCCCCTGGTCAGAGTGCGGAAGCGAGGACAACCCCGTTGACGTTACCAAGGGCGGAGCGTTTGGATTCTCCGTTTCCATCAACAGCGGAAACAATACCTTTAAAAACATTTATCTCCGCGACGGCGGCGGAATCATCGGTCTCAACGACTGGACAAAGGTTCCTACCATCACATTTGGTTGATTTGAGGTAAAAAAATGAAAATAGGCGTCAGTCTTTATAGCTTTCACGGATACGCAAGAGATGATTCGCTTGGTGTAAAAGGATGCATTGACAAAGCAAAGGAATTTGGCTGTCAGGGACTTGATTTTGTAGAAGTGGAAGGAATGAATACTCAGGAGGAGTATATCGCCTACGCAAAGGATATCGGTGATTATTGCAGAAGCGTCGACATGGAGCCGGTGTGCTTCTGTGTGGGCAGTGATTTTCTCAACCGTGACACTGACGAGGAGATACGGCGTGTAAAAGGAATGGTGGACGTTGCAGCGGCATATGGCTGCGCGCTTATGCGTCACGATGCTACCCCCGGGTATATGGGTCAAAACAAATTCTGTTCATTTGATACAGTGCTTCCCATTCTTGCAAGAGCATACCGTGAGGTTACGGAATATGCTGAAACCAAGGGTGTAAAAACCTGTATTGAAAACCACGGCTTTTTTGCACAGGACCCCGACAGGATCGAAAAACTGATCAATGCAGTTGATCATCCCAATTTTGGCGCACTGGTCGATATCGGAAACTTTGCCTGCTCAGATTCGGACCACGGCTATGCTGTGGGAGTTGTGGCACCCTACGCTTTCCACGCGCATGCCAAGGATTTTCACAAAAAGAGCGGAACATTGGACAACCCCGGTGAGGGATGGTTCATGTCCCGCGGTGGGAATTATCTCCGCGGATCTATTATCGGTCATGGCGATGTCCCCGTTGCACAGTGTGTCCGCGCTCTCAAAAGGGCGGGATATGACGGATACCTGATGATCGAATTTGAGGGAATGGAAGATCCTCTCACCGGCATCAGAGTGGGATGTCAGAACCTGAAACGGTTTGCCGAATAACATTTTTGAAAAAGGGCGGGGCACAAAAAGTGCCCCGCATCCCCTGCAAAATGAATGAAACAAACACAAAAAACAAACAACAACTGAAAAAAATCTCAAAAATCGTTGCCATTGTGATGGCATCGCTCTTTGCTCTGACGGCTTTGCTTTGGGGAGTGTCCCTGCTGTTGGGAGAAGAGGGGATCGATACGGTTTCGCAGGTGAGCGGAATATATTTTTTTCCTGCTGACTATTCGTACAATATTTTTGAAGATGAGATCTATATGTCATTTGACCGCCGTCTGAAATTCACAGAGTACGGCGAGACCAGAGCTGTCACATCCTCGGATGCAGAGGAATACGGCGTATCCGGAGCTTTCTTTTTTGATTATTTCAATTATATAATAAACGGAGATTGTGACGGGTATAAAACCTGTTTTACGGAGGAGGGTCTGAGGACAATGACTTTCCCCGACAGATTTACGATGCAGATGCTTTATGATATCAACGTGGTGCTGTACCGCAGGGAATCCAAAGAGATTTCGGGCGGGACCGTGCTTTCGGAGATATATGAGGTCAGCTACCGAATATTTGAAAACAACGGCACCTTCAGGGGGGATATTCCCAGTGGTGAGACCCGCACGTTGGTGTACGAGGTATATATTTCCGGCGGTGTTGCAAAGATCAATGCCATCGGTTATCGCACAAACGCAAATTGATTCTTTGGAGAAACAGCTATGAATTTTCCCAACTATGAAAAAGAGGCAAAGATGTTTGCCGAGAGAATAAAAAAACTGAAGGGCAGGGCCGATTCTGTGCTGGGATCGTTGCAAGCGGAGGTCAAATCCATCAAGGAACGTGATCCTGCTGCAAAGACCGATGCAGAGGTTTTGCTGCTTTATCCCGGACTTCATGCAGTGCTTGCCCACCGTGTTGCAAACGTTTTGTATAAAAAAGGAATGTTTTTTGCCGCAAGAGCGGTGAGCCAGGCGGCACGAAACTGCACGGGCATTGAGATACACCCTGCCGCAACCATCGGAAAAGGACTTTTTATTGACCACGGATGCGCTGTTGTTATCGGTGAGACCACTGTTATTGGCGACAACTGCACCATATATCAGGGAGTGACTCTGGGCGGTACGGGAAAAGACGTGGGAAAACGTCACCCCACCATCGGAAACAACGTGATGATCGGCGCGGGCGCCAAGGTGCTGGGTCCTGTCACCATTGGAGACAACTGCAAAATTGCCGCAGGCGCTGTGGTGCTCAAGGATATTCCTGAAAATTCCACTGCAGTGGGTATTCCTGCACGAGTGGTGAAGAGAGACAAACCCGAGCAGGAGCAGAATTTGGACCAGATCCATATTCCCGATCCTGTTGCTCAGGAGCTCAATGCTCTCAAACAGCGCATCTCAGAGCTGGAAGAAAAACTGAAATAAAAATCAACTCAAAAGTTTTTGATCAAAACGCTTGACATCCGCGGCCGAATGTGTTATTATACCATTTGTTCCGGATATGCGCCGTTAGCTCAGCTGGATAGAGTAACTGGCTACGAACCAGTAGGTCAGGGGTTCGAATCCCTTACGGCGTGCCATTGAAAAAACCTCTTTTGTCTATCTGACAAAAGAGGTTTTTTCAATCAAGAACTGTTCCCGCCAAAACTGAATTGTATACGTAATGAATGATTTTGCATTGTGCAATGACAAGAGGGAAAAATATGAACATTATTTTTACTGACTACAAAAACGATCTTTACACTCCCATACACACAGCGGTTTCCAGAGGAAAAACAGAGATTTTGTTTTCGGATACAGAGGTATTGTTTATTCGTGACGGCATCAGCGGAGTGTATTTTTTGGCATCCCACAGCGGTGCGGATACCCTTCGTGCACTGCAGGCGTGGGGAAGTCTTGAATGTCCCATTCTGGTGACATTTGACTCCGAGTCTGTGGTAGTAGCAAAGGAATGGTTTGGGTTTACCGAGGATATGCCCTGTCATCAGGTGATACATGAAAGCGGAGAGCTTGAGGGCAGGAATTACAAGCTGAAAATTCGTGATGCAAAGGAATCCGATCTTGATTATATAGTAACCAATTATCACATCTCCTCCCGCGAGGAACTGCTGGATGCAATTGCAAGGCAGGAGCTCTGGGTGGGTGAATATGACAGCCGTGTCATGTCTTTTGCGGGACGTCACGGAGAGGGAAGTATGGGAATGCTTTTTGTGGATCCTGCCTACCGTCGGATGGGATTTTCCGAGGACCTGCACCATTTTGTGGTATCAAAGGTGCTTTCCTGCGGGGAGGTGCCCTTTGCCCACGTTATTTGCGGAAACGAGCCGTCTTTGCAGCTACAGCGAAAAAAGAACATGACATTTTCACAAGGGCTTGTTTATTGGGTGTATTAAAAAAATACCTGTTCGATTGCCCAAGTGTTCTTAAGGACACTTGGGCAGTTTTATTCGCCTTGCGGCGAGTGATATTGCTACGCAGTTATATTCGGCTAACGCCGAGTGTTATTCGCTTTGCGAGTTTTAAAAGGCGAATAAAATATCACTAAAACCGTAGGTTTTAATATCACGATTCCCGTCGGCAATCATATCACTCTTTGTGTAGCAAAGAATATCACTATATAAAAATTACTACCCGAAAAAGAGGTTTGTTTTCTCTTCTTCGGGTAGTTTTGTCTTATACTGTCACAAGCAGGGAATTTGTGTGCCAAATTCCGTTTTTATTGAAGGTAACTGTCCTTAGGAAACCTGTTCGATTGAGAACAGGTATTTTGTTTTTTATGGTCTTTTCGGTTCATTCAGCTTTTCCATCAGCGATGCAAAGGGTACGATCAGCAGTCCGCACAAAAAATCGCTGACGCCGTGTAAAATGTCAAAAGCAAAACCGGCAGCGATCCAAGCCAGCATTCCTTTGAAGGACAGCCCAAAAAGCAACGCCTGAGCCGGAGCATAAAATACTCCAAACAAAAAACCGTGAACAGAGCAAAAGAGTGCAGATACAATGGTTTTTGGCAAAGGTGAGAGCTTTTTTGGGATCAGCATTGCCATTGCCCAGAGGATGGTCCATATGTAGAGATACGGAATCCACCAGGTGGCAAACCCTGACAATAGGCCTTCGAGAAAAACGTATATATACAGAGGATACAACGCTTTTTTTCGGTAAACAAGGGTGGTTGCTACAATAAACATACCCAAAAGGTGAATGTTTGGCAGCATTTGCATGATGACTCTTGATGCGTACATGAGAGCACCAAGCATGGAAAAAGCAGCCATTTCCCGTACAGAGAGCTTCATTATTCAGCTACAAAGGAGTACGTGGTACCCGAAACGATCTCTGTGGTATCAACTCCTGTTGTGCCGTACTCTCCGTTTATGTAAAAAGCCCAGTATTTTCCGTCGGTATCATAGTCCAGTGTGACACCATTGACCGTTTTTACATAGAGACCGTAGGGGCCCTCGTCTCCGGAGATAAGCTCCAGCTCAATCAGTGCCTCGCCGACGGTTGACTTGTCTGTGTTGATAACAAACAAATTGGTGCTGCCGTCTGAGTTTTTTACCTCAAAATCAAATTGCTTTTCGCCCGTGCCCAGATGAGTTTTTCCGTCAGAGGACGGGGATGTTTCTGTGTCGGGCATCTCGGAATCATCAGCTGTAGATGTGTCCGAAGTGACCGATGAGGCGGATGAGACAGAAGAACTGTCTGTGTTTTTGTCGTCAGTGCATCCGGTTGCAAAAAGTGCTGTGGCCGCAACAAGCACAACGCAAAGGAATGCAGACAACAGCTTGAAAAAAACTGTTTTTTGCATTTTTTGTGTTCTCCTTATAAAAAAAATATAACTTTCCTCGTGCATCGGCTTCCGCAATGCTTTTTTGAGGCAATTGTCAATCGGGTATTTCGACTCGGCGCATTCTTTTTCGCCTTCTCGGAGCAAAAGCTCCAATGACCTGTCCCCGATTTGCGGCATCGGGCAAGAAAAAGAACTGTATTGGTGCGCCACACGGCGACGGGCTCGTACAGGAATCACACCTGTTTCCCCGTTTTGACAGTAGGTATTGTAACACATTTTTGCCGATAATGCAAGCAAATATACGTACGGGGATCTGCAAAAAAAACAACGCTTACCTTTTTGGCAAGCGTTGTACGGATATCATTTTTTTGTATGGTTATTATACCACGCCCTGTGCTTTCATTGCCTCAGCAACCTTGATAAATCCGGCAATGTTTGCACCTGCAACAAGATTGTCCTCGGTGGCGTACTCTTTTGCTGCTGCAGAAGCGTTTTCAAAGATGCTCTTCATGATACCGCAGAGCTTCTCGTCCACTTCCTCAAAGCTCCAGGAGAGACGGATGCTGTTCTGGCTCATCTCCAGACCGCTGGTGGCAACACCGCCTGCGTTGGCGGCTTTGGCGGGTCCAAAGTAAATGCCGTTGGAGAGGAACTCGTTGATCGCCTCAGGAGTGGAGGGCATATTTGCACCCTCTGCCACGTATTTTACACCGTTGGCAATAAGTGCTCTTGCATCGTCGCCGTTGAGCTCGTTTTGAGTAGCGCAGGGGAGAGCAATATCACACTTGACTGTCCAGATACCCTTGCCCTCGGTATAAACGGAGCCGGGAACACGCTCTGCGTATTCTTTGATTCTTCCGCGCTCAACCTCTTTGATCTGCTTTACAACGTCAAGGTTGATGCCGTTTGCGTCGTAGATGTATCCGTTGGAATCGCTCATTGCCACAACCTTGGCACCAAGCTGGGTAGCTTTTTCGCAAGCGTAGATAGCTACGTTGCCCGAGCCGCTGATAACAACGGTCTTGCCCACAAAGGAGTCACCCTTGTGCTTGAGCATGTTGTCGGTAAAATAACACAGACCGTAGCCGGTTGCCTGTTTGCGTGCAAGTGATCCGCCGTAGGTGAGTCCTTTTCCGGTGAGAACTCCGGTGAACTCATCGCGAATACGCTTGTACTGACCAAAGAGATATCCGATCTCTCTTGCGCCCACGCCGATATCACCTGCGGGAACGTCTGTGTCGGGTCCGATGTATTTTGACAGCTCGGTCATGAATGCCTGGCAAAATCTCATGATCTCATCGTCTGACTTGCCTTTGGGATCAAAGTCGGAGCCACCCTTGCCGCCGCCCATGGGGAGACCGGTGAGGGAGTTTTTGAAAGTTTGCTCAAAACCAAGAAATTTGATAACGGAGGAGCAAACGCTGGGGTGGAGGCGGATGCCGCCCTTGTAGGGGCCGATAGCGTTGTTGAACTGAACGCGGAAACCTCTGTTGACTCTAACTACGTGGTTGTCGTCAACCCAAGCGATGCGGAACTGGAAAAATCTGTCGGGCTCTACCAATCTGTCAACCACACCTGCGGCAACCAGATCGGGGCGCTTTTCGATAACGGGAACGAGGGATTCAAGAACCTCTTTTACTGCCTGGAGAAATTCCTTTTCTCCTGCGTTTCTTTTCTCGACCTGCTCATAAAGGTCATTGAGATATGCATTGTTGATTTGCATAACAAAATCCTCCAACAAAACTTAATGAAACATTATACAACGGGAGTTTCATAATTGCAATAGGAAACTCCTGTTTTTATTTGATTTTTTCAAGTGAAATACGTTTTTTTGCAACGTCCACGTCAATGACTCTCACTTTGATGATATCTCCCACCTTGACAACGTCGGAGGCACGCTTGACAAACCGATCCGACAGCTTGGAGATATGCACCAGTCCGTCCTGATGGACACCGATGTCTACAAAGGCACCAAAATCCGCCACGTTTCTTACCGTACCGTCAAATTCCATACCTGCTTTCAGAGAGGAAATATCCATAGCGTCGGTACGTAGAATCTGTGGAGGCAGCTCATCACGGGGGTCACGTCCCGGCTTTTTCAGCTCGTTGACAATGTCCAAAAGTGTGGGAACACCTATCCCCAGCCGGTCTGCCACCTTTTGAGGTCCTGCTGATTCCAGTCTCTTGTCAATCTCAGCCAGGTTTCTGCCCCTGACGTCGGATTCGGAATAACCGAGAATGGTCAGCAGCCCGTTGGCAGCGGTGTAGCTCTCGGGGTGAACGGAGGTGTTGTCGAGATACTGCTTGCTCTCGGGAACCCGCAAAAATCCCACGCACTGAGTGTATGCGCTGTCCCCGATCCCTTTGACTTTTTTGAGATCCTCGCGGCACTTGAATCTTGCCACGGTGGTGCGGTATTCGTAAATATTCTTTGCCACTCTTGCACTGATTCCGGCAATGTGTGACAGCAGGGAAACGGAGGCGGTGTTCAGATCGGCTCCTACGCCGGAAACACAGGATTCCACCACGCCTGACAGCGATGCGTCAAGGGCTTTTGGATCCATATCGTGCTGGTACTGACCTACACCGATTGATTTTGGATCAATTTTTACCAGCTCTGCAAGAGGGTCCTGCAGACGTCTTGCAATAGAAACCGCACTGCGGAGCGAAACGTCAAACTGGGGAAACTCCTCACTGCCAAGCTTTGAGGCAGAATATACGGAGGCGCCTGCCTCATTGGTCATAATATAGCTTACGGGTCTGTCGATCTCCTTGATAAGCCCTGCCACAAAAATTTCGCTTTCCTTTGAGGCGGTGCCGTTTCCGATAGAGATTATGTCAACCTTGTGCTTTTTGATAAGCGCTGTGAGAATACGTTTTGCTTCCTCGGTTTTGTTTTGGGGCGGAGTGGGGTATACCACGGTGGTGTCCAAAACGTCGCCCAGATCGTTGACGATGGCTATTTTGCATCCGGTACGGTACGCAGGGTCAAATCCCATTACCACCTTTCCTCTGACGGGAGGAAGCATAAGCAGGTTTTTGAGATTTTCACCAAAAACTCTGATTGCCTGCTCCTGCGCTCTGTCCGAAAGCATATTTCGCATCTCGGTCTGAACTGACGGGGCAATGAGACGGTCATATGCGTCACAAACCGCATCGGCAACGTAGGGAGTGGAGGAGCATTCATTGTGGGTGAGGATCTCGCTCTTGAGATGTTCGCAGATTTTTTCCTTGTCTACGTCCACCTTGACGGAAATAAAACCTTCCTTTTCACCTCTGTTGATAGCAAGGATTCTGTGTGAGGGAAGCTTTGGCAGAGGTTCGGAATAATCGTAATAGAGGCGGTAAACGCTGTCCTCTTCCTTTTTTGCTTTTGTGGCAAGGGAGGCGTTTCGCATGGTAAATTCACGAATCCACTTGCGGTATCCTGCATCATCAGACACCTTTTCCGCAATAATATCCATCGCGCCCTTGAGAGCGTCTTTTGAGGTGTTGATCTTTTTTTCGGGGTTGAGATACTGCTCTGCCTCTTTTTCGATATTGACGTCGGATTTTTGCTCCAGCATCAGCTCTGCAAGTGGAGTCAGCCCTGCCTCGGCGGCAATGGAGGCGCGGGTGCGTCTCTTGGGACGGTAGGGACGATATATATCCTCCAGCTCCGACAGGGTCTGGGCTTTGTCAATGGCGGCAACCAGCTCGGGGGTGAGCTTGCCCTGCTCGTCAATGAGGCGTGTTACGTCAGATTTTTTTGTCTCCAACGCACGATAAAACTCCAGCTTTTCTGCCAGCTCTCTCAGCTTTTCGTCGTCCAGCGATCCGGTGGCTTCTTTGCGGTAACGGGCAATAAAAGGAATGGTGTTGCCCTCGTCAATGAGCTTGGCAGCGCTTTCTGTCTGGGTGTATCTGATCTTCAGCTCTTCAGAAATTCTTGAGATAATATCCATTTTTTTCCTCCGAAAAATAACTGTCGGTATTGTATCACAAAAACCAAAAAAATTCAAGACACATCCCGGCTCATTTTGAAATAAATTCCATTGCAGACGCTTCTTTTTGTGTCGCAAAACTACTGTGTTAATAATAAAAAATAAAAAACAGATCTTCCCTGCAAGCTATGCTGCGCTCTGCCGTACCTGTACGCAAGCAAAAAACACCCCCGGCCGGGGTGTTTTTTAAATTGCGTTACAGCGGAAAAATTTTGTTGATGACCTCCATGGCCTGCTGTTTTGTGGCAACACACGAGATTTCCGCTCTCATTTTTGAGGAGCCGGAAAATCCCTTGCAGTATTTCAGCAGATGGTGCCGCATCTCGCAGATGGCTCTGATGCCTTTTTCGGCAATTACTGCATCAATCTGACGGGTGAGAACCTCCCTTTTTTCGCTGTTGCATGGGGGAGTGTAGGGACGGTTTTCGATATGGGCAACGATCTCCGAAAAGATCCAGGGGGCACCATAGGAGCCGCGGCCGATCATAACTCCATCACATCCGGTGACGGTTTTTATTTTGTCGTAGGTTTGGGGCGACACCACGTCTCCGTTTCCGATAACGGGAATATCCACAGCGTCCTTGACACGGGCGATAATCTCGTAGTCTGCGGCCCCGGAGTACATCTGTGCTCTTGTTCTTCCGTGAACAAAAACCGCACTTGCACCGCCCTTTTGGCATGCTTTTGCCACCGTGACCGCATCGGGGCCGTCGTCATCGCAGCTTTTTCGAATCTTTGCAGTGACAGGTACCGACACTGCTTCAGCCACTGCTGACACGATCCTTTGGCAAAGGTCGGGGTCACGCATCAGGGCGCTTCCCTCGCCGTTTCGCACCAGCTTGGTTACCGGGCATCCCATGTTTATGTCAATATATGCAGGCGAGAATTTTTGAATTTCCTTTGCTGCCTGTGCCATAATGTGCGGTTCGCTTCCAAAAAGCTGAATGGCAGCAGGGCGCTCGTCATCAAAAATCCGTGCAAGATCATCGGTTTTTTTATCACCGTAGGTGACTGCTTTTGCGCTGACAAGCTCGCTGCACACACCTGACGCTCCGTAGGATATGCAAATGGATCTGAAAGGGTGGTCGGTGATGCCTGCCATAGGGGCAAGAAAAAGCCCGTGACCAAAATCCATATTTCCGATCTTCATCTGTCAGTTGACGGTTTTTGCACCGCCTGTCCTTTCCAAAAAAATCTCTGCTCTGTGCAACACGGAAGCAAAATCAGGGTTTGTGCTGTCCTGCCGTATCTGCTGTGCCAGCGCTCTGGTGGTCTCAATGAGTGTCATGTCGGACACGCTTGCACAGGCAAAACCAAACTCACCGCTCTGCCTTTCTCCAAAAAAGTCGCCCGGTCCTCGCTTTTCAAGGTCTTTTTCTGCTATCCCAAACCCGTCCGGAGTGTCCACCATGATCCGCAGACGCTCTGCGGCATCGGGACTGTTGGAGCCGTTTACAAGGACGCAGACGGAGCTTCGGGTTCCTCTGCCGATGCGTCCTCTCAGCTGATGAAGTTGAGAGAGCCCAAAGCACTCTGCATTTTCAATCACCATTACGGAAGCGTTTTTTACGTCAACCCCCACCTCAATGACGGTGGTAGAAACCAAAATTTTGGTTTTTCCGCTTGAAAAATCCGCCATGGCAGCTTCCTTTTCCGCCGGTTTGAGCTTTCCGTGTATCAGCCCCATGGGAATATTTGAAAATACGGTTTTTGAAAGGTGCTCAAAATGACTTTCTGCCGCCTTTCGGTCAACGGTTTCGCTGTCCTCCACAAGGGGACAAACTATGTACGCCTGACCGCCGTCAGAAATTTCTTTTTTTATGTAATCATATACGTTTTTCAGCTGTGATTCCCGCACGGCTCTTGTCTCCACGGGCCTTCTGCCCGGGGGCAACTCGTCCAATACCGACACGTCAAGGTCACCGTAAATAATGAGTGAAAGTGAGCGTGGTATGGGAGTGGCGGACATGACCAGCATATGCGCCCTAACGTCGTGATTTTGGCTTTTATCAAGAATTTTTGCTCTCTGCGCCACACCAAAACGGTGCTGCTCATCGGTGACGGCAAGTGCCAGATTTTGAAAAACCGTGGTGTCGGTAATAAGCGCGTGAGTGCCCACAGCCACCTGAATCTTTCCGTCAGCCAGCCCTTGGCGCACCAGCCGTTTTTCTTTTGAGGGAAGCCCCGAAACAAGAAGTCCTACGTTGATTCCAAATGGTGACAGCATTGATTCCAGAGTTTTTTTGTGCTGGCGGGCAAGTATTTCTGTTGGAGCCATCATACAAGCCTGAAACCCGTTTTTTACGCACAAAAAAATGGCGGATGCGGCAACGGCGGTTTTTCCGCTACCCACGTCCCCCTGCACCAGACGTGCCATGGGGTAGGGCTTTTCCATGTCTGAAACAATGTCCTTGACAGCTCTTTTTTGGGCGCCGGTCAGATCATAAGGGAGTGATTCAAAAAACCTTGCTATCCCGCACCCTTTCAGAGTGAGAGGATTTGCTCTTTCTTTTGTCTGTGTACACCGCAGACCCGACAGCGCCAGCTGAAATACCAAGAGTTCTTCAAAAGCCAGTGTACGTCTCGCACGTGCCAGCGTTTCCTCATCGGTGGGAAAATGAAGCTGACGCACCGCCTGACCGTACTCCATGAGCCCGTGGCGGTTTACTGCAGATGTGGGAATGACGTGCCCCTTTGCGTTGCAGAGAGGCAATACCTGCTCCACTGCATCGGAAATGATTTTTTGGGTCAGCGGAGGAGTGAGTCGGTATATGGGAACCAGATTTTTAAGCTGCTTTCCGGGAATCACTGCCTCCAGCTTTGGCGCCACCATTTCTCTGCCGTAAAGCCCGTGCTTGATCCTGCCAAATACTCGAAATTTTTTTCCTGTAACAAGAGTTTTGTGAATATACGGGTTGTTAAAAAACACCAGCTCAAGGTTTGAACTGTCGTCTCTCACCACGGATCGGACCACGGTGAGTCCGTTTTTTGTTTTTTGCGGAAGCGAAGTGTCACACACCGTCACAAGCACCGAGCATTCCTCGCCGTCAATGGTGGAAGCAATAGGGATTATTCTGCCGCGGTTTTGATACCCTCTGGGGAAAAAGCGCAGCAGGTCCTCTGCGCAAAAGATTCCCAGCTTTTCAAAAGCAGCCGCTCTTGCGTCACCGATCCCTTTTATGTATCTGACGGGTGTTTGTGGGGTGATCATTTTTTACTCCTGTGAGTTTTTTAAAAAAATTCTTGAAAAAGGGATGCCTGCGTTTGAAAGCGTCTCTCTTTCTCTGTCTCCGTGAGTGAAAATAAATATCTGATGCCGCTGTGCCGAGGAGGCAACCGCATTCATCATAGAAGCCAAACGGTTGCTGTCGATGCGGACAAACGCGTCGTCAAGCACCATAGGAACACTGTTCCCGCCAAAAAGCATATCCGCCAACGCAAGCCGCAGGCAGAGATATGCGGTGTCACGGGTGCCTGCGGAGAGATAATCACAGCTTCTCCGAAAATCACTGCCAAAGGACATGGACAGCTTTGTGTCCACTTCAAAATCATTGTATTTTCCGTCGGTTGCTATCGAGAAATACTCATCGGCTCTCTCACTGATGCGGGGTGCCACCTGCTGCTTCATATAGTCGCCGGACTCAGTGATAAATTTGATAGCGGTGTCGAGGGCACGAAACTGAATCTCCCCCTCGGAAATCAGTGCATCGGTTGCGGCTTTTTTGCCCACAAGTACGGCAGGGTCTCCGTATTTTCCCTCAAGGGTGGCTCTTTTTGTGGAAAGCGTAAGCGCTTTTTCGTCGTTGATGCGTTTTTGCTGGGTGTAAAAATTGATGTCCTGATCAACCCTTGTCCTGTCTCTGGCGGGTTTTTCCGCCCCTGCGGCTTCGGTGGCAAGGGCGCCAATATCTACGCCCTCCATCGCTTTTTCAAATGCCTCTTTTGACGAGATCCAATGAGCTTTCAGCTCGCCGTTCCGGGCTGATCTTTTGAGAATATCCGACAGCTGCTCATCATAATCCAGCTCCTCGGATACGGAAATAAACTCACTGATACCGCGGTCAAGCCGATCTTTCAGCTCAGAAACCTTTGATGCGGAAGAATTGTATTTGAGCCGAATTTCCGACTCTCTTTTTTTGCACTGCTCGAGTTGTGCGGAGTTTTTTTCAAAACTGTCCAGTGCCTCATCCAGTTCAGAGGCGGATTCCAACCCCAGCTCTTTTGCAATTCCTGCGGGTTTTGCCACAAATACTGCACTGCAGGCAAGCAAAACCACCGTAACTCCCATGAGCACAAGCCCTGCTGCGGACCCAAACCCAAACCATACCGCCGCCCCCGTGAAAAGAAGAACGAGAGCCAGAAACCCAAAGAGCTTTGCTGTTTTTTTTGCGCTTTTTATGCGTTGCCGTGCGTCCTTTGCTTCTTCAATGCCAAAGGGAAGCATTGACTCGGCTTCCTCCAGCTCGGATACCGCTTGGTCAAGAGATGATCTGAGAGACTGGCATTGCTTTTTTTCTGCGTTGTAATCGGAATTGACAGAAAAAAGCCGTGACATGGCATTCTCGTCACCGCTGCCAAATCCTCTGGATGCCTCCTCGTATTCTGCTTTTGCATCCTTTTCTGCCTGCGAAAGCGATTTCAGGGTGTTGAGACGGCAGAGAGCATCGTATTTTTCAATTCCTCTCCGCTCTTCAAAAAGAAGCCGGAGCTTTTTGTCTGCATCCTGCGAGATTCGTTTTGCGTTTGACTCGTCGCCAAACACCGTTTCGATCTCCCGGGCGCAGACAAGTGATTCGGTAATGGCGGCCTCCAGAGCGTCACGCTCCCGCTCGGCTTTTGGCAAAATACCGTTTCCGCCCCTTCCCCGCAGGGAATTTTTTGCGGTTTTCAGTCTGTCAAGAGCTTTTTCGCTGTTGACCTGCTCGGATGCGCTGATAGCGATATTTTTCAACTGCTCTGCCAGGGCTTCGTCCTTTTCGGCAGGCAGGGTCAACTGCCTGAAAAACAGAGTCCGAGAAAAAACCTCCTCCGATACTCCAAAAAATACCTCTCCCGGCACTTCACCGTGAAAATATTGCTTTCCCGTAGCTCTGTCTGTGACGTATACCTGCTCTTTTCCCGATGCGTAAAAAATACGCTCTACCCTAAAAACAACTCCGTCGCAGGAAAGTGTGACGGCGCCGGCACAGGTCTCGCCGTCCCAAGGCATAAAAAGCTTTTTTTCGTTGCCGATTACAGAGTGAATTTTGACTCCCGCAAAACCGTAAAAAACAAATTTTACAAATGCGGCAAGAGTGGTCTTTCCGCTCTCGTTGGGTGCTTCCAAAAGGTTTATGCCCTGTGAGCAGTCCACGACGGTGTTTTTCAGCTTTCCAAATGAATTTATCTGGATTTTTTGTAAAAAAACGTTCATACCGCTCCGCCTCCAGTCATTGCGCCGATCTCTCTGTCGTCCAGAGCACACAGCCCCAGCTTGAGCGCTCTTGCGTGTATTTTGTACTCCTCGCTGTCGGGAGAAAGCGAAGCCATTGCTTCTGTCATTCTGCGGCAAAATACGCCCTTGAGGGTGTTTGATTTTTCAAGCTCGCCCAGATCGGGGGCAAGCGAAGTCTTGTCAATAATTTCGATGCGGTAGGGAAATGACGCTCCCGTGCCGATCTCGTTTTCCAGTATCAAAAAAGCTTTTTTCAGCTCTCCCGTCAACGTGATACGCAGTGCAGTGTCATCTCCAAACTGCTTGATGCTGCGTCGGATGACCTCAAGAGCAGTGAGCTTTTCGTCACAGCCGTCGATGTCCACCGTGATCGTCTCATATCTGCGCTTTGAAAGAATAATGGGCTGCATGTCCGTGCCGTTCTTGGACACAATGCCTCTGAGAGCACCTTTGCGTCCCGTCTCGTCAAACCCTCTGCCCTCCATGCACCCGGGATAGGCAAAAAATACGTTTCCCGCTTTTTGCAGACCGGTGGCCTTGTGTATGTGACCCAGTGCCACGTAGTCAAACCCGCTGTTTGCAATTTCCTGAACGGTCATGGGACCGACGGCAGAATCTCCTCCCGTCAGATCTCCGTGGCAGATGAGAATATTGGTTCGGTTTGGATTTTTTATTTGCCAGCCGGCAACGGGAGACTCCTCGTATGCACGGCTTGTGTATCCAAACCCGTACACGTCGGTTTCCAGCTCGGGTATCTCCACACATTGGCGGTTTTCGCCAAAAACAAAAACGTTTTTCGGCAGCTTCATGGTCAGATACGGAGAACCTTTTTTCAGGGGATCGTGATTGCCGGGGGAAATAAAAAATCTGCAGTCGGGATATTTTGAAAACTCGTTTTCCAGTAGCTCTTTTGTGTCCTTGGTGACGTATTCTCCGTCAAAGAGGTCACCGCTGATCAAAAAGATCTCTGCCCCAAATTCCTTTGCCGCCATGAGCGCAGAAGTAAAAGCCGCTCTCAGCTCTGTACGTCTGCTCTCCGCCTCCCGCGGTGAAAACAGCGAAAAAGGCGAGTCAAGATGCACGTCTGCACAGTGAAAAACTCTTGCCATAAAAAATCCCTCCTGTCACAATGTCACAAAACAGCTCATGGTGCCTCGGTTTACTCCGTCTCTGCGGTGTGAGAAAAACAGATCACCGTTTTCTTTGGTGCAGATACCGCAGACGGAGATGTTTTTTGCAGGCACCCCCGCACTTTCAAAGCAAAAGCTGTTGAGTCCCGAAAGATCAAGCATGTATTTTGTGTCGTTGGGTTCAAAAAAACGCAAAAAATCTTTGTTTTGCAATACAAAAAGATCAAAAACCTCCTGCCCTACCTCATAGCAGCACTGCCCGATGCAGGGACCGATGGCGACCAATATATCCTCTTTTTTTATTCCGCTGTCAGCCATCATCTCAATGGCTCTCACGCCTATGCCTCCCAGGGTACCGCGCCATCCTGCATGCACTGCGGAGCAGACTGTTTTGCTTTTGTCGCAGAGGATGATGGGAACACAGTCGGCGGTGCGTACCGAGAGCAAAAGATCCCTTGTGCGGGTGATGAGCCCGTCGATACCTCGGTCAAAGGGCGGCTTTGAAGTACCCACGCCTCGGTGAGATTCATCCACCCATACAACCTCTGATGTGTGAGTCTGATAGCTTCTGCAAACATCTGATGCCGTGAGTCCAAAAACGCCTGCGGCAATGCCGTAGTTTGCCAAAACGCTTGATTCTTCATCTTTGACGTGGCCTGCGCCGACAGCAAAATTCAAACTGTCAAAAACGCCCTTGCTGACTCCGCCAATGCGTGTAAAAAAAGCGTGCCGCACCCCAAAGCGTTTCAAAAGGCGGCTCTCAAAAAACGGAACTTCTCCCTCTGTAAAAACAAAATCCTTGATCATCTTCCGCCTTCCTTTCCCATGTGTGACTTGGCCGTTTGGCGCAAAAGCCGGACAAAAATAAATAGATATTATATTATATCAAAGCCGTCCGAATAACGCAATAGAAAAACAAGCAATAAAACCCAAAAATGACGATTCGGTTGACAAGCCGGTACAAAAAGGTTATAATATTAACTTGAAGAAAAATGTCAAAAAGGACAGGTTGATGGATAATAATATCAAAAAAGAAAAAAAGAGCCGTGCGGGCTTGCTGGGCTTTTTGCTGATACTGCTTCTTTTTGCGGCAACAGCGGTGGTTATCGCACGTGAATTTGATATTACAGAGCTTTTCACTCATCTGCGTGAGTCAAAATATATCGGTTTTTTGTATGCTGCGCCCGCATTGGTTTTGATCCATATCGGTGCATTTGGAGTATTTATGCGGACGGCGATGAAGGAGTTGGAGGTAAAGCTCGGCAGATTCAGAGCGTTTGTGTATTCCTGCGTGGATTTCTTTTATACCTCTGCAACCCCGGGAGGATGCGGCGGCCCTGCGGGAATGGCTGTGACAATGGCAACAGACGGGCTCCCCGCCAGTGTTTCCAGTGCCGCAGTTATCATGCAAACTGTTTTTTTTAGATTTGTGCTGTTGGTATTGGGTTCCGTTTCGGGAGTGATGGTATATACCGGAGTTATTGAGACAGAACCGTATTTTCGCATTCTTTTCATTGTGGGCGGTGCTGTGTCGGTGATCCTGGCGCTGGCATTTGTGCTGGCTCTGTTTTTCACGCCCATTGCAAAAAAAGTAGGCAATCTGTTTATTTTTATTGCATCAAAGCTTCGATTGGTGAAGGATCGTGACACAACGATGGCACGGTTTTCGGATTCGCTGGCGGAATACAAAAATGCCGCCGTTGTGCTGAAAAGCAACAGGATGTTGATGCTCAAGTTGTTTGTTATCACGTTGATACAGCGGGCAGGGCTTTTTGCAGTTTCTTACTTGGTGTACAGAAGTTTTGGTATGAACGAGCACGGATTTTTCTACGTGTTCTTTCTCCAGGTGTCTGTGGCAGTTGCTGTTGACAGTCTTCCGATCCCCGGGGGTATAGGACTCAACGAACTTGTGTTTATCGTTTTGTACGGCAGAATGTATCCGGACCAAAACGATGCCGCCGTGGCAATGCTTCTCACCAGAGCTTTTACGTATTATCTGCCTCTGATTTTTACAGCAATGGTCACGCTGCTCAAAAACCTGTTTGGAAAAATCACGTCAAGAAAAAAGAAAAAGGAGGCATGACCCCTTTGATAAAAGATCGTATGGGCAACCTGATATCTTCAGACGTTCAGCAGGATAAAACGCTTTCGTTTTTGTATTCAAACCCATGTGGAAGATTGATCACAAAGATTTTGTGCAGGCGCTTTGTTTCAAACATCTGTGCTTGGTATATGGATTCCCGTTTTTCAAAAAGAAGAATAAAAAAGCTTGTTGACCGCCATGCGATCGATATGGGGGACTATGAGAATCGCGAGTTCTCCTCGTTCAACGATTTTTTTACCCGAAAGCTGAGCCCAAACGCCCGTCCCGTGGATATGAAACCATCATCCCTTGTCTCTCCCTGCGATTGCAAGCTGACGGTTTTTGATGTGACAGAGGACGGAGTGTACCGCATCAAGGGGTGTGACTATGATCTGTTTTCGCTTCTTGGTGATGCAGGAACGGCAGCGCCGTTTCTGGGCGGAAAAATGCTGGTTTTTCGGCTGACTGTGGACAACTACCACAGATATCATTACCTTGATGGCGGCGAGGAAATAAAAAGCTATTTTGTCCCGGGCCTGCTTCATACCGTAAACCCCGTTGCCATGTCAAGATATGACGTGTACGGAAAGAATTGCCGCGAGGTTACCGTCATGAACACCGATTTCTTTGGCGAAATCGCCGTGGTAGAGGTGGGAGCTATGATGGTTGGCAGGATCAACAACCGCCATCCAAAGGGCAGAGTAGAGAGGGGAGAGGAAAAGGGATTTTTCTCCTTTGGCGGCTCCACTATTGTCGTATTGATGAAAAAAGAAGTCTGTGTTATTGACGAAGACATAACAAAAAACAGCGCAGAGGGCGCAGAAACCGTCGTGCGGTTTGGAGAAAAGATAGGCACGGCAAAGAACTGATATTTTTTTACCCTTGTTGACCCAAAACGGGAGGGAAAATATGACAACTCCAAAAAATCTTGCATTGAAAAAAAGAGTTACCGTATACACAGCAGTTCCCGACGAAAACAGCTACCGTAGCGTGGAAAAGGGGACCAAAGATATGCTCACTGACGGCCGGACGGGCGATCCCTCTGTCTGTTACAGTGGGGAATGGGCGCATTTTTACCGTGCAGTGGGACGCCGTATTCGGGTTGATCTTGCCGGTGTGTACGCCGTGACGGGGTTTGAGACGGGCTTTATACAAGGGGCGTCGATGGGCATATACAGTCCTGAGTACGTCAAGCTGTATCTTTCTGAAAACGGAGTTGATTTTTTTGAGGTCTGCTCCGTGCAGTCTCCCTATCCCGCTACCTATCCCGAAACGGTCAGAGCAGTGTATTCCGCAACTGCAGTGCACCCGTTTCGAGCCGCATATGCTGAGCTTGAATTTCCTGTGGAGGTAAATTCCTTTTGCGATGAAATAAAAATTTTTGGATTTCCTTGCGACGGAAGTGAAAAGCTTTTGTCGGGCACTCCCCGTGCTTTGCCATATGCAGGGCATTTTGAATCCAGGGACTGCCTGGGAGGCGTGCACGACGTTCCTCTGCTTTATTATGGCTATTGGCCCGAGAACGACCGTATTGCAAACAATACAAAAAATGACTTTTTGCCCTACGTGGCATACCTTGACAGAGAGGGAAACCCTGTTGATACCATGTTTGACGGGATCATGTTTTTGATCGTGCAGGGCCGTTGTCCTTCGGGAGGGAATCTGGGTTATTCCGGCCCTCCGTCGGTGCTTTCGGACTGGGAATACGTGATGGACGGGCTGTTCAAAAAGGACGTGGGGCTTTCAGCCCTCAACGAGGCAGTGGGAGAGGTCAAAAAAAAGCTGTCACTTTCCGACTCACATCAATTGCCCGTATATATCACCGTACCCACCCCAAAGATATCCAACACACCCTTTGGCGATACCGACGGTGACGGAATAGAAGAAAAGCTTCTCACCGTTGATGACTGCGTTTCTGCATATTGCTGGTACGTTGATAAGCTGAAAAAACGTTTTGATGCCTCGTATCTCACCCATCTTCGCCTTGGCGGCTGCTTCTGGGGCAATGAGTCTGTCAGCCGCGCTCTCAATGACAGGGAGGAGGAATATGCGACAAAATGCGTTTCCGCTCTTCACGACAGGGGTCTCAAGTGTATATTTATTCCATATTATCAAGCGGGCGGCAGTGAAAAAGCAAAAAAAGTGGGATTTGATTGCGTCACAATGCAGCCAAACCTCTCCTTCAACGCCGCATTGCAGACCGAACCCGAAAAAATGATGGAGGATTTTACGGCACTTTGCCGACAGTATGGCTATGGTATCGAGCTGGAGGTTCACCACGGCATAAAAAACAGGGACACCATGGAGCAATACGGCAACCTGTTTTCCCATTATATGCGCGCCTGCATCAAAAACGGCATGATGACCGACACAGTTCATACCTATTATCAGTGTGCCGGCCCGGGTGTGTTTTTTGATATGGCACATTCTCACGACCCGTATCTGCGCGGAATGTACGACAAGCTGTATCGGTTTGTAAAAGGCACCTTGACCCTGTCAGACCTTGACTCTGCGGCGGAGGAAAAACCGGAAACAAAAGAGCCCGACACCGTGATACCCCAACCTGAAACAGCGGTATTGCAAGAAGTAAAAGAAGTACAAGAAGTAAAAGAAACAAAGATAGCACAAGTGGTCGAACAAGAATCCTTTGTTTCCGAAAATCGGGTCCAAAATATCCCCGACCGTCCTCCGCAACCGAAGCAAAATAACCAAAAGACGCAAAAAAACACAGGCAAATACAAAGAAGTAAAAAAATACCTTGCCGCCGCAGCGGTAGCGGCAGGGGTACTGTATGCAGTGAAAAAACTGTTTGAAAAGAGGTAGTGTTTTATGGATAGAAGAAATCTTACACTTTTGTGTGATTTTTATGAGATAACCATGGCAAACGGATATTTCCGCTGCGGAAAAAGAGATCAGATAGCATATTTTGATATTTTTTTCCGTGATATACCCGATGGCGGCGGATATGCCATTGCCGCAGGACTTGAGCAGATAATCGATTATATAAAAGGCCTCAGGTTTGATGAGGACGATATCGAGTATCTGCGTGAGCAAAATATTTTCCATGAGGAGTTTTTGGAGTACCTGCGTCATTTCAAGTTTACGGGTGACCTGTATGCGGTTCCGGAGGGAACCCCCATTTTCCCCCGTGAGCCCATTATTACCGTAAAAGCACCTGTTATCGAGGCGCAATTTATAGAGACATATCTGCTGACTGTGTGCAACCACCAGTCACTGATCGCCACAAAAGCCAACCGTATCGTCCGTGCTGCAGACGGCAGACCCGTCAGTGAGTTTGGCGCACGTCGTGCACAGGGCCCCGATGCGGCAATGCTTGGCGCAAGAGCAGCATATATCGGCGGAGTTTCCTCCACCTCGTGCACGCTTTCGGCCAGAGCGTACGGAATGCCCGCCTCCGGAACCATGGCGCACTCGTGGGTGCAGATGTTTGATACAGAGTACGAGGCGTTCAAAACCTACTGTGAGATGTATCCTGACAATGCCACGCTGTTGGTAGATACCTACAACGTGCTTCACAGCGGTATTCCAAATGCCATCAAGGTGTTCAAGGAGTGCGGCATCACAAAATGCGGAATCAGAATAGACTCGGGCGATATTGCCTATCTTTCAAAAAAGGTACGCAAGATGCTGGATGAGGCAGGACTTCCCGACTGCAAGATTATCATTTCAAACTCTCTTGATGAAAAAATCATTGTTGACATTTTGAGACAGGGAGCAAAAATTGACGCTTTTGGTGTTGGTGAGCGTCTCATCACCGCCAAGAGCGATCCTGTGTTTGGCGGAGTTTACAAGCTGTCTGCCGTTGAGGACAAAAACGGCAAAATTATCCCAAAAATCAAGATTAGCGAGAACCCCGACAAGATCACCAACCCTCATTTCAAAAAGCTGTATCGGCTTTTCCGCCGTTCTGACGGACAGGCGATCGCAGACTATATCACGCTTCACGATGAAATACTGGACGATACACAGCCCATTGAGCTGTTTGATCCCGTGTTTACCTGGAAACGCCAGACAGTCACCGATTATGAGCTGGTAGAACTGCAAAAACCGGTGTTTGTAAACGGTGAATTGGTATACAAATGTCCCAACATCGGGGAGATCCGCGAATACTGCAAAAAGCAGATAGATTCCCTCTGGGATGAGGTAAAACGATTTGAAAACCCGCATCGTTATTACGTTGACCTTTCCCGTAAGCTCTGGGATCTGAAGGAAACACTTCTTGCCAACGGCGGCAAACTGCCTAAGGACTGATATCCTGATTTTTTGCAACCGCCGTTGACGCACCACCCAAAAAAAAATTTACCGACCCGCCTTTTTGCGGGTCGGTTTTTTTTTATTAAAGTGTATAAAGCAGGTCGCCGTAGGTGGGGAAGGGCCAGAAGGAACGTTCGGTGAGCGACTCCGCGCTGTCTGCCAGCGTCCTCAGCTCCTGCATCAGCGGGATCAGCATGTCTCTGCAAAAATCGGCGCATTGCTGAGAATCGTTTATGGCAACCGCAACGTCAACGCTCAGCTTCAGCTTGCCCAATACCTCAAACATTCCGTCGGACAGCTCGGTCAGCATTGTCGCAAGAGCGACACATCTCTTGGGAGCGGAGCCGATGGCATTTGCGGCAGCAACGGCGTCTGATGAAAGTTTTCCGATATATCCGTCAACGGCGGGAAGAATGTCCTTTGAAGCCATGTCGCACATGGTCAGTGCCTCAATGGTGGTGATCTTGCAGTACGCTCTCAATAGAATATCCTGACGGGAGCGAATTTCTTTTTCGGTAAACACATGGTGCTTGGTAAAAAGCCTGATGTTTTTGTCGTCGGTATAGAGAGGAAGTGCGTCGGGTGTGGTGGCAAGATTGAGCAGTCCTCTGCTCTCTGCCTCTTTTTTCCACTCGTCGGAGTATCCGTCACCGTTAAAAATAATACGCTTGTGCTGTCTGATTGTGCGGCGGATGAGATCGTCGAGAGCGGATTTGAAATCGGTTGCTTTTTCAAGCTCGTCTGCAAACTCTGTCAGAGCATCTGCCACAATGGTGTTGATAACAATGTTGGGTCCTGCCACAGACATGGCGGAACCGGGCATACGAAACTCAAATTTGTTGCCCGTAAAAGCAAAAGGACTTGTGCGGTTTCTGTCGGTTGTGTCCTTGGGAAAAGAAGGCAGGACGTGGACACCGATCTCCATTTTTTCGGTAGCTCCCGCTTTGTACGGAACGTCCTTTTCAATAGCGTCAAGCACTGCGGTGAGCTCATCGCCCAAAAACATGGAGACAATAGCAGGCGGCGCCTCGCTGGATCCGAGACGATGGTCGTTTCCTGCGGTGGCAACCGAGATTCTCAAAAGATCCTGATGTGTGTCAACCGCCTTGATCACGGCGCAGAGAAACAGCAAAAACTGAGCGTTTTTGTGCGGAGTGTCTCCCGGCTCAAGCAGGTTGATGCCCTTGTCGGTGGCGATGGACCAGTTGTCGTGCTTTCCGCTTCCGTTGATTCCCGCAAAGGGCTTTTCCTGAAGTATGCAGACAAACCCGTGCTTGTCCGCAATTTTTTTCATGGTTTCCATGGTGAGCTGGTTGTGGTCAGTGGCGGCGTTTGCCGTACCGTAGATGGGAGCCAGCTCGTGCTGACAGGGTGCTGCCTCGTTGTGCTTGGTTTTTGCAACCACGCCCAGCTTCCACAGCTCCTCGTCAAGCTCTTTCATATATGCGGATATGCGTGGCTTGATGGCACCAAAATAATGGTCCTCCAGCTCCTGTCCTTTTGGGGGCTTTGCCCCAAAAAGAGTTCTGCCGCAGATCTTGAGATCCTCACGTTTGGAGTACATTTCCTTGTCGATCAAAAAATACTCCTGCTCCGGCCCTACGTTTGCATTGATATGCCGCGCCTCGGTGCCAAACAGCTTGAGAATCCTGAGTCCCGCCTCGTTGATGGCCTCCATTGACCGCAGGAGCGGGGTTTTTTTGTCCAGTGCCTCGCCGCCGTAGGAACAAAAAATACTGGGAATACACAGTGATCCGTCTTTGATAAAAGCATAGGACGTGGGATCCCATGCGGTATAACCTCTTGCCTCAAACGTAGCTCTCAGCCCGCCTGACGGAAAGCTGGAAGCATCCGGCTCGCCCTTGATGAGGTTTTTGCCGGAAAACTCCATGATGACTCTGCCATCACTCTCCGGTGTGATAAAACCGTCGTGCTTTTCGGCGGTGATGCCGGTCATGGGCTGGAACCAGTGGGTGTAATGTGTGGCACCCTGCTCGATGGCCCAGTCTTTCATTGCCTCGGCAACAATGTTTGCAACGGTGATGTCCAGATCCTCACCTCGCTGTATGGTGTGCTTGAGTGATTTGTAGACCTCGGCGGGGAGCCGCTGCTTCATCACCTCTCTGTTAAAAACAGAAGATCCAAACATCTCCGGAACGTTTGTCATAATGTCACCTCAGCATAATCAGCATAATAAGTCAAAAAAATGGTAAAAGTATGTTAATTATAAATATAACAACATTATATCTTTTTGTCAATGCCTTTTGCTCCCTTTTCAAAAAAACGCTTTTCCTGCCTTTCCTTTCCTCCCTCGCTTCCGATCCGACTGTTTTTGTGCCCGATACCTCCGGCGGCGACACCGTGTCTTCTGATGTGGGTGACGACGGATATGCCGATACGTTTGAGTATAAGGGATGTAAATACACCCGAGTGGACGGCGACGTTTTTTTGGTAGAGACTGCCGAGGGCAGATACCGCATTTGGAACTCCTCTTTTGAGGAAGGGTTGGGGTATAGGTACAACTCTTATTCAGTCCCGTTTGAAAAGGTGAAGGACGATACATTTGCAGCGCTCGAAGAGGATCGGTTTGTTCTTCTTGATCGCAACGGAATGGAAAAGAGCGTGTTGGAAAACGCAAAAAGATATGAATTGGACGGAGATATTATCAACGTTTTTTATACCACCGAAGAACTGCCGGCGACTGTAACGGGAGAAAAAGCCATCCAAGCAAGGGTGTATGATGATTTTGTATTAAAAACTCAGTACGCACGCAACTACATAGGACAGATGTATCCGTTAAAGTATCATATTGCAGAGAACCGGAACACCGGTGCGGACCGCCGGACCGTGTTTGACAGCACGGGAAAAGAGGTGGCGATATTTCCCAACAGTGAATTTGAAGTTCCCGGTACGGTGATGATAAGGAGAATCAAGTTTGATATGGTGTCAGATGATCCCTATGCTGTTATTGTTTATGACGCCTATGACAACCAAAGAAAGACCACCATCGGAGAACTCATGAAGGAGTACGAGGGCTGGGAGAAAAAATACAACTGATGTTGATAAAAAACGAGACCGCCGGGAAGACCGGCGGTCTCGTTTTGTCAAAATGCTTTGTGTAGATTGCTTTTATTTTCCTGCAGGCAGTGAGTCACAGTATTTTACCAAAACAGTGTCCTCGCCGATCTTTTCGATGTTGCACCAGGGGATGCAGATCCGGTTTTTTGACGTAAAGGCAGACAAGAGTCCGTTTCCCGGCAAAACCAGAGAGATGATACTCCCTGTGCAGACGTCAAATTCTACGTCGCAGACACATCCAAGGAGCTTTCCGTCGCGGGTGTTGACCACTTCTTTGTTTTTCAGATCGCAAAATGTGACGGTCATCCCCGGTTTACAGCAGGATGCAGATGAGTCCGCCGCTGCCCTCGTTGATGATGCGCTGAATGGTTCCCGCAATTTTTGACCTTGCCTCCTCGGGCATGTGGGACAGCTTTGAGTTGAGCCCCTCACTCACCAGCTCGTGCAGGGTTTTTCCAAACATGTTGGACTGCCAGATCTTTTTTGGATCCTCCTCAAATTCTCTCAGCAAAAATTCCACCAGCTCCTCTGACTGGCTTTCGGTGCCCACGATAGGGCTCACCTCTGTTTCAATGTCTGCTTTCATCATATGGATCGAGGGAGCGGACGCTTTGAGCTTGACTCCGTATCCGCCGGGCTGTTTTACGATAACCGGCTCCTCCAGCGTGAGATCGTCAACGGTGGGCATCACGATTCCGTAGCCGTCGTTCATCACGTCGTCAATGGCAGACGCCACTCTGTCGTATTTTTTCTTGGTCTCCGCCAGCTCTGTCATGAGCCCCAGCAGTGCGCTCTGATCGCTGATCTCAAGCCCTGATCTTTCCTCCAAAATATCCCAGAATATTCTGTCCGGCACCGTTATACTCAGTGTGGCACTGCCCGTGCCGGGCTCAACGGATTCCAGATCTGCTCCGTAGCTTCCGCTCTCTGCTCCAAAGTCGTAAAAAACCGATTCTGCCTCGCCCAGCCGTGTCAGTGATTCGGCTTTTTTTGTCAGCTCGCGGATGATGTTCTTTTTCAGCCCGTCATCTTCGGGGAGTGTTTCCACCCACGAGGGGAGCTTTACTCTCAATTCTTTGATGGGAAATTCCATCAAAACCCTCAACAAAATGCGGGATATCTCCTCGTCCTCCATATCGGCACAGTTTACGGGTATGACGGGGGTGTCGTATTCCGATTCAAGCTGTGCTGCCAGCTCTTTTGCCGACTGTGAATTGGGGCGTGTGCAGTTGAGAACGGTTACAAAGGGCTTTTTGAGCTGCTTCAGCTCGTCGATCACTCTTTTTTCTGCCTCAAGGTATGCCTCTCTGGGCAGCTCTCCGATGCTTCCGTCGGTGGTGACCACTACTCCGACGGTGGAGTGCTCGGCGATGACCTTTTTTGTGCCTGTCTCTGCTGCTTCCTCAAACGGCAGGGGAGAGTCAGACCAAGGAGTCATCACCATTCTGGGCTCACCGTTTTCTGTCAGCCCCATTGCGCCGGGAACAACGTATCCTACGCAGTCAATGAGTTTGATGCTTGCTTTGCAGTTGTCGCCCAGAGGTACCGTTACTGCAGATTCGGGAACAAATTTTGGCTCCGTGGTCATCACGGTTTTTCCCGATGCGGACTGGGGCATCTCGTCCTTTGCCCGTTCGCGGGGGTGTTCCCCTTCGATATTGGGCAGAATCAGAGATTCAAAAAATCTCTTTATCAACGTTGATTTTCCCGTTCTGACGGGCCCCACCACTCCGATATAAATATCCCCTCCGGTGCGCTTTGCAATGTGGGCGTAAATGTCCGTATGCTCCATCACCAAAAAAATCCTCCTCCATGGTTTTGTTTCAAATTTATTCCGAAACGGCGTGGATTAGAACCCAAAAACACAAAAAACATTGACTTTTGAAAAACGCTGTGCTATGCTTGAATCAAGGAAATTTTGCATTTTTGAGGTACGACAATATGGAAAGACCCGACACTTCCAAAAAAATAAAAAGAATAGGCGTTCTCACCAGCGGAGGCGACGCCCCCGGTATGAATGCTGCTGTCAGAGCCGTCACCCGTCTTGCGCTTTACAAGGGCATTGAGGTGATGGGTATTTACAACGGTTACCAGGGCCTTATTGACGGTGAGGTGAAGCAGCTTCACGAGCGTGACGTTTCCTTTATTATCAACCGCGGCGGAACCATGCTCTACACTGCCCGCAGCAAGGAGTTTAAAGAGTGGGCAGGCGTGCAAAAGGCAGCTGCCACCTGTGACAGATTTGGGATCGAGGGCATCGTTACCATCGGTGGCGACGGAACGTTTCGGGGAGCCGTTGATCTGACGGATGCGGGAGTTCCCTGTATCGGCATTCCCGGTACCATTGACAATGATATTGCCTCGACTGAAATGACTATCGGGTTTGATACTGCCATGAACACCGTTGTGAACCTCATTGACAAGTTGAGGGACACCAGCGAGAGCCATGCCCGTTGTACCGTTGTTGAGGTTATGGGAAGAGATGCGGGGGATATTGCACTTCAGACTTCCATTGCCGTTGGTGCGGTCACTGCGGTTATAAAAGAGATCCCCACGGATTTTGATCACGTTATTGAAAAAATGATCGATGCCCGCAGAGGCGGAAAACGCAATTTTGTCATCGTTGCCGCAGAGGGAATGGGCAAGGACTACGGCGAGGAGCTGTCTCAAATGATCGAGGAGCGCAGCGGAATCGAGACCAGATTTGCCCGTCTTGCACATATTCAGAGAGGCGGATCTCCCACATTGAGAGACAGAGTTCTGGCAACCCAGATGGGATGTGCCGCTGTGGAAAACCTGGTAGAAGGCCAGATGAAGCAGGTCATGTGCCTCAGAGGCAACAATATTGTTGCCATGGATATCTATGATGCTCTGACCGTGGACAAACTGATGAAAGGCAAGCTCACTCCCGAGGAGGAGGAGGCAATCCCTCCCAACAAGATGTACGAGATGAAAAAGATCGTTGCCGACAAACAGGCGTACAAAAAATATCTCAACTACATCATCGATCATATAACCCTTTGATTATTTGCAATTTTATATCCGTCCTTTTCGCCCGTGCCTTTCGGCTTTTGCCCGCACGGGCGTTTTTTTGCGTCCTTTGCACTT
>JAZSRP010000026.1:0-4461 GCA_045538555.1 Eubacteriales bacterium
AAGTGCAAAGGACGCAAAAAAACGCCCGTGCGGGCAAAAGCCGAAAGGCACGGGCGAAAAGGACGGATATAAAATTGCAAATAATCAAAGGGTTATATGATCGATGATGTAGTTGAGATATTTTTTGTACGCCTGTTTGTCAAAAACGATCTTTTTCATTCCGATTCGGTTGTACCGAGTATCTACAAACCAATATTCCACCGGATATCTATAAACCAATCTTCCACTTGCAGGGGATATATTTCGCCGTTGTTGGCTTTTTCGATAAGATCCATAAATTCCTCGGAACGGTTGTACACCTCATCGAGCTTGAAATTTATTTCGACTTTGCCGTCATACAGATCTTTATAGTGCTTTTTTGCTGAACGGATAAGTTCATTTAATTTTTGTTCGACAACCTCTCTGGGCAGGTCCAGCTCGTAGATCCTCTGTGCGCAAGACAATTTCTTGGTTGAATCCGTAAATTCATAAGAATACCAAAGCCAAGATCTAAAGTTTTCGAGGATGTATTTCGCCGTCAAGATAGGTCTGTATTTTATATTATAATCAACGTACCATTCCACAGCGTCCTGATAATCCCACTCATAAACCACCTCGGGATCGTGATACATCCTGTAGTAATAATTAAACATATAGATTTTTTCCGTAAAAACTTCTCTTTCCACCTCAAAGTCACGGACAAACATAAGGATGTTTTTTGACATATGCGGTTTGGGATCCATGCCTTCAACAATGTCAACAATATAGTCCGTGTCGTGAATATGATCCTCCACTTTGTATTCCTCCGGCACGGGGGAGTTCAGCCATTCCCTGTACTCCTCTTCTGTCAGTGCCACCATTCCATGACCACGTGCAAGTTGCGATTCATGTGTTTCTCCCTGCTCCGGATGAACAAATTCTACGAAAGGGCGATTGCCCATGTTGTGAAACCATCCTTCATAAAATACGGTGCCGTGATCGCATGGTTGCCATTCGTTTCCTATGGGCCACTCATACTCAAAGGGTAGAGGCTGCTCGGAGGTGTCATGGGAATTTTCGTCCGAGGTTTCGTCAGAGATCTCATCCGAGGTTTCGTCACAACCGGAGCTTTCTACGTCGGGGGATGAGGAATCACCGCCAATTGCATCAGAAGCATCAGAAGCATCATTTGCCGATTCGGCCACGGAAGAACCGCCGTCAGAAACGTCTGCATCGGTACACGCTCCCGCAAACAGCATCAAAAATGCTATCAGCAGACAGGTTATTCTTTTCATAATATTTCCTCCAAAAGATCATTGTTGTTTGAAAAATACGTTAGGGTCCAGCGAATATTGAGCCGAATATTGCGGGGCAGATTCTCCATTGACCACAAAAGCGTCAATGTGCAAATGAACTCCATATGTGTTTTCGCTGCTTCCGCTGCCGCCCGGCTTTCCGATAAATGTATTTGCGTCGATTGTGGCTCCTACACTTAAAGTAGTGTTAACGCTTGCCAAATGCAAGTATCGCACCACAATACTGTAGCTCTGTTCGTTGGAATTATCAGAAATAGTATACTTAACGGCAACAAATCTTCCTGTACTACCTCCACATCCATGTTGAACCTGAACCACTTCTCCTTCCGCTATACTGCGAACATCCGGCCGCTGCGCCACAGAGAGACCTCCGAGGGTTTGATAAGAATCGCCGACGGGTATTCTTGAAATATCAATGCCGTTGTGGAATGACAAGCTTGAGTTGTTCTTGCGCCATCCGTATTGCTGGTTCAAGGAGAGCAAAGGGGGAAGGCACTCAACCGAAAGAGGATAGAGCAGTGTGGGGAATTCATCAAAGGAACTTATAGTTATTGAGGCATCAAAAGAGCCGGAACCGTTCCCTCCTCCAGAGAAAGATACGGGCGATGGATTGTTGTTGTGCAGATATGATTTGCGAGAATATCCGGACTTTGAGGCAGTGATGCCGTAATTGGTTGCAGAAGCGGACAGGTTGTCAAAAAACGCATAGCCGCCGTCATTGGTGTTTTTTGTAGCAAAGGCGCCGTTTACGCCCGCCTTGAACAATTCAACGGTCGCGCCGGGCAGACCCTCACCGGAGCCGGAGGCGCCCGAATCATTAGATCGCACAAAGACTCTCAAAACGTTTTTTCTGAATTCTATGCTCCATTTGGACAAATCAGACGAACGGTTCGTTGTCAAAACCAACTCGCCGTTTGCGGATGACGAAGCGGCCAAGCAATACTCTTGGTTTGTATATGAAATGATTTGATAATAACCGTCCTCTGTTTTGACAATGTACCAGGTTTGATTGTTATTAAGGCCCGGACCGGCCGGCAACGATGCGGTAAAGGTGAGATTTTCGGTGTCGAGCGCAGTCACATTAAGGCCGTCGCTGTTTTCTATTGCATACCTTCCATCAATGTATCGCTTTATTTTGAATTGCCGTGTTACATCGGATGTGTTGTCTTCGAATTGATAAAGCGTGTCAGAATAACTCCGCATTACCTTTGAAGTACTTTTGTTTTTGAAAGCAACCGGAACATAGTCGCAGAACTCGTGTCGGAAGCCCTGGTTTATAGTTGAATACTGAATAGTCAAATAAGGGCGATGGTTGGCATTGGCATTGTTGGAAGATGCATAAAACGCATAATCCCTGGAATCCCTGAGGAATAACAGCAACCCTTTTCTTGCGCTATCATACGAATCTTTCCAATATTTTACGATTTGGGTTATATTTATGGTATTATACTCACCAACAGCTCCCATAGGGTTGATACATAGGTAACTCATATCGCCGTCAATACCTGCTGTGGAATATATCGCTTGATTATCATCCCAAAAAGCACCCGTGCACGGTATTGCACCCATAAGCGTACCTAACGTCACGGTATATCTTTTGCAATACAAGGACAGATTTGCAGAGAGAATGCTATCCTTGCTGATTCCGGAATACAAGTAACTGTTATAAACACCCGGAAAAGACATGAGCGCATAGGACGTCACGTTGGAAGCGGCCGCTCCAAATATAAGATGATCCACAGTGCCGGCATAAGGCCCTGAATACACATTTGTATCGTGTATTGTTTTGGGATTGTTTGTATAAATTATCGTCACGGAAGGATCGATCGTCACAGGATATGAAACAGCTTCATCAATCAGTGTTTTCTCATCGACAGAAACTGTCATGATATACTTTTGGTTGTCCGTAACGGTTTTTACGGACATATTGCCGAAAAACACTGTTCCTTTGCTATCAATTCCTATAATGTCGCCAAAATAAGCTTGGGGAGCGTCTGTTTTGCTTTTTGCAACATACAACTTGCCATTTTCATCTCTGTATATACCAAGTCCGTTTGTTTTGACGACAAATTCAAAAGAATTCACACCGTAATATTTATTCAGCACAATATCTTCTTTGAATCCCGTGAGTGTAGGAGAATACGACAATGACAAAGACTCGTTTTTTGTTGCTTGATAAAAAACGGTCTTTCCGTCCTCGGAAAGTTTTGGTTCACCAAAACTTTCATCTATCGGAGAAATTGAAATGTTGATACCTTCAAACGCCACTGAAATACCGTCGGATATGTCATTGGGAAAATGCACGTATACGTCATTACTTATGGGCGTATACCCGTTTTTGGTTTTTTCGAGCATCAGATTTTTCTCTCTGATAATGCCATCTCTGTCATAGTATTTCACGTTATCTTGCATAAAATATGCAGTTTCTGTGCCGTCATAATTCTTGAACACATACGAGTTCAAATCCTCTTTTTGGGGCAACCGTTCCCTGTGATTTGCAGCCAAAAACTCATTATTGTCCACATAATCCAAAATTCTGCATTCTGAGAAATCGGTCAATTTGCCGTCGTCGGCGGAAGGATTGTCGCCAACAGAGTTCGCAGCAAGAGGAATTGAATAAAAAACCATGATAAGAGCCAAAAAACTGCACAAAAATTTAAATCCTTTGTTTTTCATACATTAACTCCTTTTCAAAGTTTGTTGTGTTGGTTGTGACACTATATTCAGTTGCCTATGATGCCTGCGTTTACGTACACTTTTATTCTTGCTGTTTGTGTAGTAATTTCATCCCTTTCTGTACGTTGATTAATTACCCTCTTTTTTCAAAGCTTGAGTGTCCAGCGGAATCACGCCTTTCCCCTCTTGGTAAATATCGTATATCATACACAAAAACCGAATACAAGAACTCTATGTTAGATCATTACAGAATTCATTAACGTTTCGGAGCATTTTTTGGGAGTTTTGAGAGAACTGACCCTTTCAATATAATAATGTTTTTTATTGGCGGAACGTCTATTGTTTTTTTGAAAAAATCCGATTTTTTTAAAAAAAATTTTTCCAATAAGTGCAAAGGACGCAAAAAAACGCCCGTGCGGGCAAAAGCCGAAAGGCACGGGCGAAAAGGACGGATATAAAATTGCAAATAATCAAAGGGTTATATGATCGATGATGTAGTTGAGATATTTTT
>JAZSRP010000014.1:0-12777 GCA_045538555.1 Eubacteriales bacterium
CCCCCGCTTCCGGCACCAAAAACTGCAAAAAAACCGCACTCACTCTTGCCGCTGCAGCACTGCCTCTACCCTTTGCGGTGGATAAAATAACAGCCAGACCGCCGCTGTCTCTGTCGTGGCTCAGCATTCTCAATTCTTGGCAGCAAAATGACGTATGGACAAACGCAAAAACATGTGGTATAATTACACGCAGAAGTAGTGTTGCAAAAATACGCACAAACACAAGGAGGACCTAAATGATGGAAGTTATAAATCTCAAGGACCACGGCGACAAATTCAGAGACGCCTATGGTGATATTATACATTATTCATTCCGCGGATGGTCAAAACAGTCTGCAGTAGAAGCGTACGATCTGATGGAATACGATGAGACTGTGCTTGGCGTAGTGGATGATGACGAGCTTTTGTCAGTTTTGATCATCAATGACTATCAGGTCAATCTCAACGGACATACCGTTGGGATGGGAGGCATCGGCGCCGTTTCTACTCTGGGGCCTCACCGTAACAAGGGTTCGGTGTCCATGTGTCTTCACGAGTCTCTGCGTGAGATGTATGACAGGGGATACGTTATCTCCATGCTTGGCCCGTTCAAATATGAATTCTACCGCAAGTACGGCTGGGAGCTGGGCATCTCATCGTATACTCTCACTTTTCCCGTGGAGCATACACAGCGGTTTGAATACGAGGGCGAGTTCAAGCTTATCAAGTCAAAAGAGGAGTACCCCATACTTGATGAGATATATCAGAGATATGCAAAAGATCACAACTGCACCGTGATCCGCACAAAAAAATTGTGGGAGCGTAAATTTGCGGGATTTGAAACAGGCGACACCACTATGGCGTACTATGTTGATGAGAACGGCAACAAAACCGCCTACGCTGTATTTTCCATTTCTCCTTCCGATGAGTGTATGTACGTCAGCGAGCTTGTATATGATACGGTAGAAGACCTCCGTGCGTTTATGGGATTTTTCAGATCCCATTCCGCACAGTGCAAAAAGATTCGGATACAAAACATCTGTACTCCCGATGATGTGGTTGACATAATGCCGTCAAAAATGATTGATGCAAGCTATTATCAGGGGATGATGAACCGTGTCATCAATGCCGAAAAGGCGCTGGAGCTGTATCCTTACACAGCGGATGGAACAGTCAGTGTTTCTGTGACAGACCCCATTCTTGACGCAAACTTTTCCACCTTTGTTATCGATGTGAAGGACGGAAAAGCGGTTTCTGTCCGCCGTACCGAGGATGAAGGCGACATGATCATTGATGTTCGAGAGCTGACACAGCTTGTGACGGGATATCGAAATGTAGCGGATATTTTGCGTGTCAACAGGGTCAGAGTGAAAAATGACAAAGCAAGGCATTTCTTTGGGTACAAAAATACCTGCGCCCTGTACGATTTCTTCTGATAAAAAAACCGATAATTGCTTTTTGCCCGACCGATTGCGGGCGGCAAACCTCAGCTGCGCAAAAAAACAACGGCAACCGCTTTTTTGTGCAGTGACGAAAAATGCAGGCGGCACCCGTGTTTTGCAATAAAAATCACAAAAAAGCCGATGCATTTTTGCCTTTTGACAAAAATGAAATTTACAAAAAAATACCAAGTGGGAGAAATAGACCGTTTTTGAAGAAAAAACGGTCTGTTTTTGCGTTTTGAACATTTGTTTGTGAGTATAGGTGCAATAATGCCAAAGTTTTTTTGGCGTAACCCGACACAAAACGTCATATAAACGCAAAAAAGCGTGAAAATAAAGCGTTTTTGTCTTTGACATAATCAACAATCATAAAAGATTACGTAAATCAAAAAATCCCCAAAAACCCTTGCAAACAGCGGGATTGTCGTTTATAATTGTAGCAAAGAGTGGTAGAATGTGGGAGCAAATAGGACAAAAACCCACAATCGGCATTCAATAGCGCTCAAAAAAACGCAAAACCCCGCTTGAAAGGAGGGATGGCCGATGTTTCTGGGCGAATACAAACACACGCTTGACGCCAAGGGACGTCTGTTTATCCCCACAAAACTCCGCGAGGGGTTGGGCGAGGAGTTTGTTATCTCAAAAGGATTTGACAACTGCATCTTTGTTTTTCCCACTGCCGAGTGGGAGAGGTTTACGGAAAAGCTGGAGCAGCTGCCCATTGCAAGCCACCGGCATATCCGTCGCGCATTTTATGCAGGCGCCAACGAGTGCACCCTTGATGCACAGGGCAGAATAGTCATCAATCAGTCATACCGTGAATTTGCGGGGATTGAAAAAGACGTGGTTATCGTGGGCAACCGTTCCCGTCTTGAGATCTGGTCTCAGGCGGCATGGGATGCCGAGCAGAGCAACATAGATATGGCGGACGTCACAAAAGAGCTGACGGGGCTGGGGTTCTGATATGGAGTTCAGACATTATTCGGTCATGGCGTCTCAGTGTATCGAGATGCTTGACATCAAGCCTGATGGAATATACGTTGACTGTACTCTCGGCGGAGCAGGCCATACAAAGCTTATTCTGGAGCGCCTTTCTCGCGGGGGCAGAGTCATTGGCATCGACCGTGATTCCGACGCTATTCAAAACGCAAAAAACACCGTCAATGACAGCCGCTTGATCACCGTCAAGGAGAATTTTGAAAATATAGCTTCTGTCCTCACAGAGCTCGGCATATCCGAAGTTGACGGTATTTTGATGGATCTTGGTGTGTCTTCTTATCAGCTTGATGAGGCAGAGAGAGGATTCTCGTACATGCAGGATGCGGCACTGGATATGAGGATGGACAGGCAGTCGCCCCTCACCGCCCGTGAGGTGATCAATACCTATTCTCACGGCGATCTCACAAGAATATTGAGGGATTTTGGAGAAGAAAAGTTTGCATCAAAGATCGCTTCCGCTATCTGCAACGCAAGGCAGAAAAAAGAAATTGAAACAACACTGGAGCTGGCAGAATTGATATCTGCATCGGTTCCGCCAAAATACCGTCATGAGGGCGGGCATCCTGCCAAAAGAAGCTTTCAGGCCATTAGAATAGAAGTCAACTCGGAGCTCAGCGCCATTCCAAAAGCGATCAACGACGGTGCACGGTATCTGAAAAAGGGTGGAAGAATGGCTATCATCAGCTTTCATTCTCTTGAGGACAGGATCGTGAAAAACAGCTTTGTAAAGCTGGAACGCCCCTGTACTTGCCCTCCGGATTTTCCGCAGTGTGTCTGCGGTGCAAGACAGGTGGCAAAAATTATCACAAAAAAACCGCTGCTTCCCGATGAGTCGGAGCTTTTGGAAAACAGCAGATCCCACAGTGCAAAGCTGAGGGTCTGCGAGAAGGTATAAAAAAGAAAGAGGAAGAAAATGCAAGACAACAAAATGCCTATCAAACGCACAACTGCATCGAAAAATGTTGTTCCTGCGGGAAAAAATCCAAAAAAAGTCGTTTCCGCGCAGAAAAACGTCAAGCGCAAAGCCGTGTCAATGCATGCAGTGCGCTCTGTTGAGGTTGTCAACGTAAAAAAGAAGGACAAATCACCCTTTCCGTGGTCCATTCTTTTCACTGCGCTTATTCTCACGTCTCTTTTCCTCTTTATGATGATGAACTATGCAGAGGTGGACAAGTACCGCTCCGAGATCACAGAGCTTGACAACAAGATCAGCACGCTCAACAAGACCCAGACAGAGCTTGAGGTGAAGTTGTCAAACAAATACGATCTTGACGATATCCGTGATTATGCCGAGAATGAGCTGGATATGGTAAAAAAAGAAACTCTCCGCAGTCAGTATATCAGCATTGATCAGATAGATCGTACCGAGATGACGGAGTATGATGACGGTGAGGAAGGCGGATTTGGCTTCCTGCTGACAGGACTTGGAGAGGTCATCCGTGACTTTTTTGGCGGATGAGCAAAAATAGATTTCCAGGCAGTTGAAAATATGCGGAGAATCTGATACAATAAAAAGGTACAAAAATGTATCGAATTTATTTTCCGCAAGACGAATATACATATCAGGGAGGGTAAATGAGATCAATTTCTCTTTTACCCGTTTGTCTTATCTTTGCCCGAAAGGAAAATACCATTGAACGGTAAATATACACCTGCAAAAGCCCCCTCTACAAACAGGATGATCGTCACCAGAAGCAAGGTGGCGTTTATCGTTATACTCTGCCTGATGGCGCTTTTGTGCGTGAGGTTTGCATATCTTCAGCTCTTTGATCCGGAGGATTACCGTACTCGTGCGCTGGAGCAATACACCTCATCGGTGCCCATTCCCGCAAAACGAGGATCGATCTTTGCCTCTGACGGAACCACAGAGCTGGCTGTAAGCGCCACTGTATACAACTGCTTTATTTCTCCCCATGACATCAAGGATGATGCAGAGCTTGGGGTGATTGCCGACGGACTTGCGTCCATTCTCGGTGTGGACAGATACGAGATTCTCGCCAAGGGCGCAAAAAAATCCAGCAAGTATCAGGTGATCAAAAAATACCTTACCGACGCAGAGGAAACTGCGGTAAGAAGTTTTATAAAAGATCATTCCGAAAGCAAATTCAACGAAAAAATCCATCTTGAGGAGACAACCAAGAGGTATTATCGTTACGGAACTCTTGCGGCCCAGCTTATCGGATTTACCGGATCTGACAATACAGGTCTGACGGGAATCGAATTTACTTATAACGAGCAGCTTGCGGGCATTGACGGAAAATCTCTCAAGGCACAGGACGCATACGGAAACGAGCTTGCGGCAGAGTTTTCCACCTTTGTGCCCGCCTCTGACGGTCTGTCAGTGGTGACCACCATTGACTGGACAGTACAGACTATCGTAGAAAAATACGCAAAGCAGGCGTACGAGGAGCACAATCCCAACGGACGTGTAGAGTGTGTGGTGATGGACGTCACCAACGGCGAGATTTTGGCAAGTGCCATTTATCCATCCTTTGACCTCAATAATTACAACGAACTTTCTGCATATTACCGTGAAAAATACGAGGTTTTTGTAGGAACGGAGGAGGAACGGAGTAAGTACAAGAGCGAACTGCTGTACGAAATGTGGAACAACACCGTTGCCACCCAGACCTATGAGCCGGGATCAACATTCAAGATCATCACCAGTGCCATTGCGTTGGAGGAGGGGAATATCAGCTACGACTCCTCTCATTTTTCCTGTGACGGCCGTTACAAGATCGGAAGTACCGTTATTCACTGTCACAAGAGGGGCGGCCACGGCGGTCAGAGCTTTACGGAAGCTATTGTGAATTCCTGCAACCCTGCTTTTATTCAGATAGGTCTTGCTGTAGGATCACGAAATTTCAAAACATATTTTGAGGAGTTTGGTTATACCAAGGTCAGCGGAAGCGATATTACGGGTGAGGTTTCTTCTATATATTACGGAACCACAAATTCTCAGTTTGAGACCCTTGAGCTCGCGATCTACTCTTTTGGACAGACGTTCAAGGTGACTCCGATCCAACATCTCCGTGCAGTATCTGCCATTGCCAACGGCGGTTATATCACAGTTCCCCACGTGGTAAAAGCACTTGTTGACAAGGACGGCAATACCGTCAAAACATATCAGTACTCAAACGATCGGCAGGTTGTTTCAGCGGATACCTGCAACAAAATACTCAAGTCGCTTACAAATTCCACCAAAAACGCCTGTGTAAACGGTTACAACGTGGTTTCCAAAACAGGAACCTCCGAGAAACGAGACACGGCTCGTGAGGATGACTACATTTCCTCCTGCGTCACCTTTGCACCTGCAGAGGATCCCAGAATTGCAGTTCTTGTGCTGGTGGATGAGCCCACGGCAGGTCAGCATTTCGGTTCTGCGGTTGCTGCACCCGTTGTGGCAAACATTTTGTCAGAGGTTTTGCCTCATATGGGCATCACTCCCGCAACTCAAGACAACAATATCACCGCCGTTGACGATTACCGCGGAATGACTGTTGAGGATGCAAAGGCGGAGCTGGACGCTCTGGGTCTCAAATATTCAGTCAGGGGTGACGGAAACGCTGTGCTTGAGCAGATGCCAAAATCCGGCACCGAGGTTTACAAGGACGGTGTGGTTATTCTTTATACCGGTGATGCAACCGTTCAGGCAAACGTGAAGGTTCCCGATGTGATGGGAGATTCGCCTTCCAATGCTATCAAGAGCATCATCAACAGCAATCTCAACGTACGTATCAGCGGCATATTCAATGATGACTGGCGCAACTGCTACGTTGTTTCACAGTCCATTGGGGCGGGAGAATATGTGGCACCCGGCACGGTCATTGAGCTGGAATTCTTGTACGAGGAAGCAATAGAGTAATGAAACTGACTCTTTCTCAAATCGCGTCAAAATGCGGTGGAACTCTCCATTCAAACAGCAATGGAGAAAGATACGTAACCTCCGTTTTTACCGACAGCAGGAAACTCTGTGAGGATGGCATCTATGCTGCCATCAGAGGTGAGACCGTGGACGGAAACAAATTTGCGCCGTCCGTGGTTTTGGCAGGGGGCTGTGCCCTTGTGGACAATGAGGAATATTTTTGTGCAGATACTGTGCTGGTTTCTGATGTGAGGAGTGCGCTGCGTGATCTTGCCTCTGCGTACAGACGGGAAGAGATGGCAGGAATGACTGTTATCGGAGTCACCGGATCGGTGGGAAAAACCACTACAAAGGATATGATCTCACACGCACTGTCTGTATCAAAAAATGTTCACAAAACACAGGGGAATGCCAACAGTCAGGTAGGGCTTCCTATTACGGTTCTGGACACACCGGCGGATGCTGAGATTGCGGTTCTTGAGCTGGGAATGAGCTATCCGGGTGAGATGGATCGGATCGCATCAGTGGCAAGGCCTCATGTGTCGGTGGTTACCAACATTGGATATTCCCATATAGAAAATTTGGGCTCAAGGGAAGCCATAAGGGACGAAAAACTGCTCATTGCGGCACATTCTTCTCCCGATTCGATGCTTTTGCTCAATGGTGATGAGCCGTTGCTCTGTGAGTATTGCGGAGAGAAAAAAGCGTATTTTATCTCGCTTTCCGATCCCTCCTGCCACTGTTATGCAGACAATATTGTTACGGAAGAAAACAGATTGTTGTTTGATGCAGTGATTTTTGGGAAAAAATTGCAGGTTGTCCTCAATGTAATCGGTGATCATTATGTTTCAAATGCGCTTTTTGCCCTTGGCTGTGCGTATCTTACAGATGTTGATATAGAATTGGCAGCATCGGCGTTGTCTACCTACAAAAGCGACGGAAAACGCCTGTTTGTATACAAAACCAAAGGAAGAACTGTTATTTCTGATTGCTACAATGCATCTCCGGAATCAATGAAAGCAGCTCTTTCTGTTTTGCAAAAAACCGAATCAAAACGCAAAATTGCGGTGCTTGGTGATATGCTTGAGCTGGGCGCAGAGAGCGACCGCCTTCATCGGCTCGTTGGAGAGTACGTGTCAATGGCTGCTGATGTTTTGGTGACATACGGCACCCAAGCAAAAAAATACGCCTCCTATATGGGAGACAAACCTGTGTTTTCCTTTGAAAAAGGGGAGATGACAGGGCTAAAAGAGTTTCTCGGGGATTTTTTAAGTCCGGGAGATGCCGTTCTTTACAAGGCAAGCAACGGAATGCGTCTTACTGATGCAGTAATATAAACAACAACGGGAGAGGTGAAATAAAATGCTCTCAAACCAATATCTCGTATGCGGAATCACCGCCATGGTGTCTTTTGTGCTTGGGTTTGTGATGTACAAGGTGTTTATCCCCATACTTCGCAGAGTAAAGCTGGGACAAAAGATACTTGATATAGGCCCCTCCTGGCACAAATCAAAAGAGGGCACCCCAAACTTGGGCGGTCTGTTTTTCTCGGTTGCATGCTTTTGTGCGATTGCTGTGGGCATTTTGGTTTCAAAGCGCGATCTGATACAGTATCCAAAGCTTCTTACCACCCTGGGGCTTGCTTTTGGATCCGGACTTATCGGATTTGTAGATGATTACGTAAAGCTTTTTAAAAAACGCAACAAGGGTCTCAGCGGCACCCAAAAACTGGTGCTTCAGTTTGCGCTTGCGGCGGTGTATCTGTATACTGACTCAACACTGTGCGGCGGAGATACCGCCATCAACCTTCCTTGGGGAGGCACTCTTGAGCTTGGAATATTCTATTACGTATTCATGCTCATTGCAATAACTTATATCATCAACTGTGCCAATCTTACAGACGGCATCGACGGTCTGGCAGGAAGTGTTGCACTGATAGTATGCGTGGAATTTTTGTTGCTTGGCTTTGAGTTTCCGGCTTTTGGTGCAACTATGTACGTTCTCGCAAGTGCGTTGATCGGAGCGTTGCTGGCGTTTCTTGTATTCAATTTTTACCCTGCAAAGATATTTATGGGAGACACGGGAAGTATGTTCCTGGGCGGTTTCATCGTAGGTGCGGTGATTATGACCGGATATGAGTTTATGCTTTTGCCTCTCTCGGTGATCTGGATCATTGAGGGTGTGTCTGTGGTTCTTCAGGTGATATCTTTCAAGCTGACGGGAAAAAGAATTTTCAAGATGAGCCCGATTCACCATCATTTTGAAAAATGCGGTTGGAGTGAGATCAAGATTGTCGCTGTTTTCTCCACCGTGACTGCGCTGTTTTGTGCATTGACTCACTGGCTGTACATGGTTGTATTTACGATCACTTAATATGTTTTTTGAAATCTAAAAATAAGAAAAGGAGCAGAGATGGCACTGAAAAAGACCCAAAACAGAGCAAAAAACACCGCTCTCACACGCAGCCCTTCCACTTCTTTGGCGCCTGCGGAGAGCAACAAACAAAAAATATACCGTCTCGTGGGCGAGGTCGACCGACCTATGCTAGTGGTCATTATTGCTCTGATATGTATCGGCTCCATCATGGTCTTTTCGGCTTCGTATGCCACGGGTGAGGCAAGATACGGAGATTCGTATTTCTTTGCCCGAAAGCAGATCCGTTGGGTTATATTTGGAATTCTTGCCATGCTGGGATTTTCCAAGCTGGATTACGGATACGTAAAAACCGGATCATATTTCGGATATATCCTTGCACTTGTCATCAACTATGCGGTTCCTGCCTTTGGCGTCACCAGAGGCGGTGCCACAAGATGGTACGAGATAGCCGGAATCCAGTTTCAGCCCTCTGAGCTTCTCAAACTGTTTTTGGTGCTTTCGATGGCGCGTTATATCAGCGATCATCACAAGGAGATGCGTACTTTCCGAACAGGTATCCTTCCCTTGGCGCTTATGGCGCTTCCTGCGGCGCTTGCCACGCTTTTGCAGAGCCATCTGTCTGCAACCATCATCATTCTTTTGCTGATGTTCACCATGATGTGGCTGTCGGGCACAAAAGGTTTTTTTCTTGGCGTTGTTGCCGGTGCTGCCGTTACCGTCGGAACCTTTTTCCTCACGGTGGGACAGCCGATACTTGCAAAACTGGTTCCTCAGGCGTTCAGACGTCTTGAGGTATGGAACGATCCGTTTTCGTTTATGTCAAATGCTTCCGGTGGCAAAGGATGGCAGCCGGCGCAGTCTCTGTTTGCCATCAGCTCCGGTGGATTTTGGGGGCTTGGACTTGGTCAGAGCAACCAAAAGCACGGATATCTGCCTGAGCCGCAGAATGACTATATTTTTGCGATTCTTTGTGAAGAGCTGGGGTTCTTTGGAGTTTTGTGCGTGATCGCGCTGTTTTGCGTATTTGCGGCAAGAGGATATCACGTGGCAAAAAACAGCCCCAACAGATTTTGTTCACTGGTAGTAATGGGAATCACTGCCAAAGTGGTCATACAGGTTATGCTCAACTTTGCGGTGGTGACAAATACGTTTCCGAGCACGGGCATCAGCCTTCCGTTCTTCAGTTACGGCGGAACCTCTCTTTTGCTTCTTCTTGCAGAGATGGGAGTTGTGCTCTCGATATCAAGGTATTCATACATTCAAAAAGGCTGAAATACGGAGATTGAAATGAAAATCATATTTTGCGGCGGCGGTACCAGCGGTCACGTAAACCCTGCACTGAATATCGCCCAGGCCATAAAAGAAAAGTTCCCCGATACCGAAGTGATGTTTGTGGGCACGAAGAGAGGAATAGAGAGTACACTTGTACCAAAGCACGGATACAAGATCGATTTTGTGGAGGTCAGCGGTTTTTCACGCAAGCTGACACTAAAGAATATAAAAGCCGCCTACAGGGCATTTACATCCGTGGGAAAAGCAAAAAAGATCATCAAGTCTTTTTCTCCCGACCTTGTTGTTGGTACAGGCGGATACGTCAGCTGGCCCACCGTAAAAGCTGCGTCAAAGCTGGGGATTCCCACGCTTATCCATGAGCAAAACGCATTCCCGGGCGTTACCACAAAAATGCTTTCACGGTATGCTGACAGGGTGTGTATATCATTTAACGGAAGCCAAAAATTCTTTGATGAGTCGGTGCAGCACAAGCTTGTGCTTACCGGCAACCCAATCATCGTGGACACCGTCAGCCGAGAGGAAGCCCGCAAAAAGCTGGGTATTCCATTGTATGAGAGGTATATCCTGTCATATGGCGGCAGTATGGGTGCAGACAAGGTCAACGAGCTTTCTTTTGAACTGATGGAGCACCTTTCCATTCCAAAAAAGATACGGCACTCCCATGCCATCGGCAGAGTAGGACTGGAAAAATATTCTCATATCGCAAAAGAAAAGGGATTTTTTGAAAAAGAAAATCTTGATATTGCAGAATATATCTACGATATGCCGCTTCGCCAGGCGGCCGCAGACGTTATAATATGCCGCGCAGGGGCAATGACACTGTCGGAGCTTGCAATTCGAGGCAGAGCGGCAATTCTCATTCCCAGCCCATATGTTACCGAGGACCATCAGTACAAAAACGCACGTCTGCTTGCAGATGCGGGCGCAGCAGCGGTTTACCGCGAAAATGAAATAAACGGAGATGTGCTTGCAAAAGCGGTTTCAGAGATACTTGACAACCCCAATATGCAAAAACGCATGGAGGAAAGCATCAAGCGCTTTGCTATGCCACACTCTCTTGATATGATCGTGGAAGAGGCAGAAAAACTTTTAAAAAAATAAAACAACGGGAAAGGAGCAAAAAAATATGGAACAGCAACGTTTTGTCCGCAAAAACATGACTGTTATTGAGGCGCAGCAGCGTCAAGAAAAAAAGCGTATGCGCCGCAGCTTGTTCTATTTTCTTTTGTTCTTTACCGTAACTGTTGTTTTTCTTGTGGTGTGCTTTGCTGTGTTTCTCAACATAAAAGAGTTTTCGGTGGAAGGAAACAGCAAGTATTCGTACGACGAGATTGTGTCTATGATCCCTGCGGAGGTTGGGGAGAATATATATGTGTTTGATGCAGACGAGACAGAGGCGCTCATAAAACAAAAGCTTCCGTATATAGGTACGGTTGAAATATCCCGCAACCTTCCCTCAACGGTTGAAATCAACATCGTGGAGGAAAGGCCTGTGTTTTACCTTGATCTTGCAGGCAGAACCTACGTTTTGTCGGCAAATCTCAAAGTTCTTGAGCGTGTGGACAAAAACGCTATGTGGACTCGCGATCTTGCATCGCTGGAGGTGAGCAATATCCGAAAATGCATGGTGGGTGAGATGCTGGAATTTGTAGATGCCCGTACCTATGATGCAGTGACTGAGCTTTACAAAACGTTTGAATCACAATCGATGGAAATGTACATTACTGCCGTCAAAGCAAAAAGCCGCTTTGATATCTACGTGGATTATGCTGACAGATTTGAGGTCTATGTGGGAGATATGGAAAATATTGATATAAAAATAAAATTTTTGTCAGCTATCATTGATCGATTGGGAGAAAAATCCCACGGCACCATTGACGTATCCTCGGCAAATGAGGCGGCAGTTGCTCTTTCTTGACAAAAACCCCCTAAATTTTTACAAAAAACCCTGAAAAATCAAAGAAAAACGTAAAAAACTCTTGCAATTCCCCAAAAAACATATTATTATATAAAGTGTATAAAAATATAGCTATAAATCATCGGAGGTTCAAAAATGAACAACGCGATACTCGACCCCAACAAGGTAGTTATCAAGGTCATCGGCGTGGGCGGCGGCGGCGGAAACGCAGTCAACAGAATGATCAATGCATTTGATATGCCCGATGTTGAGTTTATCAACGTAAACACCGACACTCAGATTCTTATCAAATCCAGCGCACCCACAAAGATCGCCATCGGTGACAGAATCACCAAGGGACACGGTGCAGGCAGCAATCCCGAGCTTGGAGAAAAGGCCGCAGACGAGTCCATTGAGGAGATCACCAACGCCATCAAAGGCGCAGATATGGTATTTATCACCGCAGGCATGGGTGGCGGCACAGGTACCGGAGCTGCTCCTATTATTGCAAAAATTGCAAAATCTCTTGATATCCTCACTGTTGCTGTTGTTACCAAGCCCTTCCTCTTTGAGGGCAAAAAGAGAATGGCACAGGCAGAGGAAGGTATCCGCAAGCTGTCTGAGAACGTTGACTCTCTCATCGTGATCCCCAACGAGCGTCTCAAGCTTCTCACCGACAAAAAGATCACATTCCTCAACGCATTCCAGGAAGCAGACGATGTTCTCCGCAAGGGCGTTCAGAGCATCTGCGACCTTATCACTGTTGAAGGTATCATCAACCTTGACTTTGCTGACGTTTCTGCAGTTATGTCCAACGCAGGCCTTGCACACATGGGTGTGGGCAATGCAAAAGGCAAGGACAAGGCAGAGCAGGCAGCCAAGATGGCAATGTCCAGCCCTCTGCTGGAGACCAACATCAGCGGCGC
>JAZSRP010000023.1:0-2989 GCA_045538555.1 Eubacteriales bacterium
TGGCGACATCGACGGAAACGGCACCTTTGACGGCAACGACCTTGTTCTTGCACGTCAGGTTGACGCAACCGTAATTGAGATCGATCAGGCGATCCTTGACGCAATCGAAGTAAGCGGCGACGGTATCTTTGACGGTGCTGACGTTGTACTTATGGTTCAGATGGACGCAGGCGCGATCTCCCAGTGGCCTGTGGTTGGTTAAAAAATTCGAGCCACAATAACCTTTCATACCTACAAAAGGTTGATGTTTGTGACCCGCGGCGATTCGGAATCGCAGGTTATATTCAAAAAAACCGCACGCTCCGGATTACGCGGGTTATTTTTTCAAAACGCACCGTATGAATTATAATTTATTAAAAATACAGTATACGAGGTAAAACATTGATGAAAAACGTTTTTGTAAAGCTCACATCGTGTTTCCTTTTGGTGGCGTTGATGTTCTCAATGCTGACGTTTCCCGCTTCAGCATTCTCATGGGACAACGTATCCGAAACGAAATACGCTTCCCGCTATTGGTCTTCCTATTATGCAAACGGAAAATTCTACGACAACATGACCAAGATCCCTCTGACCGGTGACGGCAGACGCGACGTTGTTGCGGTTGCGGCATCTCAGATGGGTTACCTCGAAGGCAGCAGCAGATCCGGCGAGACCGGCGAGTCCGGCGGAAGCGGAAACTACACAGAATACGGATATTATGCCGGATGTAACGCAAGCGCATGGTGTGCCGCATTTTGCGCTTGGTCCTACTACACTGCCGAGGTCACAGACGTTGACGGCGGATCCTATGGCACCGATTCCGGCAACATCTGGGCCGATACCTACGTTCCCGATTGGAGCAACTACCTTATCGGCCAAGGCAGATACAAAGCCGCATATCAATTTAGAAGCAGCTACAGCTCTCTCTATGATTCGTCTTATATTCCCCAACCCGGTGATCTGGTATTCTTTTATACCGCATCCGGTGACTACCCCGGTTGGGAGGGTCACATCGGTCTGGTGGCATATTCTGACGGCACGTACGTGTACACTCTCGAGGGCAACACCTCCTCACAGGACGGCGTTGAATCCGAGGGCGGCGGCGCCTTTTTGAAAAAATACTCACTCACCAGCTCCAGTCTGGTGGGATTTGGCTCCATGCCTCTTGAGACTGACGACAGTCTCCCTGAGATCGATTATACCGGCAGCAACCCCACCCCCGGTCTTTATGTCACCACTTCGGGCGCAAAGAGCGTATACAAACTAAAAAATGATACCACCGCTTCATGGACACTTCCCATGTCCTCTGTTTTTGAGGTTTTGAGCATTGAGACCGCCAGCAACGGTGACACCATGCTCTACTCAAAATGCGAGATCAGCGGTGAGACCGTATACGGCTGGATCGTTCACGGAAGCGATTCCAACGGATATACAAGAACATTTCAGATCTACGCCTCAGGCGACCTGGGACTCTCCGGCGTTGTCAATCAGGCAAAAAAAGCCGTTTACACCGACTATACCCAGCAGGATCTCCAAACTCTCCACCGCCTCTACAACCAGGCAGTTGAAATGCTCAACGATCCCAACTCAACAGAAGCAGAGCAGGACGCCATGGCAGAGCTGCTCAAAGCCGCCATTGACGACACTGTACAGTCAGGTGAGACTGCTGCCTCCGGATACGTGTACGTTGACGGATTCAATACTTGCATTGACGCAGGCGCATCCCAGATCTTCACCTCTGATTTTGGCACCATAAACGCAAGCACCGCAAACACGCTCTGGACCTACAACCTTGTAGCAAAATGGGATTCTTCATTGAACAGCTACGTGGTCAAGGGTGCATGGGCAGGCGGCGGTGTTGACGTTGACACAAACCTTGCCTCCGATGAGATTTTTATTGCAGCGCATTCCTGGGAAGATACCGTTCCCGGAAGTCAGCAAAACTTTACCAACCTTTCTGCAGCAGTGGTTGGTCAGGTTGTGGAGCTTCACGGCATTGACATCGAAAACAAAACTCTTGGAGCAGCTCCGTATATTGAGATTTATACCGCAGGGGATCTCGCTGATTACACCCAATACAACGAGGCAGTATCTGCGGCAAACGCACTGGATTCGTCAGTTTACACCGCCGATTCCTGGGCTGTGCTTCAGGCGGCGCTTTCTGCAAACGTCAGCCGGCTTCCCGCAGATCAGCAGGCAACCGTTGATGCCGCAACAAAAGCAATCAACGACGCTATTGAAGGGCTGATCGAAAAGCAGATCATCACCATCACATCACTGGAATTTGGCACCGATGCCAACTCACCCAAGGTGGGCGGAAGCACTTTTGAGCCCACGCTCATCAGTGTCAACGGAAACACATCGCTTGTTGACAGTGTAAGTGATTTCTATTTTTACTGGTATACCATAGACGGCACCTCATGGGAGGAATACACCGACTCCACTTTTGCTGCAGGAAATCTGTACGACCTCTACGTTGTTATCACTGCCGCTGACGAGGTGACAATTTCCGAAACATGTTCTCTCACGTTCACCACCGCAAACAACACTCATGAGGGTGAGATTTACAGCTACACCGAAAACAACAAAATTGCATACGACATTATGTTTGATCTCACCTCCGAGGAAACGGTGGAGGATGCGGATTATACAGAGTACAATCAGGCAGTTGCAGATGCAAATGCTATTGACACCTCCATCTACACCGAGGATTCTGTTGCAGATCTTGAATCAGCTCTCGCTGTTGACGTAAGCGGACTCACCTCCGATGATCAAGCAACCGTTGATGCCGCTACAAAGGCCATCAACGATGCCATTGGTGCTCTGGTTGAAAAGGATGCCGACTACACCGAGTACAACAAAGCAGTCAGCGACGCAAATGCTGTTGACACCTCTATCTACACAGACGACACCGTTGCTGACCTTGAGTCTGCTCTCTCTGTTGACGTAAGCGGTCTCAAGATCTCCGACCAGGCAACCGTTGACGCCGCTACAAAGGCAATCAACGATG
>JAZSRP010000001.1:0-20838 GCA_045538555.1 Eubacteriales bacterium
GGTAATAAAAAAAGTGGAATAAATTTTTATTATATAATGCCCGCTTTTATAATGCCCGCTTTTGAAAACGCGGGGCAAAACTTTTTAAAGTGGTTTGAGAAAAAAAGACAGCCGTGGGATAAATAGACGTCTGTCGGTGATTCTCGTGGGCAGAAATAAGGTAAAAAAGAGCCGGTTTTCGGCTCTTTTTATTATATTTTTTTGTGTTTTGAACGCCCACTTTTGAAAAAGTGGGACAAAACTTTTGAAAGTAGTTGGAGAAAAAAAGATGGCTTGGGGATAAGATGCCGAAATTTGATATACATAGCGGGGAGTGTAGCCCAAAGTTTCGAATACCCCTTGCTGCGGATGGGAAGTTGTTTTCTTTCACAACTTCACCCACCGACAAGCGCCGACAGGCAAATAAAAATACTTGACATTTGTTTTTTTTGGTAATATAATGTGCGGGAAGGGACACGGGCATGGAGCTCCCCCGTGATTTTTTCAATAATATTTAATATCAAAACAAAATGGGGTGCTTTTTTGGAAACAATAATTCCAAAAGAGCTGAGATCATACCCAATGAACCTGATGCGGATAATGCCGCCGTAGGGAGAATACTGTTTTTTTCGTTTTCTTTTACGGACTTTATTTTTTGCATCGGGGTTCGGAAAGGAAACTTTTTTTATGAATCAAAATTCAAAACAAAGATTGATCGTTGTGTGCGAGTGTGCCATGATGATCGCAATTTCCGTGATCCTGAGCTTTTTTGACCTGTCGCTGTGGGCAAACGGAGGATCTGCCGACCTTGTGATGGTTCCTCTGCTGGTGCTTGCGTTCAGACGCGGTGCGGGCTGGGCGATCCCCTCGGGATTGATTTTCGGTTTTATCAAATGCACCATCGGCAGAGGACTCAGCTATGGCATCATTTCCATACTGCTGGACTATGTGCTTGCCTACGGAATGGTGGGCATTGCGGGATTTTTCCGAAAAATGAAAGGCGGCATCTTTTTGGGTACCGCCGTGGCGTGTGTTGCCAGATTTTTGGTACATTTTACCGCAGGAGTCACCATCTGGCGGCTTGCGGTGGGTGACAGCGTGGAGCTGTTTGGAAGCAGCTTTTCTGGTGACACCGCCGTGCTCTACTCGCTCCTCTACAACGGAAGCTACATGCTGGTAAACACAGTAGCTGCTCTGGTGGTGATGGCACTGTTGAAAAAGCCGCTGGCAAAGGCAATGGCTGCAAAATGATTTTTTTGCATTGATCCTGCCGCGCCCTCCCGATGCGGAATAATTCTTGTTGTATCAAGGTATAATATATAATTCATCCTGCTATTTTTCGGGGAGGTAAAAAATGTATTATTTTGATTATTTGATCTATATGCTTCCTGCTCTTTTGCTGGGATTTGTTGCCCAGATCATGGTCAAGAGCGCCTATTCAAGGTTTTCAAAGGTTGCATCAAAACGGGGGCTCACCGGCGAGCAGGCAGCCCGCGCAGTGCTGGAGGGGAACGGCGTTTACGGCGTCACCTTTGGCAGAGTGGCGGGTGAGCTGTCCGACCATTATGATCCCCGCAGCAACCGCATCAATCTGTCCACCGGAGTGGGCGACAGCACCAGTGTTGCGGCAATCGGAATTGCCGCTCACGAGGCAGGGCATGCAGTTCAGCACAGCAAGGATTATTTCCCTATCAAAATCAGATCTGCCCTGGTACCCGTCTGCAATTTTGGTTCAAAGCTGGGGCTGATCCTGCTTCTTGTCAGCTTTGCCATCTCATACAGCGCAGAGACCTGGAGCGCCGATACCCTGTACTGGATCGGGCTGATCCTGTTTTCCACCACGGCTCTCTTTCAGCTGGTGACACTGCCTGTGGAGTTTGACGCATCAAGACGGGCAATGAAAGCACTGGAGGGAATCGGGATTTTGGATTCCTCGGAGCTGAAGGGCGCAAGACGTGTTCTCACCGCTGCGGCGCTGACCTACGTTGCCGCTCTTGTGTCTGCCGTGATGCAGATACTCTATTATGCATCAAGATTTAAACGCAGAGACTGATACAAGGTGTTGTGGTTTTTTTGATTTTAATTTTTAACACCCCCAACATATCAGGGGCGCCAAAAAATATTGAAAAAATCGGCAAAAACCCTTGATTTTTGGTTTTTTGTGTGATATAATGTGTTGCTAATATCGGGCGGTCCTCTGCAGCTCAGCAAGAACGCTCAGAAATAACGGAGGTAATCGCTTTGGATATGCTGAAAGCTTTTACAAATGAGCAACTGAAAGAGAACGTTCCCGTGTTCAACATCGGTGACACCGTCAAGGTTTACCAAAAGATCGTTGAGGGAACAAGAGAGAGAACTCAGATTTTTGAAGGAACGGTCATCGCCAAGAAAAACGGCGGCATCTCCGAGACCTTCACCGTCAGAAGGGTTTCCTATGGCGTAGGTACCGAGAAGACCTTCCCGCTTCACTCTCCGAACGTGCAGGCAGTCGAAGTTGTCAGAAACGGTAAGGTTCGCCGTGCAAAGCTCTACTATCTGCGTGACAGAGTCGGCAAGAGCGCAAAAGTCAAGGAAAAAATCTAAGCAAATCGGGTGTCTGTTGCTACAGACACCCTTCTTTCTATCAACGGTTTGTCAACAAATTGTTGCCAAAAATAAATTTTTTGTTTTTCAGCATTGAGGTTTTTTCATGGAAACAAACAAAAACAATCTTTTTGAAGACAACACATCTGCCCCCCAAGAGGAGCCCGCAGGTTTTCCTTGGGACGAGGGGGACAACGCAACCGAGCAAGAAAACACACCCGCACCCTGTGCAAAAAAAAGCAGGAGCGGTGCTCTCTCTGCCGCCTATGATTATGCAGAGACTTTTTGCTATGCGCTGGCAGTGATGATGCTTTTGTTCCTGTTTGTGTTCAGATATGTGTCTGTTGACGGTCAGTCCATGCGCGAGACTTTGCAGCATCGGGACAAGCTCATCATCTCAAACCTCTTTTACACCCCAAAAACAGGCGACATCGTGGTTATCAAGCCCGACGGATACCGTTCCAACAACGAGCCGCTGATCAAAAGAGTTATTGCCACCGAGGGTCAGACGGTTTTGATCGACTATCAAAACTGGCAGGTGTACGTTGACGGAGTGCCTCTTGAAGAGCCCTACATTGAGGGCATGCGGGAGCCAAAGCCCATGGACGGCACCACCATTCCCGACTATACGCAGGAATTTGTGGTTGGCGACGGAAAGGTTTTTGTCATGGGTGACAACCGCAACCATTCCACAGACAGCCGTGTGCTGGGAGAGATCGGCGCAAACCGGATATTGGGCAGAGTCATCATCAGAGTGGCTCCGAATTTTGGCACGGTGGACTGACACAGAACAGGAGTTTTTTATGGCAGATATCGTATGGTATCCCGGACATATGGCAAAAGCAAAGCGGCTCATCAAGGAGGCGCTGCCCAAGATCGATCTGGTGATCCAGCTTTTGGACGCAAGGGCGCCGGTTTCCAGCAGGAACCCTGATTTTGAACAGCTTTTTGCCAACAAAAAAACCATCACACTGCTCACAAAAAGCAATCTTGCGGACCGCAACGCCACCGATCTTTTTGTAAAAAGATCAAAAAACAACGGAGTGCCCGTCATTCCCATCGACTGCAAGACGGGCTATGGCATCAAGGGTCTGCCTTCCGCCATCCGTGAGGTTATGAGCGAAAAGCTGGAGCGTGATGCCGCAAAGGGCATCAAGCGTCCCATCAGAGCCATGATTGCGGGCATCACAAACGTGGGAAAATCCACCCTCATAAACACTCTTTCGGGCACAAAAAAAGCCGCCGCAGAGGACAGACCGGGGGTCACAAGGCACAACTCCTGGATCGCAGTTCCCGCCCTTTCGCTTGAGCTGATGGACACCCCGGGCATCTTGTGGCACAAGTTTGATGACCGGAGCGTAGGCATAAAGCTGGCGTCTCTGGGCTCCATAAAAGACGATATTCTTGACACCTATTCACTCTCGGTGGAGCTCATCGGAATTCTGCGTGAGAGATATACCGACCTGCTCTGCAAGAGCTATGGCATTGCTGTAGAGGAGAGCGACACCGATCTTGACGTTTTTGAAAAGATCGGCAGAAGACGCGGTTTTTTGAGATCCGGCGGAATCATTGACGAGGACAGAACGGCCGCTCGGATCCTGGACGAGTTCCGCGCAGGAAAAACAGGACAGATCACGCTTGATTGGGAGTGATTTTTATGGCCCTTGACAGGAGCATCGAGACAGCGCTCTGCAACGGAAAAGAGCTGATATACTGCGGCTGCGACGAGGCAGGCAGAGGCCCTCTGGCAGGTCCTGTGTTTGCCGCCGCTGTGATACTTCCTCCCGATGCGGAGATACCGGGACTTGACGATTCAAAAAAGCTCACCGAAAAAAAACGGGAGGCGCTTTTTGATGTTATAAAGGAAACCGCAACCGATTACTGCATCGCCTTTGCAACAGTGGAGGAGATCGAGGAAATAAACATTCTTAATGCCGCCATGACCGCCATGCACCGTGCGGTGGAAGGACTCAAGTCCCCCCCGCAGCTTGCGTTGGTGGACGGAAACGTGGCGCGGGGATTTTCTGTTCCCGCAGTTCCCGTCATAAAAGGCGACGCAAAATGCCCATCAATTGCAGCGGCGTCGGTGCTGGCAAAGGTTGCCAGAGACAGATACTGCAGGGAGCTGGACAGCCAATACCCTCAATACGGGTTTGCAAAACACAAGGGCTACGGTACAAAAGAGCATTGTGCCGCCATTATTGCCAATGGCCCCTGCCCTCAGCACAGGCCGGGATTTTTAAAAAAGCTGTACTCAAAAACAGACAAAAAATAAAAACAGGAGATCTTTTTTGCAATGACACCCCGGGAGATCGGAAAATTGGGCGAAAAACTGGCGGCAAGGTACCTCAGGCGCCGTCTATGGGCAATCCCCGCAAAAAACTTTCGACACGGTCGATGCGAGATCGACCTGGTGGGGTTTCGGTTTGGAATACTGGTGTTTTTTGAGGTAAAAACCCGCACCGGCGACGCTTTTGGCGCTCCTGCCGACGCAGTTGATGCAAAAAAGATCCGCAACCTGAGGTATGCGGGAAGTGCGCTGAGGTTTATCAACCAAAAAAACGGCTGTCTTCCCATAAAAAGACTGGGGATCACCCGCTACAAGCACGTCCGCAAGGACAGGATCGACGTTATTGAAGTTTTTTTGACACGGGAGGGCAAGCTCCTCCGCATAAATCACAAAAAGGACTTGGGACACGGTACGGAACTATGAACTACATCAGCACCAGATCGGGAAATCTCGAAAAAAGAAAAGGCGCATACGTCATCAAGCAGGGCCTTGCCTCCGACGGAGGACTTTTTGTGCCCGAGACAATACCTGCGCTTTCAAAAAAAGATATGGAGCAGCTTCTGAACTCGGATTACGTGGGCAGAGCGGCGCTTGTGTTGTCAAAATTCTTTGACGATTATACAAAAGAAGAGCTGGAATCCGCCGCAAGAGACGCCTACGGCATCAAAAAATTTCCTCAGCCCCCCACACCCATCTCAAAGGTGGGCGACAGATACTTTTTGGAGCTGTGGCACGGCCCCACCAGTGCATTCAAGGACATGGCTCTGCAGATCATGCCCATCATGCTCTCCATGGCGCTGAAAAAAACCGGCGAGACAAGGACTGCAAGGATCCTTGTTGCCACCAGCGGCGACACGGGCAAAGCCGCTCTGTGCGGATATGCCGACGTGCCCGGCGTGGAGATCGCTGTTTTTTATCCCGTGGACGGTGTTTCCGGTATCCAAAAAAAGCAGATGGCAACTCAGGAGGGCAGCAACGTAAGCGTTTTTGCCATCAAGGGAAATTTTGACGACGCCCAAAACGGTGTCAAAGCGATTTTTTCCGACCCTGAGGTGGCAGAGGAGCTGGACAAAAAGGGTGTTTATCTCTCCAGCGCCAACTCCATCAACTGGGGACGCCTTGCGCCTCAGATCGTTTATTACATCTCTGCATATTGCGATCTGGTCAAGGAGGGCGAGATCAAGGAGGGTGACCTGCTTGACGTTTGTGTTCCCACAGGAAATTTTGGAAACATTCTTGCCTGCTACATCGCAAAAAAAATGGGGCTTCCTATCGGAAAGATGGTCTGTGCCTCCAACAAAAACAACATTCTCACCGATTTTCTCTCCACCGGAGTGTATGACCGCAACCGTCAGTTTTTCACCACCGTGTCTCCTTCCATGGATATTCTCATCTCCAGCAACCTAGAGCGTCTGCTGTATTTTGTCAGCGGCGAGGAAAACACGAGAGACTGCATGGAAAAGCTGAGATCTCTTGGCAAATATGAGGTTTCCTCAGAGGTGCTGGCAGAGATAAAAGAAGATTTTGACTGCGGATTTTGCGACGAGTCCGAAACAAGCGCCACCATCAACACATATTTCAAAAGCTACGGCTATCTGTGCGATACTCACACCGCAGTTGCCGCCAAGGTTGCGGACGAATACTGCAAAAAAACGGGAGATGTCACTCCCATGCTGGTGGTGTCCACTGCTTCTCCCTACAAATTTGCACCGGCAGTGCTGTCGTCGCTGGGAGAGTCTGTGCCCGAAAACGAGTTTGAAGCATTGAATCGTCTCAACGAGGCAACAGAGGTTGCCATTCCCAAAAATCTTGCTTCACTTGAGTCAAAGTCTCCTCGGTTTAGCACCGTCATTGACCCCGCGGATATGAAAAACACCGCCGTTTCTCTCTAAAAAAACCAAAAGGTTGCCGCAAAAAAGCTTTTTTGGCGGCAACCCTTTTGACAAAACGGATTTTTTTACAGCTGACGAGGCCTGAAAGTAGCGCACACCGTCTGTGAGCAATTTGTGGCGGTGGCAGGCCCTACGGAAATTTTGTCAGCAGTGCAAAAGCTGACTCCGTCGTGGTAGGCGCAGTGGGTCACACTGCAGGAAATGCCCCTGATGTGCTTGGGCTCGGAATTGAAGATCAGTTTGTCCATGACTCTTTTTGTGTTTCCTTTCTTGCTTTGATGCTGTTAGCATTTGCAAATTATCATTTTTTATTTACGGAGCGTTGAAAAATGTCCTTGTTTGCCATTGCAGACCTTCATCTTTCACATACAACCGACAAGCCCATGGATATATTCGGCCCCGCATGGGAAAACCACGTTTCCCGTCTGAGGGAGGAATGGCAGAGCAATGTGCTCCCCTCCGATACGGTGGTGGTGGCAGGTGATATTTCGTGGGGGATGAGGCCTGCTGACACGGTGCTGGATTTTGAATTTTTGGAATCCCTCAACGGCAGAAAGATCATTCTCAAGGGCAACCATGATTTTTGGTGGTCCACAATGAAAAAAATGACGGAGTTTCGGGATTCTCTTGGCGCAAACAGTATTGATTTTTTGTTCAACAACGCATACCGTGCCGAGGGCAGCATAATCTGCGGAACACGGGGCTGGCTGGTGGCTGACAACTACGGCGACGACGACAAAAAGATCGTACTGAGAGAAGCAGAGCGGCTCCGCACCTCAATCCTGGCAGGCAAAAAGCTCCAACAGGAAACCCCCGACCATGAGATATTGGTATTCCTCCATTACCCCCCCGCTTTTGCAGGGCAAAAATGCGAACCCATATGCGACGTTATCAAGGAATACAACATAAAAAAAGTCTTTTACGGCCACCTCCACGGTGCCGTAAAACAAAAAATTACCCACCAGATCGCAGGCGCAGACCTGCGGCTCATTGCGGCCGATCAAGTGGGGTTCGTACCGCAAAAAATCGATTGAATCCTCCCTTTTTTGCGCTTTTTTACAACGCCTTTACTTTATGGCAGAAAAGCATTTTTTATGACTTCCATTCCAAAAAAAACACTTTGGACAAGAGATTTTTTGATCATCACCGTGGGAACCATCATCAGCATGCTGGGCTCCTCGGTATCCGGATTTGCCATCGGAATCATGGTGCTGGATTATACCGACTCGGTGTTTCTCTACGCTCTATTCATGGTGGCATACACTCTGCCGCGTCTGGTGATGCCGCTGCTGGCAGGGCCATATCTTGACTCTTTCTCCCGAAAAAAGGTTATTTACACTCTGGATTTTGTTTCTGCAGGAATTTTTTCGGTTTTGTTTTTTCTGCTCCAAATGGAGTTTTTCAATTACACTCTGTTTCTCTTTATGGCAATGGTCATCGGAAGCATCGACAGCATATACCAAGTGGCGTATGACAGTTTTTATCCAAACGTTGTCAAGGAAAAGGAATTTTTGCCCAAGGCATATTCCATCTCCTCGCTGATATACCCCTTTGCGGCACTGATGGTCCCCGTGGCATCCTGGGCATACGAAACTGTGGGTCTTGCTCCCCTGTTTGCGTTCAACGCCGCCTCCTTTCTGATAGCCGCCATCATGGAAACTCAGATAAAAACAGATGAATCTCACGTAACTCCCAAAAAAAGCAGGAGTCTGACAGAGCTGAAGCAGGATTTCAAGGACGGAATCTCCTACCTCAAGCAGGAAAAAGGTCTGCTTGCCGTCACAGTGTATTTTATGTTTACCACCCTGACGGGCCAGGCGGTGGGCACTTTGATCCTCCCGTATTTCAAGTCCGACCCCGATCTCGGCGTACAGCTGTATACATACGTGATGGCATGCTCTCTCATAGGTCGTTTGGCAGGCGGAGCATTTCATTATTTCAAAAAAATTGATGCCAAAAAGAAATTTGCCATCGCTCTCTCTGTGTATTTCTTCACCACCGCTATTGAGGCAACCTATCTGTTTCTGCCCATCGCGCTGATGATGGTATTTCAGTTCATCAACGGCGCCATCTGCGTCACCAGCTTCAACATCCGCATCTCCTCCACCCAAAGCTACGTGCCGGACTACTGCAGAGCAAGGTTCAACGGCGTTTTTCAGATGGCAACAAATACAGGCAATATCGTGGGACAGCTGGCGGCAGGCGCTTTTGGCGAAATACTGGATCTGCGGCTGCTGGTGGTGATCTTTATGGCAATAAACATGGTCTCCATCCTTGCCGTAATGGTTCCTGCCAGAAAACATGTTGCCCAAATCTACAACATGAATTGAAATCGTGAAAAGATTCCCCGCTTTTGAAAAAGCTTGTCACTTTTGAAAAAGTGACACAAAACTTTTTGTTGCCCTTCGGGGCTGGTCGATGGGTGAAGTTGTGAATGAAAGCATCTTCCCATCCGCAGCAAGGGGTATTCGAAACTTTTGGCTACACTCCCCGCTATGTATATCAAATTTCGGCATCTTATCCCCAAGCCATCTTTTTCTCTTCAACTACTTTAAAAAGTTTTGCCAAGCTTTTTCAAAAGCTGGTATTATATAATAAAAATTTATTCCACTTTTTTTATTACCCCTGAAGATGCCGTGTCTCCGAAGAATCGAAGATGCTGCCTGAAGGCGTGAAAAGTGATGCAGAATGGACGAACCGATCCCGAAGGCGTACTATTGTACGACGAGAGGTGAGGTTCGTTCAAAACACAAAAAAATACAAACAAAAAGTGCCAAGATTTTCTTGGCACTTTTTTACCTTATTTCTGCCCGCGGGAATCATCGACAGACGTCAATTTATCCCACGGCTGTAAAAGCACTAATCAGTACAACTTTTACATTCTTTTTTTGTGTGGTCTGCGCTCTTTTCACGCCTTCTATTCCAAGATGTTGGTGGTGATATATTGAACTCCCCAGGAGATGAGCCGTTCCGCCGCTTCCGGGTCGTCCACCGTCCAGCAGTTCACCTCGATGCCCTCAGACAGCAAAAGCTTTACCTTTTCCTCGTCCAGAGAGCCGTACCAGATGTCAAGTCCCATGCCATGCTCCTTGAGCAGGTCAACCGTCTCCTGCTTGAACTCACCCGTGAGAAACTGGCAGCGTGCCTCGGGGCAGATGCTGCGGAGGAGTGTAAGGTTGGGAAAATGGAATGAGATAAAAATCATCTTGTCAAGTGAATACTCGGATTTTACCAGTTCTGCGATTCCCTGCATCTGTTCTTGGCTGTATGCGCCCTTGAACTCAAGGACGCCCACCTTGTCATATCTCTTGCAGATGCGGAGATAATCCTCCAAAGCGGGGACACGCAGGTCCACTCTGCCTCTTTTTCCGTCCTTGTCCACCAGCTGCACGGCTTGAACGGTCTGCAGGGTACACTGCTCGGGAAAAACGGGGTCAAGGCCGCAGCGCTGGGTGGAATCGTCGTGAAGAAGAACGTATTTTCCGTCAGCGGTGTTGCGGACGTCGGTTTCAATGCCAAAATAACTTCGGTTGCCTGCTGCCACAAAAGCGGAAGCAGTGTTTTCCTGCTCAAGTCCCGAGCAGCCGCGGTGTGCGATGAGAAGTGCGTTTTGCTTGTTGATCTTGATAGTGTTCATACAATAAATCGCCCTTTCGTGATGTTATTTCGCAACGATATTAAATATTTTGTCCTTGATGTAGATCTTTTTGACGATCTGTTTGCCCTCGATGGCTGCCATAATGCTTCCGTTGGACTGAATGATATCCCAGACGGCGTCCTCCTCCGCACCTGCGGGGATGATAACGGTGCCCTTGAGCTTTCCGCACACCTGCACGGCGATCTCTTTTTCGTCGTCAACGGTTTTTGATTCGTCGTAGGCAGGCCACTCTGCCGCAGAGCAAAATCCTTTTCCGCCCAGAGTTTCCCACATCTCCTCGCTGAGGTGGGGTGCAAAGGGGCAGAGAATGCGAACCAGCATCATCAAGCTTTCCTTGTCGATGCTTCCCACGGCGTAAACGTCGTTGATAAATGACATCATTGCGGCAATGGCAGTGTTGAATTTCATCTCGTCAATGTCGGACGAAACCTTTTTGATGGTCTTGTGGAGAGATTTTTCAAGAGAAGCGTCTTTTTTGCCCATCATATCCGTGAGTGCAGACACGCGATCGAGAAACTTTTTGCATCCTCTCACGCTGCTCTGGGACCAGGGCGCCGCAGAGGCGTAGTCGCCCATAAACAGAACGTAGGTACGCAAAACGTCTGCACCGTATTCGTCCACGATATCGTTGGGGTCAACCACGTTGCCCTTGGATTTGCTCATTTTTTCGCCGTCGGGGCCCAGGATCAGACCCTGAGCGGTGCGTTTTGCATAGGGCTCTGATACGGGAACTACACCCAGATCGTACAGGAATTTGTGCCAGAAGCGGGAGTAGATCATGTGGCGGGTAACGTGCTCCATACCGCCGTTGTACCAGTCAACCGGCATCCAGTATTTCAGCTTGTCCTCTGCCGCAAGGCAGGAATCGTTTTTGGGATCGCAGTAGCGGAGAAAATACCAGGAGCTGCCTGCCCACTGGGGCATGGTGTCTGTTTCACGCTTTGCGTCTCCGCCGCACTTGGGGCACTTGCAGTTGACGTAGGAATCGATCCTTGCCAGCGGTGACTCGCCGCCCTGACCGGGGGCAAACTCGTCCATATCCGGCAGACGGAGGGGAAGCTCCTCGTAGGGAACGGCAACCATTCCGCATTTTTCGCAGTGAACTATGGGAATGGGCTCGCCCCAGTAACGCTGACGGTTGAATGCCCAGTCCTTCATTTTGTACTGAACGCCGCCCTCGCCCACGCCCAGCGCCTCAAGCTCTTTTATGGCACGGGAGATACTGTCCTTTTTGTTGTCAAACCCGTTGAGGAATCCGGAGTTGACCATAGGGCCGTCGCCGGTGTAAGCTTCTTTTTCGATATCTCCGCCCTTGATGACTTCAATTATGTCGATACCAAATTTTTTTGCAAACTCCCAGTCGCGGGTATCATGAGCGGGAACCGCCATGATGGCGCCGGTGCCGTAGCCCATCATAACGTAATCCGCAATGTAAATGGGAATCTGTTTTCCGTTGACGGGATTGATTGCAGAAAGGCCCTGCAGGCAAATCCCGGTTTTTTCTTTTACCAGCTGGGTGCGTTCAAACTCGGTCTTTTTTGCACACTCGGCACGGTAGGATTCCACCTCTTCCATGTTGGAGATGGAGGCAGAATATTTGTCAATGAGAGGATGCTCGGGCGCCATGACCATAAAGGTCACGCCAAAAAGTGTGTCGGGGCGGGTGGTATAGATACGGAGCTTGTCCTCTTTTCCGCAAAGTGAAAAGTTGACAAAAGCGCCCTCGGATTTTCCGATCCAGTTGACCTGCTGCTGTGTCACGTTGGGGAGATAATCCACTTCCTCAAGTCCTGCCAGTAGCTTGTCGGCGTATTTTGTGATACGGAGATACCACACGTCCTTGGATTTTTGGACGATATCGCTGTGGCAGATGTCGCATTTTCCGCCCTGTGAGTCCTCGTTGGAGAGAACCACCTTGCAGTGGGGGCAGTAGTTGACCAATGCGGTGTCACGGAACACCAGTCCGTTTTCAAACATTTTGAGAAAGATCCACTGGGTCCACTTGTAATAGTCCACGTCAGTGGTATCAACAACTCTTGTCCAGTCAAAGGCAAAACCCACTCTCTTGAGCTGGCTTGTAAATTTTTGGATATTGTTGTCAGTGACGGTTCGGGGATGGGTGCCCGTCTTGATGGCGTAGTTTTCGGTAGGGAGACCAAAAGCATCAAATCCCATGGGGAACATAACGTTGAATCCCTGCATCCTGCGCTTGCGGGAGATCACTTCAAGTCCCGAGTATGCCTTGATGTGTCCCACGTGCATTCCTGCGCCGCTGGGGTAAGGAAACTCCACCAGCGCAAAGAATTTTTCTTTTTCGCTGCCCGCCTGTCCGGGGTCTTTTGCCTCAAAAATGCGGCTCTCCTCCCAGCGGGACTGCCATTTTGGTTCAATGTTTTTGAAATCGTGTCTCATGATCTATTCTTCACTTCCGTTAAAAATCGTTGTTTCATTGCCGGACCAGAGGCGCTCCAGCTTGTAAAAATCTCTGCCCTGTTTTGTAAAAACGTGAATAACCACGCATCCGTAGTCAAGCAGAGTCCACACGTTGCCCTCTGCACCCTCGATGTGTGAGGGGGACACATCCATGCGGTTGCGGAGCTCAAACTCCACCTCGTCCGCCAGAGCTCTGACGTGGGTGTTTGACGTGCCGGTAGCAAGCACAAAATAATCCGCCAGCACCGTCTGGTCGCTGACCTCAAGCACCGTCACGTCCATGCCTTTTTTGTTGTCAAGCACCTTTGCTGCTTCAACAGCCAGCTCCCGTGCCATTGCTTTTTGAGTGGAATCGTCTTTCATTTTTGTTTCCTTCCCATAAGGTTTGTATAATAATTTCGTGCCTCCACCGAGCCGAGAAAAATTGATTTCTTTTCCTCGATCAGATGAAGCAGCGTAACGTCAAAAGAGTATGCCAGCGCCTTTTCCATTGCCAAGGGGTCACCGTTTGCAAAAAGGGAGAGATAATAATTCCGAACCCCGATGCATCCCTCGTCGTCCCTGAATTCCTCAATATAGTCCGCAAGATAGATCACCTGCTCCAGCGGAGCCATATCCGCCCTGCCGGTGGTGTGGTAAAAGATGGCGTCAAATCCCTCCTGCGAAACTCCAAACCGATCCCTTGCAATGTGGGCGGCGGTTTTTGAGTGCAGCAGCTTTGGCTGTAGTTTTTCTTCCTCGGAGAGAGTTATGCAGTATTTTTTGCAGAGCTCAAACTGCTCCTCCACAGAGTATTCTTTTGTAAAATCGTGCATCAGCGCACACACTTCCACCAGCTCCGGGTCAAGGTGGGGAAAATGGTTTTTTGCCAGCATTTTTGCCGCCTCTGCCACCCCAAGGGTGTGCTTCATGCGCTTTTGGGACAGCTTGAGGGCGGAAAGAACGGCTTTTGGTGACGTCATTGCTCCGTACAGTCCTTTCTGTCGTATATAGTCATACACTCCGTTTGGCAAAAGTGCGGGGTCAAGCCCGCTCCTGAGCTGGGTGGAAGACAAAACGATACGGCGGTTGTTCAGCATTACGGGACGCTTTCCGCACAGCAAAAAAATCTCCTCTGCCTCGCGGCTTACATCACGTCCGCTGCGGTCTGCCACCACAAGGGTGACGGCATCCAGCAGATAATCGGCGTTTTTCCATTCCTTCATCCTGCCGATCCAGTCGTCACCGGTCAAGAGGAAGAAATCTCCTTCCGGATGCCGTTGCCTGAGCTGTCTGACGGTATCGCAGGTATAGCTGACTCCCTCCCGGTTGAGCTCGATATCGCTGATGACAAAATCCGGCCTGTCCGAAAAGGCGATCTTGAGCATGTTGAGCCGGTCCTTGCCCGACACACCGCCCTTTTCCTTGAGAGGCGGGGTGCGGTTGGGAATAATATACAGCAGGTCAAGGTTCATTTTTTCCGCAAAGCAGACGGCGGTGTCCCGATGCCCGATGTGAACCGGGTCAAAGGTGCCGCCAAAGATCCCGATGCGCTTATTCTCCGTCATCCCAGTTGTGCCACACCTCGGTGACGTCCTCGTTGTCCTCAAGAATCTCCAGCAGGCGGTTCATCTTGTCGATCTGGTCCTGATCCTCCAGACGAACGTAGTTGGAGGGAATTTTTTCGGGGTCAGCGGACTCGATCTTGTAGCCCTGCTTTTCCAGCGCTTCTCTCACAGAAGCGATCTCAGGTACGTCGGTAAACACCTCTGCTCCGCCCTCGCCGTCAGAAACAAAATCAATAGCTCCGCAGTCCAGAGCGGCTTCCATAAATGCATCCTCGTCCTCAACGCCGGAGACGATGATGACGCCCTTGTCCGCAAACAGATAGGACACGCAGCCGATGGTTCCCAGGTTTCCGCCAAACTTGTCAAAATAATGTCTGACCTCGCCTGCGGTACGGTTGCGGTTGTCGGTGGCTGCCTCAACAATGACTGCCACTCCGCCGGGGCCGTAGCCCTCGTAGGTCACTGCTTCGTACGACACGCTGTCGGCACCGGAGGCCTTTTTTACGATACGCTCGATGTTGTCGTTGGGAACGTTCAGTGATTTGGCTTTGGTGATAAGGTCACGGAGACGGGTGTTGGAAACAGGATCCGGACCTCCGTCCTTTACCGCCATGGCGATCTCCTTGCCGATCTTTGTAAAGACTTTTGCTCTTTGGGCATCGGTCTTTTCTTTTTTGTGCATGATATTTTTCCATTTGCTGTGTCCTGACATTTCAGATACCTCGTGTTGTGCAGATTTATTTAGTAATTAGAGAAAATTAAAGTTAAAAACCGAAAAAAGAAATTAAATCTCCTCGGTGCGGACCATTCCCAACAGATCCAGACATTTGCCCAGAACGTTGCGGGTGCACTCGGTCAACGCCAGACGGAAGCTCTCCTCCTGACCGCCTACGCCCAAAATACGGCAGTTGTGGTAGAATTGGTTAAACTGGGTGCAGACAGAGAGTGCAAAGCGGGAGATGTGGCTGGGCTCAAATTCCTGTGCTGCTCTGAGAACCGTGTCTCCAAACTCCCACAGCTTTTTTATCAGTCCTATCTCCTCCCCGTTGGGGGCATAATCCAAAAATTCAGTACGCTCACCGCTTCTTCTCAGCACCGATGCGGCTCTTGCGTAGGTGTATTGAACGTAGGGGCCGGTGTTGCCCTCAAAGGAGAGGGAGCCCTCCCACGTAAAGTTTGTGTCCTTGATCCTGCTGTTGGAAAGTGCGCCGAAAATAACTGCGCCCAAACCAACCGCCTCGGAGATCTCCTGCTTGTTTTCGTTGGCGATGTTGCGTTCCTCAATGATGGCTCTTGCCTTTGCCACCGCCTCGTCAAACACGTCGTTGAGCAAAATAATGTTGCCTGTGCGGGAGGCAAGCTTTTCACCGCCAAAGCTCATTGTGCCGTAGGGAATATGAACCAATCCCGAAGCCCAGTCTCTGCCCATCAGCTCGGTGACCTTGAACCACTGGGCAAAATGGAGAGACTGTCCTGCGCTGGTAACGTAAGCGCAGATGTCAAAATTATAGGTCCGGTATCTGTAATTTGCAGCGGCGATGTCACGGGTGGGATACAGAGTGCTTCCGTCCCGCTTTAGAATGAGAGCGGGGGGCATATTGTACTCCGACAGATCCACGATGGATGCGCCGTCGTCGATCTTGAGCAGATCCTTGTCCCTCAGCTCCTGCACGATGGCAGGCATTTTGTCGGTATAAAAGCTCTCGCCGTCCCATACGTCAAACTCGATGCCCAGACGTTTGTATGTTTGGGTGTATTCACGCAGGGAAATATCCTTGAACAGCTGCCAGATTGCAAGATATTCCTCGTTTCCGTTTTCCAGCTCGCGAAAAGCTGCTCTTGCCTGGTCGTTGAGAGAGGAGTCTTTTTCTGCTTCTTTTCCGAAAAGAACGTAGATGCGCTCCAGCTCCTTGATTCCCTCCTGCTCCAGACGCTCACGGCTTGACCATTTTTTGAAAGCAACTATCTGCTTGCCGTTTTGGGTGCCCCAATCGCCCAGATAGTTGATAGCAACCGTCTTGTAACCGCAAAAATCGTATATGTTACGCACTGCGTTTCCGATAACGGTGGTGCCGAGGTGGCCAAGATGAAATCTTTTTGCGATATTGGGTGAGGAAAAGTCCAGCACCATGGTTTTGCCTTTTCCGGTCTGGGAGATGGCGGAAAAATCGTTTTTCAACAGCTCCGTCACCTGCATGGTATAACGGGAGGAGTCAAAGAAAAAGTTGAGGTATCCGCCCACGTTCTCGGCTTTTTTCAGTCCGCCGATTCCCTCAAAGAGAGGAGCCAGCGCAGAAGCGATTCTGTCCGGAGCGTTTCGCATAACACGGGACAGCTTGAAACAGGGGAGGGCAAGGTCGCCCATTTTTTGGTCGGCGGGAACCTCAAAATAACCCTCCAGTGCCACGGGGTCAAGAGTGACTCCCTGCTCACCGCAGTAGGCGCATACTTTGTCAATGATAATCTGCTTGATTTCGGTCATAGAAACTCTATCCTATCCAAAAAGTATAATTGTGCATAATATAGTTATTAAATAATAATATCACACCCCATCGGCAAAAGCAAGTACATTTTCAATACTCGGCAACCATCCGGAGGAAAAAAATGGAGTTTTATATCGGAAAAAAAGGTGAGACCCCCGCCTCCGTTGCCCAAAAGCTGGGCGTCAGCGAGGCGGTTTTGACAAACAACAACGATCTGTCAGGGGTGCGGTTTCCCGCAGAGGGCCAGCCCTACGTTGTGGTTCGAAACCCCGTGATCCACACCGTCACAGAGGGAGAAACGGTGGGATCCGTTGCGGCGCTGTACGGAATCGAGCCCAATGATATCTATCGAAACAATCTGCTGCTGCGGGGAGACTCAAGAATTTTTCCCGGACAGACTCTTGCCATCACTGTGGAGCGGCAGCCCCTGGGAGAGTTTGAGACCGGCGGGTATGCATATCCGTTTATTTCCCGTGAATTGTTGGACACAAACCTGCCTTTTATGGGAGCGCTGATGCCGTTTACCTACGGGTTTCGGACTGACGGAACACTTATTTCTCCCGATGACGGGGAGATGCTGCGTCGGTGCAGGGAGTACGGAACAAGTCCGGTGATGCATCTTTCTACCTTGACGGAGGGTGACGTGTTTTCCGTAGAGCTGGCGGAGACGCTTTTGGGAAACAGTGAGCTTCAAAACCTGCTGATAGACAATATTGTTGCCAATATGCAGGAAAAAGGTTATGAGTCTCTTGACGTTGATTTTGAGTTTCTCGGGAAAGAAAACGCGCAGGCATACGGAAATTTTGTTGCTCTCTGCCGTGACCGTCTCAACCCATTGGGATACGGAGTGATGGCGGCTCTTGCTCCAAAAACCTCCGACACACAGCAGGGCGCACTGTATGAGGGCCATGATTACCGATTGCTGGGGGAATCTGCCAACGCCGTTCTTCTCATGACCTACGAATGGGGATATACCTACGGCCCGCCTATGGCGGTGTCGCCCATACTTCCCGTAGAAAATGTGGTCAGATACGCCACGGAACGGATAGAGCCAAAAAAGATTTTTTTGGGAATCTCAAACTATGGGTATGATTTTGTGCTCCCCTATATACAGGGTGTTTCACAGGCAAGATCCCTTTCCACCCGTGAGGCGTTTTTGCTTGCGGCGGAGCGAAATGCAGAAATTGTTTTTGACGAAAAATCACAGGCGCCCTACTTTGAATATTATGAGGGAGAAAACCGCCATATAGTGTGGTTTGAGGACGGGCGCTCCATTGCGTCACGGCTTGAGCTGATGGCAAAATACGGGCTCAAGGGTGCGCTGTACTGGAACCTCAACCGCCCAAACAACCAAAATCTTGTCGTGATAAACGGACTGATTAACCCCAAAAAATTTGAATTGCTCTGACGTACATCAAATCCCGCCTTCAATCAACCAAAATACCCACAAAACCCTATCCCCGCTTCGACAAAACCTTTTTTTGCTACGGGCTATAATGAGAGCCCACCAAAAAAATATTTTGATCGGAAGTGCAAAAAAATGGAACTGACAAAAACAAAATCGGTTTTTTTTGAAAGGGCAAAAAAGCTGGTTGAAAAAAAGAGCTGGGGGTATTTTCCGCTGTCGTTTGTGCTGTCCCTGGGAACGGTGGGAGGAGTTGCGCCCTGCGGCTGCGCTCTGCTGTGTGCCGTGCCTGCAAAAGCCCGTTTTTCTGTGCTGGCGGGCTGTCTTGCCGCCTGCCTTTTTGGGTCTGCCTGTCTTCCTTTGGCGGTATTTTGCCCCCTGTATCTGTTTTTTGTGCTGAGAGGAAAGGAAAAAACGGGGAGCGCAGGATTTTTTGTGCGGATCCTGCTGTCGTTTTCGCTCTCTGCTCTGTGGGGTGCGTTTTTTGCGGTGAGAGGGGTGTCAGGGGTGGGAGATATGTTCTCACTGGTGCTTGCCACGGTTTGTTATCCTTTGTTTTTCTTTGCTTTTTACGGCTTTTTTGACAAGAAAAAGGAGATACGAAAAACCGCATACGACGTGTCTCTTTTGTCGTTTGCCTTTGGTCTGACGCTGGGGATGGAGCGGCTGAATATCGGCGGTGCGGGATTGGGTCTGTTTTTGGGCTGTCTTCTCTGCCTTTTTGCCGCCAGAACCCGTGGGTTTGCTTTTGGCGGAGCATGCGGGATCGCCTGCGGATTGGCAGGGGGCGGTGCATCAATGGGCGCTCTGGGCGTGATGGGAATGACCTACGGAATGCTTGCGGGAGAGTTGCCTGCGGGAGCGCTGATACTTTCTTTTATGCTGGGTGTTTCCGGGTGGTTTTATCTGGCGGGAGCACAGGGAGCGCTCTCGGCGGGGCTGATGCTTTTTTTGGGCTGTGTTTTGTTTGCCGTTGCAAAAAAGCACGTGCCGCTCCATCTTTCAAAGAGCGCGGAAAAGCGTGCAAACGAGCGAAATCTCTCTCGGTATGCGGCGGCGTTTTCTTCTCTTTCTTCCCTGTTTTACACCGTTTCCGATACCACAAAAAAAGAGAGCGTCACCGACCTGAACAAAAGGATTGTCGATACCGTAAAATTTCATTGCCATCGATGTGAGGGATGTGAGCTGGATCAGAGCGAGCTGTCAAATTTTTTTACATCGGAGCTGAGGCGGAGCGGCGTGGCGGCATATTCGAGGATTCCGCTTCATATCCGAAACCGATGCCCAAACTCCCATGCAATCGCAAGGGATATCAACAACCTTTCCTGCCGCCGTGCCAAGGATGCGGAGACGGGACTGAGGGAAATGGCGGAGGAATATTCCGCAGTTTCCTCGCTGCTGGTGGAAGCGGCAAAAAAGCAGGAGGAATCAGCGGTTTCGGACACGGTTGCCGCAAAAAAGCTGAAAGAAAAGCTTCTCTCCATAGGCGTGTTTTGCGACGGTGTAACAGTGCTTGGCACCCGTCTGCGCCGTATCACCGCATACGGTGTCCGCCCGTCGGAAATAAAATGCTCTCCCCGTGAGATCGCAGGGTGCATATCCTCGGTTACGGGCACAAAAATGTCACTGCCTGAGCTGGTGCTGAACGATGGATATACCCTGCTGAAAAGCGAGACCTGTCCCGCCATCCGAGTGGAATGCGCCAAGTTTTCAGAGGCAAAAAACGGAGAGACGGTGTGCGGCGATACCGTGAGCGCTTTTGAAAATGAGGACAAGTTTTTTTACTGTCTGATCTCCGACGGAATGGGGAGCGGCAGAGATGCGGCGCTGACCAGCCGTCTGTCTTCCATAATGCTTGAAAAGCTTCTGTCCGTTGGGGCAGAAAAGGAAAGCGCTCTGCGAATGCTCAACAAGGCACTGCTGAAAAACGAAAAAGAAGTGTTTGCCACCGTGGATCTGCTGGAGATCGACAGAGTTCATTGTACCGCAACGCTCATAAAAGCGGGAGCGGCTCCAACGCTTCTGATCCGTGACGGAAGCTGTACTCTGCTGGAATCCCGTACCCCTCCGGCGGGAATCATGAAACAGGTGATCGCAGAGCAAAAAAAGATTCGTTTGGAAAAAGGAGATCTGTTGGTGATGGTCAGCGACGGTGTGATTCAGACCGGATCGGGCTGCCATTTGTTGCCAAAAAACAATCTGCCCCCGTTTCCCGACGCCCGTGCCCTTGCGGCGCACCTTTTGCGGGAGGCACGCATGATGAACGAATCGGGTGATGATATGTCCGTCTGCGTCCTGAGGATTTTGAAGACGTGAAAAGAGCGCAGAACACACAAAAAACAATGTAAAAGTTGTACTGATTAACGCTTTTACAGCCGTGGGATAAATAGACGTCTGTCGATGATTCCCGCGGGCAGAAATAAGGTAAAAAAGTGCCAAGAAAATCTTGGCACTTTTTGTTTGTATTTTTTTGTGTTTTGAACGAATCTCACCTCTCGTCGTACAATAGTACGCCTTCGGGATCGGTTCGTCCAATCTGCATCACTTTTCACGCCTTCAGGCAGGTGC
>JAZSRP010000007.1:0-21511 GCA_045538555.1 Eubacteriales bacterium
TAGACGTCTGTCGATGATTCCCGCGGGCAGAAATAAGGTAAAAAAGAGCCGGTTTTCGGCTCTTTTTATTATATTTTTTTGTGTTTTGAACGAACCTCACCTCTCGTCGTACGGTAGTACGCCTTCGGGATCGGTTCGTCCAATCTGCATCTCTTTTCACGCCTTCAGGCAGCATCTTCGATCCTTCGTTGACACGGGAACTTCAGTGATAATAAAAAAAGTGGAATAAATTTTCATTATAAATGCCCGCTTTTGAAAAAGCTTGGCAAAACTTTTTAAAGTAGTTGAAGAGAAAAAGACAGTTTTGGGATAAAAATTTTAAAATTTGATATACATAACGGAAAAAATTACTCGAAATTTTGAATACCCCTTGCTGCGGATGGGAAGCCGTTTCCATTCACAGCTTCACCCATCGACCAGCCCCGAAGGGCAACAAAAAGTTTTGTGTCACTTTTTCAAAAGTGACGAGCTTTTTCAAAAGCGGGAGGGGTATTGCGTTTTTTGAAAAAATGTAGTAGAATATGGTATTATTCATAGCAAAAAATGAGGTTTGACCGGTTTTATTTATAATTCACGCACGTGCTCGCGTATGCGATGAAAAGCGAGCTTTTTAGGAGAAAGGTTTATGAAAATACTTGTTGTAGGATGCGGAAAGATCGGCAGTAATATCATCAAAAATCTTGTGTCCGAGGGACACGACGTTGCTCTCATTGACAACGACCACGTTGTGGTGGGGGAGGCGGTCAATGCTTATGACGTGCTGGGAGTGTGCGGTATCGGCACGGATTTTGAGGTGCTTGACGAGGCGGGTGCCGGAAAGGCGGATCTTGTGATCGCCGTTACCGGATCTGATGAGCTCAATATGCTCACCTGTTATTTTGCAAAAAGCATGGGTGCAAAAAAGACGGTAGCCCGTATCAGAGACCGTGAGTACAATGACAAGACGCTGGGATTTATTCAGCAGCGGCTCCAGCTTGCCATAACCATAAACCCCGAGCTGTCCACAGCTCACAAAATATACAATCTGCTCAAGTTTCCCAGTGCGGTGCAGATAGAGACCTTTGAGGCACGGAAATTTGAGATAATCGAGATTGTGATAAAAGAAGACTCTCCCCTTGTGGGGATGCAGATGTTTGACCTGCGCAAAAACAATCAGGCAAAATTTTTGATATGTGCGGTAATGCGTGACGAGCAGGTGATAATCCCCGACGGAAAATTCTGTTTTGCCGGCGGTGACAGGATCGCAGTGACCGCATCTCCCTCCGAGCTGTCAAAAATTTTGAGAGGGTTTGGAATCAACCGCCGCAAAACCAAGGACGTGATGATACTCGGCGCCGGCAGGATAGCGTATTATCTGGCAAACATGCTTTTGTCCTCCGGCAGCAACGTGACCATCATTGACCGCCGCGAGGAGCGGTGCCGCATCATCAGCGAGGCGCTGCCCGGTGCAACGGTCATTTGCGGTGACGGAGCCGATCAGGAGATGCTCAAGGAAGAGGGTATCGGTCAGACGGATGCATTTGTTTCGCTCACAGGATATGATGAGGACAATATACTGGTATCATATTTTGCCGCAAGCCAAAACGTGCCCAAGGTTATTTCAAAGGTGAGCAGAACCGAGCTGATGCCCATTGCGGCAAAGCTGGGACTGGATACTCTTGTATCTCCCACTCAGACGGTGACGGATGAGATCGTCAGATACGTCAGAGCACTGCACAACTCTGTGGGAAGCAGTGTTGAAAAGCTTTACAAGATCATGGACGGACGTGTTGAGGCGCTGGAGTTTAACGTCAGCTCTGATTTTGAATACACAGGAGTTCCGCTCAAGGACATAAAATTTAAACAAAACATACTTATTGCCGGCATTTTGAGAAACCGCAAGCCAATTGTTCCCAGCGGTCTGGACGAGATTTTGCCGGGGGACAAGGTCATTGTCATTGCAACGGGCCACCGTTTGTGTGACCTGTCGGATATCGTTGATTGACGGCGGGGTGAAGATATGAATCGCAGAATGGTTTTGTACACCGTGGGCTCCATTGCCCTGGTGGAGGCGGCGTTGCTGCTGTTTCCGTTGGCAGTCTCTTTGATATACGGAGAGGTCACACCTGCGGTTTCTTTTGGGGCAACTGCTGCAATTGCTCTCGGACTGGGTCTTTTGTTTACGCTTGTTGCCGCTCCGTCCAGCAAACTGATCTATTCAAAAGAGGGGTTTGCCATCGTTGCCATTGCATGGATGATGATGTCTGCGGTGGGTGCGCTGCCCTTTGTTTTCAGCGGAGAGATCCCAAGCTACGTTGATGCGTTTTTTGAGACGGTGAGCGGGTTTACCACCACGGGCGCAACTATCCTGACAAACATTGAGGCGCTGAGCTACGGAATGCTGTTTTGGCGCAGCTTTACGCACTGGATCGGAGGAATGGGAGTGCTGGTGCTGGTCACCGCCGTCGTTCCGAATATTGCAGACCGCTCCATAAATATTCTCAAGGCGGAAATGACCGGCCCCACGGTGGGAAAACTGGTTCCCAGAGCCAGAGATACCGCCAAAATTCTTTATTACATCTACATCGGGCTGACCGTGATCCAGATGATTCTTCTCCGTGCCGGCGGCATGCCTGTGTTTGACAGCGTGGTCCACTCTTTTGCCACTGCGGGCACGGGCGGTTTTGGTATCAAGGGAGACAGCATTGCGTCTTATTCACCCTATATTCAGTGGGTAATAACGGCGTTTATGCTCTTGTTCTCAGTGAACTTTAACATGTATTATCTGCTTCTTTTGAGGAAGCTCCGCACTGTGGCAAAAAGCAGCGAGCTTCGGTTTTTCAGCATCATGGTGATGATCTGCATCGGTGTCATATCCGTCAATATAATGTCGGCATATGACAGCTTTTCGGAAGCTTTGAGGCATGCCTCGTTTCAGGTGGCGTCCATTGTTTCCACGACGGGATTCTCCACAGCCAATTTTGACCTCTGGCCGGGGCTGTCAAAAGCGATTTTGATGCTTTTGATGGTGGTGGGTGCCTGTGCGGGAAGCACCGGCGGCGGACTCAAGGTGTCACGTGTGATGATCCTGTTCAAATCCATTGGCTCGGAGCTCCGAAAGCTGCTTCATCCAAGAGCCGTTCGCTCTGTGTATATGGAGGGGAAAAAGCTTGACGAATCGACTCTCAACGGCGTTACGTCCTATTTTGCCATATACATCGTGTGTCTTGTGCTGATATTTGTTTTGGTGTCCTTTGAGCCATTCTCGATGGAAACCAATTTTACCGCAACGGTTGCCTGTTTCAACAACATCGGCCCCGGATTTGACGGGGTGGGTCCCATGTACGGGTTTGCGGAATATTCGGCTTTTTCAAAAATACTGCTTTCGTTTGCGATGTTGCTGGGCAGACTGGAGATATTCCCGTTGCTGCTGGGGCTGAACCCCATGATCTGGCGAAAGAGAAAATAAAAGACAAAAAACAAAAAACCGTCTGCAAAAGACGGTTTTTTTGTTGATGTTTTGTTTCAAAAAGCTGTCAGCCGTTGACGACGCCCTCAAGATAAGCGGCGATGTCGGAGACGGTCTTGAGGTTGCCCACATCGTCGGGGATGGTGATGTTCATGGTGTCCTCAAGAGTCATAAGAAGCTCAACGATGTCCAGACTGTCTGCGCCCAGATCTTCAATAATAGCATCGGAATCCTTGATATCGGAAGCGTTGATGCGGAGTTGCTTTGCAATAATTCCTTTTACTTTTTCAATCATTTTTTGAATTTTCCTTTCGGGGGCGTGTTGCCCATGATGGGTTTACTGCACCATAATACAGTAAAATTCCGAAAAAAACAAGAGCTTTTTAAATTTTTTTTGATTTTGGCGGGGTTTTCGCTTCTATTCATTGACTAATAAGAGAATATATGATATAATAATTCATTAAAAGGAGAAGTCTATGCTTATTTTGGGAATCGACCCCGGACTTGCCACCATCGGGTTCGGAGCGGTGCAGAAGATGGGGACAAAATATCGGGCGGTGGAGTATGGAGCCATCACCACAAAGCCGCACCAGATCATAGAGAAGCGGCTGTGCGAGATATATGATTCCGTCAATGAGCTTATTGCCCGTCTCAGGCCTGACTGTATTGCAATTGAGGAGCTGTTTTTCAACAGCAACGTCACCACTGCCATTGACGTGGCGCAGGCAAGGGGAGTGATACTTCTTGCCGCCTACAAAAACGGGGTGGATCTGTACGAGTACACTCCGCTGGAGGTAAAATCCTCCGTGGTGGGCTACGGCAGAGCAGAAAAACAGCAGGTGCAATATATGGTTCGGCTGATGCTGGGTCTCAATGAGACTCCAAAGCCGGACGATACTGCGGATGCTCTTGCGCTGGCACTCTGCCACGGCACGAGAACGATCTCGTACTGACACCTTTTTTCGGAGGAACAAAAAATGTTTTATTATATCAACGGCACGTTGGTGACCCTGACGGGGGATTTTGCGGTGCTTGACTGCGGCGGCGTGGGCTACAAGCTGGGGGTGTCTGCCTCGGGCTGCTCAAAGCTGTCCGGAAACGTGGGCAAAAAGGTTTTGCTCTATACATACTTTGCGGTGCGCGAGGACAGCTGTGAGCTGTTTGGTTTTTGCGACGAGGACGAGCTGATGCTGTTCAAAAAGCTCATCTCGGTGTCCGGCGTGGGGCCAAAGGGCGCTATGTCCGTGCTCAGCACCCTTCCTCCCGATTCGCTTCGCTCCGCAGTGGCGTCGGGGGATGCAAAAGCTATTTCCAGAGCGCAGGGCATCGGCTCAAAAACAGCTCAAAAGATTATCATTGAGCTAAAGGGAACTATCGGGCTTGCGGACGAGACGGCTTTTGCAGAATCCGAAACCGCAAGCGGCGAGGTTTTGAGTCAGGTGACGGACACCCTGCTGATATACGGATTTTCCAGAGGGCAGATCAATCAGGCCCTCAAGCAGGTCAACAGGTCACTGCCTATGGAGGAGATCATGGCTGAGACTCTCAGAATTCTCGGTAAGGAGGGCCGTCTCTGATGCCCATAAATTCAAAAAAACCGGACTATGATGCGGATTTTGATTTTGAAAGCAGGATCACAGCATCGGAATACACTCCCGAGGACAGCGAGACGGAGCTGTCCCTGAGACCCAAGACTTTGTCGGAGTACGTGGGGCAGTCAAAGATCAAGGACAATCTGTCCGTTTTTATAAAAGCCGCCTCCCAGCGCAACGACAGTCTTGATCACGTTTTGCTTCACGGGCCTCCCGGTCTGGGAAAAACCACCCTTTCCTGCATTATTGCGTCGGAGCTTGGAGTCAATCTTCGCATCACCAGCGGCCCTGCCATAGAAAAAGCAGGTGATCTTGCGGCTTTGCTGACAACGCTGGAGCGAAATGATATTTTGTTTATTGACGAGATTCACCGTCTCCACAGACAGGTGGAGGAGGTATTGTACCCCGCCATGGAGGATTTTTCCCTTGACCTGATGATGGGAAAGGGGCCCTCTGCCCGTTCTATCCGTATTCCGCTCAAGCCCTTTACGCTTATCGGAGCAACCACAAGGGCGGGTCAGCTTTCTTCACCCCTGCGGGACAGGTTTGGAATGTCGTTTCGTCTGGAGCTTTATACGCCCGAGGAGCTGTCCGAGATCGTGACCAGGTCTGCAGGGATACTCAATGTTCCCATCACAAAAGAGGGAGCGTATGAGATCGCTCTCAGATCAAGAGGCACCCCGCGCATTGCCAACAGATTTTTGAAAAGAGTCAGGGATTTTGCCACGGTCAAGGGCAACGGCACCATCGATTTTGACATCACCAAAAAAGCGCTGGATGCGTTGGAAGTGGATGCGCTGGGGCTGGATTCTGTTGACCGCAGAATGCTGACCGCTATCATAAAAAATTTTGGCGGCGGTCCCGTGGGACTGGAAACTCTTGCAGCGGTGACCGGAGAAGAAGCCGTGACGCTGGAGGACGTGTACGAGCCGTATCTGCTTCGGCTGGGGTTTATCAACCGCACTCCAAGAGGCAGATGTGCCACGGCGGGAGCGTACCGTCATCTGGGGATTCCCGTACCAAAGGGAGTGCCGGGAGACCCCGATCAGATAACGTTTGACGATAATATCGACGAAAAATAAAAAACATCTAAGAAACGGAAAAACGCCATGTTTTGTGCTGACAACTGGAAAGAATACAGACTGCTTGACGCCTCTGATGGAGAAAAGCTGGAGCAGTGGGGACCCTATATACTCATCCGTCCCGACCCCCAGATCATCTGGAAGAGCGAGAAAAAGCACCCTGCATGGAAAAAAGCGGACGGAATATACCGACGTTCCCGCTCCGGCGGCGGAGATTGGGTGAAAAAAGACGTTCCCGAGGAATGGATTATCAATTACGGGGAGCTGGGTTTTTCGCTGTCGCCTATGGGATTTAAGCACACCGGGCTGTTTCCCGAGCAGGCCGCCAACTGGGATTGGTTTTCAGATCTGATCCGCAAAAGCGGGCGGAAAATAAAGCTTCTCAACCTCTTTGCCTATACCGGAGGCGCGTCCGTTGCGGCGGCAAGGGCAGGTGCTTTTGTGTGCCACGTGGACGCATCCAAGGGAATGGTGCAAAAAGCAAAGCGCAACGCGTCCCTTTCCGGCGTGCCCGAGGACGGGATTCGTTACATCGTTGACGACTGCCTCAAGTTTGTCAACCGTGAGATCAGGCGTGGAAACAGATATGACGCCGTTATTCTTGATCCTCCCTCATTTGGCAGAGGTCCCAACGGAGAGCGGTGGGTGATCGAGGAATGTCTTGACGAGATGATGGAGACGGTGGCGCAGGTTATCAGCGACGACCCGCTGTTTGTGCTTCTCAATTCTTACACCACAGGGCTGTCTCCCTCCACCAACGGTTACGTTCTCAGCAAGAGCATGAGCCGTTTTGGCGGAAAGGTGGTCAGCGACGAGCTGGGACTTTTTGTTGAGGAAAGCGGGCTGTACCTCCCCTGCGGCGCTTCCAGCAGATGGACGCCCAAGGACTGAAAAACAAAAGGATTTGAAACAAAGATTTTATGGCTTTTATTGAAATAAACGGCGCCGAGTTTGCCTACCGCCCGGAGGACGGAAACGTGGTCTCGGGCGTGGATCTGAAAATCGAAAAAGGCACATACACTGCCATTTTGGGTCACAACGGCTCGGGTAAAAGCACCCTTGCCAAGCTCATATGCGGGATTCTTCTTCCCACGGCGGGAAGCGTGACCGTTGACGGTGCGGATACCGCAAAGCAGGAGGACACCTATGCTTTGAGAAAAAAATGCGGAATGGTGTTTCAAAACCCCGACAACCAGCTGGTTGCCAGCGTGGTGGAGGAGGACGTGGCATTTGCGCCCGAAAACCTGGGGCTGCCCCGTGAGGAGATCCGCCGCCGTGTGGACGAGGCGCTGGCGGCAGTGGACATGACCGAGTATGCGGGTTTTTCTGCCCACAAGCTGTCAGGCGGACAGAAGCAGAGGGTTGCCATTGCGGGAATGCTTGCCATGAACCCGGAATGTATCGTTTTTGACGAGGCAACGGCGATGCTTGACCCCACAGGCAGGCGGGAGATCATTGCCGCCATGAAAAAGCTCAACCGTGAAAAGGGCATTACCGTCATCACCATCACCCATTATATGAACGAGGCCGTTGAAGCGGACAAAGTGGTGGTCATGAGTCACGGAAAGGTGATCATGGAGGGCGCGCCGAGAGAGATTTTTGGACGTGTGGAGGAACTGGAGGCGGTGTCACTGGCGGTTCCGCAGGTGACGGAGCTGATGTATCTGCTTGAAAAGGACGGATATGATGCGCCCCGAGGCGTTTTGCACGCGATGGAGGCGGCGGACGCAGTGAGCAGAATGACGGAGAGGAACAAAAAATGAGCGCCATCACACTGGAAAACGTAAGCGTGGTGTTTGGAGAGGGAACCTCCTTTTGCAAAACTGCGTTGAGAGACATAAATATTGAGTTTCCAAAGGGCAAGGTGACGGGAATGATCGGTCACACGGGCAGCGGAAAAAGCACTCTTGCCTCTCTGCTCAACGGACTGCAGAAGCCCACGACGGGCTGTGTCAAGCTTTTTGGAAAAGATATATGGGAAAATCCCAAGGAAATGACCAAGATCCGCTCTCGGGTGGGATTGGTGTTTCAGTATCCGGAGTATCAGCTTTTTGACGAGACGGTGCGTGGGGATATCGGTTTTGGGCCAAAAAACATGGGACTGTCCCAAGAGGAGATCGAAAAAAGAGTGGCGGTTGCCGCCGAGTTTTGCGGAATAAGCAAAAAAGAGCTGGACCGATCTCCCTTTGAGCTGTCGGGCGGTCAGAAGCGCCGTGCCGCCATTGCGGGCGTGGTTGCAATGCAGCCGGAGGTGCTGGTGCTTGACGAGCCGGCGGCGGGGCTTGACCCCAAGGGCAGAGAGGAAATACTGGGAGGTCTGCTGGAATACCGCAACCTTTTTGATGCAACGCTGATCATTATTTCTCACAGCATGGAGGACATCGCAAAATATGCTGATGAGATTTTGGTGCTGAAAAAGGGCTCTGTGTATATGCAGGGCGGAGTGGAAGACGTGTTTATGCAGGCAGAGCGTCTTTTTGATGCGGGACTTGATCTGCCTCAGATCACAAAGCTGTTTGTGGAGCTGAAAAAAAGAGGGATCTGTGCCTCCACAGACGTTTATACCGTGGGATATGCAAAAAAAGAGATCGAAAAGATCGTTTCCCCCGGGTAAAAAAGAGTTTTTTTAAAAAAAGGAACCCCGAGATGCTCAAGGACGTAACATTTGGTCAGTTTTTTCCGGGAGATTCACTTCTCCACAAAACCGACCCTCGTATAAAAATTATTATCCTAATTGAATATCTCGTCATCGTGTTGGCTGCAAAGAGCTATTTTTCCGTGGTGCTGTCATTGGCTTTTACCCTGTTTTTGGTGTTGTCATCAAGGATAGGCGCCCGCATTCTTTTGCGGTCGGTCAAGCCGTTGATATTTGTATTGCTTTTTACCGGGATCATCAATCTGTTTTTTACCACGGGTCAGTCTGAGCCGCTGGTTGAGTGGAAATTCATCCACATCTACAAGGAGGGTGTGGAAAACGCAGTGTTTATGCTCATCCGGCTGCTGTCTCTGGTGCTGGGCTCGTCGGTGCTGCTGTCGTTTACCACCAGCCCCTTGGCACTGACGGATGCTCTGGAGAGCTTGTTGTCTCCTTTGAAAAAAATCAAGGTCCCCGTTCACGAGTTTTCTATGATGATGTCTATTGCGCTGAGGTTTATACCCACGCTGATCGAGGAAACAAACAAGATCATCTCCGCCCAAAAGGCAAGAGGAGCTGATTTTGAGTCGGGCGGACTGTTGAAAAAAGCCAAAGCGCTGGTTCCCATTCTTATTCCGCTGTTTGTGTCGGCATTTCGCCGCGCAGAGGAGCTGGCAGACGCAATGGAGTGCCGCTGCTATCACGGCGGTGAGGGCAGGACAAAGCTCAAAGTATTTTGTATCAGCCGGCGTGACGTTGTGTTTTTGTCGGCAGCCACCCTGTATGCGGTGATGATGGTATTTGCCAACAAGGTGGATTTTTCGGAGGTTGTTGATTTTTGTACGGCTATATTTTGACCCTTGCCTTTGAGGGCACAAATTATTGCGGATGGCAGGTGCAGCCAAACGGAGCCAGTGTTCAGGAGACGCTTCAGGACGCCTGTGAAAAGGTGCTGGGCACACGTCCTCCCGTGACGGGCTGCAGCAGGACCGACTCCGGTGTCCATGCAAAGGGTTTTGTGGCACTGGTGGCGGGTGACTTTTCCGTTCCCTGCCAATCGCTTCCGCTGGCGCTCAACGCCAAGCTGCCACCGGATATTTCGGTGCAGAAAGCGGAGATGGCGGAGGAGGGATTTCATCCCCGCTACGACGCTGTAAAAAAGGAATACGTCTATACAATCCGCAACAGCCGGATCCGTGACCCCTTTTGCCGCAACACCTGCTGGGAATACCCCCAGCCGCTGGATGCGGAGCTGATGAATGCTGAGGCGCAAAAATTTGTGGGCAAAAAGGATTTTTGTGCTTTTATGGCGGCGGGCTCAAAAATTACGGACACGGTCAGAACAGTGCATCACTGCTCTGTGACACGGAACGGCGACGAGATCCTGTTTCGGGTATGTGCCGACGGATTTTTGTACAACATGGTACGTATAATGGTGGGGACGCTCACCGATATTTCAAGAGGAAGTCTGCGGATGCCTCTTGAGGAAATTATTGCTTCACGGGACAGAGCCAACGCAGGAACTACCGCTCCCGCCAAGGGGCTGTGTCTCAGCCGAGTTTTTTACGGAGAGGAATAAAAATGTCTGCTTTTTCGGTCTTTCGTGACAGAAGAACCAAAAAAACCGCAAAAGAGACGCCTACTGTTGAAAAGCATTATCTCAAGCTGGCGTCACGTACTGCTCTTTTGCGCTATATATTGCTGATCTTTCTCATCGTTTTTGCCGTGTATTCCTTTTCTTTTCACGGTGATGACATCACTATGGAGAATTTCAGATACATGCTCAAATTTATCAACCTGGGTGACGAGGCGGAAACTCCCGAGGGAAGCGTTCTCACCTTTGACGCATCCGACGGAAACAGAGGCATGATATTCAAGGGCGACCTTTGCGTGCTCAACGAGAGCGGGGTTACCGTCACCGGATGGGACGGGGACGTGCTGGTGAAGGGAAGCTTTGGATACGATCACCCAAAAATGACCCAAAACGGCATCAACCTGTTTTGCTATGACCTTGGGGGCAGCGAGCTGTCAGTATTTAATTCCTATTCACAGGTCTTTGGGCAAAAATACGATTATCCCATCTACGGAGTGGCGGCCTCAAAAAGCGGCTCCTACGCGGTGATCAGCTCGGAAAAGGGATACCGCTCGGCTGTTTTTGTATACGATCAGCATTTCCGTGAGACTTTCAAGCACGCTTTTGGAAAAAGATACTCGGATTTTGTTGCCATCAATGATTCCGGGGATGAGATTTTGGTGCTGTCCCATTATTCCCAAAACGGACATCTCTGCTCCGCGCTGTCGGTTTTTGATTGCAGATCGGACTCCGAGGAGCCCCGCATACAGCAGGACTTTGTGGGAGAGCTTCCGTTGGGAGTATATTATACAAATCAGGGCTTTGCGGTGCTGACGGGCAACGCGCTCAGGTTTTTTGACAAGGACGGAAATCAGACGGGAATTGTGGATCTGACACAAAAAAAGCTTTTGTCTGCCTACGTGGAGCCGAGCGGCGCGGCGCTGACCTTTGGAATGGAAGGTCTGTCCGGCGGAAACGAGCTGTGCATATACGGACTTGACGGAGGTCAGAGAGCGGCATATCGGTTTGATTCCACTCTGTCCGACGTGATGGTGACAGAGGAGTGCGTCTGGACCATCTCCCCCGGTGAGTTGACAAAATGTCTGCTTGACGGCAGCGGAGGAAAGGTATATGAGGTGCAGACGTCTTTTAACAGATTGCTGTCAGATGACGGCAAGTTGATACTGTTCTCGGAAAACGAGGCACATTATTTTGATACGGCCGCGGAGGTGGACCATGAACTGGATTCTTGACGTTATCATACTGGCAATACTTGGGATCACCGTGTATTTTTCGGTGAAAAACGGATTTGTAAAAACCGCACTGTCCATGCTTTCGTTTGCATTGGCCATCCTTGCGGTGGTGTGTTTGCTTTCTCCCGTCAGAGATTTTATGCTTGGAACGGGACTGGCTGACAAGGTTGAGGAAAAAACACAAAACGTTATTGAAAATTATATCATTGACAGCAAGCTTCAAAACGGATGCGCCGATCTGGTAAACGGAAAGAGCGAAAAATTCAACTCCCTGCTCCTTGCCACGGGAATTGACAGAGCAGAGCTGGCTGACTGGTATGCCAAAGAGGTGACCGGTGACGAGACAGAGCGTTGCTCGGCACTGGCGCAGCGTGTGGCGGAGCCGGCGGTGTACGCACTGGCAACTCTTGTGGCGGTGATACTGATTTTTGCGGTGGCGCGGATACTTCTTGCCATTGCATCACGAGTGCTTGACGGAGTTGCGCGGCTTCCCGTGCTCAAGAGCTTTAATAAACTGCTGGGATTGCTTTTGGGCATCGTGCTGGCGTTGGTCCGCATCAGTCTGTTTTGCATGGCGGTCAACGTTCTTGTCAACAACGCAGGTTTTATGGACAGCGACTTTTTGGCAAACCTGGACACTCAAAAAACACTGCTGTTCAAGCTGTTTGAAAAGATCGATCTTTTTTCATTCTTCTTTTAAAAGAAACTAATAAAATTACTACAGGAAGCAAAAAATGAAAAAGTACTTTAGACATATCCCAAACATTCTTTCGGTGATCAGACTGCTGATGATACCATTGTTTGCGGTTGCGTATTTTGATACCGACGCAAGCGTTTATCTTGCGGCAGGGATCTACGTTCTGGCATGGGCAACCGACGTGCTGGACGGATTTTTGGCAAGGCATTTCAGGTGGATCTCGGAGTTGGGCAAGATACTTGATCCCCTTGCCGACAAGCTGATGCAGATCACGGTGGCTGTGTGCTTTTCCGTCACGGACAGGATTTTTTTGCTCCTTGCCGTTCCGTTGGTACTGAAGGAATTTTGCATGCTGGTGGGCGCACTGATTATTATCCGCAAACAAAAGGCGGTGGAGCCCTCTCATTGGTACGGGAAATTTGCTTCCGCATTCATTTTTGTGTGCTCGGTGGCTGTTATTATCGTTCGGAACAACACCGTTCTCAATACGGCAATGAGTATTGCAATGCTTGTTGTAATGCTTTTTGCACTGGCGATGTATTATTTTCACGATTTCAGAGGCAAGTACGATCTTGGCCTCAAACGCAAATAACGAGGTGATTTATTTCTGATGGAATTTAAAAGATGCTCAAGGTGCGGAATCCGTCCCGCAATCATTTTTATACAAAAAAACGTGGGCGGCAATATCACGGGAGAGGGATACTGCATCAAGTGCGCCCGTGAGCTGGGACTCAAGCCCGTTGACGATATCATCAAGCAGCTCAATATTTCTCCGGAGGAGCTGGATGCCATCACCGACGGCATGGACGAGATGCTTCCCATGGTTTCCGAGGATGAGGACGACAGCGGAAGAGCGCCCTCTATTGATATCGGTTCGTTTTTTGGCGGAAACATGCCCGCACCAAAAAATCCCCAGGGCAGTTCCAACGAGGACAAGGGTCAAAAAGCAGGAAAGCAAAAAAGAAATTCTCCCTCATATCTGAGAGATTATTGTATATGCCTGACCGAGCGTGCAAGAGAGGGCAAGCTGGACAACGTGGTTGGCAGAGAGACGGAGCTGGCAAGGGTGATCCAGATTCTTACCAGACGTCAAAAAAACAACCCCTGCCTCATCGGAGAGCCCGGCGTGGGAAAAACCGCAGTGGCGGAGCAGTTGGCAAAAAAGATCGTATCCGGCGAGGTTCCCTACAAGCTGAAAGGCAAAGAAGTCTATCTTGTGGATATGACGGCCATTGTGGCGGGAACACAGTTCAGAGGTCAGTTTGAAAACCGCATGAAAGGTCTTATTGACGAGACAAAAAAAGCGGGCAACGCAATTTTGGTGATCGACGAGGTACACGCCATAGTGGGTGCAGGCAATGCAGAGGGCGGCATGAATGCCGCAAACATTCTCAAGCCCGCACTTTCCAGAGGCGAGATACAGCTTTTGGGCGCAACCACCCTTACCGAGTACCGTCAGTATATCGAAAAAGACGCCGCGCTGGAGCGCAGGTTTCAGCCGGTGATGATAAACGAGCCCTCCGTGGAGGATACGGTAAAGATCCTCATGGGCATCAAAAAGTACTATGAGAACCATCACGGTCTCACAATTCCCGATTTTTTGGTGCGCCGAATGGTGGTGCTGTCAGAGCGTTATATTACGGACAGGTTTTTGCCCGACAAGGCCATTGACCTGATGGACGAATCCTGCGCTCACATGGCAATGAACTCCCCCGTCATCAACGAGCTTTCGCAGGTGACGGATGAGCTCAAGGTTTTGCAGGAAGCACTGACTGCTCTGGAGTCAAAGGAGACTCTTGAGGAGGAGGATTATCGCCGTATGGCAGAGCTCAAATCCGAGCTTTTGCAAAAAAATCAGCGGTTTGACGACCTTTCAAAGGAGCGTGACGGGCTGGTTTTGACCGAGTCGGATCTTGCTACGGTGATTGAGGTTTGGACGGGCATCCCCGCATCCAGCATCAGCGAAAACGAGTTTAGAAAAATCGACAGACTGGAGTCTGAGATCAAAAAACGCATCATTGGTCAGGACGAAGCGGTGTCGGAGGTGGCAAGAGCCATCCGACGCTCCAGGGCAGGAATTTCCTACAAGAAAAAACCGGTTTCGTTCATTTTTGCGGGAAGCACGGGAGTGGGCAAGACCGAGCTTGTAAAGGTTCTGGCGGAATACCTGTTTGATTCTCCCGAGTCACTCATCCGGCTGGATATGAGCGAGTTTATGGAAAAGCATTCGGTGTCCCGTATCATTGGGTCGCCTCCCGGCTATGTGGGATATGACGATGCAGGGCAGCTGACGGAAAAAATACGGCGCAAGCCCTATACGGTGGTGCTTTTTGACGAGATCGAAAAAGCGCATCCCGACGTGATGAACATTCTGCTTCAGATTCTTGATGACGGCAGGATCACCGATGCCCACGGAAAAGAAGTCAATTTTGAAAACACTGTGATCATCATGACCACCAATGCGGGCAGCAATGAAGCGGCAACCATCTCCGGATTTGGCGCAGGCGCAAAGGAAGGCGACAGAAGCCGTGTGATGAAAGCGCTGGAGGGATTTTTGCGTCCCGAGTTTATCAACAGAGTGGACTCTGTGGTGGTGTTCAACCGTCTGGGCAGAGACAATTTTGTCTCCATATGCCACATCATGCTTTCGGATCTGGCAGCCGTTCTGGCAGACAAGGGCATGGAGCTGTGCTATGACCAATCCGTGGCGGAATATCTGGCAGAAAAGGGTTATTCCGAAAAATACGGCGCCCGCAACCTTCGTCGTCTGATACAGACCGACATTGAGGACCCCATTGCCAAGGAGCTGGTGGAGTCCTACGATAAACCAAAAAAATCAATCAAGGTCACGGTGCAGGATCAAAGAATCGTTGTTACTGCCCAATAGTTGACCGCAGGAGAGGTAATGGCTCAAAAGGCATACCAAAACCGCCCGTTGGAGCAGAACACGGATGGGTTTGGCTTTTCTCCCGAGGAGATGCATCCTCTGGAGGTTGCCAACGCACTGTCGTCGGATCTGGAGATGGGGCTTGACAAAAAACAGAAAAAAAGAGCCGCACACCGATTCGGTCCAAACGATATTACGCCCGAATTTCGGCTTTCGTTCAGGGACAGCTTGAAAAACCAGTCAAAAGGACTGATGGGGCTGTTTTTGATGAGCTCGTCGCTGTTGATGTTTTTGTGGAAGGGCGGCGCAGAGTATCTGTGTATGATGCTTGCATCGGCGGGGATAATGTTTCTCAACGCATTTGCGGAGTACCGCGCATCCCGTGCTCTGCGGCTTCCAAAAAAATATTCTGCTCTCAAATCTTCCGTTGTGTCGGGCGGAGAGGTTCACACGGTTGACAGCCGCACCCTTGTTCCCGGCGATGTGATATTTTTGGAGCAGGGAAGCATGGTTCCCGCAGATTGCCGTCTGGTTGACGATGACGGGCTGGCGGTACTGGAGACCCACGTTTCCGGAAGTGCCGAAAGCGTTTTCAAGGACAGCGGATATATTGCGTCTTCTCCCGAGGCGGTGAGCCGAAATATGGTGTATGCGGGCAGTATTGTGGTGTCGGGCAACGCTCTGGCACTGGTTTGCTATACAGGCAGGGACACTCTGTTTCGCAGAGGGCGGGGAGACGAAACCGCAAAGCTTCCAAAATTGCTTTTGTACGTAAAAAAGCTTTGCTCTGTTCTTTCGGTGATCTCCGTGGCAAGCGTGATGCTGCTGCTGGGAGTTTCTGTGGCGGCAGGAGCGGATGTGACAGAGATATTTGTTTGCTCCCTTGCCATCGGCGCATCCTCTATGTGCGAGAGCATGCTGTCTTTGTGCTCGTCCTCCTTTGGATTTGGCATAAAAGCCATGGCACAGGACGGAATGGTGGTACGGAACTATGACAGGATCGGTACCCTTGCGGAGATCGATACGGTCATGTGCGGAAAGAATCTTGCTTTTCCGCCAAAGCGCATCGGACTGACGGGAATGTTCTTTTCGGGTTCGGCATACGATCGAAAAAAACGCCCCGATGACGGAGCGCGTGAGCTGTTGACCCTGATTCTTGTATGCTCCGATGCCCGAAAGGTGACTCAGGCGGAGAAAAAGCAGAGGCACGGATTGCCGGAATACGAAGGCGGCCCGTTGGAAAATGCGGTGGTGGACTATTTTGAGGAATGGAACCAGCCCATCGGTAACATACGTGAAAAATACATTCGCATGGATGCGGAATACACGCTGTCGGGCGAGGTCAGCCGCCTGTTGGCACTTCACAACGGAAAAAATACGGTGATACTTCGCGGTTCTCCCGAGAACGTGCTTTCACGGTGTGTGGGATACACGCTGGATGGCACCGACTACAAGCTGTCGGATTTTACAAGAAAAAAGATTCTTGCCTCCGTTCAGGATTTTGCCCGTACAAACTCGTTTCTTGTGGGGGTTGCCTGCGGAGAGACGCAGGCGGACTGCCTGAGAGATCTTGACAGCGAGGACAGACTGATATTCAAGGGGTTTGTGTCATTTTCAAGCTCACTTGATCCGGGAGTGGCAAGCTCTGTGTACCGCTGCAACGGAGCGGGAATTGAGACGGTGATCAACTCCGATGATGCATATTATACTGCAATGAACGCAGCAAAAAATGCCGGAATAATCGACTCTGAGGCCCAGATAATCTCCGGTGAGGTGATAAAAAACACCGACAGGGGGCTCTATATTGCCAACAGCCCATATTACAAGCTCTATCTCAACCTCAGCGACGATCAGTGGCTTGATGCTGTGACAGTGCGAAAGGACAACGGCCGCACAGTTGCGGTGACAGGTGAACGGCTGGAGGATCTGCACATCATGCGTGAGGCGGATGTGTCCGTGGTGCCCGAGGAAACCTGCGACACATTGCGCCGAACCGCAGACACCCTGCTTTTGGGCAAAGGAATCAACCTCATTGCAGACGGAATACTCAACGCAAAAACCATTTGCAGACGCATATATTCTGTGGCAAGCTATCTTATCTGCGGAGCGCTGATGCTGATGACTGCCGAGCTGTTTTCTGTGCTTTATGACGGGACTCCCGCTTTTCGTGTGCAGGACATCATGTTTGGGGGGCTGATCTTCAACCTGTGCTTTGGTGTTGCACTTGCCTTCTCTCCCCGAAGTCCAAAAACGCTGCGAGAACATTTTGACGACAGAAAAACTCCAAAGCTTACCGATTTTATATATCCCCTCATGTTTTCTGTGGGAGGCGGATTTCTCTTGTTCTTCTGCTCTGCCGCCACGGAGAGCTATACATGTACACTTGTTGCGCTGACGCTTACACTGTTTTTGTATGCCTGCACCACCACCGATCACGGCGGAGTGCTCCGTACAAAACGGTTTGGCAGTTCCCTTTTGTACCTCTGCGGGCTTTTTGCCGCCGCGGTTCTTGCCTGTCTGATGTTTACCTCTCCGGGACACGTCTGGTTTGGCTATGGTGTTCCGTCTGCCCAAAAGATGGTGCTGACGCTGGTTTTGTCTGCGGCGTACTGTGTGTTGAGTCAAATTTTGAGATACTTTATTTCCCCAAGGGGAAAACACAAAAAAAGAAAGGAGAAACTCCAATGATCACCGAAGAAATGCTTGTGGGCGACGTTTTGGATGCACATCCCGAGCTTGCAAAATATTTTTTGGAGATAGGCATGCACTGTCTGGGCTGCCCTATGTCCAGAGGCGAGAGCATCAAGGATGCCTGCTCGGCGCACGGCCAGGATGCAAAAGCACTTATTGAGAAGCTCAACGCAGCTCTCTGAAAGTAAAAAACAAAAAAGGAGAAAAACCCCCATGGCAAAGGAAAAGAAAGAAGGATTTTTTAGTCAGTTCAAGGCGTTTATCACCAAAGGAAACATTCTGGACATGGCAGTGGGCGTTATCATGGGCTCTGCTTTTGGAAAAATTGTTTCTTCGCTGGTATCGGACATTATCATGCCCGCAGTGGGCGCACTTGTGGGATCGGGCAGCATTTCCGATCTGAAAGTGGTTCTCACCGAAGCGTCCGTTGATGAGGCAGGGGTGGAAATACCCGAGGTTGCCATCAAGTACGGAATGTTTATTCAGTACATAATCGATTTCCTCATCGTTGCTTTCTGTATGTTTATGGTCATCAAAGTGTTTATGGGCATGCGCACCCGTCTTGAAAGACTGAAGAAGAAAGAAGAAGAGGAAACTCCCGCAGCCGAGGAGCCCAAGGAACCCACCGTTGAGGAAAAAACTCTGGATACCCTCAACGAGATCAAAGCGCTTCTTGAAAAACAGTCAAAATGAAGCAATATGTCATAGCAATTGACGGCGGCGGAAGCAAGACCGATATTTTGCTGGTTGACACAGAGGATGAGATCGCGGGGCGCATGACCGCCCCGCCGTCAAATCCCAACGACCGTGGAATAGAATCTGTTTGTGAGCTTTTGTGCCGCCACTGTCTGGGACTCTGCGAAAAAAGCGGAGTTCAACCGCATCAGGTGCGCGCAGTTTTTGCGGGGATCGCCGGTGCGTCATCGGGGGATTATTCCTCACAGATCGCAGGATCACTGAAAAAAGTGTTTTGCGACGCAATCGTGGAAGCAAGCCATGACGGCATCAACGTGTTGTACGGCTGCTTTGGCGCAGAGGGTGACGGGGTCAGTATTATATGCGGAACCGGCTCCTCCTGCTTTGTAAAAAAAGGAAAACAAATTTTTCGGATCGGCGGTTACGGCACCTATGACAGGTGCGGCAGCGGATACGAGATGGGGCTTGCCGCCATTTCCCACGCACTGCGGGTGTGTGACGGCAGAGATAAAGCCGGTCTTTTGTCACGATCGGTGTGCAAAAAGCTTGGGGGAGACCCCGTGGAGCTGATTGACAAGCTGACGGGATACGGCAAAAAAGAGGTGGCGTCCTATGCGGAGTGCGTTTTTTGTGCTTGGGAGCAAGGGGACAAGAAGGCAGAGGAGATCGTAGAGGAAAATCTGTCTTATATTGCCGAGTTGATCACCCGCGCGGGAGATTTTTTTGAGGAGGAATACACCGTGGCTTTGGCGGGCGGGATATTCAAAAACCCAAAAGCGGACCTGTACCTTGCTCAAAAGCTGTCGTCCCGTGTGTGGCTGACAAAAAGCGGCAGCGATCCCGTGTGGGGCGCTGCGACATATGCCAAACAGCTCTTGACATAAGAGAGTTTTTTGGTTATTATAAATTGTTGAATTTTGAAAATAATACCGCCTTTGGGCGGAAAGAATACCTGAAAAACGAGGGAAATTTATGGACATCAATGCACAAAACGAACTGCAGACACTGAGACACTCTGCATCCCACATACTTGCTCAGGCGGTGAAACGGCTGTTCCCCGACACAAAGCTTGCCATCGGCCCCGCTATTGACAACGGTTTTTATTATGACCTTGACAGCGAGACCGTGTTTACCCCCGAGACACTGGAAATTATTGAAAAAGAAATGAAAAAGATCGTCAGCGAAAATCTGAAGATCGAGCGTTTTGTGCTTTCCAAAGCAGAGGCGCTGGAGCTGATGAAGGACGAGCCCTACAAGGTGATTCTTATCAACGAGCTTCCCGAGGGAGAGGAGATTTCCTTTTACAAGCAGGGGGAGTTTGTGGATCTCTGCGCAGGCCCTCACGTAAACTATACAAAAAAAGTAAAAGCGTTCAAGCTGCTGTCTGTCACTGGTGCATACTGGAGAGGCGACAGCAACAACAAGATGCTGCAGCGTATCTACGGCACCGCTTTTTCCTCCAAGGACGAGCTGGCACAGTATATCACCATGCTTGAGGAAGCAAAAAAGCGTGACCACCGCAAGCTGGGCAAGGATCTGGGTCTGTTTATGCTTTTGGACGAGGGTCCCGGGTTCCCCTTCTTCCTGCCCAAGGGCATGATCCTCAAAAATCAGCTCATCGACTATTGGCGTGAGGTTCACAAGAGATACGGCTACGTGGAGGTTGCCACCCCCATGATTATGAGCCGTACACTTTGGGAGCGCAGCGGCCACTGGGCGCATTATAAAAACAATATGTACACCACCCTCATTGATGGTGAGGATTTTGCGATCAAGCCCATGAACTGCCCCGGCGGAATGCTTGTATACAAATCCGAGATGCATTCTTACCGTGATCTGCCCCTCCGTGTGGGTGAACTGGGTCTTGTTCACCGCCATGAGCTTTCGGGCGCACTCCACGGCCTGTTCCGTGTACGCTGCTTCACTCAGGACGATGCCCACATCTTTATGACCCGTGACCAGATGCAGGATGAGATCGTAAACGTTGTCAAGCTGTTTGACGAGGTATACTCACTCTTTGGTCTGGAATATCAGATCGAGCTTTCCACCATGCCCGAGGATCACATGGGCGACGAGGCAGACTGGGAGTTTGCTCAGGAAACCCTCAAGAGCGCTATACTCCGCATGGGCAAGGATTATATTGTCAACGAAGGTGACGGCGCTTTCTACGGCCCCAAGTTTGACTTCCACATCCGTGACAGTCTGGGCAGAACTTGGCAGTGCGGCACCATCCAGCTTGACTTCCAGCTTCCCGAGAGATTTGAGCTGGAATACACAGGCACTGATGGCGAAAAACACCGTCCCGTCATGATCCACCGCGTTGTATTTGGCTCTATTGAGCGCTTTATCGGTGTTATTACAGAGCATTTTGCCGGTGTGTTCCCCACGTGGCTGGCACCTGTGCAGGTCGAGATCCTGCCCATCACCGACAGAGCCAAGGAATACGGCGAGCAGCTGCTTGCTCGTCTCCGTGAGCTGGGAGTTCGTGCGGATATTGACAACCGCAACGAAAAGGTGGGCTACAAGATCCGTGAGCACAAGCTGATGAAGATCCCCTATATGCTGGTTATCGGTGACAAAGAGGTTGCCGACGGCAGCATCACCGTCAACAGCTATAAGAACGGCGATCTGGGCACAAAGTCCATTGACGAGTTTATATCTGAGCTTTGTGACGAAATAAAAACCCGCAAGAATTGAAGACGTGAAAAGAGCGCAGACCACACAAAAAAGAATGTAAAAGTTGTACTGATTAGTGCTTTTACAGCCGTGGGATAAATAGACGTCTGTCGATGATTCCCGTGGGCAGAAATAAGGTGAAAAAGTGCCAAGAAAATCTTGGCACTTTTTGTTTGTATTTTTTTGTGTTTTGAACGAATCTCACCTCTCGTCGTACAATAGTACGCCTTCGGGATCGGTTCGTCCAATCTGCATCACTTTTCACGCCTTCAGGCAGGTGC
>JAZSRP010000048.1:0-7345 GCA_045538555.1 Eubacteriales bacterium
TCGTCCAATCTGCATCACTTTTCACGCCTTCAGGCAGGTGCAGTCGGTGAAAAGAGCGCAGACCACACAAAAAAGAATGTAAAAGTTGTACTGATTAGTGCTTTTACAGCCGTGGGATAAATAGACGTCTGTCGATGATTCCCGTGGGCAGAAATAAGGTAAAAAAGTGCCAAGAAAAACTTGGCACTTTTTGTTTGTATTTTTTTGTGTTTTGAACGAACCTCACCTCTTGTCGTACGGTAGTACGCCTTCGGGATCGGTTCGTCCAATCTGCATCACTTTTCACGCCTTCAGGCAGCATCTTCGATTCTTCGGAGACACGGCATCTTCAGTGGGAATAAAAAAGAGTGGAATAAATTTTTATTGTATAATGCCCACTTTTGAAAAAGTGGGACAAAACTTTTTAAAGTAGTTGAAGAGAAAAAGATGGCTTGGGGATAAGATGCCGAAATTTGATATACATAGCGGGGAAAATTGCTCAAAATTTTGAATACCCCTTGCTGCGGATGGGAAGCTGCTTTCATTCACAGCTTCACCCATCGACCAGCCCCGACAGGGCAATAAAAAGTTTTGTGTCACTTTTTCAAAAGTGACGAGCTTTTTCAAAAGCGGGCGATTATTTTACGGCTTCAAATTTTGGGCTATTTTCACGGCATCGATAGCAGTTTCGCCATAAAAATCTGCACCGATTTCTTTTGCATAGTCGGCAGTCAGCACAGCGCCGCCCACCATGACCTTGCAGTTGGGACATTTCTTTTTCAGCAGAGCCACGGTATCTGCCATCGCGGGAACGGTGGTGGTCATCAGTGCGCTGAGGGACACCAGCGGGGCGCCGGTGACGATCACCGCATCAACAACCGCTTGGGGCAAAACGTCTTTTCCCAGATCGGTGACAGAAAAACCGTAGTTTGCCAGCAGAGTGGCAACAATATTTTTGCCGATATCGTGGATATCCCCGTGAACGGTGGCAACCACCACAGGCATCCCCGATTTTTCGGTTTTTGTTTTTGAAAGTGCCTCGTTCAGCACGGAAAAAGCGGATTTTGCCGCCGCCGCACCGCCAAGCAGGCGGGGGAGAAACAGCTCTTTTTTGCCATAACCGTCACCAAGTGCATTGAGAGCGGGAACCAGGTGGGATTGAATGATCTCAAGGGGCTGTTGGGTTTCCAAAAGCTTTTTTGTGAGCACGGAGGCAGAGTCAGAAAGTCCGTTGAACACTGCGTCAAAGAGAGTCAGCTCTTTTTTCAGGATTTCAACGGCAGGACTGCTGTCAAAATCAATATTGTTGATATCAAACCCACCGCAGGCGGCGGAGTCAGCCAGCACGGTGCGTGCGCACTCGGATGCGGGGTTGATGATGGCTGCCGAGAGACCGCTGTTGATGGCGGCACCCAAAAACATGGCGTTGACACGGTCACGATTTGGGAGTCCGTATGAGATGTTTGACACACCCAGCACCGTAAAAAATCCTTGGTCTGACAGTTTTTTTACACATTGGAGCGTGATATCGCCGTTTTTTGGATCGGTGGCAACCGTCATAGTCAGTGCGTCAAATATGAGTTTTTCTTTTTTTATACCATATTCTTCTGCCCGACGGACGATCATGTCAGCGATCTTGAGCCGTTCTTCCGGCGTTTCGGGGATCCCCGACTCGTCAAGAAGCAGGCACACGGGCATACCGCCGTATTTTTTTACCAACGGAAGCACCTGCTCCATGCTTTCCTGCTTTCCGTTGACAGAATTTATGACAGGAATACCGTCATAGAGAAAAAGAGCTTTTTCCAATACGGACGGGTTGGCAGAGTCCAGCACAAGGGGCAGAGAGCTGACAGATTGGGCGGCGGTCATTGCCATCACCATTGCTTCAGATTCGTCAATGCCGGGCAGACCTGTGTTTACATCCAGCAGATGTGCGCCCGACTGCTCCTGTGCAACCGCTTCACGGCAGATATAATCGGAGTTGCCGGTTTTGAGAGCTTCTTTCAGCTTGGGCTTGCCGGTGGGGTTGAGGCGCTCGCCGATAACGGCGGTACCGTTGCCGAAGAAAAATGCTTTTGAACCCGAGCAGACGGCTGTAAGACAGGAATTTTTTGGGCCGGAATATTTTTTTCCGTCCAAAGCACGTGCCACTGCGGATATGTGGTCAGGGGTGGTGCCACAGCAGCCGCCCACGGCAAAAATTCCGCTTTCTGCAAGGGCAGCGGCAAAGTCAAAAAACCGTTGTGCCCCAACCTTAAATACGGTTTTTCCGTTTTCGATAACGGGAATCCCTGCATTTGCATTGACAATAACGGGAACCGTGGAGAGAGAGGCAATTTTTTTTGCGATGGGTTCCATCAGATCAGGGCCCAGTCCGCAGTTTATGCCAATGGCATCAACACCGAGTCCGCAGAGATACACGCAGACGCACTCCGCATCGGCGCCGGTGAGGGTGTGGCCGGTCTCATCAAAGGTGACGGAAACGGCGATGGGCAGAGAACAGCTTGCTCTTGCGCCCAAAACAGCGGCCTTGCACTCATACAGGTCGCTCATTGTCTCAAAGAAAATAAAATCGGCACCCGCTTTTTCGGCGGCTCTTGCACCTCTGCCAAAAGCGTTGTATGCCATCTCAAAGGTGAGGTCGCCTGCGGGGGCAAAAAGCTTTCCCGTAGGGCCAAAATCCGCTGCGACAAAAACCTTTTTTTCTGCCTTGTCAGCGGCGGAACGGGCAAGGGACACGGCGCGAGCCACTGTCTCGTCGGGATCAAGTCCCGAGCCGGCAAGTTTGAGCTCGTTTGCTCCAAAGCTGTTGGTGGAAATAACGTCTGCTCCTGCCTGTATGTATTTTTCGTGGATCTCGGTGACAGCATCGGGGCAGTCAAAATTCATGGTTTCGGGAAGCGATCCCGCCTTGAGTCCCCGTTGCTGGAGCATGGTGCCCATTCCACCGTCAAAAACGGCACTTCGGTCACAAAAGAAAGAAAAAGGGTTCATTTCCAGATCTCCGAAAGATTGTTCATGATACAACCCGCAATATCGGGCTTGTTCATAGTGTAAATATGAATATTGTTGATACCGTTGGCGATCAGATCGATGATCTGCTCGGCGGCGTACGTAATTCCTGCCTGACGCATGGCGGCGGGGTTGTCTGCAAAACGCTCCACGATCTCTCTGAACCTGCGGGGAAGCACTGTGCCCGACAGGGAGACGATGCGGGTGATCTGCTTGGCATTGACCACAGGCATGATGCCTGCAATAACAGGGGTGTCAATACCGTTTCGCCTCAGCTTTGAAACAAAAGAATAAAACAGATCGTTGTCAAAAAACATCTGTGACGTAAAGAAGGAAACACCGCTCTGTGCTTTGATTTTCAGTGCTTCGATGTCCTTTTGCAGGGATGATGCCTCAGGGTGTCCCTCGGGATAGCATGCGCCACCGATACAAAAATCCCCCTGCTCTGCAATAAATGATGCCAGGTCGGACGCATACCGAAAATCGGTTTTTGGCATACTTCCAAGGGGCATATCTCCGCGGAGTGCAAGAATGTTTTGGATCCCGTGTGATTTGAGGTCAGAAAGATAATTCCTGACGCTGGTTTTGTCAGAAGAAACGCAGGTAAGGTGTGCCACGGCAGAGACTCCGTTTTTTTCGATCTCGTCTGCCAGCTCTGCGGTAAAAGAAGCGGTGGTACCGCCGGCACCGTAGGTGACACTGATAAAATCCGGCTTCAGTGCCGCTGTTTCCGACACCACCTGCCGTGATTTTGGCAGTTCCTCGCCCTGCTTTGGAGGAAAAATCTCACAGGAGACGGTGATCTCCTTTTTTGCAAGTATATCGCTGACTTTCATAAATAATTTTTTAGATCCTCCTCATGAGATAATAGCATTTTTCGGCATCTTCACAGCCGTCAAACCCTTTTCCGCCGCTTGTCTCCAAAATTTCAAACAGCCCCTCTGCTTCGGAAAAAATCTTTTCCGCGGAATGGTATCTCTGGAGTTGAGTCTCTCTGTCACGGCGGTAGATCCCCTTTTTTTCCTCCTGAAAGGTATCCAAAAAGAAGCTGCACATCCCCGTCTCGATTTCAAAGGCGCTTCGCCATACCAAAAAAGAGCCGGAATCCTCGTACACGTAGCTTTTTCCGTCAAAGACGTTTTGGTATCGGTGCAGGGTGTTTAGGTCAAAAACAAACACTCCCCCCGGCTCAAGATAGTTGTGAACGCAGGTAAACAGCTTTTTCAGGTCTCCGTCCTCGGTGAGATAATTGAGCCCGTCAAACGAGCAGTAAACCGCCTGTACCGTGCCGTACAGCTCAAACTCACGCATATCCTGACAGAGCAGCAGCGTATTTTTTCCGGCGTTGTTTGAAAATGCCTCAGACAGCATATCGGGAGAGATGTCCACTCCGATCATATCGTACCCTCGGTCTGCCAGCAGAGCGGTGATTCCACCTGTGCCGCAGCCCAGATCCAAAACCTCTTTTACGGGAATGGATGCAGAATCAAAGCAGGATACCAAAAAATCGGCATATTGCTTGTATGCGCCTTGGTTTGCGCTGTCATAAATTGCCGAAAAAACGCTCATTTGCTGATCCTGTCAAGAACCATTGAGTATCCGTCGCTGCCGTATCTCAATGCGCGGTTGACACGGGTGATGGTTGCGGTGGAAAGACGGGTTTTTTCTGCGATCTCGTTGTAGGTATTTCCTTCTCTCAGCATTTCTGCGGCAACAAGCCGCTTGCTCATCTCAGAGATCTCGCTGATGGTGCAGAGATCACTCAAAAACCTGTATGCCTCGTCCACGGAGCGAATGCTCACAAAAGCGGCGGCGAGCTTGTCTGTGTTTTCGTCTTTTATCTTGTCAAGCATGATTATTTTTCCTCCTGAAAATCAAAAGTGATATTGTCGGGGCAGAACCTGCCCTTGATAAACTCATAGGTATCCTTGTAAACAGAGTGAAGCTTGGGATCATCGGATTTGTACGCCTTGTAGTATTCACCGGGGACACCGCCCTGATAGTACATATGTGCGGCGTCTTTCATATATCCGGTGATGGCTCCTGCGGCATAGTATTTTTTGATCCTGTCGATATGCCAATCCTCTGTGCCTCCGATCTCCAGCTCGATGCACATTCCCAGCAGCTTTGCCGTGGCGGCAGCATCAAAAAGACGGATGTCGGGCACGCCTTGATTGAAAGCATAATTTGGCTGATAGCAGGCAAGATCAAACCCAAGATGTCTCCAGTCGTTGTAGCCGGTGGCACGGAAATAAGGTATCCAGGTGGTGATGAGCCCCTGTCCGCGAACATAATCCGTGGTGTATCTCAAAATCTCCAGGAGCTGTGCGTCCGAATAATTGATCTCCTCTGTAAACCAATAAAATCCGTTGAGGGTGATGTGCTTGTAGTTCTTTTTTCGGAACCCCTCAAGCTGTTGGTCGATGAGCCATTTCAGTCCTGCTTTTCTGTCCTCAAGGTCCGAAAAATCAAGATTTTTTCCTTCCACCTCGCCAAACTCCGTCACCCTTGTGACAGGATAAAGAATGGACATAAAAATACTTACTTTAAAATCATCGATCCCCAGCTTTTTGCCCACTTCCTCTGCGGCTGCCTCAAGAGCGTCCATGTTGACTCCCTCTGCAAACTGCGTGTCGATATAGAGCTGCCAGTCTGCTTTTGTCAGCGGCCTTTTTTCGTATTTATCATACAAAAAAGCAACGTATGGCAAGAACAAAAAACTGTCAAACAGAGTGTCCTTTATTTCATCCCCCTCCATGTACGCCACGTGGGGCAAAAAAATCTCTTTTGTGATGGGTTTTACGTTGGGATGGCAGATATAGGCAAGCAAAACGTCCTTTGCTCCAAGCTGCTCCACCGATGCATAGCTGTCGGGAAAATCGGATGCGGCTGCGGAATCAGCCGTCAGCTCACGGCCGTTATCACCGTTTCTGCATCCAAACAGCTCGATCTCGTCCAAAAACACGTGGGACACCACCGCAAAGCTCAGCTTGGCGTACCTTGCTTTGTATGGCAGGTCAAACCCCGCCTCTGCCCGCAGAATGTCGTTTTCCTCATCAGAATCAAACCCCGTCAGCTCGCACACGGTCTGCCAGCTCTCCCCGTCACATGACAGGAGGAGCGAGACTCTCACGGGAGGGCGCACACCGGTTGAAACCTCTTTCAGCGCACCCACTCTGACACCGCTTACGGCACACTCACCGCCCAGATCAAACAAAATACTCCGTGCGGCTCCCGCCGTGAACCGAAACCAGCTCTTGTCCGTGCAAACGGGAGCGGTTGCATACTCCCCGTCTGTCAGCTCGGTGGAATCGGCAGGAGAGTTGAACCAATCGGTCTGATGCTCCGGCTGGATTTTTTCAAAATTTTTTATCTTGCAGGAGAGTCCCGAAACAAGATTTGTTATTTCATCATTTTTCAAAAAACGGGGGTCCGGCTCCTTGGTGACAGAAAAATCACCGTAATAATCAATATTTATCATTACCTGACACTCCTTTTTTACTTTCGCAAACTAATGCGTTACCTTATTATACAATCTTTTTTCCGCTTTTGCAAGAGTTTTGTAAAAACATAGGTTTATTCTTGACAAAGAGAGGGATTTATTTTATAATCGAAATGGAAATATTCCACAAAAAAACAAAAATTCGGAGGAACAGTCTATGAAAAAAAGTATTGCCATAGCTCTTGCATTGCTGTTTGTATGCTCCTTCTGCCTGATCTCCTGTGCAGAAAAGGTCACCACCCCCGTGACTGTCAAGATTCTGGTGGGCAGCAGCAAGGATGGAGAGCTCAAGAATTTTGAGACCGAGGAGACCCTTTTTGATCAAAAAATCGAGGTTGAGGGTGAGTCTGTCACCGTAAACGATATTCTCAACCATCTCAACAACAACGTTGAGGGCATCACCTGCAACTATGAGACCGCTGACAACGGCGAGGCAGAGTTTGTGGGACTCAACGATTATGTGGAAAAGGACGAGAAGACCGGTGAGTATCTCTACGACATGGCTGCTTGGAGATTTGTTGTCAACAACAAGAGCATTGCCATCACCGATCCCGTTGAAAAAGATGCAACAATCACGTTTTATTACATTACTTGGGAATATGATGCAACCCCCTGAGGATTTTGAAGACGTGAAAAGAGCGCAGACCACACAAAAAAGAATGTAAAAGTTGTACTGATTAGTGCTTTTACAGCCGTGGGATAAATAGACGTCTGTCGATGATTCTCGCAAGTAAGTTTATAGGTAAAAAAGAGCCGATTTTCGGCTCTTTTTATTTGTATTTTTTGTGTTTTGAACGAACCTCACCTCTCGTCGTACAATAGTACGCCTTCGGGATCGGTTCGTCCAATCTG
>JAZSRP010000038.1:0-46061 GCA_045538555.1 Eubacteriales bacterium
GCTCGCCGTCTATGAGCTTTTTGACGATCGGCTCAATGTAAGCAGCAGGGATACCGATTGCTTTGGAAAGGTCACTGATTGTTATGGGCTTATCATATGCAAGAATCAAAAGATTCTGTGCAATCAAATCCCCTTCTACAAGGGATATAGGCTCTCCCTTGAGTCCATCCGAGCCACCAAAAGAAAGATCTAATCTTCCGGGCAAATAGTTTTCTCTTGTTTCCATAGTTTTAAGTCCTTTCTTCATCTGACCTCGACCTGCAGATAAACGGCTTTTCACTGTGCCTTCAGGGATATCAAGCCCCTTGGCAATGTCCGCAACACTTTGGTTTCCATAATAAAAGCGGATCATAACTTCACGCGTAATATACGCAAGATGATTTAGTTCCTTTCGGATTTTTGCCGCTTCTTCCGAAGAAAGATATTCCTCTGTTACTTCTTCCGAAATATCGAATCCTTCATCTAAACACACTGTGATTGGAGAACGGTATTTCTTACGGAGATTATCATTATGCTTATGGTAAAGTGTGTTAACAAGCCAGTTTTTGGGATGCTGTATTGTTCCACCGCTGTGTATATAGGCAAAAGCCGCAAGCATGGTGTCACCCACAAGGTCTTCAGCATCAAGTTGCGAATTGCATTTTGATGCCGCAAGTCGCATTAGATAATCATAATATTGAATAATTTCATCGTTTGTCATATTTCGCCCTGCTTTCCGGAATGCTTTTGAACGTTCACCCATATAGTCGTAATAATTCGTTCTTGGTTCGGACTTGAATTAAGATTTTGTTATTATATCATAAATTTGTTACAAAACATCTTATTTCCTTGAGATTCTCTCTTAGCTTCGCAAGTTTTACGAGTATAAAAAGCTAATCACCATCATCCTCGCACTTTGCTCCACAAAAAATATTTATCAAAAGGACGGTGACCAAAATTGGTTACCGTCCTTTAATCATATTCGTTCAATATATTTTCGTTATGAAAAAGTCTTCGTCGGGAACGAAAGCTCCTTCCAGCTTGTGGAAACCGTAGAGTTCTTTGCCATTGACTGTTCTTGAGTTGTCAGTCGTTATATCCACATTCCACCAATCTCCATCATAGTACACGCGATTCCAAGTGTGCCGATCTGCGTTATTATTACGGGATATTCCGTCAACAGCGTAGCAAGGTATATTTTGATTTCGGCAGAATGCGGTGAACAGATGCGCAAAATCAAAGCAAATTCCTTGCTTGGTTTGCAGTGTCTTGCGAACATCAAAGTATTGGAAGAGTGGATAACAGTCGTAGTCATACTCTAAGTTGGCTATGATCCAATTATAAAAAGCCAGTACCTTTTCTTCGTCGGTTTCACAACCGGCACAAATTTCGTCAGCAAGTTCTTCCGTTTGTGTGTCCCACAGAGTATCTCTGCCGTTGGAAAGATAAGGAGCCTCCGGTTTGCAGATGAAATTATATGAGAAGAACAGAAGCACTGCAATAAATGCTGTTAGTGCCAAAACACAAATTTTCGTCAGCAGTTTGTCTTTGCCGGAACTATTATCGACAATACCAAAGTACATCATTTCGATAGCCGTTACCACAAACGTCAACATCGGCAAAAGCCTGCGGCAGGAAAGAGCGCTAACAATACTCATTACCATAACGAAGAATAGAACAGTAAGTACAACTGCACGCATAGGTGTTGACCGTATTTTCAGGACGAAAAATAAGGTCGGCAATGCTGACAGCAAGTAGAACGTCACCAGCATCGGTGAAAGCTCAAAGAAGTCTTTCAGATATATGCCCAACAGCAGATTGTATGCCGCCAGGACGAAAAAGAAAATAAGGCCGGATTTCGACTGCAATGTGATTGCAAACAATTTGGATCTCTTCACGATAAGTCCTCAATTCATTTGTAAATTCACATTGCAACAGTTCGTTTCCCAAATCTAAAACATAAGATTTTGATGATTCTTGCCCTTGATTTTGCCCTTATAATCTTTCGGGACAAGGGTAAAACGGTGTAACACCATATGATGGGATGAAATGAGTTGTTTGCGGAAAACCCTTTATTTTCAATGGTTTTAGAGCATTTTACTGTGTGTTATGAATAAGCAATAACATCTCAAAAAATCTTGCTATTCAAATTTTTGTTTATCGAACTGATTAAGAAGAGTTAGCATAGCAGTTGTCTGTACAAATGCTAATTGAGTTATCCCGAAGCTCATTTCATTATAACATAACAGACGGGAATATTCAAGTTTTATTCCGACTTTGTCGGAGTGATATTCTTTTGGAATACCTCGTCGCAGACGAGATATTTTCCAAAAGAGTGTTATTGAAACCTTACGGTTTCAGTGTTATTTTATTCGCCAAACTCGGCGTAGCCGAATATCACGATGCGTAAGGGTCCCCGCGAAAGATGCTTTCGGGGGGCAAAAGCATCATATCACTGCGAAGCAATATCACTCGCCAAATGAATAACCCCACAAAACTATGTTTTGTGGGGACCCCATGAGGCGAATAAAACTGCGAGACTTCCCTATGAGAAGTCTCGCAATGATCTCCTCTTTCATTGTTTATTTTATGACCTTGGACAAAAATTCCTGCAAGCGGTCGCTCTTTGGATGATTGAAGATATCATCGGGGGTACCCTGTTCAAGAATAATGCCTTTGTTCATAAACATGACTCTTGTGGCAACCTCGCGGGCAAACCCCATCTCGTGAGTAACAATAACCATGGTCATTCCCTCATCGGCCAGCTGCTTGATGAGGTCCAGCACTTCACCTACCATCTCGGGGTCAAGTGCGCTGGTGGGCTCGTCAAAAAGCATCACCTTTGGATTCATGGCAAGGGCGCGGATAATGGCAATGCGCTGCTTTTGTCCGCCCGAAAGGGTGGAGGGATACACGTTTGCTTTTTCCTCAAGCCCGATGCGTTTCAGAAGACGGTATGCGTTTTCCTCCGCCTCTTTTATGATGGTTTTTTTGTCCTTTTCTATGGGGACAAGAGCAACCTTTTTCTTTTTGAAAATATTGGTTGTCTTGATCCAAAAGTTTCTGTACTTGGTTTTTCTCAGAGCGGACAGCCCAACGTGCACGGGGGCAAGGGTGATGTTTTTCAGTACGGTTTTGTTGTTGAACAGATTGAACTGTTGAAAAACCATCCCGATCTTGCGGCGGCTCTGGTTGATGTCTACCCGCATATCCGCCAGATCCTCACCATCAAACATGATAGAGCCCGACGTGGGATCCTCAAGACAGTTGAGACAGCGCAAAAAAGTGCTTTTTCCGCTGCCGGAGGGGCCGATGATGGCAACCTTTTCTCCCTCATGGATTGTTTCGGAGATTTGGTCAAGCACGGTCAGAGAACCAAATTTTTTTGTCAGCTTAACTGTTTCGATCAACTTTTGCCAACCTCCTTTCCAAAAGCTTTACAAGCCGTGCAATAATCATGACAATGATCAGATAAACGCCTGCAAGCATGAGGTAGGGAATGATGTACTCGTAGTTTGAGTCGCCGATCTGCCGAAACGCTTTTGTGAGATCCACAACCGCAATAAAGCTGACTACAGAGGTCTCTTTTACAAGGGAGATAAACTCGTTTCCGAGGGTGGGCAGAATGTTTTTGACACCTTGAGGGATGACGATTTTTATCATGGATACCCAGTATCCCAGTCCCACGGCACGTGCGGCCTCCAACTGACCGGAGTCCACTGCCTGGATTCCGGAACGCATGATTTCGGATACGTAGGCACCGCTGTTCATACCAAAAACAATCACCGCAACGGCAATATTGTCAAGAGAGACACCAAGAGCCGGCATCAGCACAAAATAGCCGATAAGCAGCTGTACGACAATGGGGGTTCCTCTAAAGAACCCCACATATACGTCACATATTGCCGAAAAAACTTTTGGTGCGGTTTTGTATTTTGGAATCATCTTCACAGCGGCAATGAGAGTACCGATGACGATACCGATTGCAAGACCCAGAATTGCGATCACCAGAGTGGTCTTGAGTCCGTCAATAACGGTGGTATAGCCGTTGTGAGTGATGAATTTGTTATAAAATACTTCCCACTTTGCGCTCATGCTTATTTGTTGCCCAGCTTTTTGAGGATATCAAGTGCTTCCTCGGTGGTCTTGCAGGAATCAAATGTTGTGTTGTCCTGCTTGCAAAGGATAACTTGGTAAGCATCGGTGTAGTAGGGGGTGGAAAAATTGACCACTTTGCTTCTTGCGCCGTTGATGGTCATGCCTGCAATGCCGATGTCAACGCCGTTGTTGCCAAGGGAAGCGGTGATGGAGTCAAACTCCATATTGACGATAACCAGCTCCATGTTGAGCTCAGCTGCAATGAGAGCGGCGATCTCCATATCAATGCCCGCAAATTTGTCGCCGACCATAAATTCAAAAGGAGCAAAAGCGGCGTTTGTTGCAACTACCAGCTGATCCTTTGCGGAATCGTAGGTGCCTGCCTCAATGGTGTTGCCCTTCCAGTCGGCGGAGTTGTTGTCATCAACGTTTGCATAGGAATCAAAAATTGCATCAATGTCTGCCTTTTTGTTGGCAAGAACAGTGTTGATCTTGGAGAGAAGCTCTGTCTGCTTTTTGTCAACGGCAATACCGTAGGATTCTGTGGTGAGAGCGACGTCGATGCACTTGATGCCCTCGTTTTCTGCAACCAGAGATTTGCCAACGTCTGCGTCGATCACAACGTAGTCAATGTTGCCGGACTTGAGAGAAGAAACAGCCAGGGCTGCGTTGTCAAAAGCCATGGTCTCCACGTTTTTAAATCCGTCAAAACCCCATTCCTCGTCACCGTTCATAAAGCAAAAACCGGTGGTGCCGGACTGTACGCCAAACTTGTATTTGTCTCCGCTGTTGCAGGATGCAAGAGCAAAACAGGAGATTGCGATCATAAGAACCGCAAGAATGATGCTGAGTGTCTTTTTCATGATTTTTCCTCCAAAAAGTGTTTTTTATGATGGGCATATTATAAGACCCAAAACAACTTTTGTCAATAGCAAAAATGAAAAAATATACACAAAAACCAAAAGCTTGTTTGTATACACAAGCATAATATGCACAAAACAATGCATAAAATAAAAAATATGCATAATAATTGAAGAAAATTTGCATACCTGCTTGAAAAAGCGGCATATGTGTGGTACATATATAATGAAGAAATGATTATAACGGAGGCGGTTTGATGAAAAAGGTGTTGCTTCTTGACGTTGACGGAACCCTATTGGATTTTTCGGCTTGCGCCCGTCAGGCAATGGAGGAGAGCTTTTCCCAATGGGGATTTGAGTACAAAGAGGAATATTTTGCTGTGTTCAACCGCATCAACGACGATCTGTGGCATCAGGTAGAGGGGGGCGAGCTGACGGTGCCTGTTCTCTGGAGCATCCGCTGGAATATGATTTTTGGCGAGCTGGGGATACAGGGCGACGGAGTGGAATTTGAAAAGCTTTTTCATTCAAAGCTGGAGCGTTCTCACGTTTCTTTTGCCGGTGCTTTTGAAACGGTGAGAGAACTGTCAAAAAAATACCGTTTGTTTGTTGCCAGCAACGCTCCCGCAGGTCAGCAGGAATACCGTCTGGAGCAGGAGGGAATGCTGTCGTATTTTGAAGGGCTGTTTGTTTCGGGTGAGCTGGGAGCGGTCAAGCCCTCACGGGAGTTTTTTGATATCTGTCTCAAAGATACGGGAGTGACTGCCGAGGAAGCAATGATGATCGGAGATTCTTTTACCGCGGATATCGTGGGAGCGCTTGGTGCGGGAATTGATGCCTGTTGGTACAACCCGGCAAAAAAAGCGCCGCCCTCTGATGTTGTTCCCACTCACACCGTTTCATCTTACGATGAGCTGAAAAAGCTGCTGTTGTAAAAAGCCGTAAAAATAAAAAAGGCAGACCAATGGGATCACTTCTTTACGGAGTGTGCCGCTTTTGCGTCTGCCTTGTTTTTTTATTTTATTGTCCAGTCGATGGGGGAGAGTTGATTTTTTTCCAAAAATTGATTGCATTTCAAAAAATGCCCGCAGCCAAAAAAACCGCTGTATGCCGAAAGGGGACTGGGATGCGGCGCCTCCAAAACCAGATGGTGTCTGCCGGTAATAAGTGCTTTTTTTGCTCTTGCATATCCGCCCCAAAGCAAAAAGCATATGGGCTCCTTGCGTTGGTTTAAAAGTGATATTGCCCTGTCCGTAAAGGTCTCCCACCCTTTTGCTCTGTGGCTTCCTGCCGCGCCCTGTCTGACGGTGAGAACGCTGTTGAGAAGCATCACTCCGTTTTTTGCCCAGCTTGTGAGCTCACCGTGGGCGGGAATTTCAAACCCGATCTCGTCATGGAGCTCCTTGTAGATATTTTTCAGAGACGGAGGCACGTCCACCCCCTTTTTTACCGAAAAGCAGAGTCCGTGGGCTTGATTTGGACCGTGGTAGGGATCCTGACCGATTATGACTGCTCTGACGCTCTCGTAGGAAGTATAGCAAAAAGCATTGAAAATATCATCCATGGGCGGAAAAACCAAAAAATCGGGATTTTTGTATTCGGATACAAGAAATCTGCGAAGGTTTTGATAATACTCTTTTTCAAATTCGGGAGCCATCAGCGGATCCCATGAATTTCCAAAATGAAACATGTCAAGTCTCCTCTTGTGAGATCATAAAAAGTATATCACACCCTGCAAAAAAATCAACCCAAAAAACAATATTCCGTTGACAAAAAGTCGATACGGGGTTATTATAAATGTATATATTAAGAATTTTTTTACAAGGAGAGGTGAAACGAATGGAACCGGGCCGAAGTAGCGGCATAAAGCCGAAAAGTACATATGCGGTTGCGATCCTTTTTGTTTTGCCCTCCGCAACCGCATGATATATAGCTTGGGCTTTTGCCGTGCTTCTTTTTCATTCAAAAAAAGGAGACGGTTATGGAAGAAAAAACACTTTTTGAAACTTTGTCCGGTTTGCTGGAAGCAAAAAATTATCAGGAGCTTCGCAGTTGTTTGTCGGAGATCGAGCCGCAGGATATTGCGATGCTGTGTGAGGAGCTGGAGGAAAGCGACAGAGCCGTGATTTTTCGGCTTTTGTCAAAGGACCTTGCAGCCGAATCATTTTCTGAGATGTCGCCGGACATTCAGGAGGAGCTCATCAAAAAGCTGAGCGACTCTGAGCTCAAGACCGTGCTTGACGGTCTGTATATTGACGATACGGTTGATATGATCGAAGAGATGCCCGCCAACGTTGTCAAGAGGATCCTTGCCAACAGTGACCGTGACACCCGTGAGCAGATCAATCTTATCCTCAATTATCCCAAGGACAGTGCAGGCAGTATAATGACTGTTGAGTACGTGCGCCTTGACCGAAACATGAGCGTTGCGGATGCTTTTGCCCGTATACGCCGTGTCGGCACGGAAAAAGAAACCATTTATACCTGCTATGTCACCGATTCAAACAAAAAGCTGGTTGGCGTGGTGACGGGAATGGATCTGATGCTTTCGGATACCGACACGCTTATATCAGAGATCATGAACACCTCCGTTATCTCGGTTTATACCGATGATGACAAGGAGGAGGTTGCTCAAAAAATGAGCAAATACAACTTTTTGGCAATCCCTGTTGTGGACAAGGATCAGCGGCTGGTTGGAATTGTCACCGTTGACGACGCCATGGACGTCATGAGCCAAGAGGCAACTGAGGATATCGAAAAAATGGCGGCGATTGTGTCCACGGACAAGCCCTATTTCAAGACGGGAGTTTTTGAGACATGGTGGTCACGTATCCCATGGCTTGTTTTGCTGATGCTTTCTGCCACTTTTACGGGCGCCATCATCTCAAAATATGAGGTTGCACTGGGTGCAGTGGTGATCCTCACCTCTTTTATTCCCATGCTGATGGGTACTGCAGGAAATGCAGGCGGCCAGTCATCGGTTACCATTATCCGCGCTTTGTCGCTGGGTGAGGTGGAGCCGAGAGACGTTTTTAAGGTGTTGTGGAAAGAGCTGCGGGTGTCATTCCTGTGCGGAGTATCTCTTGCGGCGGTGGGGTACGTAAAAGCAGTGCTGCTTGACGGAGCAGATTCCATGGTGGCATTGACGGTGTGTATTACACTTGCGGTGACCGTGGTGGTTTCAAAGCTGGTGGGATGCTCTCTGCCTATTCTTACAAAAATAATGGGATTTGACCCTGCGGTTATGGCAAGTCCTTTTATCACCACCATTGTTGACGCATTGTCGTTGCTGGTGTATTTTTCGGTTGCCACCGCAATTATCCCCGCTTTGGGTTAAAAAAACATTTTCGGGAGGTAAACAATGGCTGTTGTATATGATTCCGGTACAGGGATTTATTCACTGCATACAAAGAGTTTTTCCTATATTATGCAGGAAAAAGATGGCTTTTTGCTTCATCTTTTCTGGGGAAAAAAGACTTTTGGCGACTGCTCTTATATGTTCCGTGAGCAGGGAAGAGCCGCATTCTCCCCCCGTATGGAAAATTGTGACGGATTTATTCTTGACGACGTTTTGTTGGAGTATCCTTGCTTTGGCAGGGCAGATATGCGTACGCCTGCGCTTGAGATCACCAACACCGACGGTTCGGTCATTGTTGATGCCCGTGTGACAGATCACCGTGTTTTTGCGGGCAAGCCCCCAATTCCCGGACTTCCTGCCGTTTATACCGAGCAGGATACGGAATGTGAAACTCTTGTGATCACTCTGACTGATTCTGTCAGTAGAGTAAAGGTGGAGTTGTACTATTGTGTGATGGAGGAGTATGACGTCATCACCAGATATGTACGGATCATCAACGAGGGGAATGGCGCCCTGTATATTGACAGAGCAATGAGTATGAGCGTGGATTTTGACCACATCAACTATGAGGTCATCTCAAATTTCGGCACTCATTGCCGCGAGCGTCATCTGGAGCGTGCACCGCTCACTCACGGAAGATTTATTATGTCCTCTCGCCGCGGCGCTTCTTCACACGTGCACAATCCGTTTGCAGTAATGGTTTCTCCAACCGCCGATGAGGTATCGGGCGACGCATACGGAATGGTTTTTGTTTATTCCGGATCCTTCTGTTGCGAGATTGCCGCAAACCAGTTTGATACCGCCCGTGCTATGATGGGGCTCAATCCTGAGGAATTTAGATGGAAGCTTGAGCCGAATGAGGATTTTTACACTCCGGAGTGCGTTCTCACATATTCCTCCTGCGGGTTGGATCAGATGAGCCAAAATTTTGCACGCTTGTTCCGTACCCGTCTCTGCAGAGGAAAGTTTCGTGACCAACGCAGACCCGTGCTTCTGAATAGCTGGGAGGCGTGTTATTTCAGCTTTGATGCAGAACGGCTCAAAACCATCGGCGATTGCTGTGGAGATCTGGGAATCGAGCTTTTGGTTATTGACGACGGCTGGTTCGGAAACCGTTTTGATGACCACAGAGCCCTTGGCGACTGGTTTGAAAACAAAGAAAAGCTCCCCTGCGGAATCAAAGGCATATCTGACCATATCGCAAAAAAAGGCGTCAAGCTGGGGATCTGGTTTGAGCCGGAAATGATTTCTCCCGAGAGTGAGCTTTACAAAAAGCACCCCGATTGGTGCATACATATTGCGGGCCGTCCCAGATCAGAGGGCAGATATCAGCTCATTCTTGATCTCACCCGCAGAGAAGTTCGTGATTATTTGTATGATTCTGTGGCCAAAGTGCTGAGAAACGGCGGCGTTTCATACGTAAAATGGGATTTCAACCGCAACATGAGTGAGGTGGGCAGCCCTGTTCTTCCTCCCGACCGTCAGCGAGAGTTGGGTCATAGATATTATCTCGGCTTGTATGAACTGCTGGAACGTCTTGTGACCGATTTTCCCGACGTGCTGTTTGAGTCCTGTTCGGGCGGCGGCGGACGTTTTGATGCAGGAATGCTTTATTATATGCCTCAGGTGTGGACCAGCGATAACTCCGATGCCATCGAGCGTCTCAGGATCCAGCATGGCACTTCTATGGTGTATCCTATGTCTGCAATGAGTGCCCACGTCTCAGCGTCTCCAAACCATCAGACTGAGCACGTCACACCTTTTGACACACGTTTTACCGTAGCGTTGACAGGCAGCTTTGGCTATGAGCTTGACCCAACGGCTCTGTCTGATGAAGAAAAAGAAAAAGTTCGGACCACAGCACAGCTTTTCAAGGATTACGGCTATGTTCTTGCCACCGGCGAATTTCACCGCCTGCGCGATCCCCACAAAGAGCAGTGCGCTGCATGGTGCACCGTGTCTCAGGACAAAAAAACGTGTATTGCGGGCTACGTGCTGACTCACGTGCGTCTCTACGGAAACAACGAGCGCATTGCCCTGAGAGGTCTGGAGCCGAATGCGGTTTACCGTGAAAAATTCAGCGGCAACTTGTATAGGGGCGACCAGTTGATGAACTTTGGTCTCCACGCACCCACAACTCTTGAGTATCACAGCATCTTGTGGATACTTGAAAAGGTTGAAGACTGAACAATAGAATAAAAAAGCAAAAAGCAGTGCCGTACGGGTTGTACTCTTAAGGAAAGTTTTAAGACCGTTTTTATCGCTCAACTTGTTGTAGCACAGGTTGCAATTAGTTGGGAGCGGGGTTAAGGGTTTTAGGTTCTCCTAACAAGTGGAAAATGTGCCGTACATTTTCCCTGCTTGTTACGGTATGAGACAAAAAAATCAAGAGCTGTGTAGAAATTTTCTACACAGCTCTTTTACTGTCCTTTAGAGTACGATCCTTAAAGCACAGCTTTTTTTGTTTTAAAAATAATCAGACAAGATCGGGATCAATGGGAATACCGTCAATGCAGACCATGTATCCCAGCACTGTTTTTCCGGATGTAAACCCGGTGCTTCCCGCAGTTCCGATGATTTCACCGTCAGTGACGGTGGTTCCAAAGGCAATGGTGGGTTCTGCCAGATGGAAATAACAGGAGTAAATGCCGTATCCGTGATAGATGATGATGGTACCGCCGGTAGTGTCCAGCTTGCTGCAAAATACGACTTTTCCTGCCTGAGCGGATCGCACGGATGTGCTTTCCGACAGGGAATAGACCTTTTCGGTGACGATTCTGTTTCCGGAATCACCCGTGATGGCGGAGTTGGCAAAATTGACGGTTGCCCCAAAGGAATGAATGACCTCTTTGTCGCCAACGGGAGAACGGAGTCCGTCAGAAAACTCAAAATATCTCTCGCCGTCCCGTTGTTTTGTGGCATCTGCCAACGCCTGTTCAAAAAGTGCGATCTTTTCGGGACTGAGATGGGCATAGTACTCGTCGGTAGTGACGGGAATGGGCGTCCAAGAGGATTCTCTTGCCAAAACGGTGATGGTTTCCGTCACAGTGGAATTTCCGGATACAAGGGAGAGGGTATATGCACCGGGAGCGTTGGATACGTCAATAGGAAGCAGAGCCACGCCGGTGTCCTCACCTGTCATCTCAAAAGAAAGATCTGTGGTTTTCAGCATGGTATCAAGGGTGACCGTCTCGTTTTTGTTGAGGTGAGAAGCGGTGATCGTCAAAAATTCTCCCTGTGTGACCTCGGTTTTGTCAAGAGCGATGGTTGCCGGAATGTCATACAAAAGGTCAAAGCTGTATCGGGCTGTGCCGTAATAAGGCGAGCTGTTGGTGTTGTTCCATTTTGCAACAAAGCTGACATTGATCACAGTATCTGCAGAAAAATCAAAGGATGAGATGCTGCTGACCGAGAGGGGAACCCCCGACTGAGTAACGTATGTAATGTCCGTCAGCTCGTCGGGCTCTATCGAGAACTCCAGCGTGTTTTCAAAACCCTTGAATATACTGTACAGCTCCTTGCCTACCGTGTCGGCGGGCAAAAGGTAATCATAGTATCTGTCGTCGGATTTTTTGTATTTCCAATCGTATTCAGCGGGGACCACAGCTTCTTTGTGCTCGCCGGAAACCACAAAAAGATCGGGAAGCGCGCAGGCGTTGTAGAGATAAGAAAACTGATCCTTGAGCAGCAGTTTTCCCGCGTCTGCGGGGTCAAGAAGCATCAGCTTGCCACTGGGATCGGACAAAAGGCATCCGGAAACGTTGAGGGTGGGGTAAAATTTGTACTGAAGGTTTTTGTCGCCTCTATCAAAAATTATGTAAACCGGATGTTCCCCCGAAACGTCTCTGATTGCAGAGCTGATATGCTTTGAGTTTTGCAGCATGGAGACAAAAAAGTCCACGTCCTCGACGCTGTCATAGGTATATGAGGTGCCGTTGGGTGTATCCACAGATACCTGCCGTATATTGCCCAAAGATATGGACTCGGAGGAAAATGAGATAGCATAATAAATAATAAAAGCCAAAGGAATGCACAGAATCGCAGCCAGAATATTTCTGCCGCCCTGTCCTTTTTTTCCGCGAGCCATGACGTTTCCTCCTCAAAATACCGTTTTTTGCAATATACAGGTATTTTACTAAAAACAAAGTATTATGTCAATACGTTTTTCTTCCTTTTGGGAGGATAAGTTTTTATGAAAACAGAAAAGATAAGTTATACATATTTGTGTGGGAGCGTGAGCAGAATGGATTTTTTGCAAGCGGCAAAAAATGTTGAAAATGAGCTGAACCGATGCGAGGATTTTGTAAAACGGGAAATAAAAGGCAACGATTTTTGTGCGGAGCTGTTTTTCTTAAAAGGCGTTACGGACAGAAAATATATATCCGAGTCACTGATCAAACCCATCCTCGACAGCAGCCGAATGTCGGATTTTTGCGGAGAGTTTGATTCATTGATTTCCGTTTCGAGCTTAAAAATCATCACACCGGAGAATTTTTTGCCCGATTTGGCGGTGACCGGAAACGTTTTGGTGTTGATAACAAACAAAAACGGATCTTTTGGCTGTCTTGTCAATGCGCAGATAACCGTGGGCAGGAGCATAACGGAGGCCTCAAGCGACGTGACCGTAAAAGGGCCAAAGGGGGCTTTTTCGGAGGATGCGGAAAAAAACATGACCGCACTGCGGCAGTATATCCGCACGTCAAAGCTCAAGCTTGAAAAATATGAGGTCGGAGAGGTGTCAAAAACAAAGGTCATACTGTGCTATATTGAGGGGCGTGCGCCAAATGAGCTGGTGTGTGAGCTGCAAAAAAAACTGTCCTCTCTCATCGCTGTGTCCGTAGTGGACAGCCAAAACGTGGCAATGCTTTTGTCGGGGAAAAGCCATTGGCTGATACCCGCTCTGGGAAGCACGGAAAAAATTGATAAAGCCGCCTCAAAGCTGATGTCGGGCAGGGTGGCAATAATAGTTGACGGCAGTCCGTTTGTGCTGACAGCGCCCTATGTTTTTGCAGAGGGGATACAGTCTGCAGAGGATTATTTTCATCATCCTTTGTATGCAACCTTTATACGCAGCCTGCGTCTGCTGTGCTTTTTGGCAGCGGTTTTTGCTCCCGGAATTCTGGTGGCGCTGGCAGAATATCTTCCTCAGGAATTTGCACGTATTATACACAACGCAAGGCAGGATATTCCGCTGTCGATGTTTGTGGAAATGCTGTCTGTGCTGATCCTTTTTGAAATTTTGCGGGAGGTGGGGGTGAGAATGCCCAAAACAGTCGGAGACGCGGTGGGGATTGTGGGCTCAATCATTTTGGGTGATGCGGCGGTGCAGGCGGGATTTGTCAGCTCGGTGTCTGTTATCACGGTGGCTCTGTCGGCGGTCAGCGCTTTTATCACACCCGCCTTTATGTATTTTATTGTTTTGTGCAGATTTGGCTGTCTCTGCCTCTGCCGTTTTTTGGGCGTGTGGGGGCTTGCGCTTTCGGTTTGCTTTTTTATATCAATGCTTTGCTGCAAATCGAGCTTTGGAATGCCCTATCTTTTTCCGCTTGCGCCCTTTGACAGTGCGGGTATGGAGGATTTTGTATACGCAGATCCGAAAAAAACTCTGGGAAGAAAAGAAATTATGTAAAAAAGGAGTCAAAAAAATGTTGTTTTGCGCTTTTTCTGCGCTGTCGCTGATGCTTACGGTATCCCGTCTAAATACCGAATGCCTGTGGGTGATACCGATTTTTGCGTTGATGTTGATTCCTTTTGCAAAAAAGCTTTTTGCATCCTTTGTTGCAAAAGCAATACTTTTTCCTGTGTGTGCGGTTTCTTTTTTTCTGCGCTGCGGAGTGTTGTTTTTTCAGACAGAGGAGCTGTCAGGCATGGGAAGTGCGTTTTTTGTGCTGGCTGTTTGCGCTGTGTTCTGGTGGATATTTTTCAAGAATAAGATGTTTTTTATTTCTGCAATCCCTGCATTTTTCCTTTGCCTGTTTATAGGAATATTTGTAGTCAGCACTCATTTTTTTGACGGAAAAGAGGTTTTGAGAGCAGGGGGTGCGCCAAAGGAGCTTTTGGCATCCGCAGTTCTTTGCCTATCGTCAGCATGGGTGTGCGGAATGTTTGGAAAGGGGAGCAGAGCGTCTCTTTTCAGAGGAACTGTGATGGGAATTTTTGCGTCGCTGCCGTTTCTTTTGTTTGACTCGGGAATGTCTCACAGCTTTGCGGTATTTTTTTCAAATCTGTTTTTTGCGGGATTTGAGCTGTCTGCTCTGAAAAACTGTACTGTATCGGCAAAAAACGGCGTATAGTTTTTTGAGGTGATGTTTTTGTGCTGATAAAGACCCGAAAAAAGCTGACTGTCACATCTGGCACCGTTCAACGTACGCTCTTGTCAAAGGACGAAAAAGAGCTGGTGCGTCTTAATCTGCATTATCCCGAAATAAAAGGATCCGATCGTCATCCGCTGATGCGAAACGCAGCTCCTTTTTATGGACGCACGGTTCAAAATCTCACTCTCCTTGCCCAAAAGGAGCTGGTTCCGCTTGCAGAAAAAAACAAACGATCTGAGGGTTTTCGGCCTTTTGGCGTGAGCATGGAGTGGGAAAACACCTATGAGGACGAAAAATATCTGTCCATCCTGCTGACAGTCAGCGTTTTTGACGGACAAAACCCTCCCATGCCCCAAAAGCTGACTCAGGTGTGGGAAAAGAAATTTGGGCTCAAATGTCCGTTTTCCCATTTTTTTGTATCGGAAGCAAAAGGATTTTTTTGCGATGTTTTGGGAGCAGAAAACAAAAAATTGTTTGAAAAAGAGCAGTTTGTTTTGCGTCAGGGCGGTGTTGAATTTTTTGTGAGAATGCAGGATCGCGGTTCTGTTTTTGCGGCATGGGAGGATCTGAAGGAAAAAAAGCTGCTGAAAATTGTGGGATAGTATTTACTTTTGTTCAAAATTAGGTATAATGTAACCAAGAAAGCACAGGAGGTTTTTTGCGATGAAACAATACAACATTGCCATCATTGGTCAGGGCAGAAGCGGTAGAGATATTCACGGTCTCCACCTGAAAAAGGATACGGAGCGGTTTAGAGTTGTTGCCGTTGTTGACACCATGCCCATCCGCCGTCAGCGCGCAGCAGAGGAATACGGATGCGACGTGTATGAGGATTATAGATCACTGCTGACCCGTGATGATATTGACTTTGTGGTCAATTCCACTCCAAGCGATCTTCACTTTTCTGTCACAAAGGACCTGTTGACCCACGGATTCAACGTTCTTTGTGAAAAACCTTTTGTTCCCACTGTTGAGGAATGCGACATTCTTGTATCTCTTGCACAGGAAAAGGGATGCCATCTGCTGGTGTTTCAGCAGAGCAGGTTTGCCCATTATTTTGAAAAAGTAAAAGAAGTCATTGCCTCGGGTGAGCTGGGCAGGATCGTACATATCGGTATTCAGTTCAACGGATATGCAAGACGCTGGGACTGGCAGTGCTGCCTGTCAAAAAACGGCGGAAATCTTGCCAATACAGGCCCTCATCCTCTGGATCAGGCGCTCAATCTTTTGGATTATTACGACGGGATGCCTCAGGTGTTCTGCCACATGGACAGATGCAACACCTTTGGAGATGCAGAGGACTACGTAAAGCTGGTGCTCAAAGCTCCTGACAGACCTATCATCGATCTTGATATTTCCTCTTGTGACGCCTACCCCTCTTATACCTACAAGGTGGAGGGAACCAGAGGCACTCTCAAGGGAAGCATGGCGCACATTGACTGGAAATTTTTTAAAGAAGAAGAGGCGCCTGAGCAAAAGCTCATTACTGAGCCGCTCACTATGGGAGAGGAAAAATTTCCGGCGTACTGCTCCGAGCAGCTCACTTGGTATGAGAAATCTTGGGAGGGAGACCCTCAGGCACCGTTTATTGCTGCTGTTCAGACATACTATGATCAGGTTTATCAGCTTTTGGAGACAGGCAGAGAGCACGATATCAAGCTCAACCAGGTTCGTCAACAGCTTGCCATCATCAGAGAGGCACACCGGCAGAATTTCTGAAACCAGATTTTTCAATAAAAAAGTCCGTTTTTTCAAACGGACTTTTTTGTTTGTGTTTTTTGTTTATCCGATGACATAAGAACCCAAAACATGGCGTTTGATCTTTGCGTAGTCAGAGGTGTCAATGACGCCGTTGTCGTTGAGATCTGCAGCAACCACCTGCTCTTCAGTGGGACTGTATGTGCCCAGAACGGCTCTTTTTGCCATAATATAGTCGGGGGTGTCAATGGTGTTGTTTCCGTTGACGTCACCCTTGATTACATCAGGGATGTATTCGGATTTGTGTACGTATACTGCGGCAAAGGTAACGGGTCCGGTGATATGCTCAACGTCGCCGTCCCATCCCACAAATACGTAGTCGTCTCTGGTGGGATTTTTTGGTTGGGGAGCAGAGAGGCCGTGCTCTACTCCAACAACGCTGAGTATTTTTCCGTCATGGTCTGTAAAAACGACGGTGTGAATGTGTGCTGTGTAGCTTGCATAAAGGAAGAGGTCGGACGTAACGGCTGAGTCTATGTCAAATCCGAGGCAGAGCTCAGGATCAAGATACAGATCCTCAAAATCGTGGCCCTCCACTTGAGGAATCTGATCGATTGAGATCTTTTTGCCGTTTTCGATCAGCAAAACAGTGGGTTTTTCGCTGTCGTCATTTTCCGTAACGGAAATATAAACCAGACAGTAAACGGGATTGTCTGCGGTGTTGATGGCATAATATTCCGCCACCTCTTCGCTGTCGTCTCTGCCTTGGGATGAGGCGTACATACGCAGTATGCAGGAGCTTGTCAGCTCAATGGGGGAGCTATAGATCAAAGCGGTGTCTGACGTTTTTGGATCGCTTCCGTCAAGAGTATAGCGGATGACCGCATCCTCGGTATCGCAGGAGAGAGAAAGGATCTGATTTTGTGTATACGTTCCTGTAGCAACGTCTGCAACAGGGTTTTCGGTCGCTTCTGCAAAGCTGATGTCGGGATAGAGCAACAGATCCTCGCTTGCCACGGTAGAGTCAAGCGGTTTTCCGGTGTAAGCGTTTATCCACCCGTGGAAAGTATAATTGTCTGTATCCTCCATGCCCTCAACCTTTGAAAAGTCAATATAAGAGCCATGCTCTGCCTCGTATTGGTCTGCCACCTCACAGGACTGTATAAAGTCCAGAACGTCGGTCTCGGGAACAGGTGCGTCAAGTGGGATATTTACAAACCCCACCTGATACTTGATGGGAGTGCTTCTGGTGACCACCGCCATATGTCCCGTCACCGTTTTGCCGGCAGAGTTGAACTCGTCAATGGTGAGATATCCGTCTCCGTCCTGAACAACCCATTCGGTGACGTATCCTTCCTTGCCTTGAGCAATTCCGTTGGGCAGCAGCTTTGAACCGTAGGAATAAATCATGAGCTCAACCTGCTGAGTTTCCCAGTTGACGTACGCAACAACGCATTCCACCGTCTCACTCTCAGGAAAAACGTTCATGTCGCTGCGGACATTGACAACGGATTCGGACCAGTTTGTAAACCTGCTTCCATTGGGAACGTTCAGCATTTTTTTGTCGGGGAGAGCGGCGTTTTGCCCATGAGTTACAACCTGCTCGGATATAATGGTGGTTCTGTCAAAATCGTAAAACTTGACAGTGTATTGAGGGAGGGGCGAAAGAATTTTTCCGATCTCAATGGCGGTTTCCTGACCCGAAACCACACACGCAACCGTAAAATCACCGGTCTGCACCGTGGGTGCTTCACGCAGGACAGCGTTTTTGATGCTGATCTTTCCGTCGGCAGACACGGCTGCAGTGCCTACGTACTCGGTGTTGGAATTGGATGCCTCTTTGTTTTTGTAGACCCAGACGGTTGCGGTTTTTCCTGCAAATTCCTTGCTGACCGTGCCCTCGAGATCATATATCCTGTCGGAATGCGCATCAGGTTCTTTTATTTGGCTGTTGTCAAACTTTGAATCGATGTTGTAGCTGTATCGGTATCTGAAGATCTTTTCTCCCGGTTCGGTTTTGTATTCCACGTTTTCTGCTCCAAGCATTGCCAGCTTGACTGCAAGCTCCACGGATGAGCAGTCATATTGGGTCCAGCTGCCGTAAGGGGAGAAATAATCATATACCTTGTCATAGAGGGTGTATGTCTGCTTGTAGACCTTTGTGGTGGCAGAGTTGGTAGCGCTCATGGGCATCCACCAGTATGTGTCCTTGCAGATTGATGTGTTTTTGTATTTGTATGCATTTGCCGATGCGGTAAACGGTATCGGCGTGGTGCTGTAAAATGCGTGGAATGTATCGTAGGTGGATGTCTTGTCACTGGAAATTTTTCTGTTGATGGCCCCTACGTTGTCACCTCTGCACCAGTGGTAATAAATGTATCCTTGAAGCTTGGTGGAGTCAATAACCAGCTTTTGGGTTGTGGTTTCATAAGCGGTTTTTGGAGTGACGTTGTACTGCTTGTAGAGCGAGTGGGAGGTGTTGAATCCCGAACGCCATTTGTCTGCATAGCTGACGGATCCGGTGGAGTTGGCAACAAGTGTATAGTCGCCTCTGGTATAACCGTCAATTGAGGTTTGCTTTGAGGTAATCTTTGTCTGGTATCTGAAAAATTTCTTTTCTTGGGATACTTTTCCTGTGTCCTCGATCTCCACCGTCAGCTCGTCGGTGGAGGTGACGGGACACTCGCCGGTAAATTCTATCCATTCCGACCACTCGGTAGTAATGGTGGTGTTGTCTATATCAGTGGAAACGGGCTTTGCCAGCTGACCGAGCGTCTCGTATGCTCCGATAACGTAGACCTCCACAATGGGAGCAAGATCGTTGTAGAGCACCGTGACGGTGTTGGTGTATTTTTTTGATGCCTGAATGGTAAAACCGGCGGATTCCGCTTTGGTCAGCATGGTGCCGTCATTGGATTTCAGCACCACCACGATTCTGCCGTCAATGGTTTTTTCTACCTTGTTGGAAACAGTGACGGTGACGTCATATCCATGCTCGGTGGCGCTTCTTTGAGTAGAATCCACCGTGACAAGCGCCGCATTTTCGGTGTCTGCCCATTTGAAAACCGCGGTGACTGTCATGTCGGATTGAACATTGTCCAGCGGCTTGTCCCAACCCACAAATGCGTATCCGATGGGGGCGGAAATAACCGGAGGAACCACAGTGTCGCCAAATTTTACGGTCTGCTGACTCACAAAGTTTTCTTCACCGTCAATGCGAGTCCGGAATTTTATAGTATAAGAGTTGACGTCATAAACCGCATTGACGGTTATATCCTCTGTTACGTCGCAAAATTCTCTGTCCCATTTTGAAAAGGTGTGTCCCTTTTGCTGGGGATTTTTTGGCGCGTCAGCATCGTGACCGTAGGGAACGTTTATCACTGCAATATTTTGGTTGCTGATGGGATCAAAGAATGTGACGGTAACATCGGGATGAACGGTGATCACTGCACTTCCGCCCGGGGTGGTTCCTGCAGTGTTGACGGAGAATATCTGCAGGGTGTAGCTTCCCGCTGATTTGAATCCGTCAAGAACAGCGGTGAGCCCCGCCACGTTGTTTTTTGTCTGTACGGTGTTTCCTTTGCTGTCTTTTACAATAATATTGTATTTTTGTGCGCCCTTGGCCTCCTGCCAGGAGATCTTTACCTGATCTCCCACAGCAATGTCCGTGTATCCGCTGTCGACGGTGACGGATGTGCTTGAGGGAAGACTGTTTGCAGTAGTAAATTTGAAAATACCCGAGGTGTAGTTCTTTCCCTCGATTTTTACAATAACCTTGTAAAAATACGTGGTGTTGGGCTTGAGGGCAGCGCCTTTGAATTTTGTTATATAAAAGCTCTCTGTCTTTGCGGTCTTGTATCCGCCGTAGTTTATGGCGCGTACGGTCTCGGTGTTGGCGTTTGCTTTTGAAACGTCGCTTTGGGAGGTACCGATGCAGTAGCTCCATTGCTGAACATTGTATGCGGAAACGTTGAGAGCCGCCGTGATCTTTGCCCCTGCGTTTGTTATGTTGGAGGAGGAGACGGAGGAAACGCTGTAATTGGTGCCGGTTCCTGTTGAGAGGGCTTTGCAGGTAATGGGAATATACCCGTTGTCAAAAGCCAGCTTGTAGCTCATAACGTCCAAAACGTCCCAAGTGGAGTTGTGCTTGCTGTTGGATACCGAGCCGGAGTGGTCGGTGGTCTTTTTTGTGGAGGGGTTGTAGGTATATCCCGCTCCGGTCTGTTCAATAACAGTAATCTTTTTGTTCTTTTTGTCAACGCTGACCACCATTTTTACGTGGCCGTCTCTCAAAATGGCGTCACCTGCCTGCAAGCAGTCATAGGCGGCATAGATGACCTTGCTGCCGTTTTTTGTACAGGTATTTTTGCAGGTGGATCCGTAGGAATAATTTCCGACGCTGATGATGCTGTCGGTGGAGGAATACCACGGTCTCATGGATTTTGTGTTGAGGTTTCCCTTGACGTTTTTGTCAATGGTTGCCCAAGAAGAAGAAACCGATGATGAGCAGTCGTTTCTGCCTATGCATTTTGAAATGGTGTTGTTGCTGGCAGACATTGCGGACACAAATTTTTCGTAGTTCAAAACCTTGTAGTTGCATTTTCCGCAGCCCCAGCAATAGGGGATACCGTAATAGGTATTTCCTTTTACAAAGGAATACGAACCTCTTCCCCCTGTTGTAAAGCTGGCAGTAGCGGTCCATTTTACGGATGCCATTTTGAACATATAATCAACAGCTGCCTGCCTCAGCTCGGCAACGGAAGCCGCTGACGTCTGCAGAACGCCAAAGGGAATTACTGCCCACATCAGAAACAGTGCAAGCAAAAAAGAAACAAATCTTTTCATAAAATCCTCCAAAATAATTTTCACTTTAATTATAGCACAATAAAAATACATTTCAAGCAAAATGCGGATCAAAAAAACCGGAATAACCGACACGTTGTGATTTTTTGCATGTAACACATAGCCCGATTTTGCATAAAATAAAACAAAAACAATTTTTCATGGGGAGCAACATCTATGGATTATTTTGCCGGTGCAAACACTTATGGGGGCTTTTGTCATTTGTTTGACGGTCTGTTTCGGGAGATGGACAGAGTATTTATCATCAAGGGCTCGTCCGGCTGCGGAAAATCCACTTTGATGAAAAAGCTGTGGGAATACGGAGAGACACAAGGGCAGCAGGGAGAAAAAATATTTTGCTCCGCAGATACCCGATCTCTTGACGGAGTGATCTTTCCACACCTTTCCGTGGCGTTAGTTGACGGCACAGCGCCTCACGTTTTGGAGCCGAGGTATGTTGGGGTGAGAGACGTGACGGTGGATATGGGACGGTTTCTTGACAGAAAAAAGCTGATGAACAGCAGAGAAAAAATAATTGCGATTTCGGACAAAAAGAGCTCCTGCTTTTCCGGCGGGTATGCGGTTCTTGCTACAGCGGGAAGCGTGGAAAACGCTGTGCGGACAGACTGCAAAAAAGAGATGGATGCAGAAAAAATATACAGCCGATGCTCACGAATACTTGACAAAGCAGCACAGAAAAAAGGAACACAAAAAAAGATATTTGCTTCTGCTTTTACAAAAGACGGCGTGGTGACGCTTCCGGTGTTTGGCAGAGTGGAGAGGGTGTTTTTTGCGGATGACCGTCACTTTTTTGCAAAAGAATTTTTGCTGGCTCTCTCCCGCATGGCATATGAACGAGGAAGTGAGTGTGTTGTTGCATTGAGTCCCCTCGATGCGTCGGATGTTGAAGCGCTGTTTTTTCCTCACACGGGCACTCTTGTGAGTACTCGCGGTGTGAGACCTTTTGTTGAGGCAGCGGAGGAAAAAAGCATTTCGTACAACGGTTTTTTCGGTGCGGGTATAAAAAGCATGCGCCTGCGTGAAAAAACCGTTTCAAAGTTGATCCCGCTTCTTCTGTCGGAGGCGGCAGATCGGCTGGGAGAGGCAGCGGAATTTCATTCGGAGCTGGAAAAAATTTATGTCGACTCTGCAAATTTTGACGGTATAAACAGTGTACTTGAGGAGTTGAAGAAAGAGATATTTTTGTAATATCTTCTTCAAAAAAGCATATATATCCAATGAAAGGATAGGATATATATGCAAAACAAGAAAAACAATCAAAAAAACAAGCCGACAGGAATTCAAAAAGCGGCTTTTGCCGGAGGGCTGCTGGGTATATTTGTTTCAGTTGCCCTCTGCCTGTTGCTTTCGCTTGCGCTGTCCGCTATGCCCGGCTTTGTAAGCGTTTTGCCTGCCGCAGGTGCGCTGTGCGTGTGCGGCGGCGGTTTTTGCGGTGCATTTGCGGCCGGCAGAGGATATGAAAAAAACGGTTTTTTGGCGGGAGTGCTGGCGGGTGCGGTCTTTTTGTTACCCGTGGCGGTATGTGTGCTGTTTTTTTGCGGCAGCGGAGAAAACGTGAATATCTGGAGCCCGTTGGGGCTTTTTGCCGGAGTTTTGACCGGAGCAATAGCCGGCTCCGTAAAAAAAGAGAGCAGAAAAACCCGTATGAAAAAGCTGATGAAGCGGTGACTGATTCCAAAAAAGGTTTTTTTGGCGCACTTGATTTTTTGAATAAAAAATGATATAATAGAATAAAGAAAGGAAGTGAAAGTTATGCGGCTTCAGGAATCGGGTGAAATGTATCTTGAAACCATATATATCCTTGCCAAAAAGCAGGGCAGCGTGCGAGCTGTGGAAATAGGGGAGTATATGGGTTTTTCAAAGCCCAGCGTTTCTCGTGCGGTAAAATTGCTGCGTGACGGCGGATACGTGTCTGTGCTTGAGGACGGCAGCCTTACTCTCACCGACGTGGGCAATGACACTGCCGAAAAAATATACGAGAGACATACGATCCTTACCAAATGGCTTCTCACTTTGGGTGTATCCGAGGAGGTTGCATCCGAGGATGCCTGCAGGATAGAGCACGTTATCAGCGATGATACCTTTGAGGCAATAAAAAATTACATATCCAAGCTTTGATGCAGTATCCCCCGCTCTTTTGGCGGGGGGTTTTTTTGAAAAAAGGTAAAAAATTTGTTTTTGTAAAAAAAATGGTATGCTATTTGGATTACATATTATTTTTTCAAATGCACAAATTATACAGGACGGAAAAACCGTCATTGCGGGCAGAAAAACAAAAAGGAACGGAAAACCAAAAAATGAAAAAAGGAATCAAGTCAATTCTTGCGGCGATCACGGTTCTTGCGGTGGTTGCGGCGGTTGTGCTTCCCGTCGGGGTGTTGGCAAAAGAATCGGAGCTGTGTCTCATTCCCGGCGGAATGGCGTTTGGTGTAAAATTTTTTGCATCAGGTGCGCTGGTGGTGGGCACTGCGGGTGTCAGTACCGAGCAGGGGCTGGTTTTTCCCGCAAAGGATGCGGGGCTCAAACAAAAAGACGTGATCATCCGAGTGGGCGGACGTGAGTTCAAAAATGCCGAGGAGCTGATATCCACCGTGGCAGGCAGTGGCGGAAAACCCATCTCCATTGCTTTTTTGCGAAACGGGGAAGAAATGTCCGTCACCGTCACGCCCAAAAAGGATCTGGAAACAGGAGAGTACCGCATGGGTGTTCTGGTGCGTGATTCTACAGCGGGGATAGGAACGGTAACGTATATCGTTCCTGCCACCAAGGAATTTGGCGGCTTGGGACACGGAATATGCGAGTCGGAGACAGGCGCACTTTTTCCCTTGTCAAGGGGTGCGGTAGTTGACGTTGCCATCACCGACGTGGTAAAAAGCCAAAAAAATCAACCGGGTGAGCTGAGAGGTGCATTTGGAAAAGAAGCGGTGGGGGAGTTGTTTTCCAACACTGATGCGGGCGTGTTTGGCAGATACGTTTATCTGCCAAAAAATCTGCCTGACCCAATACCCGTGGGGTCAAAGAAAACCGTCACCGAGGGAAGGGCAACGGTGCTGACCACGCTTTCGGGCGAGGGAGTAAAAGAGTATGAGATCCTGCTGGAGCGTATATACGACGGGTCGGGGGATACAAAAAACTTTTTGATCCGCGTGACAGACCCTGCGCTGCTGGAAAAAACAGGCGGTATAGTGCAGGGAATGTCGGGCTCTCCCATTATTCAGGACGGAAAGCTGGTGGGAGCAGTGACACACGTTTTGGTCAACGACCCTACGAGAGGTTACGGGATATTTATTGAAAATATGCTGAACAACTCCTATGAAGCGTGTGAAATCAATGAGATTTTGCCTCTTGCAGCATAAAGCGGTATGAAAAAGACGGTGTTTTGCACCGTCTTTTCAGTATTTTGGTAAGCTGTGTATTTTTGAACGGCAAAAACAGCAAAAGTGCAGCAAAAAGCTTTTTTGAAAGTTGAAAAAACAGACTTGACATTTCCAAAGAAATGTGTTAGTATGATAAAGAACTAAATACGTTGTAACACTAAATGCGATGATCAGAAACTATTAGGTTGGAAAGAATCTGGAGAGAGTTGCCGGTTGGTGCGAGGCAAAGTGGACGTCCTTCTGAATTCCTTCTGTTAGCAGTGCACTGAATAAGAGAGATCTTTAGTAGGATGCAACGGGAGTTCCCGTCACAGAACAAGGGTATGCTGTACCCGAAAAGGTCGCTATCGTGAGGTGGCGGCAAACTGAGGTGGTACCACGGGATTATGATTTGATTTTCTCGTCCTCTGTATTCTTTTTTTGGAATGCGAAGGGCGTTTTTGTTTGCCCTTTCACACTCCACAGGGCAGTACTTGATATTATTTACGGTTTGACATTGATCCAAACCAAACAAAGAAAGGGTGTTTCAAAATGGCACAGAACTACTTCCAAAAAGAAATTGAGACCATGTCGGCTGAAGAGATGAAAAAGCTTCAGTCCGAAAAGCTGGTCAAGCAGGTAAAGTACGTTTATGACAACGTACCTTATTACAAAAACCTCATGGACGAAAAAGGCGTAAAGCCGGAGGATATCAAGGGCATAGATGACCTTTACAAGCTTCCGTTTCTCACAAAAGCGGATCTGCGTGACGCGTATCCCTACGGACTGCTGGCAAAACCTCTTTCGGACTGTGTTCGAATCCATTCCACCTCCGGAACAACAGGCCGCCGTGTTGTGGCTTTTTATACTCAAAATGACGTTGACCTCTGGGAGGATTGCTGCGCCCGTGCAATCGTGGCTGCAGGCGGAACAAAAGAGGACGTTTGCCAGGTCGCATATGGCTACGGTCTGTTTACGGGCGGTGCCGGTCTCAACGGCGGATCTCACAAGGTGGGCTGTCTCACTCTGCCCATGTCCTCGGGAAATACCGAGCGTCAGATCCAGTTTATGACAGATCTCAGCGCAACCATTCTCTGCTGTACTCCTTCCTATGCGGCGTATATCGGAGAGACTCTCAAGGAGCAAGGATACACCCCGGATCAGATACCGCTGAAAGCGGGTATTTTTGGTGCAGAGCCCTGGACAGAGGAGATGCGCCGCGGTATTGAGGAAGTACTTGGCATAAAAGCGTACGATATTTACGGACTGACCGAGACGACCGGTCCCGGCGTTGCTTTTGAATGCAGTGAGCAGACAGGCATGCACATAAATGAGGACCACTTCTATGCAGAGATCATCGATCCCGATACGGGAGAGGTTCTCCCGGAGGGAAGCAAGGGCGAGCTTGTTTTCACTTCTCTTGACAAAGAGGCGTTCCCGCTTCTCCGTTACCGTACCCGTGATATCTGTGTTCTTTCCCGCAAGAAATGCTCCTGCGGACGTACTCTTATCAAAATGGCAAAACCCATGGGCAGAACCGATGATATGCTCATTATCCGCGGTGTAAACGTGTTCCCCAGCCAGATAGAGACCGTTCTTCTCAACGAGGGATATCAGCCCAACTATCAGATCGTTGTTGACCGTGTGAACAACAATGATACCTTTGAAGTAAACGTTGAGATGACACCCGAGAAGTTCAACGACAAGGTGGGCGAGATCATCGCCATGGAAAAATCTCTTGCAAACGCAATGAAAGCCATGCTGGGCATCAACCCTGCGGTACATCTTGTTGCACCCAAGGCAATCGCAAGAAGCGAGGGCAAGGCAGTTCGCGTTATCGACAAGAGAAAACTTATATAACTTCAGAAGGGAGATATTTTTTATGGCTATCAAGCAACTGACAGTATTTGTAGAAAACAAACAGGGATCTCTCGTATCTATCACCGATGCACTTTCTGCACACAACATCAACCTCAGAGCGCTTTCTGTTGCGGAAACGCAGGATTTTGGCATTTTGCGTCTCATCGTCAATGACGAGGAGACTGCCGAGAGGATACTTGCGGAGGCAGGATATCTCATCAGGATCACCGAGGTTGTGGGCGTAAAAATCAGTGATAAGCCCGGAAAGCTCTCTGAGGCACTGAGAGTGCTTGACGAGAACGGTATCAATATGGAATATCTCTATGCTTTTATGGCACGCACCGAAAAGCATGCATACGTTGTGATCCGTGTTGAGGACAACACTGCGGCAGAAACCGCACTTGCAAATGCGGGATTCAAGATCGTTACCAAAGCCGACGTAGACAAACTGTAAGAATTAAAAAACATCAAAAAGCCGATATGGATCGATTTCCGTATCGGCTTTTTTTGAAAAAAAGGGTATTGACAAACAAAATAATTTGTGATATACTCTCCAGCATAAACGCGAGGAAGCGGAGTAGTAAGCATCAGACTTTTCTGCAGAGAGGTGCCGGTTGCTGCGAGGCACTGATAGGATTTTGCTGAACTCACCGCGGAGCGGCTGACATGAAAAACCGAGTAGTGACAGACGGGAACTCCCGTGAAGAGTTGAGATGTATTGGCATCTGAGTGCGTCCCATACGGGATGAAGAAGAGTGGTACCGCGGAAACGCAGAGGATTTACGTTTTCGTCTCTTTGATTCAACAAGGAGACGGGAGCGTTTTTTTGTTGTTATAATCAGCATTATTTATATTTTGGGGAGTATTTGAAATGAAAAGAATCAACGTTACTGACATTACGCTCAAAAAGCTTTCCGGCCAGCGAGAGGTCACCTTGCTGTTCCGTGAAAAATCCGCTATTGCCACCTGTGCTGACAGGATCGGAGTGGATGCCATTGAGCTTCCTGCGGTAAAATCTGTTCGCGAGGACACGATTATTTACAAAACCATTGCCCAAAACGTGCAAAATGCAGCACTTGCAATTCCTGTTGGAATAGATAATATTGACGCTGCTTGGGAATGCATCAAGTGTGCAAAGAAGCCCCGGCTTCAGGTGGAGCTGCCCGTATCCACGATCCAGATGGAATATACGTATCACGTCAAGCAGGCCAAGATGCTGGAAACCATCGCCCAATGCGTCAAAGCCGCAAGAGCTGTTTGCAATGACGTTGAGTTCTCTGCGCTTGATGCCACAAGAGCTGATGAGGATTTTCTTGTTTCTGCAGCAAAAGAAGCAGAATCAAACGGCTGTACGATGATCACCCTTTGCGATGACGCAGGCGTTTCTACCCCCGATGATATTGCCGCACTGGTAGCAAAGCTGAAAACCGCTGTGAACGTCCCCGTTTATGTTCAGGTGTCCGACCGCATCGGCATGGCAGCCGCTTCCGCTTTTTCTGCCATCAAGTGCGGTGCCGACGGCGTGAAGTGCGGCATGGCAGGAAAAGACGTTCTCCGTACAGGAGAGTTTTCTGACGCTGTGGCTGCTTGCGGGGCGCAGATCGGTGCCGAGATCGGATTGAATACCACAAAGATCCATGCAAGTATTGATGATATGACTGCAAAAATCGGTCATGATTCCTATGAGATCGAAAATGAGATCAGCGAAAAGAAAAAGATTCTTCTCGATTCCGATTCCACAATGGCACAAGTGTCACAGGCGGCTTCGGTGCTGGGCTATGAACTTTCGGATTCCGACGTGGGCAACGTGTTCAAGGCACTCAAGCAGGTGTGCGAAAAGAAAGGCGCTGTGGGATTCAAGGAATTTGAAGCGCTGATCGCAAGCTCTGCCATGCAGGCGCCCTCCACGTATCATTTTGAAACCTACACCACCACCAGCAGCAACGTTTCCGGCTCTATGTCACAGGTTATTTTGAAGCGAAACGATGAAATGATCTGCGGCGTCAGTGACGGTGACGGCCCCATCGATTCTGCTTTTCGTGCAATTGAGCAGTGCATCGGACATCACTATGAGCTGGATGATTTTCAGGTTCAGTCCGTCACAGAGGGAAAGGAAGCGCTGGGCTCTGCACTTGTGAGACTCCGCAACAACGGAAAGCTTTATTCCGGAAACGGTACTTCTACAGATATCATTGCGGCAAGCATCAGAGCGTATATCAACGCATTGAACAAGATCGTGTTTGAGGAGGAATAACATGAAAATCGTTTTTTCCACCAAAAATGTGAGCCGATCATCCTTTCTTGATATATGCCGCTATGTGTATCAATACGGCTTTGATGGATTTGAGATCTATGATGCCGTCAAGGAGAGACAACTGCATCACGACAGTATATTGAGACGTGACCGTATCGCCGACGCAAAAAGGAAGCTGGTCAACAGAAACATTGCCGTCTCTGCACTTCGCATGCCTGCTCCTGTGGAAAGCGATGAGACCACTGCCCAGCTGGCAGAAAAATACGTGGAGATGGCGGCGGTGTCCGGCATCGAAAGCGTTATTGTTCGTGCGGAAGAAAACGTTTCCTTTGAATTGCTGGACAAAAAGCTCTCTTCTGCCATATCCCATGCCGAAAAATGTGATGTCAAAATCTTGTTTGAAACGGTTGGTTGTCTTTCAAACACAGAAAAAGTGGTTGACATCATCAATCATTTTGCCTCCTCTGCCATCGGCGCCTCATGGAACGTGAGAGGAACGTATTTTGCCGCAGGGGAAACCGCCGAGACCACCATCAAAAATCTGGGTGCGTACATCAAGTACGTGCGGCTGGGAGATATGAAGGACGGAAAAACCGTTCTTATCGGAGAGGGCGATCTGGACGTTGAAAAGCTGCTCAACGCTCTTTCTTCTTTGAATTATGAAGGATTTATCTGCGCTGCCTGGAACGAGGAGATATGGGATGCGGATATTGTTCTCACCCATTTTGCAAACTATATCTCTGCACTGAACAGAGAGAAAAAATCCTTTGATCACGCATATTACAATCGTTCAAAAACAGGCACCTTTGTGTGGAAAAAGTACGATGTAATAGAAGCCACCTTTTCCGATGTGCTTGATACCATGGCAGAGACTTATCCCGACCAATATGCCTTCAAATATCCCACACTGGATTATACCAGAACCTATGAGCAGTTCCGCCGTGACGTTGACGAGTGCGCTGCCGCTCTGATCTCTTTGGGTGTAAAAGCCGGAGACCACGTTGCAATCTGGGCAACCAACGTTCCCCAGTGGTTTGTGACGTTTTGGGCAACCACAAAGATCGGCGCCGTTTTGGTCACCGTAAACACTGCATACAAGATCCACGAGATCGAATATCTGCTCAAGCAATCCGATACTCACACCCTGGTGATGATCGAGTATTGCAAGGATATCAACTACAAAAATATTATCCGTGAGCTTTGCCCGGAGCTCAATGACCTTGAGCCGGGAACTCCCCTTTATTCCAAAAATCTGCCATTCCTGCGCAACGTGGTGACGGTTGGATTTGAGATGGGGGGATGTCTCACATGGGAACAGATGCTTTCTCGGTCATCTCTTGTTCCCCGTGAGGAGGTGCGCAGACGCGCTTGTCTCGTAAAACCGGATGACGTGTGTAATATGCAATACACGTCGGGAACAACGGGATTTCCCAAGGGTGTAATGCTCACTCACCGAAATATCGTAAACAACGGCAAGACCATCGGTGACAGAATGGATCTCTCCACCGCTGACAGAATGATGATTCAGGTGCCCATGTTTCACTGCTTTGGAATGGTGCTGTCCATGACTTCAATGATGACACACGGTGGAACTCTTTGCCCGATTCCGTATTTTTCGCCCAAGTCCTCCCTTGCCTGTGTAAACGACGAGCGTATAACCTGCTTCAACGGTGTACCCACAATGTTTATTGCCATGTTTGGCCATCCTGATTTTGCAAAAACCGATTTTTCGTATATGAGGACCGGCATCATGGCGGGTGCAAATTGCCCTGCCGACCTGATGCGCCGCGCATCGGTGGAAATGAATATGCGTGAGATCATCTCCGTGTACGGTCAGACAGAGGCATCTCCCGGCTGTACCATGGGAGAGGTAAACGAGGATCTTGACCACCGTGTAGAGACGGTGGGCAGTGCTTTCCCCGGAGTTGAATGCAAGATAATTGATCCCGAGACAGGGGACGAGCTCCCCGATGGTCAGAGCGGAGAGTTTGTTGCCCGCGGATTCAATATCATGAAAGGTTATTATAAAATGCCCGAGGCAACAGCGCAGGCAATCGATGCCGACGGATGGCTTCATTCCGGTGATATCTGTATGAGAACGTCTGACGGATACTACAAGGTTACGGGCCGTCTCAAGGATATGATTATCCGCGGCGGAGAAAATCTCTATCCCCGTGAGATCGAGGAATTCTATCTGACAAATCCCAAGGTTCGTGACGTGCAGGTGGTGGGCGTCCCCGATGAAAAGTACGGTGAGGAATGCTGTGCGTGGATCATTCTTCACAAAGGCGAAACCTCTGACGAAAACGAAATGAAGGAATACGGAAACGCATCGATTGCAAGGCACAAGGTGCCAAAATACTTTTTGTTTGTGGATTCTTTCCCCATGAATGCTGCGGGAAAAATACTCAAATACAAGATGCGTGATGAATCTGCCGAGATGCTGGGATTGAAAAAATAAAACTTGGCACAGTGCTTGAAAAGGGAATGCAATGTATTTTGATGAACTTAAGCTTGGTATGAGCGTGGATATAGCTCCTGTTGTCATTGAAAAAGAAAAAATGGTGGATTTTGCCCGAGAATACGATAATATTCCGCTTCATACAGATGAGGAATACGCAAAATCCACACCTTTTGGCAGACTGATCGCGCCGGGCGTCATGTCTTTTATGGCGGTATGGGCAAAGTATCTTGAGGTTGACTTTTTCGGCAATGAGCTTCTTGCCGGAAAATCCACAAGGATCGAGTGGCTCAAGCCCGTGTTTGCAGGTGACGTTTTGACAGGAAAAGCCACCGTGACAGGACTTGTCCGCCGAAACGAAAGAAACGGACTTGCAGAGGTTTCTGTGGAGGTGTACAACCAAAACGGTGAGCTTGTGCTGACTGACGTGACCGAAGCCGTTGTCAAGTGTAAAGGAAAATAAAAACTCAAAACCAAAGAAAAACAGGAGCCGTTTTTTCGGCTCCTTACTTTTGTGAATTTTTAATTTGAAAACCCGACCGCTTTTATGTATTCAATAAAAACCCTCAGGCTTTTTGACATCCACTTGTTTTTGTGAAAGATCAACTGCTTCCATATTTCAACGTTTAGATCGCAAACATCCAGATAGCAGAGCTCTCCGCTGTCCACCAAGGGCTTTGTCACAAAGTCGGGCAAAAAGGAGAGCACCTCGCTCTGAGCGATCATTGACGTGATGATATCTGTGCGTCCGATCTCCAAAACAGGGTTTATTTCCAGAGATTTTTTTGCCAACTCTTTGTCAAAAACACGTCTGTATCCCTGACCGTATTCGGTCATAATAAAAGGTTGGTTTGCAATGTCCCGTACGGAGATTCCCCTTTTTTTTGCAAATTTGGAGTTGCTGCTTGCAACAAAGTGCATTGACAGTGGTTCTTCCTTGGCGATAATATAATCTTTGTTGTAGGAGTGATTGTCCAGCGTGATGATTACGTCCGCTTCGTTTCGGTTGAGCATGTCAAACATAACAAGGGTGTCTGCGGTAGTAAATTTTATGGATATATTTGGGTATTTGTTGTGAAAATCGATATAGTGAGAATTGATTATATCATCGCACACGGAGTCGGGACTGACGATATGAATGTGCCCCGATAGCTCCTCGTCTGCCGCCAAGCTTTCCTTGAACTCGTCCGTAAGCGCGCGTATCTGATGGGCGTATGAAACCAGCTCGCGCCCCCTCTGTGTAAGGTTTATGGTATGGTTGATCCTTTCAAACAAAAGGCAACCCAGCTCTTCTTCCAGCTGTTTGATCTGAAAGGAAATGGTAGATTGTGAGTATCCGAGGAATTCTGCAGCTTTGGTAAAGCTTCCCAGCTCCGCTACGTGTGTAAAAGTGATCAGATTTCGCAATTCCATGGCGTTTTCCTTATCATCGAAAATATTGATGGCAAATATCAAAACAATTCGTTTGACCAATGCTGAGTTTTATTATATAATCAACGTCAGAAAAAAACAAGTCAAAATTTGATATATTTTGCGGATTCTCTTTGGGGAGGAACAAAAAATGACAGAACCACAAATTTACACCATCGTTGCTCTTGCGGTTTATGCGATAGCAATGGCGCTTATAGGCTGCTTTAGCTTTGGAAAATCAAAAACGCTGGACGGCTTTTTGATCGGAGGCAGAAATATCGGCGCTTGGGCAACTGCTTTTGCATACGGCACCACGTATTTCTCCGCAGTTGTTTTTGTGGGATATGCAGGTCAGCATGGCTGGAACATCGGCATCGGTGCCATTTGGATCGGTATCGGAAATGCAGTGCTGGGATGCCTGCTCTCATGGCTTTTGTTTGCAAACAAGACCAGAAAAATGACAAAAAAGCTTGATGCCAAAACCATGCCCGATTATTTTGAAAAAAGATACAACTCAAAGGGCATGAAAATCCTTGCGGCTGTCATCATCTTTGTATTCCTTGTTCCTTATTCCGCAGCGGTTTACAAGGGTCTGGGCGCACTGTTTGATGCAGTTTTCCCCGGTGTGAAAACATGGGTATGGATGTTGATAATTGCGTCTCTAACCGCAGTGTATCTGGTTATTGGCGGTTATGTTGCAACTGCGTATACAAATCTTGTTCAGGGTGTTGTTATGATCGTGGGCGTTGTTTGCCTGGTAGTTGCTGTCATAGGCCATGAAAACGTTGGCGGCCTCAGCGGACTGATAGAAAAGCTGGGCAGTTTTGAGTCTCTTCCCGGAGATCCAAACCCCACCACGGGCAGCCAGCTCACAAATATTTTTGGCGGCTCCTCCTTCAAGTTCCTTTGCTTCAATATTATGCTTACAAGCTTTGGTACCTGGGGTCTTCCCCAGATGATCGGAAAATTCTATGCCATCAAGGACACTGATGCTATCAAGCGAGGCACGGTTATTTCTACTATCTTTTGCATCGTGATAGGATGCGGTGCGTACCTGATCGGCTCCACCTCAAGACTTATTCTCGACGGTCAGCTTCCCGATGGCGGTATCGATTCCGTTATTCCCGCTGTTTTGATGAAAGTTCTCGGAAACGGCACGTTGGGGATTATTCTGCTTGCAATAATTATAGTTCTTTTGCTTTCGGCTTCGATGTCCACCCTTGTGGCAGTTGTTCTCACGTCTGCTTCTGCCGTTGCGGTAGACCTGATCCCCGCAATAAGAAAAAAAGAAACCAAAGCCGAGCACCAGATGCTTTCTACCAGAATACTGTGTCTTGTGTTTGTGGCTTGCTCCTTTATTTTTGCAACTCAAAACATTCCAATTATAGTCAATCTTATGTCTTTCTCTTGGGGACTTGTTTCCGGTTGCTTTATCGGCCCGTACGTTTGGGGTCTGTTTTCCAAAAAGATCACCAAGATCGGTGCCTTTTCGGGTATTCTTTCCGGCCTGCTCACCGTTGGTGGTGCAACCCTTGTGATCTCGTTGCAGTCGGGTTTTTCTGCCGCGGCGGCAAAATCTCCGGAGATGGGCGTGTGTGCAATGGCAGTGTCAATGATAGTTGTTCCTCTGGTCAGCGCATTTACCAAGAATAAAAAAGAGGACGCACAGCGCATAGATGAGATTTTTGAATGTTACAATGAAGCGCAGTAAACATTATAAGCGTTTTTCAAAAAACCGGTGAAGCAAAGTGCTTAAAAACACAAAAAAACAAAAACCATAGCGCAGAGTGTCAAGTCTGTGCTATGGTTTTTTATTTTTCAAAAGAGTCGGACGGGGTACCTCGGTTTGATACGCTATTTCAGCTTTTCAAATTTTCTGTTAAACCTGTCCAGCATCAGTGCCGCGGCAATACCGCAGACGATGCAGACTGTGTTGATGATGCAGGACGAGACGGAGGAAGCAAAGCTGCCAAAAGGAATGATCATCACAGTTGCGGCAATGACGATGCCAACAATGGCGTGAAACGAGACGGAGTAATGTCTGTCAAAGAGAGCGTTGACCGCTTTTGCAAACAGAATCACCGTTGCCAATGCTCCGATACCGCCCGGAATGAGAACGGACATTTCAAAGCTGCTGATGCCGTCAACAAAGGGCTGATACAGTCCCAGAGGCATCAAAAGGGTAGAAAAACTCATGCCCGGAGCAATGACGCTCAGAGCAAGACAGAACCCGCAAAACAGATACCATACAAATCCCGGCTCGATGGTGACTGACAGCATGTCAAGTCCGATCAGCAGAGCAAAAATTGCACCCATTGCTACAAAAAGGGATGCGTACGAGCCGGCAGAACGGCCCTGTTCACCCGCTTCTCTGAACAGAGAGGGGAGCATTCCCGCAATAAGACCCACAAAAACACAGATGGATGGTGCCTCAAAGTTCTCCAGCAGATATGCCAACAGTTTGGCAATTCCGAGAAATCCCAGCACACCGCCTATGCCGATGGGAATCAAAAGCGGCACGTGAGTCTTGAACCGCTTGAATGGGTTTGACAAAAACTCCATGATGGTTTTGTAGATACCAAAAACCACACACAGAACACCGCCGGATATGCCCGGCAGTACCGCCCCAAGCCCCACAAGGGCGCCCTGAAGTATACGCAGCAAAAATTTTGCGGGAGTTTGTTTCATAAGTCACCTGCACAAAAAGTATGGATACAAAAAGTTTATTGTCGTCATTTGCATATTATATCATTATTTTATTATATTGCAAGCAAAAAGCCAAAAAAGGGTTTGCAATATTCGTCAAAATACGCTTTTGGGTTTACATAATCATCAAAAATCAAACATTATGGGAAAATACAAAATTCCCCAAAAAACGACATGATTCGACAAAAAAATACGAAAAACAGGTCAAAAATGCAGAAAATAAAGCAAAAATAGCGAATAATGTATTACGAAACTGGGAATAAAACCCAATTTTTTGGCCAAAAAGTATTGCACCCATCCGTTTTTGTATGATAAAATGAATTCACTGAAACAAATCAACAAGGAGCGTACAAAACATGGAAAAAGCACGGGTGCTGGTAGCGGACAGCAACAGCGATTTCAGAAATCAATGTGTTCAGAGTCTCAGAAGACAGGACATAGAAGTGGTGGCAGAAGCGGCAGACGGGCAAGAAGCGTTTTCAAAAATGGTGAGAACAAAACCAAATATTGTGGTATCGGATCTGTATCTTGGAAAAATCGACGGTGTGGGGCTGATACGCACTGCAAAAAAGCAGCTGCCCGATTCCTTTCCCGCATTTGTGATGTTGGCTTCCTTCAACAGCCAAAATCTTTTTGAAGAATGCTGTGAGGCGGGTGCGGCATACTGCATGCTCAAGCCGTTGGATTTCAATGCACTGGGAGACAGGATCAAGCGTCTTGCGGATAAGGGCAGAAAGAGAGGCACCGCATCTATTCCTACCAGAGACGAGTCGGATCTTGAGGCGCAGGTGACAAAAATCATTCATCAGATAGGAGTTCCCGCCCATATCAAGGGGTACCAGTACCTTAGGACCGCTATTATAATGGCAATTGACAACTCGGAGATAATCAATTCGGTAACAAAAATCCTGTATCCCTCCGTGGCAAAGCAGTACGGAACCACCAGCTCCCGTGTGGAGCGTGCCATCCGTCATGCCATTGAGGTGGCATGGGATAGGGGAGATCTGGATGTGCTCAATTCCTTTTTTGGATACACTGTGCAAAACTCACGCGGAAAACCCACCAACTCGGAGTTTATTGCAATGATCGCAGACAACCTGCGTCTGAAAAACAAGGCGTTTGCCATGGCATGATTCCGGACGAGTATTAATATTGAAAAAACCAATCTGTTTTTATTCCTTTTTCTTTTCCCTCATACCTGCAGAAAGGGCACGGCACCAAAAAAACCGTGCTTTTTCTGTTTTTTGTGAAAAAAAGAAAAAAGCAGAGGAAATAATAAAAAAACCTCTTGACACCTACATTCTTGTGTGTTATAGTGTTTGATGCCGCATGTCTGGGGTCTTTCAAGTTGCGCTTTTGCACACCCCATCGCAGCGAGACCAAAGAAAGGATTGGAATACTCATGTTTGCAATAGTCGAGACCGGCGGAAAGCAGTACAAGGTCAGCGAGGGCGACATCATTTTTGTTGAAAAGCTGGCACTTGAGGAAGGCGCTACCTACACCTTCGAGAAGGTTCTGGCACTTGGCGGCGCAGAGGGCTTTGTAGCCGGCACCCCCACAGTTGATGCAACCGTTACTGCAAGCGTTGTTAAAAACGGCAAGGGCAAAAAGATCCACGTGCTTCGTTACAAGCCCAAAAAGGACTCCAAAAAGCACATCGGACACAGACAGCCCTACACCAAGCTTCAGATCCTCAGCATCGCAAAATAATGGTCACCGCTACTTTCAGGACCGATGACATGGGACGTCACACCGGATTTTGTATCGGTGGGCACGCAGGCCACGGAGTTGAGGGCAATGACATTGTCTGCGCTGCAGTCAGCGCCATGACCATGTTTTGTATCAACCTGATCAGTGAGACCTTTGGTGTCGATTCAGCCACCGATGTGGATGAGTCCGAGGCGGTCATTGATTTTTCACTTTCATGTGAGAGCGATGTTGCATCCTCCGTATTGAGAGGATTTTGTGCAGAGCTTTTGGCTCTGGAGAGTGATTATCCTGATAATATCAGGGTTATCACGGAATAATTATTACGAAAGGAGCTTTTTATCATGCTCAGATTGTCGATTCAGTTTTTTGCACATAAAAAAGGTGTCGGTTCTACCAAGAACGGCAGAGACAGTGAGTCCAAGCGCCTTGGCGTCAAGAGACAGGACGGTCAGCTGGTTACCGCCGGCAACATCCTGATGCGCCAGAGAGGCACCAAGATCCATCCCGGCACAAATGTCGGACGCGGCTCCGACGACACACTTTTTGCCCTTGTTGACGGCAGAGTCAAATTCGAGCCCATGGCAGGCGGCAGAAAAAAGGTCAGCGTTTACGCTGTAGAAGCCGAGTAGCAAGATTTTGTGCAAAGAGCACGTCGGGCAGGGTACGCCTTTCCCGACTGCTCTTTGTTTTTTGTTTTTGAAAAAATCCCATGGCACGGGAGGTATAAAAAATGTTTATAGACAAAGTAAATATCTATGTCAAGGCGGGCTCCGGCGGAAACGGATGCGTTTCATTCCGCCGCGAAAAATATGTGGCAAAGGGCGGCCCCGACGGCGGAGACGGCGGCAGGGGAGGCGACGTGGTGTTTGTTGCCGATGAGGGAAAAAATACCCTTTTGGATTTTAAATACAAACGCAAATTTGTTGCCGAAAACGGCGCTGACGGCGCAGGACGCAAATTCCACGGAAAAAACGGAAAAAATCTTGAGATTCCCGTACCTCTCGGAACAGTGATCAGAGATACCGCCAGCGGTCAGATCATTCACGATATGTCCGATGGCATACCCTTTGTTGTGGCAAAGGGCGGAAAAGGCGGATGGGGAAACATCCACTTTGCCACCGCCACAAGGCAGGTGCCTCGCTTTGCAAAAAGCGGGCTCCCCGGCAGGGAGCGTGAGCTGACTCTTGAGCTCAAGATGCTTGCGGATGTGGGACTGGTGGGATTTCCCAACGTGGGCAAATCCACACTTTTGTCGGAGGTATCCTCCGCAAGACCCAAGATAGCCAACTATCATTTTACCACCCTGTCCCCAAATCTCGGGGTAGTCAGCGTGTATGACGACAATTTTGTTATTGCCGACATTCCGGGGCTTATCGAGGGTGCGTCCGACGGTCTGGGATTGGGACACGAATTTTTGCGTCATATTGACAGATGCCGTCTGATACTTCATATTTTTGACATTTCTGCCTCCGAGCGTGAGGATCCGCTGGAGGATATTATAAAAATAAATTCTGAACTGGAAAAATACAGCATCGACCTTGCCTCCCGTCCTCAGATTCTGGTGGGAAACAAGATCGATCTGGAATATACAGAGGAAAACGTCAACCGCATCACCGAGTATGCAGCAAAAAAGGGATATGAGTTTGTGCTTATTTCCGGCGGGCTGGGTGAGGGGGTTTCCGAGCTGATGAAAAAGGTTGCAAAAACCCTCAAGCAGCTTCCTCCGCTTACAAAATACGAGGCGGAGTACGAGGATGTGGTTGAAGCAGTGGATATGTCAGTATCCGTTGCTGTGGACAACGGTATTTATACCGTTACGGGTGCATGGCTCATACGGCTTTGCAACGATATCAATTTTGATGACTATGAATCACTGCAGTATTTCCAGCGTGTGCTTCGTGACAGGGGTGTTATCGATGCACTTGAGCAGGCGGGTATCCAGGAAGGTGATACCGTCAGTATGTACGGTATAGAATTTGAATTTATGTATTGATCTCCCGTAGGTCAAAGACGCTTTCGATGACCTTGTCGCAATTTGCGGGCGAGTACCGCCAGCGATCAATGTGTGATACGTCGGGATAATCATATTCTCTCAACCGCACCTCGGTATCAGAGGCGTCGATAATGGCAAGCTTGACCTTCATTCTTTCGGGTATAATGTTTTTTATATAAACTGCGGCGCTCTGCCCCTCAAAAACATCGTCCCGATACTCTGCAAGTCCGGCAAGGTTTGGGGTCAACTCCACAAAAATGCCGTAGTCTTCAACCGAACGAATGATTCCTGCCGCAGTTTGGCCGGGTGAGAATTGCATTGCATTTTCTTCCCACGTGCCCAAAAGCTCACGGTGTGACAGTGTGAGCCGTCCGCAGGAGTCGGAGCTTTTTACCACCGCTTTGATGATCTGTCCGTTTTTGAACCTGTCCGATGGGTGAGAAATACGTGATACCGACATGCAGTCGATGGGTAGCAGCGAGATTATGCCGCATCCCACGTCGCAAAAGGCGCCAAAAGGGTCAAGCCGAGTGATTTTTGCTTCGATCACGTCTCCTGCACTGAGAGAGGCGATCTTGTGCTGTGAGCATTTCATTTGCGCCAGACGGCGTGATAGGATGGGGACAGGCGTTCCCGAGGCATCCCGTTGGATGTCGGTGATAACAAAACAGCAGGGTTTTCCTACACGGGAGATGACCGCAATTTCCTTTGGTCTGGTCCCGTCATGGGTAAAAACACATTCACCGTCCGGAATGATTCCGCAAAAATCCCCCATTTTTACACGGAGGGAGCCGTCGGAATCGCACAAAAACCCTACACCCTCCAGTATGACACCGTCTTCCATTGCCACACGGAGGGCTTCTTCTGAGGAATAATAACGGGAGTTGCGGTCAGATCTCAGATTTTTTCCTTCAAAACAATATTCATTTTGCTTCATAAAAGAAATGGCTCCTTTTCTTTTTTTGACTGTTCGGTTTGCTAATCTATATGAAGCAGGGAGGTTTTTATATGACAGAAAAGCTGAATCAATGTGAAAAGAGATATCTTGATATTGAAGAAAAGCTCTCCAGTCCCGATGTGATTGCGGATATGGAAAGCTATAAAAAATATATGAAGGAATACAAGGACCTGACACCTCTTATCGAAAAATACCGTGAGTACAAAAAAGCGGTTTCTGATATAGAGGATGCGGATTTGCTGCTGTCAGAGGATGATCCGGAGCTGAAAGCTCTTGCTATGGAGCAAAAGCAGGAGGCCTCCGAGTCAAAGGAGCGGATACTGCAGGAGCTCAATATTTTGCTCATTCCCAAGGATCCCAACGATGACAAAAACGTCATTGTGGAGATAAGAGGCGGAGCAGGCGGTGAGGAAGCGTCGCTGTTTGCTGGTGTTTTGTACCGAATGTATACCATGTATGCAGAATCGTCGGGATTCAAGGTAGAGCTTCTCAGCGCCAACGAGACGGAGCTGGGAGGATTCAAGGAGGTTTCTTTCACGGTGGAGGGAGAGAACGCCTATGCAAAATTCAAGTTTGAGAGCGGAGTCCACCGTGTTCAGCGTGTTCCCGAGACTGAGGCGCAGGGCAGGATACAGACCTCCACTGCCACTGTGGCGGTGCTTCCGGAGGTTGAGGACGTGGATTTTGAGCTCAATATGGAGGAGCTGGAGATCACTCGCCACCGTTCTGCGGGCGCAGGCGGCCAGCACGTAAACAAAACAGAATCTGCAGTGCGCATCATTCATATTCCCACAGGCATTACTGTGGACTGTCAGGATGAAAGATCGCAGATAAAAAACAAAGAAAAAGCACTCAAAGTGATGAAATCCCGTCTGGCTGATCTGTACAACAGCCAAAAAGAGCAGGCGGTTGCATCCGAGAGACGCAGTCAGGTTGGAACGGGTGACAGAAGCGAGCGCATCCGTACCTATAACTACCCCCAGGGCAGAGTAACAGATCACCGCATCGGCCTCACTCTCCATTCATTGGAAAATTTTCTCAACGGCAGGATCGACGAGATGGTTGATGCATTGACAGAGGCAGACAGATTGGCAAAGCTCAATGCCGGATCTGCACAGTAAACAAAAAAAATCCATCCGTCCGCTGTTCAAAAAAACGGCGGGCGGGGTTCTTTTTTGAGGGCAAAAATCGGTTTTTGTTGACAGAACGAGAGTTGTGTGGTATCATTTTATAGGGAAAAATATTTGGAGGAGAGAGTTGTTGAAGGTCAAACGATACATATCTTTTTTGTTGGTTTTGCTGGTACTGGCAGGAACCTGCATTCTGACACCTTTTTCGGTCAGTGCAGAGGTTGACCTTTCGGGTCTCAATACAATACAGCAGTATTTCACAAGAGTTATCGGCTCACTTGCCAGAAAAGATTATTACGACACCGACGTTTTGGGCTCTATCACCCTTGCCCAGGGTGTATACGAGAGCGGGTGGGCACGGTACGGTCTGCCTGTAGGCGGCAAGAACCTTTTTGGCATAAAGGCATATAACACCTGGAGCGGAATGGTTTTTGACCAGAACGAGCAGATGCTCTATGAGAGCTATGATGCATTTTTGGTATCAAAGGGTCAGAGCTATATCAATACGGTCAGTGCCTGGCGAGCATATCCCACGTGGGCAGACAGCGTCAAGAGCCACAGCTCTCTGTTTATCAATGAATCAAAATACGCATCGGTTGTGGGCGAAAAGGATTTTGAAAAAGCTGCCTATGAGATCGTTGATGCGGGCTATTGCAGTGACTACGGATATGCCGCAACCGTTGTCAGTCTTATTAAAAAATACGGTTTTACGGAATATGACGACCTGACGCCCGATGATGACGGCGTTGTGGGAATTATCAGCAAAAAAGAGCAGGTGTGGCTTTCTTCCGACCAAACCCATACGGTGGAGCTTGAGGTTTATCCCGCAGAGGCAGTTCCTTCCTCCGTCAGCTGGAAAAGCGATGACGAGTCTGTGGCCACCGTGGACGAAAACGGATGCGTCACTGCTGTCTCTCACGGAATGACGCTGATTACTGCCACTTTGCAAAACGGCAGGGAAGCATGCTGTATTGTATACGTTGACTGCAATGCAACGGTTATCGAATCTGACGTGTATGTCAGAACTTCTGCCGCGTCCTCTGCCTCAAGCAACGGAAAATTTTATCGGGGAACCCCCATACTTGTCACCGACGATTCTCTCGTCACCGATTCTGACGGAAATTCCTATCTCAAAGCAAAGGGATTCAACAGTAAGGGCGACCTTGTTTCGGGATACGTGCTGTCAGAGTACGTTTATCGAAACATCAGAGGAGTGTCAAGCATCAGGACGGTTTGGGACAGTGTTGTGTTGAAAAAAGGAACACAGTATACTCCCACAGTATACGTTTCTCCCGTGGACGCCACGGATACAACGTTGACGTGGTCAACGGATGATCCATCGGTTGCCACAGTTGAAAACGGCGCTGTAACAGCAGTCAAAAACGGTACCGCAACCGTCACCGCAAGGAGCGAGTCGGGCGCAGAGCTGAGGATCACCGTTACTGTTTCGGACGCCCAGTCACAGCAAAGGGCTCTTGTGTCCTCTCATGAGACGGTTACGGTTCGCAGTGAGCCCTCCTCCGCATCCTCCTCGGTGGGTAGGATACCGTTTCTGTCGGAGGTGACTGTAATAGGAGAGCCCGTAGGTGTTTGGGTAAAGGTAAAGGGTACCTCCACCTCGGGAAAAACCATTACCGGTTATTCACATTCGGCTTATATCAGACTTATTTCCGACACCGCAAAGGTGTCACGAGCCACCGCTGATGCAGGCGGTGATATCAAGGTGTATGAAAAAACAGACACTCTCTCCCAGACCTACGGTACGCTGGCAGAGAATTCCACGTACGTTTCCATTCCCACAGGCAACGGAGACTGGTGTTTTGTTATCGGAGTGAAAAATCCCGGAAACCTCAAGGCAATCTACGGATATGCCGCTCCCGGAAACTCCGCTGTGCCGGATCCGGACAATCCGGATTCTCCCGATCTGTTTTACGGTGTTACCACCTCTTCTCTCAGGGTCAGGGCAGGAAAAGGAACAAACCACGAGTCGCTTGCTATACTGTCAGAGGGAACGCAGGTGATTGTTATGGGACCGCAGACAGATGGTTGGTACCGAGTCACTGCCGCAGATGAAAACGGAGAGGAAATCAACGGTTACTGCTCGGCAGAGTATATATTGTTGATATACGATGCGGTCACCACCTCAAAGCTCAACGTCCGTGCAGAGCCAAACGAATCCGCCGACAAGGTGGGCGTGTTTGATATTGATTCGGACATTACCGTCATTGGTGCGGATATTGACGGATGGTATCGTGTTGAGGGCAAGGATTACAGCACAAAAAAAGAAATAACGGGATATTCTTCTGCAAAATATATTACCATAAAAGGCCTCAAAGAAGCAGACAAAGTACACGGATTTGGCATTTTGGACGGTACTCTTGACACACAGTCAAATTATCTCACCGGAGTCAAGGCAAATACCACACTGTCTGCACTCAAATCCAAGTTCAGTACATCCATCGAGGTGCTTTCACCGGACGGAAAAACGCTTTCTGACAGCGATCTGATCGCCACGGGATGCAGTGTCGCCGTTTATTCCGGATCAACTTTTGTAGGCAATCTCAAGGTTGTGATAAAGGGTGATATCAACGGTGACGGAAAGGTGGAGTCCTCCGATTATATTATGATCAAGCGCAGTTTTCTCGGCACGTACACCATCGAGAACGAGTACATGATGGCAGCCCTTGTTTCTGGTGGGGTAAAGCTTTCCATAGCAGATTATGTTATGGTAAAGCGCTCTGTACTCGGCTCGTACGTTCTTTGATTTCTGAACCAATATATTTGAACCAAAATAAAAATATAAACAGAAAGGCAAAATTATGAAAAGATTTTTTGCAATCGCACTTTCTCTGGTTCTCATGCTTTCTCTGGCAGTTGTTGCAAACGCAGCGGACGTAAACGTTGCCAAGGGCAAAAACGTTGATGTTCCCACCGGATTTGGCAACTATACTGCCAACCTTACCGACGGCGAGGCAGAGCCCACCGTTACCTACGGCAGTGAGTGGTATGCGTTTTATTTCAGCAGCGCCGCAACCGATACCAGCACCATCAACGCTCCTGACGGAGCCGGTACCGCTGTCGTTGATCTGGGCGCTCTCACCGCAGGAATCTCTGAGATCAAAGTCAATTTCTGCACCACCACCGGCTCCTCTATCGGCACTCCCGCAGAGGTAAAAGTTTTTTCATCCCCCGACAAGTCCGATTGGACAGAGCTCGGCTCCCTTGATCTTTCAAAAGCCACCGATACCGGAAGCGCATACTGGGGCACACTTTCTGTTGACGATGTTGCCGCAAGATATGTGAAACTTTATGTTCTTCTTGATCCCGGATTTGTGTTCTGCTTCCTGAACGAGATCGAGATCTATGCGGATGAGGATGCAGAGCTTCCTCCCGAGACCTCCACCGAGGAGTCTGCAGATACTTCTGCTGAGACCTCCACCGAGGAGTCCGTTGACACTTCTGCCGATACCTCTGTTGAAGAGTCTGTTGAGACCTCCGAGGCAACCTCCGAGGCAACCTCTGAGGCAACCTCTGCCGCAACTTCTGAAGCGGCATCCGACGATGAGTCCACCGATGCTCCTGCAGAGGATGGCGGATTCCCCACCTGGGCATGGATCGTGATCGGTGTTGCAGTTGCAGCAGTTGTTGCAGCGGTCATTGTTGCAGTCACCAAGAAGAAGAAATAATCAATTTTTGAAAACAAAAAGGGACGGTCTCTGCTGACTGTCTCTTTTGTTTTGTTAAAATGCACTTATAAACATCAAAAATAACAACAAAACCCCGTCAAAACCGAAAAAGTAATAACATACTCCCAATTTGATATTGACATTTGTTGAGAAAAAAGTTAAACTGAATCAAAGGAAAAAATGAAAAGGAGAACTACACATGGCACTTGTTACTTCAAAAGAAATGTTTGAAAAGGCCTATAAAGGCGGTTATGCAATCGGTGCGTTCAACGTGAACAACATGGAGATCATCCAGGGTATCACCGAGGCAGCAAAAGAGGAGAACGCTCCCCTTATTCTTCAGGTTTCCTCCGGTGCAAGAAAATACGCCAACCACACATATCTCATCAAGCTGGTAGAGGCGGCAATTCAGGAGACCGATCTTCCCATCTGTCTGCACCTTGACCACGGTGACACGTTTGAGCTCTGCAAGTCCTGTATCGACGGTGGTTTTACCTCCGTTATGATCGACGGCTCTCACCACAACTTTGAGGACAACATCGCTCTGACCAAAAAGGTTGTTGAGTACGCACACGCACACGGCGTTGTTGTTGAGGGTGAGCTTGGACGTCTTGCAGGTATTGAGGATGCTGTCAACGTCAGCGATAAAGACGCTTCCTTTACCGATCCCGATCAGGTACAGGAATTTGTTGAGAAAACCGGCGTTGATTCCCTTGCAATCGCAATCGGAACCAGCCACGGCGCATACAAATTCAAGCCCGGCCAGAAGCCCCAGCTCAGATTTGACATTTTGGAAGAGGTAGAGAAGAGACTTCCCGGATTCCCCATTGTTCTCCACGGCGCTTCCTCCGTTATTCCCGAGTACGTAAAGATCATCAACGCAAACGGCGGCAGAATGCCTGACGCTATTGGCATTCCCGAGGATATGCTCCGCAAGGCAGCTTCTATGGCAGTTTGCAAGATCAACATTGACTCTGACCTCCGTCTGGCAATGACCGCTGCTATCCGTGAGCACTTTGCGCAGTCTCCTGAGCACTTCGATCCCAGACAGTACCTCAGCCCTGCACGTGCAAACATCAAGGAGCTTGTGAAGCACAAGCTGGTCAATGTTCTTGGCTGCAACGGCAAAGCGTAAGATTGAAGTCGTGAAAAGAGCGCAGAGCACACAAAAAACAATGTAAAAGTTGTACTGATTAGTGCTTTTACGTTGTTCGATGTAATTTGCGGTGTTGTGCGTTTCCACAAGTAGATTATAGGAAAAAATTCCGAGGGAAAATCCCTCGGAATTTTATTATATTTTTTGTGTTTTGAACGAACCTCACCTCTCGTCGTACGGTAGTACGCCTTCGGGATCGGTTCGTCCAAT
>JAZSRP010000036.1:0-79632 GCA_045538555.1 Eubacteriales bacterium
CGGCATAATTGTTCATAGGTTAAATAAAAAAACGGAAATTTCATATGATGAAATTGAAAGTTATACATATTCATTTAATCAATTGACCGTTTACGGTGCTAACGATAAAGTGTTGTTTTTTGTCGCGGATATGAGAGTTGGATTGGCATCTCTAATAAAAGAATTTGAAACTCGACAAATCAAAAATAGATAAACAGAACCCCGACAGACCATTAAAAATCTGTCGGGGTTAGTCTTTGTCTTATGCGGCGCAATTATGCCTTTTTGGACCGTCGGGAATGCCGGTCCCTACAAGGAGAAATCAAACTTCCTTATGAGAAGCACCTCTGCGAAGTGCATTTTGTTTTTTATGTATTCAATTATTGCAGATCATCTCTCGTGCTCCGTACCAAGCAGTGAAGCACCGATAAGTCCGCCGTTTCCAAACAGCTGTGTGGTCAAAAGATTTGTTTCGGGGAGAAGCCATGGGCTGATAACGTTGATCAACGCTTCTTTTTCACGCGCAACGCCACCCGACAATACGATAACCTCGGGGCGGAATATATGAGTCAGGCTGTTGATCCCAATGGAAAGAATGCGTCCGTATTCACGCACCAGCGCATCTGCCACAGGACAGCCCGCACGCATTGCGTCAAAAGCGGTTTTTCCATCGATGCCTTCCTTTGCCATTGATGCCAAAACGCTCTTTGGCTGGATCTGAACACTTTTTTCCGTCATTGCAATGAGAGCAGAGGCGGAGGCATACTGTTCAAAGCAGCCGTTGAGTCCGCACTCGCATTCACGGCCGTTCATGTCCACCACAAAATGTCCCAGCTCTCCGGCCCTGTTGTCTCTGCCTCTGTATATTTTGTTGCGAATCATCACCGCACCGCCGATTCCCGTGCCCACCGTAATGATGATGGCATCGGCATAACCTCTTGCAGCACCTGCGGCATGCTCACCGATGAGAGCGCAATTGGCATCATTGTCAATGACGGCAGGAAGTCCTGTTGCCTCACTGATACGAGGCGCCACCGGCTCGTTGAGAAAAGGAAGGTTGCCGGCACGGCGCACATACCCACTCTCATTGTCGATACTGCCTGCACAGCCGATGCCGATGGAATCGATTTTGTACTCCTGTGAGAATTTTTTGCACAGAGTGATTATATCCGAAATTATTTCCTCTGCGCCGCGGGATTTTGTGACGACCCTTCCCTCGGTCTGAATCGAAAAATCATCACTGACAACACCTAGCTTTGCGCTGGTGCCGCCTATATCAACTCCTATCCTGTATTTCAAACCAAATTTCCTCCGATTTTTCCTATACTTGCCTCACTCCGTTGACAAACACCGCTTTTATATCAAGCTTGTTGTCACAGATCAGCACATCTGCTTTTTTTCCGCAGGCAATACTTCCCGTTACAGAATCAAGCCCCAGGGCTTTTGCGGGATTTTTTGACGCCATAACAGAGATTTTTTCAAGGGGAACACCAAGAGACAAAAGATTTTTGGCTCCTTTGTGCATACTCACACAGCTCCCTGCTATGGTTCCCTGAGAATTGAGGCACACTCCGTTTTTCACGGTGCGTATTCTGTTATCAACCTCATAGACTCCGTCCCCCAGGCCGGACATGAATCCGTTGTCGCTGATAAGCGTTATACCTTTTTCGCTTTTTGCACGGAGCACCAAGCTGACTGTTTCGGGAGCAAGGTGCACAAAATCACAGATCAACTCACAATTGAGCCCGTCCTCTGTCAGTGCGGCACCCGGCAAACCCGTATCACGGTGTGAAAACCCGCGCATTGCGTTGAAAAGATGAGTCACTCGGGTTGCACCTTTTTTAAACGCTTCCATCGCCTGACCGTATGTAGCATTTGAGTGCCCCATGGAAAGCGTCACACCCAGACGTGACGCGGCATCATAAAGGCAGGAAACATCCGGCCGCTCGGGAGCAAACGTCATTATTTTCAAAAGTCCGCCCGACGCCTCAAAAAAGCTCTGAAGAGTGGTTTCATCAGGCCCATAATCATGAAAAGTCATTGCACCGCAACGTTCACGCGATACAAAGGGACCCTCAATGTGAATTCCGCCAATCTTGGCGCCTACGTTTTTTTCGCTTTCAATTTTTATGTTTTTTAATGCATTTACAATATCTTTTTTTGGATTTGCACGGACGGTGGGGGCAATTGTAGTGATTCCCTCCGATACAAGCCAGCGTCTTGCTTTTGAAAAATCACCGCTTGCCGAAGCAAATTCCACTCCGACTCCGCCGTGGATATGGGTGTCGATGAACCCGGGGATCACATAGCAACCCGATGCATCAAAATCCTCACCGTCAGGAGGAAATACCCCAAACTGACTGATATTTCCGTTTTCGATCCGCAGATCAAGCCGCTCAAATCTGTCGTTGGTTCCGTTGAGAACGATTCCGTTTCGGATCTGCATCTCACGCCTCCAGATCACAAAGCATTCGGATCAAATTCTCTGTGCCTATTCCCACGCCCAGCATGGTCTCCTCCAGCCCTTCAAATTCAAGACTCACAAACCCGTCATAGCCCGCATTTTTGATCGCAGACAAAATTTGGTACGTAGGCACATCCCCGTGGCCAAAAATAGCGCCTCGACGGAAATTTCCGCCTCTGGAACGGTTGTATCCCCTGCCGGGATTGTAGTTCATTCCGTTTTTTATATGAACATCTTTGGCGTGAACGTGAACGATAAAATCAAGAAGCGCAGAGGTTGCCGTTGCACAATCCTCGTCCACTGAGCCAAAGTTTCCGATATCGCACAAAAAACCGTAATTCTTGTTATTGACCGCAACAAAAAGCTCCAGCATTCGGTTGCTGTCCTGCATCAGTCTGCCGTGGTTTTCGCTGCAGGTGACAACGCCTCTGCTTTTTGCATAATCAGCAACCTGCGAGATATAAGGCGCCACTTTTTCGATGACTGCTTTGTAGCTTTTTACTCCATCGTACTCGGGATAATAACCCCACGCCACATCGTGACGCAGAAGCGGGATCCCGCACTCGGATGCAATATCAATATGTGCTGCAAGACGTTCTACCTCTTTTTCAGGTTCGGGCGCAAAAAAGTTTGCACCGGTGGTATAAATTGGAGTTTCAAGCCCTATCTTTTTTGCATGCTCGGTCAATGCAAGGCAATATTCACGAGGGGTAAACCCCTGAGGAGCGTTGTCGTCAAGCACAAACTCAACGCCGTCACAACCAAGCTCTTTTGTTTTTGTTATTGCGTCAAAACGGGAAAAGTCTGTGCTGTACAAAGGATGAAAACTATAAGTGCTGATACAACTTTTCATTTTTATTCTCCCAATATGATTTCCCTTTTGCTCTCGGCAGAATCATATATCGCCTGAAGCATTCTCTGCATCGTCACTGCCTGAGAGATGGGGTATTTTGTTTCTTTTTTGTTGAGAACACAGTCCGCAAAATGAGTTATCTCAAGCAATATCTTGTCGTTGCGCGGACAGACTGTGATAGAGTCCGTGCTGAGGTATCCGTTCCGCTCTCCAAAAATAACCAACGGCTCCACGGTTGCGCCCGCTTTTGTTCCGCACAGGAGTGTCTCGCTCTTTTCGGGCGCATTCAGCGCCCAGCTTGCCTCAAACAAAAGCACCGCACCGTTGTCAAAATGAATTGCACCTGCACCGGAATCCTCACAGTCAAACCTGTTGTCGGGACAGGGAGTGCCCTGCCATCTGTCAACGCCCTTGGTCTGATAATCACCAATTCTTGAAAACACATTTGCGCTGACCCGAACAGGATTTGGAGTGCCCATAATATACCAAGCTGCATCTATACGGTGTACTCCGATATCAATGATAGGGCCGCCACCGGATGTTTTTTTGTCCGTAAACCAGCCCGACGGTGTGCCTCTACGGCGAATGTTGGAGGTTTTTGCATAATATATATCGCCAAAATCACCTTTATCATACATATCACGCAGATACATATTTGCATACCCAAACCTCGACGGAACAGCAAGCATAAATGTGACGCCAGAATCCAGGACGGCCGTTTCCATTTTCAGGGCTGAATCAAGGTCCATTGCCAGGGGTTTTTCGCATAGGATATGCTTGCCTGCTCTTGCCGCAGCCTCGCAAATGGGAGCATGAGTGTTGTTCCATGTGCAGATATCCACGGCATCAATATCACATTTCTCAAGCATTTCCTCTACAGACGAAAACACGTTTTTTATGCCAAACGCTTCTGCAGTGCGCTTTGCTCGCTCAAGATCAATGTCCGCAATTGCCTCGGGATAGGCATTCTCACACTGCATATATGCAGGCAGATGACCATGATTGGCAATGTTTCCGGCACCGACTATGCCCATTCTCAGTTTTTCCATCCTTTGTTCCCCCTTTGATATTGATTTGCTCTTGATTACTGTATATCACATTCCGACATTATTGTCAATCAAAAAAGCCCTCAGCAAAACACTGGGGGCTAAAGTTTTTTTATTTGTACATTTCGGGATCGGGCTCATCAAAATACCTGTCACAAAAGAATTTCATGACATCTTTTCTTGTGACAATGCCCACAAAAACTCCCCTGTCGTCAACAACCGGAACAAAGTTTTGTTCCGTCATTCGCAAAAACAGGCGCTCCACTCTTTCCGAAACGTTGACAGCAGGGTTCCAGTCCTTGCGGACGATATCATCGATCTTGATTTTTTCCAGCAAGCGAACGTCGGGCTCGTTCAGCGCCATAACGCTTTTTAAAAAATCTCCCTCGGTGACTGTTCCAACGTATTTTCCGCTGCGGGATATGACGGGAATGGCGCGGTATCCGTGATAAAAAAGCTTTTCAAGCCCTTGGCGAACAGTGGAATCACTGTCAAGACAGGCAACGTTGCTTTTTGGAGTGAGAAAGCGCAATATATTCATAAAACCACATACTCCGTATATTGTTCATTGTGATCGTATTGTATCACAAAAAATAAAAGGATTGGAGAACAGTGCAAAACTTTTTGATAAATTTTTTATTAAGTTTCGCAAAAAAATCCCGCCCCGAAAGGCGGGATAATTGAATGCTTATTTGCCGTAGCTGACAAACAAAAGGGGATCAACGTGGACACCGTCGACGATCACCTCAAAATGGAGATGATAACCGGTTGAACTACCCGTGGTGCCGATATGACCGACCATGTCGCCTTTTTTTATGATCTGACCCTCAGTACAGGTGAGATCCATCATATGTGCATAAAGAGTCTCGATGCCGTTGCCGTGGTCAATAATGACGCAGTTGCCGTAACCGCCGTAAGTGCCGGAAAATTTGACGATACCATCGCCGGCGGCAAGAACAGGATCGCCCTTGCAACTTCTGCCATCTGCTACGATATCAAGTCCTTTGTGGAGACGGCCCCAGCGAGCGCCAAAATACGATGAGATGATGCCGTCATAGGGCTTGTCAAAAAGTCCTGCGGAGAGCGTCACCTTTTCCGGGATCTTGGTGCCGACCTTGATGACCTTGTCCACCTTTTCGGTGACAACAACGCTGCTGACCAGCACACGCTCAATCTCAACGCCGTCGCGGTAGATCACCTGATAGGTATCCACACCCTCGCCGTCAACACCTGATGTAATCACCTTGGTGGTGCCGTCACGCAGCGAATCGGTATAGATCTTTTTAACATTGTGAACCAAAACGACCTCCTCGGTAACGGTCTCAACAGAAACCACACCAAAGGTGACGTTTTGAATAGTGCTGTTGTAATCGGTAACGTACTCACCCACGTTTTTCTTGCCGTCAAAGTCAAGCATATCGCAAAGACCGTTGATATCGGTAAAGAACTTGGGCTCATATGCACCCTCAAGGATCTCAATTTCATTGGAGAGCGCACGGGTGGTACCGGGAGCAATACCCAACGCCTCTGATTTTGCATACAGGATACCGTCGAGAACCGATTCAATATCCCCCTTGTCCTCAAGGCAGGCAATGAATGATCCGTCAACATAAAGCGCGTATCCATCCTGCTCAGCGGGCTGTACGGGTGCAGGAGTGCTCACCTCAGGTACTGAGGTATCGGACTCTGACACGTTGCCGCCAAACAGCACAACACAGGAAAAAGCAAGTACAAAAACCAAAACGGCTATGATGTACGCTCTGTATTTTGATATAAAATTGTTGGCTTTTGAAAGGTAAATCAATACATTGACCTCCGTTTAAAACTTCCAATCATTTTACATAATATACCACAAACGTGAACAAAATATGACGCAATTTTAAACTTTTGTGAACAAGGGCTCACCAACTAAATTATAGCACATTATTTTCCTTTTTTCAAGAGCGTGTTTGTTTGGGTTTTTCACAAAAATGTATTGAAAATACAGATGGTGAGTTGTATAATATATATGTAATTTTCTGCCACAAGAAAGGAATGATAATAATGCAGATCACAAAAACACTCACAACCACACCCAAGGCAAAGCCACAGGGTCCTCTTGGGTTTGGAAAAATTTTTACCGACCATATGTTTATTATGGATTATTCCACAGAGCTGGGATGGCATGATGCAAGAATTGTACCCTACGGAGAGATTTCCCTCTCCCCCGCCGCCATGGTGTTCCACTACGGTCAGGAAATGTTTGAGGGCATGAAAGCATACCGTGCCGCCGACGGCAGAGTACTTCTGTTCCGCCCCCAGAAAAACATTGAGCGCATGAACAACACCAACGAGCGTATGTGTATCCCTAAGGTTGACCCCGATTTTGTACTGGAAGCACTCAGCCAGCTGATCATGGTGGATCAGGATTGGATCCCCACTGAGCCGGGCACTTCTCTCTACATTCGTCCCTTTATCATCGCCACCGATCCTTTCCTTGGGGTTCACCCCTCTAAGACTTACAAATTTATGATCATCCTCTCACCTGTCGGTTCCTACTACGCAGGCGGACTGGCTCCCGTGAAGATCTGTGTTGAAGACGAGTATGTTCGTGCTGTCAAGGGCGGCACCGGTTACGCAAAAGTGGGCGGAAACTACGCTGCTTCTCTCATCGGTCAGCAAAAAGCCGAAGAAAAGGGATACGCTCAGGTTCTCTGGCTTGATGGTATCGAGCACAAATATATTGACGAAGTAGGCGCAATGAACGTTTTCTTTGTTATTGACGGAAAGGTAATCACCCCCATGCTGGAGGGCAATATTCTCCCCGGCGTTACAAGAGATTCTGCAATCAATTTCCTCAGAGCAAAGGGATACGAGGTGGAAGAGAGACGTATCTCTGTTGACCAGGTCTACGAGGCAGGCCAAAACGGCACGCTGGAAGAAATGTTTGGCACCGGCACTGCCGCTGTCATCTCCCCTGTGGGACTTCTTGACTGGCACGGAAAAATGCTCACCATCAACAACGGTGAGATCGGAAAAATCTCTGCTATGCTCTATGATGAGCTGACAGGTATCCAATTCGGAAGCAAGAAAGATGAGTTTGGATGGAGCTACGAAATAAAAAAATAACTCCCAAAAATGAAGTTGTTGACCGCGCGTCGGTCATTGATGGTACTCCCTGCCCCGCAGACAACTCCTGCGGGGAAGAGTCCAATCCTACAAAAAAGAAAAACAACATTTTTGTCCGCATAAAAAACAGCGGTTTTTTTGACGGATATATCGGTGTGTTTTTTTGGATTCTCTTAGCATCGGGGATTGTATATATTCTTTCACGATATATTGCCCCTTTTGCGGAGTTTTGGTCACGGTATCCCGCGCATGGGATCAGGTTTTTGATGGCAAAGCTGACAGGATGGTTTCCGTTCTCCCTTGCAGAGGCGGCAATCGTTTCACTTCCCGTTGTTGCCATCGGGTATATTGCCATTTCAACTTATTCCACCGGCAAAGACGACAGTGACAAAAACTTTTTCAAATGGACCAGACCTCTTGTTGCCGCCATAATGTCGGTTTTGATCCTTTTTTTTGCAGGATTTGGCACTTCATACGGCAGATACGGGCTGGACAAGAACCTGGGTATAAAAAGAAGTCCCATATCCGCCCAGCAGCTCTTTGACACTGCAGCGACGGTTGCTCAGATGATGTCAAAAGAGATTGACCGGATTGATTTTGTCTACAACGGCGAGTCTGTGATGCCCTACGGTTACGATGAGCTGAAGAAAAAGGTCAACACGGCTTTTCAAAACTATGCGGAAAGTGTGGACTTTTTGTCTCATTTTGACTCAAACCCAAAAGCCATTGCCCTCTCCGAGCCGATGACCTACACACACATCTCGGGTGTATATACTTTTATGACAGGCGAAGCAAACATCAATACCAACTATCCGGATTTTTTGCTTCCATATACCATGGCTCACGAGATGGCGCATCAGCGTGGTATTGCACGCGAGGATGAAGCAAATTTTGTTGCTTTTCTGGTGTGCTGCGCCAGCGACGATGCTTATATCAGATACTGCGGATACGCAAATTTGTTTGATTATCTCAAGGACGCTCTTTACAAAGCGGACAAAAATCTCTACTCACTGTTGATGAACAATCTTGCCCCAAAGCAGGTGATTGCAGAATACCGCTCTTTCTCGCTGTTTTTTGACAAATACAGAGAGAGCACTGCTTCAAACGTCACCGGAACCGTCAACAACGCCTTTTTGCAATCACAAGGTCAGTCTGCGGGCATCCAAAGTTACGGGCTGGTCGTAGACCTTGCGGTAGCGTATTTTGAAAATCAAAAATAAAGGATGATTTTGAAATGAAAAAAATTGCTTTATTTCTGACTCTTTGCATTCTTCTTTGCTGTTTTGCCTCCTGTGCCAATGAAACACAAGATGTTTCCTCCACAGACAGCACTGTCTCAGGAGACATCTCCACAGAGGAAGTGAAAGACAACATTCAGTACGAAACTATTGTTTCGACCGGCAAGACCTATACCTACGAAACAAAAACTCCCGACGGTAAGTATCCCGATTCTTACAACAGCGAGCTGACAGACGGAGTTTTTGGTGAATCAGTTGATTATTCCAACGAGACGTTTTCGGGCATTGCCCCCGCCGGCGGACTCATCACCATCGTCATGGATCTCGGCGAGGACAGTAAGAGATTGTACAAGTTTGGCGTCAGCTTTCTCGCTTCTACAGAGGCGGGTGTGGGCGGACTGGGAACAAGCAGTGTTACGGTTTCCAACGACGGCGAAAAATGGCAACGCATGGGATATTTCAAGGCCCCTGCATTTGAAGAAGGCACCGTACAGCAGGCATGGGTAGAAAGTGAATCTGTTGTGGAAGCAAGATACGTCAGATTCCAGCTTCGTGCAGCTTCCGCATGGCTCATGCTTGACGAGCTGTTTGTTATTGCAGACGTTGCCGGAAATCAGGCAATGGCAATTTATTTTGAAAAGCTTGCTGCATCTTATACAAGCTCTACGCTCTCCGACAGCGACATCAACCTCCCTGACGGCGAGCCGGTAGACCGCACTCTCAACAAGTACAGTGCTTCCATCGGACGCAAGTATTCTGTTTCCCGCTCTCCCTCTGCAAAGTATCCCGGAACCGACGGTATTCTCACCGACGGTATCGGCGTTGGCGCTAGCTACAATGCCGACAACTGGGTGGGATGGGACGGCGGAGATGAGCTGGTGATCGACCTGCCAATCGGTGTAACAAACCACAACGTTTCGGAGCTGGAGCTGTCTATGCTCTGTCAGCCCGCACTGGGTATCATGCTTCCGTACTACGTTGATTTTTATATTTCCACCGACAACTCTACTTTTGTTCAGGTTGGCAGAGTTTTTGCTCCCAACGATCCCACTGTCACAAACTTTACGTACGCATTGCGTTTTGATAAATGCGTATCAGCAAAATACGTAAGATTTGTTTGTGCCGCAACGGAATGCAAGTATTATTTTGCAGAGGAAATGAACGTTTTCTACTACGCAGCCGAAAATGTTTCAAAACCTCTCTACGACAAAGTCGTGTTTGATGAAGTCTCCGACAAGGTATACAAATCAAGCGGATCCACCTCTACAAAGAACCTTGCAAAAGGACTTCCCTATCAGATTTCTTCCGTTGAGGCACTTTTGTCCATCAACGAGAGTCAGCACAACACGCCGGCTTCTACCGGAAACCTCACCGACGGAAAGGTCACAAGCTCCACCAACTATACTGACCCTGCTTGGCTCAAAACAAGAAGCGGCGTTGGCAGAAACATATTCTTTGATCTGGGATATCAGGCGTCCATATCAGGTTTTGAAATAAACTTTTTGAAAAATATTCCTGTTGGAATCTCTTTGCCCGGCACCGTATCCCTGTACCTCTCTGATGACGGAATCAGCTGGTATAATGCATGTCAGGTGTATGTACCTCAGCTTGAAACCGATCTTGGCATATCTGTTGCAAAAGGACAGCTCCAAACTCCCGTTGAAGCACGGTTTGCACGTGTGAGCTTTACGGTGGCACCTCATACCTATGTCAGCGAGATCGAGATTCTCGGCTCCGAAAAGATCTCCTCAAAAACTATCGCGCTTGACGAGCTCAACGTGTTCCCCGAGGTCACAGGAAAGTTCACTGCCCCCTCCGATCAGCTTTTGGGCGGTGCAAAAGACATTGTTCTTGCCTACCTTTCAAAGCTAAACAAGATGGACAAGGATTTCTTCAAACCATACGTTGCATATCTTGACAAGGACGGAAACATCAAGGACACCCTCTTTGACGGATTTTTGTTCCTCCCTCAAGGCAGCGGATATCTTCCCAACGGTGTGGCACACGATGATCCACAAAAACCAAACAACGCTGCTGACTGGAAGTTCCTCGTGGAGCAGATGTTTGTAAAGGACGAAAATTTTGATGCACTTGATCAAGCAACTGCTGAAGTAAAGCAAGCGTTGGGGCTCAATGATTATAAAGTGAAGGTTTATCCTACCATATGCTATATTTCCACAAGCGTTTCCAATTTTGGCGACATTGACGGCGATGGAGTTGACGAGGATCTGTCCTCTATCGAAGGCGTTGAAAAAGTTGTCGCCTGGTATATGGATCAGGTCATCACAAAATTTGATCAAGCGGGATACCAAAACATTGAGCTTGCCGGTTTTTATTGGTTCCACGAGGCGATCAATCAGGAATCCAGTGATTTTGAAGTGATCAACCTCTGCTCTGATCAGGCGGAGGCAAGAGGATTCCAGCTTTTCTGGATCCCCTACTTCCACGCAAGCGGTTTTTCACAGTGGAGCAACTATGGGTTCTCTGTGGCGTGTATGCAGCCCAACTATGCGTTTGATGCCGCAGTTGATGTCAACAGAATAGATACTGCAATTTCCAGTATTTTGCAATACGGAATGGGCGTTGAGATAGAGATCAGCTCTCAATCACTGAGCGACAAGCATTTCTTCAAAAAATATATGAACTATCTCTCGTACGGTATCAAATACGGCTACATGACAGACAGTATACATATGTATTATGCCGGCCTAACCGACTACTATGATGCTTGTTATCACAAAACTGCCATGGGACGCGCTATCTATGACAAGACATATGAGTTTATCAAAGGAACTCTGGGTGAATCTCTCCCTGTTTCCTCGGCCATCTCACTGAGCACTGCACAGGATACGCCGGCAACAACGCAACTGTTTGAGAAAACAAATGAGTTTGTATCCGGCAGAATCGCAGTGTCTCCCAAGCACGGTACAGCTACCATCAACCCCGATGGTACGTTCACTTATTACCCCAACAAAGGTTTTTCCGGAACAGACACATTTGAGTATATTCTCAATGACTGTGTTGCAGATTCCCTTCCATCAACGGTTACAATCACCGTAGGTTGAGTTCTTTTAAAACATCGGGCTGTCTCATTTGAGGCAGCCCTTTTTTCAAAAGAAAAAAGAGACAACTTTAACATAAGTTGTCTCTTTTGCAAACAAAACTTGATTATTCAGCGGCTTCCTCAGCTTTGGGAGCTGCTTTTTTTGCGGTTTTCTTTGCGGGCTTTTTCTCTTCTGCTTTGGGCTCGTCCTTTTTAGACTCAACAGCTGCATAAAGGGACTCTGCGCCAACCAGCTCGATAAGTGCCATCTCAGCACCGTCGCCTCTGCGGGGACCAAGCTTGAGAACTCTGGTGTAGCCGCCGTTTCTCTCATCGTAGAGAGGTGCGATCTTGGTGAAGAGCTTGTATACAACTGCTTCCTTTTTGAGGAATGCAATTGCTGCTCTCTTTGAAGCAAGAGTGTTTTTCTTGCCGAGAGTGATCATTTTGTCAGCAAGTGCGCTAACTTCTGCTGCACGAGTGACTGTGGTCTCTATCTTTCCTTTTTCAAGCAGAAAGGTTACCATACCCTTGAGCATAGACATTCTATGCGCTGTGGGTCTGCCAAGTTTTCTTGTTCCGGGCATTTCTTTAGGCCTCCTATATTATTTTGCTCAGTCGTCGGATCTCCGAAGTGACAGTCCAAGGGACTGGAGCTTCTGGATGACCTCCTCAAGCGACTTTTTGCCGAGGTTTCTGACCTTGATCATATCTTCCTCGGTTCTGTTTGTCAAATCCTCTACGGTATCAATGCCGGCTCTCTTCAAGCAGTTGAAGCTTCTGACAGACATATCAAGCTCTTCGATGGTCATCTCAAGAACCTTTTCTTTGATGGTCTCTTCTCTGTCTACCATGATCTCTGTGTTCATGGTCTCAGCAGAAAGCTCAACAAAGAGGTTGAGATGCTCATTGAGGATCTTTGCGGCAAGGGAGACTGCCTCTTTGGCGTCGATCGTGCCGTTGGTGGTCACATCAAGAGTGAGCTTGTCATAGTCGGTGATATTGCCGACGCGAGTGTTTGAAACCGTGTAGTTTGCTGTAACAACGGGAGTGAAAATCGAATCAGTATAGATCACACCGATAACGGGATTCTCAACCACGCTCTTGTTCTTCTCAGAGGAAACGTATCCTCTGCCGTGCTCGAAAGTAATCTCCATGTAGAAGGGCGCACCCGGTTCAACCGTTGCGATATGGTGATCCGGATTGAGTATCTCGATATCCGAATCCGCCTGAATATCGCCAGCTGTGACCTCACCGCCGCGTACGTCGATGATGCACATCTTGGGCTGCTGGCAATGAAGCTTGGCGATAATTCCTTTGACATTGAGAATGATTTCCGGTACATCTTCCTTGACGCCGGGAACAGTGGAAATCTCATGCAGCACTCCGTCGATCTTGACGCTGGACGCTGCCACGCCGGGCAGAGAACTCAAGAGAACGCGGCGAAGCGAGTTACCGAGTGTTATACCATAACCTCTTTCAAGCGGATCGACCACAAACACACCGTGCTTGCCGTCTTCGCTGAGCTCAGCGGTAACAATGTTCGGTCTTTCGATTTCGATCATTCTGTTTTCCTCCTAATATTGTCGGACTTTTGATTGCTCAAAAGTGATTATTTCGAATACAGCTCGACGATCAGATGCTCTTCAAACGGGAAGTCTACATCCTCTCTCTTGGGAAGCTCTGTAATCGTGGCTACGATGTTCTCCTTGTCGATATCCATCCACGCAGGTACTGTCCTTGCGGTGATATTCTCGATAAGCACCTTAAATTTGGGGAGTTTGCGGCTGTTCTCTTTGAGCGCTACTACGTCGCCCTTGCGAACCTCATATGAAGGAATGTTGACCTTCTTGCCGTTCACGGTGAAATGTCCGTGAAGTACGAGTTGACGTGCCTCTTTGCGGCTCTCTGCCATACCCATACGATAAACTACGTTGTCAAGACGACGCTCAATGGTAGTCAGAAGGTTTTCACCGGTCTGGCCCTCTTTGCGGTCTGCTTTTTCAAAGTAGTTCTTAAACTGCTTTTCCAGAATGCCATAGTACCTCTTTGCCTTTTGCTTCTCACGAAGCTGCAGACTGTACTCCTTGACTCTTCTTCTGCCGTTGCCGGCACCGTGCTGTCCGGGAGCCTGCTCTCTGCGAGCCAGTGCACACTTATCGCTGGTGCATCTCTCACCCTTGAGATAAAGTTTGCAACCTTCTCTGCGGCAGAGTCTGCATGACGGTCCTGTGTATCTTGCCATAATTTTCCTCCGTATCTGTTATACGCGTCTTCTCTTGGGCGGTCTGCAACCGTTGTGAGGGATGGGCGTAACATCTTTGATGAGTGTAATATCAAGGCCTGCTACCTGAAGTGCTCTGATAGCTGCTTCTCTTCCCTGGCCGGGACCCTTGACAAATACCTCGACGGTTTTCATGCCATGCTCCATTGCAGCTTTTGCAGCGGTCTCTGCTGCCATCTGTGCTGCAAAAGGAGTGGATTTTCTGGAGCCTCTATAACCAAGCTCGCCGGCTGATGCCCACGAAATTGCGTTGCCCTGCATATCGGTAAGGGTAACGATGGTGTTGTTGAAGCTCGACTGGATATGCGCCTGACCTCTTTCGACGTTCTTCTTCTCACGACGTCTTCTGATGGTCGTTTTCTTTTGTGCTTTTGCCATTTTGAATCGCTATCCTCCTTTACTTCTTCTTGTTCGCGATTGTCTTGACAGGACCTTTTCTTGTTCTTGCGTTTGTCTTGGTTCTCTGTCCGCGAACAGGGAGTCCTTTTCTGTGTCTTGAGCCACGATAGCAGTCAATCTCTACCATTCTTTTGATATTGAGCGCAACTTCTCTTCTCAGGTCGCCCTCGACAACGTACTCGTTCTCGATAACGTCACGAAGCTTTGCAATATCTTCTTCGGTAAGATCTTTGCAACGGGTGTCAGGATTCACGCCGGTCTTCTTGAGAATCTCGTTGGAGCGGCTTCTGCCGATTCCGTAGATATAAGTCAGACCGATTTCCACTCTTTTTGCGTTGGGAATATCAACACCGGAAATACGTGCCATATTGTTTCTCTCCTATCCTTTATCCTTGTTTCTGCTTGTGCTTGGGATTCTCGCAAATGACCATAATCTTGCCCTTGCGCTTGATGATCTTGCACTTCTCGCATATTTTCTTAACAGAAGGTTTTACTTTCATTTTATACCTCCATTCAAATTACTTTGCTCTGAAAGTTATTCTTCCCTGTGTAAGGTCGTAGATCGATACCTCAACCGTTACCTTGTCACCGGGAACCACTTTGATATAGTTCATACGCATTTTTCCTGAGATATGCGCTGTTACTATGTGTCCGTTTGTGAGTTTTACTTTAAATACCGTGTTGGGGAGTACCTCAACCACGACACCCTCGCACTCGATTACATCACTTTTAGCCAGAATAATTCCTCCTTTGTTACAAGAGAATATCGGGATATTTTTCACACAGTTGATTTACATGCTCCCTGATGAAGCGGTTTGTCAACCTATCTCGGGACATATACATATCCTCTTCCCCGATGCCCTCAATCGGTTTTGTGTGTTTGAGCTTTTTCTTCTTGGGATTTTCTACTTTGCGGAGTCTTCCGTCCGCAACCAAGACGTATCCCGGCTCATCGCCGATCCCGACGATCACACATATACATCCTTTGTCACGTCCTGCCGAAGATACGACCAGACGCCCTAAACAGTCATCCATGAACAACCTCATTAAGACGGATCTGTCAGTATCAGCACACCGTTGTCTGTGATGGCAACGGTATTTTCGTAATGAGAGGAAAGGAGACCGTCTGCTGTGACGACCGTCCATCCGTCCCGCAACGTACGAACCTGATAACTGCCTGCATTGACCATAGGTTCAACAGCGATTGTCATTCCCGTGCGCAGCCGCTGGCCGTGTCCGGGCACGCCATAATTTGGTACCTCCGGATCCTCGTGAAGGTGTGTGCCTATCCCGTGTCCGATGTACTCTCTGACAACAGAAAAACCGTTTTCTTCAACGTAGCTTTGGATTGCATATCCCACGTCTCCCAGACGTGATCCCTCTTTTATGGCTTTTATGCCCTCATAGAAACTCTGTTTTGTGACATTGATGAGTTTTTGAGTTTGGGGTGTGACCTCTCCCACCGAAAAAGTGGCAGCACAGTCACCATGGAAACCTTTGTAATACGCACCTACGTCGATTTTTACGATATCTCCATTTTTCAGAACACGTGTCCTTGACGGTATCCCGTGAATGACTTCATCATTAACGCTGATGCATGCTGACGCCGGAAACCCGCCATAGCCAAGGAAAGAGGGTTTCGCACCGTGAGATAAAATGCATTTTTTTATCTCACGGTCGATGCTCTCGGTGGTGACGCCCTCACGGACACACTCACCGCCAATTTCTCTTGCTATTGCGGCGATCCTGCCGGCATCCCGCATACGGATGATATTCTCACCCGATTTCAAAGTAATCATATTCCGAGTGCCTGCTTGACAAGGACGGTTGTCTCAGCGATACCGTCAGTGCCCTCTACTGTTTTGAGCAGGCCTTTGTTGCTGTAGTAACCGATAAGCGGTTCTGTTTCGGCATGATATACCGCAAGGCGGTTTTTCACAACCTCGGGTTTGTCATCCGCACGAAGTGTCAAGGGAGCGCCGCAGGTATCGCAGGTCTCTCCATCCTTTGTGGGATTGTATTTAACATGCCAGCTTGCACCGCAGGCGGAGCAAAGACGTCTGCCGCTCATTCTTTCAACGATGGTCTCATCGCTGGTCTGAATAGAAAGTACAACGTCAATCTTGACATCAAGTGCGTCAAGCGCCTCTGCCTGAGGGATGGTGCGGGGGAAGCCGTCAAGAATGAAGCCACCCGCGCAATCATCGTTTTTCAGTCTATCCTTGACGATGCCGATAACGACCTCATCAGGAACCAGTGCACCCTCGGAGATGGCTTTTTGCGCAGCAAGACCCATAGGAGTACCTGCTTTGATTGCCTCTCTGAGCATTGCGCCTGTAGAAAGTGTGGGAATATTGAGTTCCTTGCAGATAATTTCTGCCTGAGTGCCTTTTCCGGCACCGGGAGGGCCAAACAGTATAATATTCATACCGATTTTCAGCTCCTTAATCAAGGAATCCCTTGTAGTGACGCATTGTGATCTCGCTCTCCAGATCTCTGGTGGTCTCAAGGGCAACGCTGACAAGAATGATCAGTGAAGTGCCGCCGAATACCAGATAGGTCAGGGGGCCTTTTTCTGTCCAGGAAAGGAGGACAGGGAAAATTGCCATAAAGGAGAGGAAGAATGAACCGATAAGCGTAACTCTGTTTACAACCTTTTTGATGTAATCAGCAGTGGGCTTGCCGGGACGATATCCCAGGATGGTACCGCCGTTTTTCTTCAGGTTGTTTGCAACTTCCACTGTGTTGAAAGAAATGGACAGGTAGAAATATGCAAATGCAACGATAAGAATGAACATTACGATAACGTAGAAGGGATAATCGGAGTTTGCGGAGAAGTATTTGTTTACACCGTCCTCCCATTTGGGGAAGATGAGCGCCAGTGTTGCGGGCATCATAACTACTGCGTTTGCAAAGATGATGGGCATAACGCCGCTCATGAGTACCTTGATGGGCAGAGAGGTGTTCATTCCGCCGTACATCTTACGTCCCACCTGTCTCTTTGCATACTGCACGTTGAGACGGCGCTCCGAGTTGGAGAAAAAGACGGTAAGAGTGATAATGCCGAGCATCATTACAACTGCAACGATGACCCAAGGCAGGTTGGACCATTCCTGCTTGATAAACGCAAACATGGATGTGATGAGAGATGCGCCTCTGGACACGATGTTTGCAAACAGAATCATGGAAATACCATTGCCGATACCCTTTTCGTCAATACGCTCGCCGGTCCACATTACCAGAGCTGCGCCTGCGGTAAGGCAGGTAACGATAACCACTGCAGGGAACCAGCCCTCAGCAATAAGTCCTCTGTAATTGCTCTTTACGGTGATGTAGTAGCCGTAACCGGTGACTGCACCGAGCACGATGGTGACGTAACGGGTGATCTTCTGGATCTTTGCCTGACCTTCAGGGCCGCTCTTCTGGAGGCGCTCAAGGGCAGGAATTGCAATTGCAAGAAGCTGCATAACGATGGATGCTGTGATGTAAGGGCTGACGTTGAGAGCAAACAGAGTGCCCTGTGAAAACGCATAGCCGGACAGCATATTAAAATAGCTGAACAGTGTTCCATCGGTGTTGCTCATTGCCTCCACAAGTTTGTCACCGTTCACATAAGGAACGGGGATTGCGGAGCCGAGTCTGTAAAGAACGATAACGAGCAGTGTGAAAAGAATTTTCTTTCTAAGGTCGGGAATTCTCCAAGCGTTTCCAAAAACCTTGAACATTATACCACCTCAGCCTTTCCGCCGGCCGCCTCAATCTTTTCCTTTGCCTGTGCAGAGAAAACAGCCGCCTTTACGGTAAGGGCTTTGGTGAGCTGGCCTACGGAAAGAACCTTGAGCCCGTCGTATCTATTCTTGATAACCTTGTCATTGATAAGTGTATCAATGTCTACGGTTGCGCCTGTCTCGTATCTGTTGAGCGCCTCAACGTTTACGATAGCATATTTCTTTGCGAAGTGGTTGGTAAAGCCCCTCTTGGGAAGCTTTCTGTAAAGAGGAAGCTGACCTCCCTCGAAGCCGGGTCTTACACCGCCGCCGGAGCGAGCGTTCTGACCCTTGTGTCCTTTGCCTGCTGTCTTTCCGTTACCGCTGCCTGCGCCTCTGCCCTTTCTGAAGTTGGGCTTGGCAGATCCGGGTGCCGGAGAAAGCTCGTGAAGCTTCATAACTTTGTCCTCCTAATCTGTAATTTGTAAGTTATTCAGCATCTTCGACACTGATGAGGTGAGAGATGAGCGTGATCTTGCCCTGGATGGCTGCATCATTCTCAAGCACTTTGGTATCACCTATCTTTGTGAGTCCAAGGGATTTTGCGGTGAGAATGTGATTCTCTTTGCGGCCGATGAGACTCTTTTTGAGTGTGATTTTAACCTTTGCCATTTCTGCAACCTCCTTAGTTTGAAAGCGATTCAACGCTGATACCGCGCATGCGAGCAACTTCCTCAGCGGTACGAAGCTCTTTCAGTGCTTCGAACGTTGCCTTGAGCACGTTGACAGGGTTGCCGGAACGGAGTGATTTTGCACGAATGTCGCGGATGCCTGCGCTCTCAAGAACTGCACGCATTGTGCCACCGGCGATGATACCGGTACCAGGTGCTGCGGGTTTGAGAAGTACGCGGCCTGCGCCAAACTCACCGATTACCTCGTGAGGAATCGTGGTGCCCTTGAGGGAAACCTCAACAACGTTCTTTTTTGCTGCCTCGATGGCCTTGCTGATAGCGTTGGGAACTTCGGCTGCTTTGCCGATGCCGTAGCCGATGTGGCCTGCGCCGTCACCGACAACTACCAGTGCAGAAAAGCGTGCGATACGTCCGCCCTTGACTGTCTTTGAAACTCTTTTTGTATCTATAAGAGTCTCTTTAAGTTCGAGTGTGCTGTAATCAGTCTTCATGTTACCCTCCTAAAACTTCAGTCCGGCTTCGCGGGCAGCATCTGCAAGTGCTGCAATACGTCCGTGGTAGAGATATCCGCCTCTGTCAAATACGACAGACTCGATTCCCTGGGCGAGTGCTCTTTCAGCTGCAAGCTTGCCTACCTTCTTTGCGGACTCAACGTTGCCGCCCTCAGTGCCAAATTCTTTCTCGGTACTGGATGCGGTCACGAGTGTCTTTCCGACGGTATCATCAATGACCTGTACATAAATATTTGCATTGGAACGATATACACAAAAGCGGGGTCTTTCGGGAGTACCGGAGATTTTGGATCTGACTCGCTTATGTCTATACAGTCTTTTTTTGTTTTTATCTTCGCGACTGACCATATTGTGTTATTCTCCTTTCCCCTATTTACCGGCTTTTCCGGACTTGCGTCTGATGGTCTCATCAGAGTACTTGATTCCCTTGCCAAGGTAGGGCTCGGGAGGTCTCTTGCCTCTGATCTCAGATGCCAGCTGTCCGACAACCTGTTTGTTTGCCCCGGATACAATAATGATATTGGACTGGGGTACTTCAAATGTGATTCCATCGGGCTCTTCAAATGTTACGGGATGTGAGTAGCCGATGTTGAGAACCAGTTTTTTGCCTTCTTTTGCTGCTTTGTAACCAACACCGTTGATCTCAAGCTGCTTTTTGTAGCCATCTGTCACGCCCACAACCATGTTGTTGATGAGAGTTCTGGAAAGTCCGTGGAGGGATCTGTTCTCTTTCTCATCGTTGGGACGCTTTACGGTCAGAACGCCTGCATCGATCTCAATGATCATAGCGGGGCTGATCTGCTCGGAAAGGGTGCCCTTGGGGCCGGTAACGGTCACAAAATTGGACTCTGTGATGTCTACGTTTACGCCTGCGGGGATGGTGATGGGCATTTTACCTATTCTTGACATATCAGTAACCCTCCCTTACCAGACGAATGCAAGTACTTCGCCGCCTACGTTGAGCTTGCGAGCATTCTTGTCGGTCATGATGCCCTTGGATGTGGAAATGATTGCCACACCGAGACCATTTTTTACCTTGGGAAGCTCCTGGCTGGAAGCGTAGATACGCAAACCGGGTTTGCTGACTCTGCGAAGTCCCTGAATGATTCTTTGTTTGTTCTCACCGTACTTCAGAGTAACCTTGATGATACCCTGCTTGTTGTCATCCTCGACGGTGAAATCCTTGATATAGCCCTCGTCCAGAAGAATCTGAGCGATTGCTTTTTTGAGGTTGGAGGCGGGAATCTCAACAGTCTCATGCTTTGCGGTGTTTGCATTGCGGATTCTGGTGAGCATATCTGCCACTACGTCTGTAATCTGCATTTTTTCTCCTCCTCTTACCAGCTGGCTTTCTTCACGCCGGGAATCTCGCCCTTGTAGGCAAGCTCTCTGAAGCAGATACGGCAAATACCGTATTTGCGGAGATAAGCGTGGGGTCTGCCGCATATTTTGCATCTGTTATATTTGCGGGTGGTGAATTTCGGCGTCTGCTGTTGCTTGAGCACCATTGATTTTCTTGCCATAATTATACCTCCCTTATTCCTTTGCGAACGGTGCGCCGAGGAGTGTCAAAAGCTCTTTTGCTTCCTCGTCGGTGTTCGCTGTGGTAACAAATATAATGTCCATACCTCTGATCTTGTCGACCTTGTCATACTCGATCTCGGGGAAAATGAGCTGCTCTTTGAGGCCTACGGAATAGTTTCCTCTGCCGTCAAATGCGTTGGGGTTGATACCCTTGAAGTCTCTCACGCGGGGCAGTGCGAGGTTGAAGAATTTGTCAACAAACTCGTACATATTTTCCTGTCTGAGAGTAACCTTTGCACCGATCTTCATGCCTGCTCTCAGCTTGAAGTTGGAGACAGACTTTCTTGCAACGGTGGGAACACCCTGCTGGCCGGTGATGAGAGCCAGATCAGCCAGAATGTTGTCGATAACCTTGGAATTGTCTTTTGCGTCACTTTCGCAGCAGTTGATGACAACTTTCTCGAGACGAGGAATCTGCATCGGGCTCTTGTAGTTAAATTTCTTCATCAACGCGGGAGCAACGTCGCTGACGTAATATTCTTTCAATCTTGACATTGTTTTACCTCCCTGCTATTAAAGTGATTCGCCGCATTTTACGCATACACGGCTTCTCTCGCCGTCTGCGTTGCGTACTCTCTTGTATCTGCGGCCTGCCTGACATTTGGGGCAGTAAAGCATTACCTTGCTTGCATAGATAGCGCCCTCGGTCTTGATGATGCCGCCGGCCTCTCCCTGCTTTCTGGGTTTTACGTGCTTGGATACGATGTGAACGCCCTCGACGATTACCTTGCCCTCCTCGGGAGATACGCCGATGACCTTGCCTACGGTCTTTTCTTTGCCGTTGGCATATTTGCCGGAAATTACCACGACGGTATCGCCGGTCTTTACATGCATTTTATTACTCATTTTGCACTGCCTCCTCATACAACTTCGGGTGCAAGGGAGAGTATTTTCATATATCCCTTTTCACGAAGTTCCTTGGCAACCGGTCCAAAAATACGGGTTCCCTTGGGCTCCTTGTCGTCCTGAATCAACACTGCTGCGTTGTCATCAAAGCGGACGTAGGATCCGTCGCTTCTTCTGGTGGGTTGAACAGTTCTGACGACGACTGCTTTTACAACGTCGCCTTTTTTTGCTACTCCGCCGGGTGCTGCTTTTTTTACGGAGCATACGATGATATCGCCAACTCCTGCATAGCGCCTGCCGGTGCCGCCAAGTACTCGGATGCACAACAGTTCTTTTGCGCCGGTATTGTCAGCCACCTTGAGGCGAGACTCTTGCTGTAACATTGTGTACCTCCTGATTACTTAGCTTTCTCGATAATTTCTACGAGACGCCATCTCTTGTCTTTGGAAAGGGGACGGGTTTCCATAATAAGCACTTTGTCGCCTACACCGCACTGGTTGTTCTCGTCATGTGCCTTGAAACGTACCGTTCTCTTGATGATCTTTTTATAAAGAGGATGTCTCACGTTATCGCGGATTGCGACAACGATGGTCTTGTCCATTTTATCGGAGACGACTGTGCCGACTCTTGTTTTTCTGAGTGCTCTTTCTTCCATCGTTCGTTACTCCTCTCTTATGCCTTTTCAGCGAGTTCTTTTTCCCTGAGAACGCTGAGGAGACGTGCGATGGTCTTTTTGGTCTCAACGATCTTCATGGGGTTGTCAAGCTGGTTGATAGAATGCTGAAAACGAAGGTTGAAGAGCTCTTCCTTCTTCTCTGCAATGTTCTTTTGCAGTTCGGAAACAGACAATCCTCTGATCTCTTTGATATTCATTATTCTACCTCCTTACTTCTCAAGATCTGCCTTGGTGGCAAACTTGCACTTGAGGGGAAGCTTGTGGGATGCAAGACGCATTGCTTCACGCGCCTCTGCCTCGGACACACCGTCCATCTCAAACATAACTCTGCCGGGCTTGACTACTGCTACCCAGTACTCGGGTGAACCTTTACCGGAACCCATACGTGTCTCAGCAGGTTTTTCGGTAACGGGCTTGTCGGGGAAAATCTTGATCCAGACCTTGCCGCCTCTCTTGACGTAACGGGTCATTGCAATACGAGCTGCCTCGATCTGGTTGCTGGTAACCCATGCGGGCTCCGTTGCTACGAGTCCAAATGTGCCGTAGGTGACCTTGTTGCCTCTGTAAGCCTTGCCGGTCATTCTGCCTCTGTGGACACGTCTGTATTTCACTCTTTTGGGCATCAACATGTTAACGTCTACCTCCTTCACGGGATGCGGAGCGCTTCACCTCAGGAAGTACCTCACCCTTGTAGATCCACACCTTGATGCCGATCTTTCCGTAGGTGGTGTTTGCCTCCCAGAAGCCGTAATCAATGTCAGCTCTGAGAGTCTGAAGAGGAATGGTGCCCTCGTGATAGTGCTCGCTTCTTGCGATCTCAGCGCCGCCAAGACGGCCGGAAACCTTGATCTTGATACCTTTTGCGCCAAGCTTCATGGTCCTGTTGATGGACTGTTTCATTGCACGGCGGAAGGAAATTCTCTTTTCAAGCTGTGCTGCGATGTTCTCGGCAACCAGCTGTGCATTGAGGTCGGGCTGTCTGATCTCAACAACCTTTACGTCAACGCTTACGTTTGCAGGAGTCTTGAGGAAATCCGCAACTACCTTTTTGAGCTTTTCGATCTCTGCACCGCCCTTGCCGATGATCATGCCGGGCTTTGCGCAGTGTACGATAACTCTTACACGGCTGTTGTCTCTCTCGATCTCGATGGTGGGAACGCCTGCTGCCATGAGTCTCTCTTTGAGAAACTCTCTCAGGTTATAATCGGAGACGATGATATCGCCAAAGGTCTCATCCTTGGAATACCAACGGGAGCTCCAATCCTTGATAACGCCTACACGAAGTCCGTGAGGATTAACTTTCTGTCCCATTATTACGCCTCCTTCTCTTTGAGTACGATAGTTACATGTGAGGTTCTCTTGAGAACGCGGAACGCTCTGCCCTGTGCGCGGGGACGAACTCTCTTCATGTTTTTGAGAATGCCGGGAGTGACGAAGCACTCTGCGACATACAGCTTCTCGGTATCCATTCCGTAGTTGTGGTCTGCGTTTGCGACAGCGGATTTGAGAAGCTTTGCAATATCCTCACATACCAGTTTGTTGGTGGTCTTGAGGATCGCCATTGCTGTTGCAGCATCTTTGCCTCTGATGAGGTCGAGCACGATCTTTACTTTTCTGGGGGTGACCCGGAGCTGCTTGAGATATGCTCTTGATTCTCTATTTTCCACAGTTTTGTCTCCTTTCAACCCCATTACTTAACCGAAGTCTTGGATCCGGAGTGGCCCTTGTAGGTTCTGGTAGGAGCAAACTCACCGAGTTTGTGTCCAACCATATCCTCAACCACATACACGGGAACGTGTTTTCTGCCGTCGTGAACCGCAATCGTATGTCCGACAAACTCGGGGAAGATCGTGGAAGCACGGGACCAGGTCTTGATAACTCTTTTTTCGCCTTTTGCGTTCATATCGCAAACTCTTGCGTAGAGCTTGGCTTCAACAAAAGGGCCTTTTTTAACGCTTCTGCTCACTGTTTATTCCTCCTCTTATCTGTCATTCTTTCTCTTTACGATAAACTTGTTGGTACGCGCCTTCTTGTTTCTCGTCTTATAGCCGAGAGTGGGCTTGCCCCAAGGAGTAACAGGAGTGGGACGACCGATGGGAGAGCGGCCCTCACCACCACCGTGGGGGTGATCGCAGGGGTTCATAACAGAACCGCGAACTGTGGGACGCTTGCCAAGGTGCCTGCTCTTACCTGCTTTACCAAGCTTTACGTTCTCGTGCTCGAGATTGCCTACCTGGCCGATGGTTGCTCTGCAATCGAGGCGGATAAGGCGAACCTCACCTGAGGGGAGGCGAACCTGTGCCATGCCGTTCTCTTTTGCCATAAGCTGTGCCTGTGCGCCTGCGGAACGAACCAGCTGAGCGCCTCTGCCGGGATAAAGCTCGATAGCGTGGATAAAGGTACCAACGGGGATCTGTGCGATGGGAAGCACGTTGCCGGCCTTGATGTCGGCGTGCTCGCCGCTGTAAAGAAGGGTGCCAACGGTCACTCCGTCGGGAGCAACTGCGTAGCTCTTCTTGCCATTCTCATCCTCAAGGAGCATGATGTATGCGGTACGGTTGGGATCGTACTCGATTGCAACAACCTTGCTTGCAGCATCCTTGTATGCTCTCTTGAAATCGATGATTCTGTATTTCTTTTTGTTGCCGCCGCCATGGTGACGAACGGTGATTCTGCCCGTGTTGTTACGGCCTGCGTTCTTTTTCAGAATGGTTACCAGAGACTTCTCAGGAGTCTTTTTGGTAATCTCTGCAAAAGAGGGGGTGGCCATGTTTCTGCGGGAGGGAGTAGTGGGTTTGTATGTCTTAACTGCCATTTCTACTGACTCCTTTCGGTTACATCAAGCTATCGAAGAACTCGATGGTCTTGGAATCGGCAGTGAGCTTGACGATCGCTTTTTTCCAAGCGCTGGTCTTGCCTACGTGATAGCCGACTCTTTTGGTCTTTCTCTTCATGTTGATGGTGGTAACTCTCTCTACCTCAACACCAAAGATCTCTTCGACTGCTGCTTTGATCTCGATCTTGTTTGCGTCGCAGGGAACTCTGAAAGTGTACTTTCTGTCCTGCATATTTTTGATGGAGGCCTCGGTGATTACGGGCTTTCTGATAACGTCATAAACCGATTTCATTATGCATATACCTCCTCAATCTTTGCCAGAGCATCCTTGGCAATGACAAGTTTGTCATGGTTGAGGATGTCATAAACGTTGATGGTGTTGACGGGCGCTGTTGCCACGCCGGGAATATTTCTTGCAGAGCCGACAACAAATTTGTCAACCTCGGGAAGAACGATGAGTGCCTTTTTCTCAACATTGAGAGCTTTGAGGAATGCAACTGCGTTCTTTGTCTTGTAACTGTCAAGTGCGATATTGTCAACGACAATCAATTCACCTGCTTCAACCTTGGACGTAAGAACGGAGAACAGCGCGATTCTCTTGAGCTTTTTGTTGATGCTGATCCTGTAGGATCTGGGCTTGGGACCAAGAGCGATACCGCCGTGTGTCCACTGAGGAGAACGTGTGGAGCCCTGTCTTGCTCTGCCGGTGCCTTTTTGTCTCCAGGGCTTCTTGCCGCCGCCGGAAACCTCGCTTCTGGTAAGAGTGGACTGGGTGCCCTGACGCTGATTGAGAAGATACGCTCTGACTACCGAGTGAACGGCAGAAGTGTTGATCTCAGCAGCAAATATTTTGTCGGAAAGTGCGACCTCGCCGCATACCTTTCCCTGCATGTTGTATACACTTACTGTAGGCATTTATATTTCCTCCTTCCGCTTATTTCACAGTGCTGCGGAGGTAAACGATACCGCCTCTTGCGCCGGGAACCGCACCCTTGACAGCAATCAGATTGTTGTCAGCGTCGATCTTGACGATTTCGAGGTTGAGCATCGTAACCTGCTCGTTACCGTACTGACCAGCCATCTTCTTGTTTTTGAAGATTCTGGAAGGGTCACTGTTTGCACCCATGGAGCCGGCCTGGCGATGCACAGGGCCTGTACCGTGGGACATTCTGAGTCTGTGGCAACCCCATCTCTTGATAACACCGGAGAAGCCGTGGCCCTTGGTGATACCTGTGATATCAACCTTCTCGCCCTCAGCAAAGGTGTCAGCCGTGATGATATCGCCTACGTTGAGCTCGGACGAATTGTCAAGACGGAATTCTTTGAGATACTTTTTGAAAGCCACCTGCGCTTTTGCAAAGGCGCCTTTCTGAGGTTTGTTGAGTTTTCTTTCCTCAATGTCGGAGAAACCGAGCTGAACTGCCTCGTAGCCGTTCTTTTCAAGAGTTCTCTTCTGAACTACAACACAGGGACCTGCGTTGATGACAGTAACCGGAACAACCTTGCCCTTTTCGTCAAAAAGCTGTGTCATGCCGATCTTTCTGCCGATGATGCCTTTTTTCATTTTTATCCTCCTTAAGGTTATTGGTTGAACGCAATGCACGCTCAACGTGACCTTTTATTGACTGGTTGGTTTAGAGCTCAACGTTGAAATCAACGCCGGCGGGAAGATCTGTGCTCATAAGCGCCTCGACACACGCCTTTGAGGGCTTGATGATGTCGATGAGACGCTTGTGGGTACGATACTCAAACTGCTCACGGCTGTCCTTGTATTTATGAACAGCACGGAGAATGGTGATGATCTCTTTGTCGGTAGGAAGAGGAATGGGGCCGGAAACGGTTGCGCCGTTTCTCTTTGCGGTCTCAACGATCTTCTCTGCCGCTTTGTCGATCAATGTGTGATCGTAGGATTTGAGTCTGATTCTGATTTTTTCTTTCTTTGCCATGGTTCTTTGCCTCCAAATATAATATAATGAAATAATTTGACGGCAGTTCTGCGAACACCCTGCCGGGCGTTTTGGATAACACCCTTAAAAAATGCTCGCACCCTGCGCCCGATTGTCGGACATACTCTGCCGTAGTTACCTGCCTTTTTTGGCAGCAATCTACCGCTTCATCGCACACCAAGCTTGGTTATTGTATCACATCAACAAATTTATTGCAATATATTTGGGCAAAATTCCTTATAGTTCAAATGTAAAATAAATATGAACAATCAGAAAATAGTTGTTCATAATTAAAAAAGGGATTTACTTCCTGTAGAATTTGTTTATAATGGTCTTATATATAAATAAAAAGGAAGTAATTGGTTATGAGAGAAACACACAGAAATCGCGGAACTTGCTCCCGCAGCGTCTCTTTTGACATTGACGACCAGTATATTGTCACCAATGTTTCGTTTGAGGGCGGCTGTAACGGAAATCTCAAAGGCATCTCAGCTCTTTGCGAAGGGATGAAAGCAGAGGACGTGATTCGACGTTGCAAAGGCATCTGCTGCGGTATGAAGGGCACATCCTGTCCCGATCAGCTCGCACAAGCACTTGAGGAGGTATTGGACAATGAATAAAGATTTTTTGAAATGGTATTCCTACGACGGACTCGACGCTGAGTCAAAAGCTGTTCTTGAAAGCATCAAAAACGACGAAAACGCCATCGCTGAACGCTTTGCCGTTCCTATGAATTTTGGCACCGCCGGTCTGAGAAGCACAATGGACGTGGGGATTTCCCGCATGAACGTATATACAGTAGGTGTCACCACCCAAGGACTGGCAGAGCTGGTGCTCCAGGCAAACGGAGCAGAAAGAGGTGTTGCAGTCTGCTTTGACAGCCGCAACAACTCTCAGCTTTTTGCACACACTGCCGCATCGGTACTTGCCGCCAACGGCATCAAGGTATACCTTTTTGACGGTATTCGTCCCACACCCGAGCTTTCTTTTGCCATCCTTCACTACGGATGCATTGCAGGCATCAACGTTACCGCTTCTCACAACCCCAAGGAATACAACGGATACAAGGTATACTGGGAGGACGGCGCACAGCTTCCCCCGGAGCACGCAAGCATTGTTTCCGCCAAAGCGGCAGAAACAGACATTTTTGAAGGAGTGAAAAAGACCGACCTTAACGCAGCCATCCAAAGCGGCATGGTTCAAATCATCGGAAAAGAAACCGACGAGGCGTTTTTGGATGCGGTGCTCAACTGTCGTCTTGCTTCCGAAAAATGCGCAGAATACGGGAACAAATTGGGGATCGTATACACAGCACTTCACGGAACCGGATACAAGCTGGTGCCCGAAGCATTGAGCAGATGCGGGATCTCAAATCTGGTTACTATTGACAGCCAGATGATTCCTGACGGCAACTTCCCCACCGTGGCCTCGCCCAACCCCGAAAACATCGAGTGCTTTGACGAAGCTGTAAAATTTGTCAACAGCAACAACGTGGATTGCTCCATGATTCTTGCTACAGACCCCGACGCTGACCGCGTAGGTCTTGCAGTCAGAGACGAAAACGGTCAGTTTGTTGCCCTCAACGGCAACCAGATCGGAGCATTGCTGGCAGAGCATATTATTTCTGCCAGAAAATCAAAGGGCATCCTTCCCGCCAACGCCTGCGCTATCAAATCCATCGTTTCCTCCAACCTTTTTGACGCAATCTGCGAAAAAGAGGGGGTGGAGCACATCAGCGTGCTCACAGGATTCAAATACATCGGCGAAAAGATCAAGCAGTGGAAGGCAGACGGAAGCCACACCTTTATTTTTGGTTACGAAGAGAGTCAGGGCTACCTTTCCGACGGATATGCCCGTGACAAGGACGCCGTAGGCGCCTGTGTTTTGCTGGCAGAGATGGCATGCAGACATTATGCCGAGGGCAGAACCGTCTACGAGGCGTTGCAAGACATCTACGCAAGATACGGATTCTATACAGAAAAAGTGGTCAACATCAAGATCACCGGCATCGACCCCATGAAAACCATGGGAGAAAAAATGTCCGACCTGCGGCAAAAGGGCATCTCCTCCTTTGCCGGAGTTGACGTGATCGCTACAAGAGATTTTAAATCCGGAATCATCACCCGCGCAGACGGCACTACCGATGAGACCGGGCTGCCCTCCAGTGATATGCTTTACTATGATCTTTGCGACGGATCCGCTGTTATCATCCGCCCGTCAGGCACAGAGCCCAAGATCAAGGCATACATACTCACCATTGGCGAAACAAAAGCCGAGTCCACCGAAAAGGCAACAACTTTTGCTAAAGCAAGTGAAAAACTTCTTATAGGGTGATCAATACGATGAACGAAAAACTCAAACTGGTTTTTGACAGCATTTATACTCCGCTGTACGACTTTGACGTATGTGCATACATCACAAAAGAGCCGCTCTTTTACAAAAACCGTACCGAGGGCACAAAAAAAGCCCTCAATATCGGCGAAAGATGGGGCGATCTCTGGGACTGTGCATGGATGAATTTCAAAGCGCCGCTGCCTGACGACACAGAAGATCTCACATTTTTGCTTGACGTAGGCGGCGAGGGATGCGTTTTTGATGCCGACGGTACACCCTATCGCGGTATCACCAACAAAGACAGCTTTTATTCTTTTGAGCTGGGACTTCCCGGAAAAGTTACCGTTCCATTCTGGGACGGTGCCGTAAAGAGCGGAATGCTGGATTTTTGGGTAGATTGCGGAGCAAACGATCTCTTTGGCGAGCGCGAGGGCGCATCGTTTGAGCCCGTGGGCGTATTGCACACCGCATCCGTTGCAAAATGCAACAACAGCATCCGTGATCTGTACTATGACCTTGAGGTTATCTTTTACCTCATCGATTCCACAGATGACGAGGCACTGAAAGCGCAGGCGCAATCGGTGTTTGACTCCGCTTTTTCCATCTGGGATACAGATATACAAAAAGCGTTGGAGATCACAAAAGAATTTCTTGCCCACAAGTGCGACAGTGATTTTTGCATCACAGCTCTCGGGCACGCTCATATTGATCTTGCATGGCTTTGGCCGATCCGCGAAACCCTGCGCAAAGCAGAGCGCACGGTCGCCACTGTGATGAGAAATGCCGAAAAATACGACGAGTATCTTTTTGGAATCAGCCAACCGCAGATGATTCTTTGGCTCAAGGAACGCCACCCCAAGCTCTACGACCAGTTGAAAGACCTGTACAAGGCAGGGCGTCTTGAGCTGCAAGGCGGTTTTTGGGTGGAAAGCGATACCAATCTGCCCTGCGGCGAGAGTCTGATGAGGCAGATGCTGTACGGAAAGAAATTTTTCCGAGAGGAATTTGGGAACGAGCAGGAGATTCTCTGGATCCCAGATGTGTTTGGATATTCTGCACAGCTTCCTCAGATCATGGCTCATTTTGGTGTCAAATATTTTCTCACCATAAAAATGTCATGGAACTCCGTCAACCTGTTCCCACACAGCACCTTCAACTGGGTAGGACTTGACGGTTCCACCATTCTCACGCATATGCCGCCCGAGGGCAACTACAACAGCGCCGCTCGGCCCGAATCACTGATTTCTACCGAAAAGAAATTCAGAGAACGAAAGATAGACAACCGCGCCATGATGCTGTACGGCATCGGCGACGGAGGCGGCGGCCCCGGCGAGGAGCATTTGGAACGTCTGAGGAGAGAATATGACCTCAGAGGTGTACCAAAGGTCAAGCAAGGGTTTGCAATCGATTTTTTCAAGGAACTGGAAGCAGAGCAGGACAAGTTTCCCGAATATTCCGGAGAACTCTATCTTGAAAAGCATCAAGGCACCTACACCTCCCAGGCAAACAACAAAAAGAACAACAGAAAGTGTGAGTTCGCTCTCCACAACGCCGAGCTGTTCGCTTGCGCCGCAGCACGTATTGCAGGACTTCCATACCCCAAAGAAACTTTGGAAAAGCTTTGGAAAGAGATTTTGCTCTATCAGTTCCACGACATTATTCCCGGTTCTTCCATCAAGCGGGTATATGACGAGACCGATGAAAGATACGCATGTATTTTGAACGAAGCAAATTCCATCATCTCCAACTCGGTATCTGCCATTTGCAAGGGTGAAGGAAAGAGCGTTTTCAATCCCCTGCCCTATGCTTTTGACGGATTTATCAAAAACGGCGATGGATATTGCCACGTAAAAGCAGATCCGTTGAGTTTTGGAATTATCGCCCCAAGCGAGCTTTCTTGTGCGGTCGCAAAGGACGGCTGTATCGAAAATGAGCTGCTAAAGGTCACATTTTCTTCGGACGGAACTGTGGAATCCATCATTCGCAAGGAAGACGGGTTCTCCGCTCTTTGCGGCGGTGGCAACCGCCTCACCGTATATGAGGACGAGGAGAACGCATGGGAGGTGCCTGCCGACTATGCAAAAAATCCTTTTGTCCGACTCTCTGCAGAATCAATGGTTTTTGACACAGTTGACGGAGTTGCGAGAATCAGATCTGTATACCGTTACGGAGACAGCACAGTCACCCAAACGGTGTCACTTGCCCCAGGCAGCAGCAGAGTGGATTTTGACACCCACGTTGACTGGAAAGAAACCCACCGAATGCTGAGAGCGGCATTTCCCCTGTCCGTGAAATGCGACAACGCAAAATGCGATATTCAGTACGGTTGCATCGACCGTCCCACCCACACCCGTGACAGCTTTGCAAAAGCAAAAAAAGAGGTGTGTGCCCACAGGTACGTGGATTTTTCCGACGGAACCAACGGCATTGCGCTCATCAATGACTGCAAATACGGCCACCGTCTTTGGGACTGTGTGGCAGATATTGATCTGTTGAGGAGCAGCATGTATCCCGGCGTTGATGCCGACAAGGGAGAGCATGATTTTGTGTACTCTCTGCTGATACACAAGGGTGATTTTTCAGAGGGCGTCTCACGTGAAGCCGCCGCCGTGAACAATCCGCCTTTCTTTGTAAACGGAACAGCTGTTGACAGCATAGGTACAGCCCCCTTGTTTGACACCGACTGTAGCCACGCCGTGATCGACTGGGTAAAAGCAGCCGAGGACGGAAACGGAATCATCGTACGCATATTTGAGTCCGATGGAATACCTGCCTCTTCCGTAACCGTTACCCCAAGCCCCGCTCTGGGATTTGAAAAAGCTTTTGTGTGTGACGGCGACGAGAAAATCATGCATCCTCTTGAGGGAGCACTTGACATCGCCCCACACAAGATCGTCACACTCAGATTTTTGTAAAACAATCAAAACAGGAACCGTTGAAATGATTTTTTCTTCGGTTCCTTTGTTTTTTTCCAAAACAAGTAAAAAAAATCCATTTTGGTAATAATGCATTCATAATATAAGTGTACAATAACTGTGATTTTTTATTAGGCGGTGATTTTTCATGTTGATACTGCGAGATATCCACAAATCATACGTTACCGGCGACACCACCACTCCGGCTCTGAAAGGGGTGGAAATTGCTTTTCGAAAAAGTGAGTTTGTGGCAATTCTGGGCCCGTCGGGCTGCGGAAAAACCACGCTCCTCAACGTGATCGGCGGGCTTGACAAATACGACTCGGGAGACCTTTTGGTAAACAACACTTCCACAAAGGATTTTTCCGACAGTGATTGGGACTCGTACCGAAATCACTCCATCGGATTTGTTTTTCAGTCCTACAACCTCATTCCTCACCAGACCGTGCTGGCCAACGTGGAGCTTGCTCTCACTCTGTCGGGAGTCAGCAAGCAGGAACGCAAAAAACGTGCCATGCAAGCACTGGAAAAAGTGGGAATCGCCGATCAAGCAAAGAAAAAGCCAAACCAGCTTTCCGGCGGTCAAATGCAGAGAGTTGCCATTGCAAGAGCTCTGGTAAATGATCCCGATATCCTTTTGGCCGACGAGCCCACAGGCGCTCTTGATACCGCCACCAGCGTTCAGATCATGGAGATCCTCAAAGAGGTGGCAAAGGATCGGCTGGTCATAATGGTCACTCACAACCCTGAACTTGCCGAAGAATATTCCAGCAGAAAAATCACCCTGCTTGACGGAGTTGTCACCTCAGACAGCAACGAGTTTGTGCCGGAATCTATCGAGAAAAAGAAGCTGACAAAAAAAGAGAGAAAAAATAAAAAGACATCAATGTCGTTCTTCACCGCGCTTTCTCTGTCTCTCAACAATCTGATGACAAAAAAGGCCCGTACTCTGCTGACAAGTTTTGCAGGCAGTATCGGAATCATCGGTATTGCGCTTATACTTTCCCTTTCCAACGGATTTCAGCTTTATATCAACAAGGTTCAGGAGGATACCCTCTCCACCTATCCCATCACTATCGAAAAAGAGACCGTGGACGTTCAGGAGCTCATGACCGAGATGATGGACAAAGCACCCGTCAGAGAAGAACACGGGCTTGACAAGGTTTATACAAACCGTATTCTTACAAAGCTTCTCAAAACAATGCTGTCTCAGATGCAGCAAAATGACCTCAATGCTTTTATGCAATACATCGAGGATCATAAGCAGGAGCTGGAGGAATACACAACCGCCATCAAATATACCTACAACATCGACCTGAACATTTATGCCAAGGACACCTCCAACGGAAACGTACAGGTAAATCCCAGCACACTGTTTCAGGATCTGTACGGGGTCGAAATGGGAGGCGGCGGCGCTTTTGGATCATATTCCACCAACATGATGCAAAACATGAATGTGTGGAGCGAAATGATTGACAATCCAAAGCTGCTGGAATCACAGTACGACACCCTATACGGACGGTGGCCGCAGAGCTTTGACGAGGTGGTTTTGTTTGTCAACAGCAACAACGAGATCAGCGACCTTGTTCTCTACGCTCTCGGTCTCAAGGACCAAAGCGAGCTGAACCAGATTATTTCCGATATTATGATGGGAAAAGAAGTCAACACTGAAATGATTTCTTATTCCTACGAGGAGCTGTGCCGGCTCAGATTTTCGTTGGTTCTCTCAGCAGATTATTTCCAGTACGATCCCGTATCCGATACATTTGTTGACAGATCAAACAACAAGCAATACGTCACAAACCTCATCAACAACGGCACAGAGCTGAAGGTGGTGGGAATCATGCGTCCCAACGAGGCGGCTGCCGCAACCTCTTTTTCCGGAACCATCGGATACACCCACGCTCTCACCGAATACTATATAAACCAAACCGCAAAATCTGACATCGTCAAGCGACAGAGCTCTGTTGAGAAAGACGAAAAAGCATCTGCAAAGTATGGTTCCGAGCTGAGATACTGTGATGTTGACGTATTTTCGGGCATCCCCTTTGGATACGAGGGTCAGTCTGCAGAGATCACCATTGAGGACGTATATGCCTACATTTCATCTCTGCCGCAGGAACAGCAGCAGCAAATCCTGGCAAATCTGAACGGTATGTCCGAGGAGGAGATCATCGAGCTGTTTGAATCACAGCTTGACGATTCCTCCGAAACCACAAAAGCCACACTTGAAACAAACCTCAAGCTCATGGGTGCCGCAAAGCTGGAAAATCCTGCAACCATCAACTTTTTTGCAGTTGATTTTGAGTCAAAAGACAAGATTGCCGCTTTTATTGACAACTATAACAAAGAGATGGAAGCAGCAGGCAACGAGGGCAAATCCATCAGTTACACCGATTATATCGGAATTATGATGTCCTCCATCAGTACCATTATTGACACCATTTCATACGTGCTGATCGCTTTTGTTGCAATTTCTTTGGTGGTATCCTCCATAATGATCGGAATAATCACATATATCTCCGTTTTGGAGCGCACCAAGGAGATCGGCATCCTCCGCTCTATCGGCGCGGCAAAAAAGGATATTTCACGTGTGTTTAATGCCGAAACCATCATTGTGGGATTTGCATCGGGTACCCTTGGCATCGGTGTCACCGTTCTGCTGAACATCCCCATAAACATTCTTATTGAGCATCTTTCAGATATCAAAAACGTATCGGGATTGCCGTGGCAAGGCGGTCTGATACTGGTGGCAATAAGCATTTTCCTGACTATGGTTGCAGGATTTATACCATCCCGCATTGCCGCAAAGAAAGACCCTGTGGTTGCTCTCAGAACCGAATAAGAAACAGTTTTGGCAAGACCCGTTTTTTTGAAAAATCGGGTCTTGTTTTTTTCAAGAAGATTGACACGGGATATTTTTTATGATATTTTATTATTTGAGGGAGATTTGAAATCGACGTGAATTTCCGCGATTTTGGGCAAAAAAAGTCCCACAGCCGCAGCAGATTCTGCCGGCCGTAACACCTGCCTTTGCGTTTTTTGTTTTTTGCAAGGCAAGCGAATTACAGACTGGAGAAAACCCCATGAAAAAATTTATTTTGTGCTTGGTGACAGCCATTCTGGCTGTCGGTGCTCTCACTCTTGGTGTTTGTGCCTCTGGAGCTGATTCCGCAGCTGCCGTTTCAAAGAGTCCCATAGGGCCCGAGGAGATCATCATGCTCATCGGCGGGCTTGCATTTTTCCTTTACGGCATGACCATTATGTCCAGCGGGTTGGAAAAAATGGCGGGCGGAAAGCTGGAAGCCACCCTCAAAAAAATGACGTCAAACCCATTCAAGTGTCTTGCGCTCGGCGCCGGAATCACAATCGCCATTCAGTCATCATCAGCAATGACGGTCATGCTGGTGGGTCTTGTAAACTCAGGCGTCATGACCCTCAACCAAACGGTCGGACTCATCATGGGTTCAAACGTGGGTACAACGCTCACTGCATGGCTTACGTCACTGGTCGGCATTGAGGGCAGTGCAGGTTTTAGCCCCCTGGATCTTTTGAAGCCGTCAAACTTCTCACTGATATTTGCACTTCTGGGTGTTTTGTTTGTAATGGGCAAAAACAAGAAGCGGAGAGATATCGGATTTATTATTGTGGGATTTGCCGTACTTATGTGCGGAATGGGGTTTATGGGAGATTCCATGAGTGGACTGAAGGAGAGCCCTCAGTTCCGTGACCTTCTCACCGTTTTTGACAATCCCCTCTTTGGCGTTCTCATTGGTGCTCTTGTTACCGGCATTATACAAAGCTCTGCCGCATCGGTTGCTATTCTGCAGTCCCTGTGCGTCACCGCAGCGGTGTTTGAGGTGTCAGGCGGACTTACGTTTGGAATGGCTCTGCCTATCATAATGGGTCAAAATATCGGCACCTGCGTGACTGCTCTTATCTCGAGCTTTGGTGTCAACAGAAACGCAAAGCGTGTGGCCGTGGTGCACATGTCTTTCAATATCATAGGCACTGTTCTTTGCCTTGTCGTATTTTATTTCCTGCATTGGATATTTGATTTTTCATTTTTCCTGGACTCACGCATCGATGCATTTGGCATTGCGGTATGCCATATGCTGTTCAACATTATTACCACTGCTGCCCTGCTTCCTTTTTCAAAAGCCCTTGTCAAACTTGCGTACAAAGTCATCAAAGAAAAAGACGGGGACAACAGCGGCATTCTGCTGGACGAGCGTCTCCTCGCCACCCCTGCGGTTGCTGTGGCACACTGCAGCAACGTGACTGTTGATATGAGCAAGACGGCAAAAAAGATCATGCTCCAATCCATCGATCTTCTTGATTCTTATGACGAAAAGCTGGCACGAAAGATCGAGGAAGAAGAGGGTGTGATCGACAGGTACGAGGACGAGCTGGGAACCTATCTTGTCAAGCTGTCCACAAACGACATCACTGTCAAGGACTCCCAGAGCGTATCCACAATGCTTCACTCCATCGGAAACTTTGAGCGTATCGGCGACCACGCCGTAGAGATACTCAAAACCGCAAGAGAACTGAACGAAAAGAACATATCTTTTTCAGAGGAAGCAAAGCGTGAGATCAAGGTGGTTGAAAGTGCCATCAGGGAGATTTTGGAGCTCACATTTACTTCATTTGAAAACAACGACATTGAGCTGGCACGCAAAGTGGAACCCCTTGAGCAGGTCATTGACCGTCTAACCACCGAGCTGAGAGCAAATCATATTGCACGTCTCAGAGCCGGCGCCTGCACCATCGAGCTGGGATTCATTTTGTCCGATCTTATCACCGGTTTTGAGCGTGTATCCGACCACTGCTCCAACATTGCAGTTGCGCTGATCGAGGTTGCCGAGGGTTCATTTGACACCCACAAGTATCTGGCAAGCATCAAGAGCGGACAGGACGAGCAGTTCAAGCGTGATTTTGCCGAATTCAACTCAAAATACGTTTTTAAAGCATAAAATACGATCTTCAAAAACAGCGTCAGCAAACGACGCTGTTTTTCATTGTTTGAAACGGTGATGGATTTGCTTGCTGTTTGTTTTTTATAACTCAAGACGTTTTGTTACAACATATTGTGTTTTTCTCCCTCAAAAAGCAAACATATTGTATCAACGTGCAGACCGTTGGATTATTGCACAAATGTGCATCTGTTATGTAAAGCGAATATTGTCAAAAATATCACTTGTAATAAGTCGTATTTTGGAGTAAAATTATAATGCTTTAATATTTAATGGAATTTTTGTATTTTTTACACAAAAACGCAGAGTGGCGAGGTATTACGGCATGAAGCTTCTTGAGGACAGAATTAAAAAAGACGGCATCGTTTTGAAGGGTAACATTCTCAAGGTTGACTCGTTTCTCAACCACCAGATAGACGTTGATCTGATGTGCCGGCTGGGAAAAGAATTTTATCGCCTTTTTTCTGACTGCGGAGTCACAAAGATTCTTACCATTGAAGCATCGGGCATCGGCATCGCCTGCCTCACCGCCCAGTATTTTGGGTGCAAGGTAGTGTTTGCAAAAAAATCGCGCACCCTCAACCTCAGTCCCGACGTTTATTGCTCTGAGGTCAGATCTTTTACCCACAACGTCACCAACAATGTACTGGTATCCAAAAAGTTTCTTTCTTCTGAGGACAAGGTTCTCATTATCGATGACTTTTTGGCAAACGGATGTGCACTCAACGGGCTTATCGACATCGTTCAGCAAGCAGGTGCGCAGGTTGCGGGTGTGGGAATCGTCATCGAAAAGGCATTTCAGCCGGGCGGCGACATGATACGCAGACGCGGCATCAGGGTGGAATCCCTTGCACGTGTCAAAAGCATGTCGGATGACTCGCTGGAGTTTTACGATTGATGTTTTTTTGATAAAATTGCGGAGCACCGCTGTTTTATAAAATTTTTTTACGGAGGACATTTGAAATGTCAAAAAAGATTTTTGCTCTTCTTCTGGCTGCTCTTATGGTCGTTTCTGTCTTTGCTTTTTCCGGCTGTAACGACACCACCGACACCAACAGCACCGGAAGCAGCACTTCCACCGCTACCTCCGAGGGCGGAGACACCGATGATTTCAAGATCGGCTTTATCTTCCTTCACGACGAGAACTCCACCTACGACAAGAACTTTATGGACGCTGCACGCGAGGCACAGTCCGCTCTTGGTCTGAGAGATGACCAGGTCATCTTCAAGGTTGGCATCCCCGAGTCCAGCGCTTGCTATGACAGCGCTTGCGAGCTCGTTGACGCAGGCTGCGACGTTATCTTTGCAGACAGCTTTGGTCACGAGGCATTTATGGCTCAGGCAGCCGCTGAGTATCCTGAGGTTCAGTTCTGCCACGCTACCGGTACTTCCGCACACGTGAAGCAACTCCCCAACTTCCACAACGCTTTTGCTTCTATCTATGAGGGCAGATACGTTGCAGGTATCGCAGCAGGCATGAAGCTCAACGAGATGATCGCCGCAGGTACCATCACCGCTGAGCAGGCAGTTATCGGTTATGTCGGCGCATTCAACTACGCTGAGGTTGTTTCCGGTATGACTTCCTTCTTCCTTGGCGCTCGCTCCGTTTGTGAGTCCGTTACCATGAAGGTAAAATACACCAACTCTTGGTTTGACATCGCTCTCGAGAGAGAGGCAGCTCTTGCTCTCATGGATGACGGTTGCGTTCTTATCAGCCAGCACGCTGACTCCGAGGGCGCTCCCAAGGCATGCGAGGAGAGAAAGGTTCCCAACGTTGCATACAACGTAAACACCATCTCCATGGGTCCCAACACCGCTATCGTTTCTTCCAAGATCAACTGGACTCCTTACTTCAAGCTGATCATTGAGAAGACCATGGCAGGCAAAGGCAATGAGATCCCCTACGACTGGTGCGGCGGCTTCAACGAAGGTTCTGTAGAGCTCACCGAGCTCAACACCACCGTTGCTGCTGAGGGCACACAGGAAGCTATGGATGCTGCAATCGCTGCATTCAAGGCAGGCACTCTCAAGGTGTTTGATACCTCCAAGTTTACTGTAAACGGCGAAGTTCTCACAGAGTACCTCGCAGACGTTGACGGTGACTTCACCGGCGAGACCAACGTTATTCATGACGGTTTCTTTGATGAGTCCGCTCAGAATCAACGTTCTGCTCCCTACTTTGATATCATGTATATCGACGGTATCACCGAGAAATAAAATCGTTTTTTCCGAAAGGGGATGCCGCTTTTTGCGGCATCCCCACGGGTTTTTTTGAAAGCAAACGCATTTTGTTGCATTTTTTATGCCTGACTGCGTTTGTTTTTAAATCAAATCTTTTGCGATGCAAAAACGATGTGTTTCATCCAAAAAGAAAGGCAGTATTCATTTTATGAGCAATGTCGCCATCGAACTCAAAAACATCACAAAGCGGTTTGGAAGCGTTGTGGCAAACAAGGACGTAAACCTCAAGGTTTTTAAAGGTGAGATCCTCTCCTTGCTTGGCGAGAACGGAAGCGGAAAGACCACTCTGATGAACATGATCTCGGGTATTTATTTTCCGGATGATGGTCATATTTTCATCAACGGAAGCGAGGTCATTATCCGCTCACCAAAGGATTCCTTTGCCTATGGAATCGGTATGATTCACCAGCATTTCAAGCTTGTCAACGTTTTTTCTGCTACAGAAAATATCGTGCTGGGTCTCAACGAGGGTGATGGCTTTGATTTGGCCCGCGCACAGGAAAAAGTGGGACACATCGCTGAGAAATACGGTTTTGAGATCGATCCAAAAAAGAAGATCTATGAAATGTCCGTATCCGAAAAGCAAACCGTTGAGATCATAAAAGTGCTCTATCGCGGCGCTGATATTCTCATTCTTGACGAGCCCACGGCTGTGCTTACTCCCCAGGAGACCGAAAAGCTTTTTGCCGTACTCAGAAAAATGCGTGACGACGGAAAGGCCATCATTATCATCACTCACAAGCTCCATGAGGTTTTGGGGCTCTCTGACCGCGTGGCGGTTTTGAGAAAAGGCGAGTATATCGGCACCGTCAACACTGCCGAGACCACAGAATCTCAGCTCACAGAGATGATGGTGGGCAAAAAGGTGTCCCTCAACATCCACAGAGGCGAGCCCGTGGATCCTGTGGATCGATTGGAGATAAAAAATATTGACTGTATCAGCCGTGAGGGCGTAAAGCTCCTTGACAACGTTTCTTTTACCGCACGGTCGGGTGAGATCCTTGGTATTGCAGGCATTGCCGGCTCCGGTCAACGCGAGCTTTTGGAGGCAATTGCAGGACTGCAACACATCGACAGCGGCGAGATACTTTATAACAACCCCAAGAACGATTCTACGGAGAATCTTCGTGACAAGACACCGCTGCAGATCAGGGATCTGGGGGTTCGGCTTTCATTTGTTCCCGAGGATAGACTGGGAATGGGACTTGTGGGCAACATGGATATTATTGACAACATGATGCTCCGCAGCTACCGCAAGAAGAAAGGATTTTTCCTTCACAGAAAAGATCCCAGAAACCTCGCAGAGGATATCATCACCCAGCTGGAGGTTGTCACCCCCAGTGCAACCACTGCAGTACGCAAGCTCTCCGGCGGAAACGTTCAAAAGGTTCTTGTAGGCCGAGAGATCGCCGCTGCACCCACTGTGCTGATGGCTGCATATCCCGTAAGAGGTCTTGATATCAACTCCTCCTACACCATCTACAATCTGCTGAACAAGCAAAAGGAGGAGGGAGTTGCAGTTATATTTGTTGGTGAGGATCTTGACGTTTTGCTGGAGCTGTGTGACCGAATATTGGTTATCGGATCAGGCAAAGTCACGGGAATTGTGGACGGAAGATCTGCTACAAAAGAGGAAATCGGTCTGCTGATGACAAAAACAGAGGGAGGTGCCGCAAATGAATAATCAGCCCGCTGAAAAAAAGCATTCACACAGCGAACCTCTGCTTCACATCACAAAAAGGGATGAAATGGTTTGGTGGAAATCATGGACGGTGCGTATCGTTGCCGTTATTGCGGCTCTGATCGTCGGATCTGTTTTTATTGTTTTGCTCACCGACATCAACCCCATGAAGATCTACTCCGCAATGATCGAGGGTAACTTTGGAACCCCAAGAAAAAGATGGATACTGATCAAGGAGGCGGCAATGCTTTTGGGAATTTCCCTTGCCGTCACTCCCGCATTTAAAATGCGTTTTTGGAACACCGGCGCCGAGGGTCAGGTTCTCATCGGGGGCCTGGCAAGTGTTACATGCATGTTTTATCTCGGTGACTCGCTTTCTCCGGTTGCTCTGCTGGCAGTGATGCTGGTTTCCAGCATTGTTGCCGGTGCCGTATGGGCAGGACTTCCCGGTCTTTTTAAAGCAAAATACAACACAAACGAGACACTGTTTACCCTTATGATGAACTACGTTGCCATTCAGCTTGTGGCGTTTTGCATTATGAAATGGGTCCCCAACGGCTCCATGGTTCTTACTCCGCTCAACAGCACAACAAGAGCCGGCTGGCTTCCCAAGGTATTTAACCAGCAGTATTTTCTCAACATCGCCATTGTACTGGTCATCACTGTCATCGTGTTTATCTACCTGAAATACAGCAAACAGGGATATGAGATTTCCGTTGTAGGCGAAAGCGAAAACACTGCGCGCTACGTCGGCATCAACGTCAACAAGGTTATCATCCGCACGGTCATCATATCCGGCGCACTCTGCGGCATTATGGGATGGCTGTACGTGGCAGGACTTGACCACACCATTGACACGGACATGGTGGGCGGCAACGGTTTTACGGCGATCATGGTATCCTGGCTGGCAAAATTCAACCCCGTATTTATGATCATCGCTTCCCTGCTCATCTGCTTTTTGCAGATTGGATCGGGTGCTTTGGCAGGTGATCCTCTGCTGAAATTAGACCCCAGCTTGGGCGACATTCTCACGGGTATCATCATTCTGTTTATTATCGGCAGTGAATTTTTTGTCAGATACAAAATCAATTTTAGAAAAAGAAACAAAGTGGAGGTAAAAGCAGATGCTTGACACAATCATTTCTTATATCTCCGCCGCCATTATTCAAGGTATTCCCCTGCTCTACGGTGCAACGGGCGAGATTCTCACCGAAAAATCCGGCAACCTCAATCTGGGTATCCCCGGGATCATGTACATGGGCGGCATCTCGGGCGTTGTGGGCGCATATATCTACGAGTTTTACGTTCCCGAGCCCCAAACATGGCTCTTGATCCTCATACCTTTGCTCTCATCTCTTTTGGGTGCGGCTCTGTTGTCATTGATATACTGCTTCCTCACCGTCACACTGAAAGCAAACCAAAACGTAACCGGTCTTGCTCTCACCACACTTGGTGTCGGAATCGGAAACTTCTTTGGCGGCTCTCTGGTGGGTCTTTTGGGCGGTAGCGGATCCATTGCACTTCCCAAAACCGCTGAGGTCTACAAAACCACGTTTCCTTTTATGAAGCATTTTGGCGACCTTGCTCATACAGGATTTTTGCTCTATCTGGCAATCATCATTGCAATCATTGCCGCATGGTTTCTCAAGCACACCCGCCGCGGGCTCAACCTCCGTGCCGTGGGTGAAAATCCCGCAACCGCTGATGCGGCAGGTATCAACGTTTCTCTTTACAAATACGCTTCTACCTGTATCGGTGGCGCTATTGCCGGACTGGGCGGTCTGTATTTTGTAATGGACTATACGGGCGGAAGCTGGACAAACAACGGATTTGGCGACAGAGGATGGCTGGCGATTGCAATCGTTATTTTTGCTCTGTGGAAGCCCAACCAAGCAGTTCTCAGTTCTATTGTGTTTGGCGGTCTCTACATTGCATGCGTCAAAATTGACGGTCTTACCGCCAGCGACAAGGAGCTCATCAAAATGCTGCCCTACATTGTTACCATTCTGGTGCTGATCTTTGTCAGCATTCGCAGAAAACGTGAGAATCAGCCCCCTGAATCTCTGGGTCAGTCCTATTTTAGAGAAGAACGATAAAATTTTTTCAACAACAAAAAAGCCACCCGCAGGTGGCTTTTTTTATTGTTTTTATTGCCTTTTTATCCGGCTTGTTGCGCCTTGAGAGCATCCAGCAGCTCATCAATACTGCTCTGGTATGCCGATTCACGCTGCTCAAAGTGGGATATAATGGTATTGTTTTTGCTCATTATCAACTGAGTGTAGAAATAGAGCATTCCGCTTTTGCCACCGTCAGAGAAATTGAAGATGACACCAAGGTCGTAGGTTCTGTTGCGGAAAATGATGTCCAGCATCTCGGAAGAATCATCGTCCTGAAGACGCTTGAGGTTGAGGGTACGGTCATAATACTCGGTGGTGACCATTTCTTTTCCGTAATACGCCATTGCCTCCAAAGCATAGCAGGTGGCATCCAAAAGCTCAGGGTCACTGTTGCTCTTGGGGACAGAAATGGTTGAGCAGTGATAAATGTTGATGGAAGTAGTGTACTGCTCCTGGTTTTCATCGCGCTTAGGAAGCGGCAAAATACCGTAGTGTATCTCTGCATTTCTCAATGCATCTGAAGAAACGGTAGATATGGTGCCGGGCATAAACAGTGCATTTCCATAAGTAAAGATCGCCATCTTATCGCCGTAAACACCGGAGTCCCATGGGCCAAAATGGTCTGCAACACCGACGTTGGAGGTATCAAGAAGAATGTCGAAAACTTTTCCAAAGGTGTTTATGTTTTCTTCCTCTTTGATACGCATGACAATGTCATCACCTCTGTTGACAACTGTCTTCTGACCGCAGCCAAGCATAAATGCCACTGTATCAAGAGTATCGACAACCATGCCCCATCTGTCTCCTACATCAGGGTCAAACGACATCTGTGAGCCGTGCATAAAACCGGTCTCTTTGATCATGCCGTACATGGTATCAAGATTCCATCTGTTGTCACGAACCAAAGTGTAGGGATCCTCAAACCCCAGTGTTTCCACAAGGTCCTTGTTGAAATACATTGCCCAGGTATACTCGTCATCAGTAACAATAATATCACCTGCAAGGAACCAGAGCTGATTGTTGATGGTCAGATCACGGACCGCAGACTGATCCCACCACTCTTTTGAGGTATCAATATAATTGAGCTGATTGTAGTCGTACAATATGCCCTCAACGCCAAGTGTTGCCATGTAAGAAATGGGCTGGCACACCGCCTGATATGCACCGAGATCCGTCTGAAAATCCTCACGGACGGCATTTGTGAGCTCCTCAAAATCCGTGATAAGCTCAACCTCGATGGTCAATCCGTAATTTTCTTTTATGTACTGGTTACGTTCGTAAAAAGCATTCTCCACCGGCTCACTGCTTGCCTCTGCAGCGGCAATCTCACATGTGCCGTATGCTTTTGAATCACTGGCAAGTATTGTGATAGTTTTGTTCCAAACCTTGGGTTCAAGAGGGAATCCCTCGTCATTGCCTGACACGGGCGGAGCGCTGCTCTCTTCATCTTCACCGCAGGAGGCAAGTACCATGGGCATGAGGGATATTGCAATCAAAAGCAAAAATGCAACAATTCTTTTTGTCATACTCTGTACCTCTTTTTTGTATTATATCAACCACCTGATACAAAATAATTATACACAAGCAACGCAATTTTGTCAACAGTGACCAAATGATATAAAGCTGTTTTTTATTTTTTTAAATTATTTTTGGAGTTGTTCAAAAGATTTTTTGAAAATTTTTTAAAAAACAGCATGCTTTTTTGTTGAAATTCCCTGTTTTGTGTGCTACACTGATAAAAACAAATAATTTTTGTTCGGAGGATGGCATGGCAGAAAGAAATATTTTGTGGAAAGATAAAAAGCGTCCTGTTTTTGGGCTTCCCGTCAGCTTTACCAGATATTCGGTGACAAATGAAAAGCTCTACGTAGACACAGGATTTTTATCCCGCAACGAGGAGGAGATCCGTCTCTACCGTATTCTTGACCTTACCCTCAAGCGCCCCTTCTGGCAACGTATATTTGGTGTAGGCACCATCCACTGCTGCACTGCAGACAAGTCAACACCCGAGTTTGACATCAAAAAAATCAAAAATCCTACAAAAATCAAGGACATGCTGTCCGATATGGTTGAACAACAACGTGAACAAAAGAGGGTTTCGTCACGCGAGTTCTTTGGTGACGATGATTTTGACGAGCATCCTTGAAATATTATTCAGCAACAAAAACGAGACATTGTTTGTTTCGTTTTTTGTTTTTTGTTCCGCAATGCGACAAATTATGCATATTTACAATGCTAAAATGCAAGCGGAAAGGATGAAATTATATGGAAATTAAATGTGAAAAAAATGGCGAATCTCTTGTAGCTTTTGTTATCGGTGAGGTTGATCATCACAACGCAAAAAACGCAAGGGAGATTTTGGACTCCGCAATTGAACGTGAGCAGCCCGAATTTTTTTGGCTGGATCTGTCAAGGGTGACTTTTTGTGATTCCTCCGGACTGGGACTGGTGATGGGAAGAATGAAAAAATGCGCTTCTGCGGGGAGCAAAATGGCTATCCGTAACCCCTCCCCTGCGGCAGAAAATATTCTTGTTATTGCAGGAATGGACAAAATACTGAAAATCGAAAGAGGACAATGAAATGGCGGACAAGATTATCAACAACATGAAATGTGTATTCTCGGCAAAAAGCGTCAACGAAAGCTTTGGACGAATGTGTGTTGCCGCTTTTTGCGCTCAATGCGATCCCACAGTGGCAACTATTGCAGATATAAAAACCGTGGTCAGCGAGGCGGTGACAAACTGCATCGTACACGCCTACGGCGGGCGGGAGGACAGAGACAGTTGCCAGGTCTATATTTCCTGTACTTTGTATGACAGCGGGCGGATGGTAATAAAAATCAGAGACAAAGGCAGAGGCATCAAGGATGTCAAAGCAGCAATGGAACCGCTTTTTACTACTGATACCGAGGGCGAGCGAAGCGGGATGGGATTTTCGGTAATGAAGGCATTTTGTGATAAGATCAGAGTGTCTTCCACTCTTGGAAAGGGCACAACGGTCACCCTTGAAAAGAAGGTCACTGCATAATGACAAAAGAGCAATCGAAGCTCATTGCGGCCGCACAGGAGGGCGACAAAAGAGCAATGTCTCTGCTTGTGGAACGCAACACAGGGCTTGTAAGATCGGTTGCAGTGCGTTTTTTGAACAGAGGTGTGGAGTTTGAGGACCTGTGTCAACTGGGACACATGGGAATGCTGAAAGCCATCAAGAACTTTGATCTGTCCCATGGCACGGAGTTTTCTACTTATGCTGTTCCGCTCATCATGGGTGAGATAAAACGTTTTTTGCGAGACGACGGTTGCCTGAAGGTAAGCCGTGAGCTAAAACAAAAAAATGCTTTTTTGCTCAAAAAGCGTGAAGAATACATACAGCTTCACGGTGTCGAACCAAAGCTGAGCCAACTGAGCCAATTGTGCGGAATGACGGAGGAAGAAGCCGCAGAATGTCTTTGTGCAGGGGCCGCAGTTGTGTCCATACACGAGCAGATAGGTGAAAAAACGCTGGAAGACACGCTGGGGGAGGACAGTATTCCTGCCGTAAACGAAAAAATCGCTCTCATGCAGGCCATCGACCTTTTGGAAAAGCCGGACAGGCAGATTATATTGCTGCGCTATTTCAAAAATCTGTCCCAAAGCGAGACCGGTCTCCGCCTGGGGCTGACTCAAGTGACGGTATCCCGAAGAGAGTCAAAGATCCTGCACACACTGCACAATCTGCTGAAATAAAAAAGCCGAAGCGTTTTTTTGAACTTCGGCTTTTTGTTATTTTTTTGCATTGGATTCCAAATACTCGTGATACTCTCGGGCAGCACGCTCGGTTTTGTTGTCGCCGTAATGATAGAACTTCTCGTTTTTCAGATCATCAGGCAAATATTGCTGAATGCAATAATGATTTGGATAATCGTGAGGGTATCTGTACCCTCCTGTACTTCCCGGACGGTGCTGGTCTCTCAGATGATCCGGTACCTGAGCGCCTCTGCCCGCCTGTATGACCTCTTTTGCTCTTGCATAAGCCATGTACGCCGAGTTTGATTTTGGCGCAGTGGCGAGAAGAATGACTGCGTCAGAGAGCGGCAGAACTGCCTCGGGAAGCCCCACCGACACTGCGATGTCCACACATGATTTTACAATGCTGATTGCCTGAGGGTAAGCAAGTCCAACGTCCTCGCACGCCATCACCATCAGCCGTCTGCAGGCGCTGATCAGGTCGCCGCCCTCCAGAACTCTCGCCAAATAAAATACTGCTGCGTCGGGATCCGAACCGCGAACGGATTTTTGAAGTCCGCTCAACAAATCATAGTGTGAGTCACCATCACGGTCAAATCGGATACCACTCCTCTGTGACAACTCCTTTGCCAATTCCTCGGACAGCTCATCAGAGCTTGCAAAATACACATTCTCCAGTGTTCCGATTGCTTTTCTCACATCTCCTCCGCAGGAGCGGGCAATTGCTGACAGAACGGCATCAGAACATTTTTTTTGCATTCCGCTGTCGTTGTCACAGATCTCAAATGCACGCCTGAGCACGGGAACCAGCTCTTGATCCTCAATGGGTTTGAACTCAAACACGCTGGAACGGGACAAAAGAGCCGGATACAGGGAAAAATAAGGGTTTTCCGTGGTGGAACAGATGAGGGTCACCCTGCCGTCCTCCACGTACTCCAGCAATGATTGCTGTTGTTTCTTGTTGAAATACTGGATCTCGTCAATATACAAAATTATACCGTCTGCACTCATCAGCGAGTGAGAAGAAGACAAAATATCTTTCAACTCCGACAGAGCGGCAACGGTGGCGTTGATCTTGTGAAATTCTTTTCCGTAGCTTTTGGCAATAATATCGGCAACGGTGGTTTTTCCCGTGCCGGGTGGTCCAAAAAACACAAGCGAGGGCAAATGTCCGCTCTCGATGATCCTGCGGAAAGGAGCGCCTTTTGCCAATAGGTGCTTTTGTCCCGCAACCTCATCAAAACTCTTTGGTCTTACCTTATCCGCAAGGGGCATTTTCCTCACCTCTTTTGTGTTTTTTGGGGATCATTTTTTCTTTTTGCTCTTTGATTTGGAGGTTGCGTCGGGATAATAGGAATCGTCGCCGTCGTTTTCCTTGTCTTCCATATCAAGGATCTCCTGTGTCTCGGGCTTTTTTCGGAAGCTGAACTTGGGCTCTTGATTGTTGAACAAACGGTAGATGTTTTTGCGGTGCATATAGATAACGATTATTCCCACAAACATGGCAAACATCATCACCCACATCTCGGGGCTGTTTCCCGTGCGTAGCTTTGATGCATAATAAACGGCCGCGGGATAGGTAAACGCCGCCATGATGGACGACAGCGAGACGTATTTTGTAAACACAAGGACGATGGCAAATACAACAAGCAAAACAAGGCAGATCATTGGATCAATGACCAGAATCATTGTGGCAGCCGTAAGCACGCCCTTGCCTCCCTTAAATCTGTAAAAAACGGGGAAAATGTGGCCGATCATACAAAACAGGCCGGCAATATAGGCACCGGTGTGTCCCACGAGCAAAATACCCACAAGCACAGATACCACCTGCTTGAGCACGTCGCCCAGCAGAGTCAGTCCCGCACCGCCCTTGCCGTACACTCTCATCATGTTTGTCAACCCGGCATTTCCGCTACCGTGGCGTCGTATGTCATCGTTGAACTTGAGTTTTGACACAATAATTGCGGCATTGAGAGACCCAAGCATATACGGGATGATTGCCGCCAACGCAAAGGAAACGATAACGATGGCCGCAGAAAGCGCGCCCTGTGTTCTGTCCGCAAGGCGGAGCAATACACCAAACATGCCGGGGATATATTTCATGAGATAAATCATATTACACCTCGCCGGGGTTTTCACCCTTTTGCTTGATCACCAGACGGATGGGAGTTCCGCCAAAGTCAAACTGCTCACGCAGGCAGTTTTCGATATATCTTTGGTAGGAAAAATGGAACAGCTCTGCGGAATTGCAGAACAGCACAAAGGTGGGAGGGCACACTCCCGTCTGGGTCATATAATAGATACGCAATCTCCTGCCCTTGTCGGAGGGGGGCTGGACTCTTGCCGTAACGTTTGACAAAAAATCATTGAGCAGACCTGTGGTGATACGTCGGTTTGCGTTTGCGTAGCACTCATTGATCATGGGATAAAGCTTGTCGATACGCTGACCCGTTTTTGCGGATACAAAGGCGGTTTTTGCATACCGCATATACCCAAGAGCTTCTTTTACGTCCATTGTAAATTTGTTTACCGAGTCGTTGTCCTTGTTTTCGTAGATATCCCACTTGTTCACCACAACAATGCTTGCCTTGCCTGCATTGTGTGCAAGACCCGCTATTCTCTCATCCTGAGATGTAACACCCTCGTTTGCGTCCACCATGATGAGACAAACATCCGCCTTTTCCACAGCAGCATTTGCACGGATGACCGAGAATTTTTCTACCCTATCCTCAATCTTTGCATTGCGGCGTATTCCGGCGGTGTCTATAAACACGTAGTTGCCGTGCTGATTGGAAACATAAGTGTCGATAGAATCTCTTGTGGTACCGGGAATATCGGAAACGATAACACGCTCCTCGCCGCTGATCCTATTGACAATGGAGCTTTTTCCCGCATTGGGCTTGCCGATAACAGCAACACGGATTGCATCACCGTCATCTGACTCAGCTTCATTCTCGGGCAGGAGCTCAACCACCTGATCCAGCACATCCCCTGTTCCTGTTCCGTGAACGGATGACAGCGGAATCACGTACTCAAACCCGAGCTCATAAAATTCATAAAACCCTGCAGGAACATCGCCTATGGTATCCACCTTGTTTACCGCAACAACGATGGGCTTGCGGCTCTTTTTCAGCATTGATGCGATCTCACGGTCTGCAGCTGTGACTCCTGTGGAAAGCTCTGTCATAAATACAATAACGTCTGCAGAGCCGATTGCGATCAGAGCTTGCTCCCTCATCTGCTTTAGGATGGTGCTTTCTGTGGTGGGTTCTATTCCGCCTGTATCGATAAACAGCATATTACGGCGGTTCCACTCCACGTCACAGTAGATTCTGTCACGGGTGACTCCCGGTGTATCCTCAACTATTGAAATACGTTTGCCTGCAATTTTGTTAAAAAACGTGCTTTTGCCCACGTTGGGTCTGCCAACTACGGCAACCACACTTTTTGGCATAATGCTTCACTCCTTATCCGTCATGGATTCACAGAGGGAAAAACCGCCTCTGCCGCACACCGTCACCTTTGTGTTCAATTCCCGTGAAAGCTGCTCCAGAGATACTCCGTCCAAAAACAGATCTCCCTCGCTGCGAAGCATGTTCTCGGGAATCAGCAGTGCGTCGCCAAGATCACGCCCGCTAAGCTGAGCGATAATATCACCGCCCGTGACGAGTCCGCTCACCGTGACGCTTCCGCCAAAAAAGTTGTTTTTCACAGCAACAACGTCAACAGTCAGCTTTTTGTGCTTTTTCATGGCCATTGCCGCAAGAGAAGTGATAAATGAACAGGACGCCTCCCCTGTTGCAATGGTTATTTTTCTATTATATCCGATTTCTTCTTGATTTTCAAGACATTCAACAAATTCATCAGTATCGCTACGTATCATTCCAACACCGTTTTCCAACTGGGGGTAGCCATCATAATACTCTGCTTCAGGAATACTCTTTCCGCACAGCAAAAAGAACTCGTCCGAAGGAAAAACGATCCGCTCGCCGCGGCCCTCAAGACACTTGTCACCAAAGCTGTCTGCAATGCCGATGACCTCCTCTGCCCCCGCCTTGTCAAAAGGCGTGAGAGGATACAACCCCTGTCGGTGGCCCGTCAGTCCGCAAGGCACCAGTGCAATGCTGGCAATGTTGTTCAGGCCCGTCAGATCTGACAGTGACCGTTTCAGTTCCTCGCCGTCATTGATCCCGCGGCAGAGAACAAGCTGGGCATTGATGGCAATACCCGCATTGTCAAGACGATATATATACCGAAGGCAATCTCCCGCAAAACGGTTTCCCATCATCTGACAACGCAGGTCGGGGTTGGTGGTGTGAACGGAAATATTGACAGGCGAGATACGCATTTTGATAATACGGTCGATATCGTCGTCAGTCAAATTTGTGAGGGTGACGTAGTTTCCCATCAAGAAGGACAGCCGCTCATCATCGTCCTTGAAATATATAGTCTCACGCATTCCATGAGGATTTTGGTCGATAAAACAAAAAATACATTTGTTTCTGCATCGCTTTTTCTCATCCATCAGATAGGTGGAAAAAGAAAGTCCGATATCATCATAATTTTCATTTTTTATACGGACAGCAATCTCATCCCCACCACGGTCAAGCAGGATCTCCAGCTGAGGATCAAACATATAAAAACGATAATCCAACACATCGTTGATGGCGTGACCGTTTATGGATATGAGCTTGTCGCCGCTTTTTATGCCTGACTTTTCGGCAAGGGAGCGGGAATCCACCGATTCGATGATCACCATTTTGGTTTCTCCTTTTTTATCAGGGGGAATTTTTTACAAAAAAGGCGTGTTGCCAAAAAGACAACACGCGGTTTTTGAAGTCAGTCCTCTTTGTCCTTGACCTGAAGAACTACTTTGTTTCCGTAGTTACCGCAGTTTCTGCAAACGCGGTGAGAAAGGACATATTCGCCGCACTTGGGGCACTTGTTCATTCCGGGAAGGTCAAGCTTCCAGGTGGAAGAACGCCTTTTATCTCTTCTTGCTTTGGACACTTTTCTCTTAGGTACAGCCATTGTAGTGATCCTCCTTGTTTTGTATCAAAATTTTTTTATTCAAAATAATTTTTGAGGACGTCCCAGCGGGAGTCACGCTCAACAGTCTGACAGGAGCAGCTTGTCCTGTTGAGATCACAGCCGCACTTGGGACACAGCCCCAAGCAGTCCTCACGGCACAAAAAGCGGGACGGAAGCTCCAGCACCACAGTGCTCTCCAAATATGACGACAGGTCAAGCTTGGAGTCAACAATGATCAAGAACTCATCCTCATCCTCATTGGCCAGCTTGTCCGTAAGCTTGGCACAAAGTGGAATGTCAAAGGACAGGTCAAACTCCGCTGAGCACCTGGCGCAAACCGCCCTGCCATACACGGACACGCTGCCCTCAAGGACAATATAGCCCGAATGATTGCTGATAACACCGATTGCCTCGCCCGTACCGGAGACGATATCTCCGGAAAGCAATGTCAAATCAAGTGTTTGACGGAAGTCAACGGATGGGATCCGCCCTTCCAATAATTTTTTCAGATCAAGCAAACTAATGCCCTCCCGCAAAATACGCACAAAGACGCACATTCCATTATAATGTGGGTTGTGCTGTTTGTCAACAGTTTTTTTGCCTTTTTTGGTCTTTTTTCCGTTTTTTGGAGGGTTTGATTTTTCACAACAGCTCTTTTTTGATCAAACCTGTCAATCATTGTCCAAAAAAAGGAAAATATATTGAAACCAAATTCATTGTATGGTAGTATAGTCGAGTGGTCACCGTGGCAAAATACCCGTGAGGTGATCAAATTGAGTTGTATGAAAAAAATGATCTCTACCAACAAAACACTGACCTATATGGTCATGTGCACGGCAGGAGTGATGCTGAGCATCGCCGCAACAAAAATGCTGATCGGTCATTGTTGCTGCACAGAATCGCTCAAAAGCAAAGCAAAACGTGCTTTGAAATCGGTAGAAGAAAAAATGATGTGAGCTTTTTTGGGGGATGCTCCCCCACAAAAAGCCACATGGGTCGGAGCGTTACATATGTTTTTGGGAAACCGTCTCGAGGCCGCACTTTCCATACTCATGCAGTGCGGAAAACAAAATCTTTTTGCAGATATCGGCAGTGATCACGCATATCTTGCCATTGAAGCAATGGCAAGAGGGTTGGCAGTCCATGCCGTGGCATCTGACATCAACCCTGCCCCACTTGAATCCGGAAGAGAAAACGCAGCAGCACGGGGGATATTTCCGGATTTTTTGCTATCTGACGGTTTTGACGCATTGGAATCTCTTCCAATCGATTCCGCAGCCATTTGCGGAATGGGAGGAGAACTGATGGCGGTAATGATCGACAGAAGCTCCGTTGCAAAAAAAGTGGATCTGATCCTGCAGCCAATGTCAAAAACCGACTCGCTGCGTGCTTTTTTGTGGAGCAACGGGTACGAGATATTATCCGAGACATTTGTTTCGGAGGGAAACAAGCCCTACGTCATCATTCGTGCAAAATACACAGGAAAAAACACTCAATATTCCGTATCCGATACCCTGTTGGGAAAAATTTGCCCTGAAACAGATGCTTTTTCACTTTATTTCAAAAAAGTAATGCATCGTCTCAAAAAACAGCTTGACGGACTGAAAAAGTCCGGCGGGGACACAGCCGCTATCAAGCTGCTGATTGATGCATGTCAGAAGCAAAAAGTCAGCAGGTGATTGGGAACGATCTTGATCAAAAACGCACGTGTTTCCTCGGGAGTCATATTCAGATTCCGCTTTGGGAGTATCAGCACGGATTTTTTGTCAAAATACAGGTACAAAGCCGCCTTTGTATCATAGATCATCTTGAGATCTTCATAAAAATATTCGTTTCTTTCGGGCTCCGGCTCAAGCATCAGGTCGTGTACAAGGCCATTCTTGCCAAACACGACTTTTTGTTTTGCTCTCACGATATTGGCGCGGCTCTTGCAAAAGTTCTTTACGTTCACTCTTACAACGTAGCCAAACATTCCGCAGCACAAAAGCAAAATACCTGCAATAATGAGATATTTTGCGGTACGGGAATATATACCCAGCAGGGCAAAATACAGGCATATTGCCGCCATCAAAAAGGCAAGAATCATCATTTTTATGCGGTAATATTTGCCTTTGAATATATTGAACCTCACAAAAGAGGAATAATCCGGAATGGCAACAAAGCCAAAGGATTCAAGCGCTTTCATAGTCTATTCTCCCAAAAATTTGTTCAGCAGCTGCTCACCCGTCTCAAAATACAAGCCGCCGTCAAATCCCGATTTTTCATCATAAATATCGATCCCGCTGTCACGCTCCATGGTTGAATCATAGATGACAAAAGGAACAGCATCACGTGCATGGGTGCGGGCATAAATCGGAGTGGGATGGTCAGGTGTCAGCAATATTCGGTACGGTTCACCGCAGCCGCGCAAATACTCAAGCAGTCTGCCAAGAATATATTTATCAATATTCTCAATTGATTTTATCTTTGCTTCGATATTTCCCTGATGTCCGCATTCGTCGGGGGCCTCAACGTGAATATACACAAAATCACAGCCCTTCTTCAGCTCGTTGACAGCGCAGTCACACTTGCCTATATAATTGGTGTCGAGTGTGCCGGTAGCACCCTCTACAAGCGGAACATGCATTCCCGCACAGGCACCTATGCCCTTGATGAGATCCACGGCGCAGACCACAGAGCCCTGAAGGCCCGTTTTTTCTGCAAATGAAGGCAGGGACGGTTTTTTGCCCGGACTCCAGAGCCAGAGAGAATTGGCTTTTTTCAGTCCTCTCTTTTCACGGTCAAGATTCAAAGGATGGGTGTTGAGAAATTCATACGACTCACGCATCAGATCAAGCATTGGCTTTCCAAGCTCACCCTTTGGCAGATACTCACCGATCGTCTTGCCCAAAATATCGTGAGGACGTGCAAAATCTGTGTATTCAGGGCAGTTTTTCCAGATCAGGCAATGACGGTAGCTGACGCCGGTATAAAAATGGCGAGATTCGTTTCCAAACCTTTTTTTCACCGCTTCGATCAGCACTCTTGCCTCATCCGTGGGGATCTCGTCAGAGGAATGGTCAAGCATTGTCAGTGTTTCATAGTTTCCGCCGCCTCCGAGGGAAACAAGGTTTGCACGGATGGCAGTATCCTCAGGTGCCATCTCGATGCCCATGCTTGCCGCCTCAAGAGGAGAGCGGCCCTTTGAATAGATCTTTGGGTCATAACCCATGATAGAAAGGTTGGCGGTATCGCTCTCGGGTACCATTCCCTCGGGCACGGTGCTTACTCTTCCGTTGATTCCGCGGGAGGCAAGAAAGTTCATATTTGGCTTGAACGCCTTTGTCAGCGGAGTCATGCCGTCAAGCTCAGACAGCGGAAGGTCGGCCATTCCGTCGCCGAGAACAACTATATATTTCATAGCTATCACCCTCTTTTACACTTTTTTTAAGTATATCAAATACATCGTCCAAAATCAATCGTCATTTCAACGGTTTTTGACCCGTGTATTCTTTTTTCGTTGACAAATACACGGGGCTCGGGTATAATAAACCTATATTTCACTGCGGGAGGAACGACATGAAAATCAAACAGGGCTTTATGCTCCGCGAGGTTGCGGGCAGTTTTGTGGTGGTGAACGTCAGCGGCGAGCTGTCATTCAACGGAATGATCACTCTCAACGACACCGGCGCATATATCTGGAGAAAACTGGAGCAGGGGCTCTCTCATCAGGAGATCGCATCAGCTCTTGCAGCAGACTATGAGGTCGATCCGGAGATCGCCCAACGTGATGTTGGCGTTTTTTTGGACAAAATGATGGGAGCAGGTATTCTTGAATAAGATCGTCTCCCTCTCCGACCTTTATCCTCTCATAAAAGAGCAGCTGGAAAACGGCGGTTCCGCTTCTTTTACCATCAGGGGCATCAGCATGACCCCTATGCTGAAAAACGGTGTCGACAGCGTGCGCATTGTCAGTCCGCAGTTCCCGTTAAAAAAATACCAGATACCTTTTTATCGCCGTGCCGACGGTTCTTTCATACTGCATCGTGTTATCAAAATCAAAAAAGACGGGTACGTATGCAGAGGCGACCATCAGTTTGTGAAAGAATACGGCGTCACAGACGATATGATTATCGGCGTCACTGAAGCATATACACACAACGGGCAATGGAAAAACATGACTTCTTTTTCGCAGCGTGTGTACAGCTTTTTCCGTGTCAACAGCGCCCCTGTCAGGTTTTTGTTATTCCGTATATGGAAATATTCAAAAGCTGTGTGCAAAAAGCTCTTTGGGAGAAAAAAATGAAGGTTGCCGTAATTGGCTCACGCACTCTCAAGTGCAACAACATCGGTGATTATATCCCGGCGGAGACAACGCTGATCATCTCAGGCGGTGCCGAGGGAATCGACACCGAGGCAGAGAGATACGCCGACAGAGCAGGTATAAAAAAGCTCATTCTCCCTCCCGACTATGACTTGTACGGAAAGCAGGCACCATTGATACGTGACCGCATCATTGTAGATATGGCTGATATGGTGGTGGCGCTGTGGGACGGAGAATCCGCAGGAACCATGTTTTCTGTTTCCTACGCAAAGCAATCGGGTGTTCCCGTCAAGCTTTATATTCTGTAACATCAAAAAACGGATCATACCCCTTTTGGGGCAGGATCCGTTTTTTTGTTATCTGATTATATCCAAAACGGAGGGCTCGCGTCTGGGAGGAATGGGCTCAATTGTAACAGAAGAAAGATATTTTTTTATTGACGGCTCAAACAGCTCCTTTTTTTCGCCAAACACTGTTGCGATTGGTTCCCCTGCCAAAACAAAATCGCCATAGGTTTTTTGTATCACAATGCCCGCCGAAGGATCGATAGCATCCTCTTTTGCGGCTCTGCCCGCTCCCAAAATCATTGCAGCAATACCAACTCCCTCCGTGTCGATTTTTGTCAGGAATCCCTCACGGGGCGAAACCACCGTCTCTGAATAAGCAGCAACACCAAAGCTATCGCTTTCAAGCACAGAAACATCTCCACCCTGTGCAGATATCCACTCACAGAATTTTTTGTACGCACTTCCGGAGGAGATGCACTCGGTCACCATGGACTCGCTTTTTTCTATCTCTATTCCAAGCGTTAGGGCAACCAGCTCCGACGCAAGGCGGTGGCAGACAGTATACAAGGGTGTATCTGTCTCTCCTCCGCGCAGCAGAGAAACCGCTTCTTTTACTTCCAGTGCGTTTCCCACTGTTCTGCCGAGAGGAACATCCATATTTGTCACTACTGCACAGACGTTTCTGCCGTTTGATTTTCCGATAGAAACCATTTTTTGTGCCAGCTCCAGTGCCATAGAGTGTTCTTTTGCAAAAGCACCGCTTCCCGTTTTTACGTCAAGAACAATATTCTTCGAACCGCCCGCCAGCTTTTTGCTCATGATGCTCGATACTATCAGAGGAACACTGTCCACCGTGGCGGTAACGTCTCGGAGAGCATACAGTTTTTTGTCAGCCGGAACAAGGGTGCTGCAGGCGGACGTGACTCCGATACCGATTTTTTGAACCTGATCCCAAAGCTTTTTTGGAGTAAGATCGGTATCAAATCCGGGTATGGACTCCAGCTTGTCAATGGTTCCGCCGGTATGTCCCAGACCTCTGCCGGACATTTTTGCAACCTTGCATCCCAGAGCCGCCGCAACGGGCGCCACCACAAGGGTGGTCTTGTCACCGACACCTCCCGTACTGTGCTTGTCCGCCGTAAGATCACCAAAAGAAGAAAGATCCACCATCTCCCCTGATTCTGCCATAAGTGCAGTAAGAACGGAGGTCTCTCTGTCCGTCATTCCGTTGCAGCAAACTGCCATCAGCAATGCCGAAAGCTGATAATCCGGAATCTCACCCGACACCACACCGGAAACAAAAAAACCGATCTCCTCGTCCGTCAGCTCATGTCCGTGTCGTTTTTTTGTGATTATTTCGTACATTCTCATAGCTATTCTCCAAAACAGAACCTATTCCATACTGTTTTTATCAAACCCGTGAGGCAAAAGGTCTGAAAGTCTATATTCATTATATCCGTCGTCCGTCACCAGCAGAACCGGCATATCGTCCGAGCAAAACTCGCTCATCACCTGACGGCAGACACCGCAGGGCGGAAACTCGCCTTTTATCACCCCGCCTTTTCCTCCTGCCACCGCAATTGCCAAAAAACCACGTTTTCCTTCGCTGACTGCTTTGAATATTGCAACACGCTCGGCACATACTGTGGGAGAAAATGATGCGTTTTCAATATTACAGCCCGTAAAAACCGTGCCGTCGTCACACAAAAGAGCCGCTCCGACAAAATAACCCGAATACGGTGCGTAGGCAGATCTTGCCACCTCGCGGGCAAGGAGCGAAAGTTTTTCAAAATCCATCATTTTTTGCCCTCCAGCTCTCTTACCATCCCGATGATCCTGCTGGTGCCCAGGCGGGATGCGCCAAGGGATATAAAATCAAATGCATCCTCAAGGGTTTTTATGCCCCCCGCCGCTTTTACCAAAAGGCCTTTTGGTGCATTGGCAGCAAGAAGCGCAACGTCCTCACGGGTTGCTCCCCATTTTGAAAAACCCGTGGAGGTCTTGATAAAATCCGCACCTGCAGAATGTACCACAGAGCAAAGAGCGATTTTTTCTTCATCGGTCAACAAGCAGGTCTCTATGATGACCTTGAGTATACCGTTTTTGCAGTTGTCACGAACCGCCTCAATCTCCGATTTTATCAGATCAAGCCGCCCCTCCTTTGCCCATCCGATATTGATGACCATATCAATCTCGTCAGCGCCTTCGGATACAGCGCGGGCAGTCTCAAGTTTCTTTTCAAAATTATATCCGCAGGGAAAACCCACCACGGTGCATACGGGCAGGTTGTCAGAAAGTATCTTTTTGGCAAACCCAACAAAAGACTGGGGAATACATACCGACGCCACACCATACTCCAGCCCCTCTCGGCATATAGTCTCAATTTGTTTTTGGGTGGAATCCGGTGCCAAAAGCGTATGATCTACCTTTTTGAGAATATTTTTCAGTTCCATATCAATTCCCTCCTCGTTATGTCACAAAGCCGAAAGCGATATACACTTTCGGCTCAAAAAACTTTTAGTTGATACTGCCTCTCTGCATAGCGGTAACACCCGTTCGGGAGATTTCCACCACACCGTAGGTTTTCATCATGTCAAAAAATGCTTTTGTTTTTGATTCCTCGCCGGAGATCTCAAATATCAGACTGTCGGGACATACGTCAACGATTTTTGCTTTGAAAATCTCCGCAACTCCTTTTATGGTCTCTCGGGTGCTGTCATCCGCTCTGACCTTGACCAAAAACAGCTCTCTGCACACCGCATCGTCCAAAAGGCACACAGAAAGAACGTCAACAACCTTTGAAAGCTGCTTTCGGATCTGAGCAAGGGTATGCTCATCGCCAAAAAACTCAATGGTCATACGGGAGACCTTGGGATCATCAGTCTCGCCTACGGTCAAACTTTTTATGTTATAACCGCGGCGGGAAAACAGACCCGAAATTCGGGTCAGCACACCAAAGTGGTTGTTCACAAAAACAGAAAGCAAGTAGTTTTTCATATCTTCTCCTGCATTACAAAATCAATGAGTATGGGTGCCTTTGTTTTGGCTGTATCGGCAAATGCTATTTCCAATTCTTTCAGATTGGTTGCTCTGACAGACATTATGCCGAAAGCGGAAGCAAGGGTGCAATAATCGATTTTTGGAGTATGGCAGGCAACGCATCTTCCGTCATACCGTTCCTTTTGCCATTCCTCAATCATACCCAGCAAGCCGTTGTTCATCACAAGCTGAACAACAGGAAGTTTGTACAACGCTACGGTGGCAAGCTCCTGCAAATTCATATTGAAGCTGCCGTCACCTGCGATATTTACCACCCGACGGGATTTGTTTCCCAAAGATGCTCCAATGGCGGCAGGAAGCCCGTAGCCCATGGCTCCAAGTCCTCCGCTGGTAAGAAAATCTCCGGCTCTTTTGACAGTCAGACCTTTGCAGGCACCGACCTGATGCAATCCAACCTCCGTGCTGAAAATGGCATCGGGGAAATATCTGTTGAGAAGTGAAAAAACCGTCTCCTCACTCTTTTTTGTGTTATCTCTGAAAATACGCGCTTCCTGATTTCGGTCCTCAACCAAGGGCAAAAGCGATTGCAATACCCTTTTTGCATCCCCTGTCAGAGAGTAGAGCGTCAACAGATTTTTGTCGATCTCCGCCTCGTCAATATCTATCTGCAATATGGGACAATCAGGATTTCTTTGCACGGTTTTTATCATTCTGTCAGAAAATCTGGTACCAATCGCCACAAAAAGATCCGCCTGCAAAAACAGTTCCTCAGTCTGAGGGTCTGCATTGTTGCCAACCAAGCCGCAATAATTGCCGCTTGTACCGTCAAAAGCACCTATCCCCATTGCAGTAGAAGCCACAGGGCAGTTGAGTTTTTTTACAAGCTGTGCTATCTCCTCGGCCGCTCCCGACGCAACCGCGCCGCCGCCAACACAGATAAACGGATTTTTTGACGCATTGAGCAACCCGGATGCTGCATGAAGATCACCTATTATTTCGTCTTTTTGGGATACTGTTTTTTTTAGATCAAGATATTTTGTATCTTCCTCAAAAATATTACAGGGCACATCTACCAGCACGGGGCCTTTTCTGCCTGTGGAGGCAATATAAAACGCCTCTGTGAGAGTTGATTCCAGCCGGGAAACGGATTTTACAATAAAATTGTGTTTTGTGATGGGCATGGTGACTCCTGCAATGTCCGTTTCCTGAAAAGCATCCGTGCCCAACAGGGCCAGCGGAACATTGCCGGTGATCGCCACCAGAGGAATGCTGTCCATATATGCATTGGCAATCCCTGTCACAAGATTTGTTGCGCCGGGACCGCTGGTGGCAATACATACCCCCACCTTGCCCGTGGAGCGGGCATAGCCGTCGGCGGAAAAAGCACAAAATTCTTCCTGCGTGTTCATAACAAACCGCAGCTTTTTTTCGCGGGCAATGGCATCGATCAGCGGCAGAATGCTGGCGCCGGGATAACCAAAAACCGTATCAACACCATGGTTTATGAGGCATTTTGCGGTTATTTTTGCTCCGTTCATGCTTTTCCCTCCTTTTTGTCAGTCTTTCTTGTCTGTTTCGGGCTCCGACGGTTCGTCTTTGGATTCGCCCAAATCAAAAGGTACGGACGTTACCTCAACGGGAGAGTTGTCATCCCGCTCTTTTTCCTGCTGTTCTTTGGCAAGAATCTGTTTTTCTTTTGAGGACAGATCGTTTGCTCCGCAATCATCATAATAGTCCGATGCAAAGAAGACCGTGTCCGCCTTGTGTTTTTTGAATCTGAAATACGCAAGATATGCAACAAACAGCACAAATGCCGCCAACGAGATCCAGAGCCCGCCGGGGAGGCGAATATCTTTCTCGGCAATGGTCACAGTGCCGCCAACCGCAAAGCCCGGTGTTTTGTAATCAAACACGATCTCGTTTTGACCCACGCCGCATTCTACGGCAACAAATCCGCCGGTGACTCTCAATACCTCTGCTTCTTTTCCGTTGACAGTGGCATACCAGCCGTCCTGCTCATAGGGAACACTAAAGAACACCACGTTTGGCGTTTCCAGCGTGATGGAAGCATTGAATCCCGAGGAAGAATACTCAAAATCGCTGCAAGCCATCTGCTTGCGCTCGTCCACAGAGTTTTCAAAGGTGGTGGCATTTGCCGCCGCTTTGTCATCTGCAAAAACCTGTGACATAAACTGCGAGTAATACTCCGCTTTGTTGTCGGGAACAATGAGATACTTGCAGAGATACAAGTGTCTGTTGGACTTTGAGATTTTGTTAAACTCTGTTGCGGTCATAAACTCCGTATACGCAAATCCCATAGGAAGATAATTTGTGTTTTCATAAATATCGTACCCGTTTTGGGTGTCAACGTACACAAATCCCTGAACCTTGTGCTTTTCGGAAACGCTTTGGGAAACGGTGACCTCTCCCGTCTCGGGATTTGTGGATGAGGTCTCGGTGATCTTGCGTTTGTTTCTGACGCTTTCAATAAATGAATAGCGGACAGAAGTGAATGCACGGAGTCCGTACAGCGAGCTCTCGGGACGCGATCCCACAGAGCGTGTAACTCCGATCATAGGATAAAAATCCATCACGGAGGGAGGCACGATGGTGTGGAAGCACTCGATGGAGGGGTATCCCCAGTACAGTCCCAGATTGTCAAGAGTTGACAAGCTGCTGGTACGGTAAAAATCGATACGGTAAAACTCTTCTGACACGTCGGGAAGTTTTACTTCACCCTCAATGCATTGGTCCACAAGAAACGTGCTGGAATGGGAGTGTTGCTTTCCGTTTGTGATGTGCACGCATCCGTACAAAATGATCATAAAGGAAACGCAATACAAAACAGCCGTTTCAAATTGCTTGGTTCCTCTGTATTTTCGGATAAGCCAAGCAGTAAGAACGATGCCCAGAAGAGCGATGGCGGTATAAAGAATAAATCTTCCGGTATAGGGCGGATAGCTGAGTCGGTACACGTAGGTTCCGCCGCTGTTTTTTGCATAATACCATCCCAGTCCGAGAGGAACTGCAACGATCACCACAAAAAATGTCATCAGTCCGGTTGGCAGTGTCCATTTTGATCTGCGATCCTCAAGAGCAACCACAGTTGCCAGCACAAACATCATTATCATCATGTAGAGCCAGCGCGCGTAATAGGAGGTGTTGAACAAATAAAATATGCTGTTTAATAAGGGCACAAAGGTGCATACAGTCAAAAAAATGCAAAAACTCTTGAGCCAGGTGCGTTTTTTTACGGTAAACAGTGAGAACACACCGCTCATTGCAAACATGGGCAGGTACATAGATATGGATGCCCAGCGCTCCTCGTGACCGTTGAAAAAATTGACACGGGATGGGATATCAGGCGGAAAGAAATAGGACTCAAATATCTGTCCGTATCTCTGCCAATATAGCTTGTCGCCTTTCAGGTAGAGGAACATTTTTTTCAGTTCTGAGAACGAGCGGTTGATGCGGGTGTTGCCCATTAGCGCAAGCGCACCCGGAAGGAACAAAAACATGCTCATCAAAAATCCCAGCACTGCCTCCGCCACAAGCCACAAAAACTTTTTGAGAGTGATTTTGAAAGAGGGAGTGGAAAGACGGAACAGGAAATAGACGATGCAAAACACCGCCTGACCCGCAAACATAAAGTAGTTGATCAGCGCATTGATGGTGACTGAAATTCCAAATACGCCTCGCCTGTCGTTTTGGATCAGTTCCTCCATTCCGATGAGAAGCAGAGGGAAAAACGCAACCGAATCATGAAACTGATTGAAAAACGTGTTGTAGATCTGAAATCCGGAGAATGCATACAGCATCGCACCGATAACTGCATAATTCTTGTTTTTTACAAACCTTTGGAGATATGCGTATGCTATCACCGCCGCTACCATGTATTTGACCATGTACATGGGAGCCATGAGGTACGGCGCCCAAGTGGAGGGAAACGCACACATCAGCCAAAAGAAAGGGCTTCCAAGCATATAGTATGAATAGCTACCCGCAAAATTTGAGCCAAGATCCGTCAGCCAGTCCCAACCAAAATTTCCGCTCCTAACCATCTCCACACAATGCTCGTAAAAGCATATCTGCTGAGCATTGTAATCACCGTAATACAAAAACACCGCACTGCCTGTTTTTACCAGCTCCACAAGTATAAACGGAATGGTGATTCCGGCAGAAATCACAAAAGACCACCACAGGATTTTTCGATAAAAATACCATGGGCTTTGGGGATCGAATTTGAATTTTGTTTTCAATGCATTCAGGGCTGTCATCGGCAGTTCCTCTCGTTATCGGCAGATTGATTCACCGTCAATCTTTTATTTGTATATAATCACTGATATTTTACAACTCATACCAAAAAAAGTCAATAGCAATCACGTCCAGCTTCTGCAATCAGCGGCAAAAACAGGTATTTTGTGCATTTTTTTACAGTGAAAAAATCTTTCTTTCTTCTTGACATACAACAGAATCATACTGTATCATATACATAAGATTTTTTTTTTGGAGGAGCAGATGGGATTTAACACCGCACACAAAACAAAGCATATCTCGTTCACAGCATTTCTGTTGTGTTTTTGTCTGCTTTTCTCCTCCGTTTTTCAAGCAAGCGCGGCAATAATCACATCGGTTTCGGGCTTTACCCGTGAAGATCAGATGGTGCCCGTATATGCATACTCCGACTACAAGGTTACGCTGAAAAACGCAAATTTTGTAAAAAAACACGCCGATGACGGAAAAATGCTCACTGACCGTATCTACACCACCGCCATCAGAGAAGATCCCGACGACCCGATCCCCGGCTGGGTGATGGCAGAATCGTACGACGGAAAAACCGATTTTCGTATGACAGTGACCCTTGATCTTGGATTTTCCGCAAAGGGCGTGTGCCACTTTTTTGCACGATGTTTCAGCGCAACAGATATTTGCGGTGAAATGCCGGACAAATTGAGATTTTTTATTTCTGCGGACGGTGAAGAATACACCTACGTGGGACAGGGCAGCACCACAACCGACATATCAGTCTCTTACTCTGCCGCCGTTTATCGTCTCACCACAAAAAAGGAATACGAGGCAAGGTACGTCAGGTTTGTTTTTGATTGCAAGGGCGGCACAAAGCTCATCGTAAACGAGACGGGAGCAGCCGCAAGCGGAAACGCTTTTTTTGCCAACTGCACCGATACAGGAGATCTCTTTGACTCACAGGGGTTGATATACAAGGTCTCAAAAAACTCTGCTTCTATTTGCGGCGTGATGCCCGTACGCAGCCAATCCAACGGCGGGATCGTTCCAAGCGGCGCGTCCTTTGACACAGACGGTATCACCTATACACTGGGTCAAGGAAGCGAAAACCCGGTGGAGGTTATTTGCGATTTTATTGACACCGACCGAATCAATTACTCCGGTGTTCCAAATCAAATAAAATACATTGTCATTCACAACACAGGCACAACAGAGGAAGAAACCGACGCCGCACGGTACAATCTGCGGATGCACCGCACCGAAAACGAGACCAGCTGGCACTATACGGTGGATGACGGCATCATATACCACTCCCTGCCGGACTCTGTGGTGGGATGGCATGCAGGGTCCTTTTACAACTACCGGAGCATAGGCATCGAGATCTGCACCAACGGCGCACCCACAAGCTCAGGCGGCAATCCCGTTTTTTCGGGCACGAAATATGAAAAATGGGTGAAAGAACGGTTTGACTTCACATTGAAAAACACCGCCATGCTGACCGCAGAGCTTTTGACGCGGTACGGGCTGGGCACAGACGCAGTGATCCAACACTATGACGGTACCGAAAAAAACTGCCCACTCTGGCTGAGAAGCAAGGGGAGTAAGTTTGTATATGAAGGAACGCTTTGGTTGAAATTTATGGATTATGTCAACCAATACTACCTGTTGCTAAACGGAAAATCCCCCTCTCCTGCTGTTTTTGCTGCGCAAGCGGTTGTTATTCCTGATTTTATCGTTACACCTGACGGTGACGTTTTGCCTGTTGAGCAACTGGAACCAAACTGTTTTTCGGATCTTGACGGTGTGCTGACAAAGGTTGAGTTGGGAAAAAGCATCAACAAAATTGCCGTTGGCTGCTTTGAAGGCAGCGAGAGCATCGAGATAGTACAGCCCCACAGCGGAAGCACTTGTTTTTTTACAGACAGCAAAAATCGGCTGACTGACAAAAACGGGACTGTGTATTTTGATCCCGAAGCAACAGCATCGTGTGCACCCTCACCCGCGCAGGACTGCACATTGGATATCCGGAAGATCGACAACAAGTACTACATATTTTTCAAAAACAAAACCATCACCTACAACGAGCTGCAAAAAAGCTACGGCGCAAAGGATTTTTTTGCATTTTCTGTTGACGGAAAAGAAGCTCCCGCCTCCTCTGCGGTGGGTACAGGAGCAACTATTCGGGCAGACGGAGCCCGGCTCTATACCGTTGTCATGGGCGACGCCGACGGAAATTCGCTCATCAATGCCGCCGACTACTTGATGGCAAAACGAACCGTGCTGGGGACCTATTTCCCGTTGAAACGGCAGGTGCTGGCAATATCTTTTACATTTGGGGACAGAATTTGTGCCGCAGATTATCTCATGTTGAAGCGGCACGTGCTGGGCACCTATGATATTTTTAAATAAACAACAGAAAAACGGCTCTTTCCATTTGGAGTGATACTCCAAGCGGAGTATCACGCCGGTTCTATTCGCCTGCGGCGAGTTCTATTGCTACGCAGTGTTATTCGGCTTACGCCGAGTGATATTTGCTTCGCAAGTTTATGGGTGAATAGAATATCACTGAAGCCGCAAGGCTTCAATATCACTTTCGCAAAGCGAAAATATCACGCTGACTTTAGTCAGCATATCACTTAACAGACAAAAAGAAAGAGAAGACTCGTTAATATACGAATCTTCTCTTTTCTGTTGTTAGTGGGTTTGGGCTACTGCCCAACTGAATTTGTGCATACAAATGCGATGCTGGTTCTTCTTAACCAAAATTGAAGAATTTTCAATTTCTCCGTTAAGGATAACACTCATTTTTGGAAGTGCCGTTTTTTTGTTATTGTTATATATTGAGACTGTTGATAACTTTTTTAAGTGTATTTGCACTGTAATGGAGCTCTGCGATCTCCTGATCAGTGAGAGGAATATTTACTTTTCCGTGAACACCCTTGTTGCCCACAAGGTTGAGGGTGCTGAGGCATACGTCGTCTACGCCGTACTCACCATGCATCATAGTAGAGATAGTGAGAGAGGTATCAATTGCTCCAAGCAGGCATTTGCAGATATGGCACACAGATACAGATACGGCGTAAAAGGTTGCGCCTTTTCGGGCAATAACCCGGCTTCCGGATTTTTTTACGTACTGCTCAATCTCTTCAAGGTTGATATCAGGTGCCGCAACACCGTCCTGAGTGATGAGCTGCTGGCATTTTCTGATGGGAACGTTGGAGATGTTTGCAACCGACCAAGGGAAAAACGCAGAGTCGCCGTGTTCACCAAAAACATATGCGTGAACGTTGCTCTGGCTGATCTTGAAATGCTCAGAAAGCTTGGCACGGAGTCTTGCAGTATCAAGAATAGTGCCCGAACCGATAATGCGGTTCTCGGGAATGCCCGACAGCTTGTGGAACGTGTATGTCAATATGTCTACGGGGTTGCTGACGATGATATAAAACGCATCGGGGGCATATTTTGTGATCTCGGGAATTATCTGCTTGGTGATATCCACATTGGTCTGCGCAAGCTCAAGGCGTGTCTGACCGGGCTTGCGGGCGATACCTGAAGATATGATAACGATTTTTGAATCCTTGGCGTCACTGTATCCGCCTGCATGTACGGAGCAGGCACCGCAAAAGGGAGTGCCTTGTCTGATGTCAAGTGCCTCGCCAAGTGCTTTTTCGTTGTTGATGTCAATCATTACGATCTCGGATGCAAGGCCCATAACGGTCAATGTGTATGCAATGGTGGAGCCAACGCTTCCGGTTCCGATAACGGTAATCTTGCTCATAGTACACCCGTCCTATTATGATTATTGTTTACATTTTATCACATAATTTTTTGTTGTCAATCATCTGTTTTGCATTTTGATTTTTATTGTAACATGAGCCAAAAAACTGTTTTTTTGTGATTATTTTTTGGCAAAAAACCAAACATTTTTGATCCTTTTTTGCAAGCCCAAGAATGTTTTTCTTGCAAAGGATATGTTTTTATTGTAAAATACAAATACGGAAACACAAAAGAGGAACAAATTGATGAAAAACAAAAAAATCCTTGGTTTCTTTATAAGCGTATTTTTGATTCTTTCCCTGCCCTTGTGGGTTTTTGGGAATGACGAAACCGCGAGAAGCAATGACTCGCTCCACACGCAAGGGCCAATTGATGTCTCCCCCTTTAAAATTATCCCGTTGACTGCCCGTGTGTCGTTTGTTTACGACTCGGACTACGGTTTTTTGTACCGTTCTGCCCAACTTGAAAAACGCATTTTCCCCGCATCGATCACAAAGCTGTTTTCGGCACTCACAGCTCTTGACTATCTTTCGCCGCAAGACAAAGCAACTGTTGGTGATGAACTGAATCTGGTTGCTCCGGATGCCTCTGTGGCAGGGCTGAAAAAAGGATTTGAAACCGATGTTGACACCCTGCTTGCCGCTATGATGCTCCGAAGCGGAAACGATGCAGCATACACCATCGCCGCAACAGCGGGAGCGGTTTTGACTGCGAATGAAAACAACAGCGATTTTAAAAATGTGGATGCTTTTTTACAGGCAATGAATGCAAAAGCAAAGTCAATGGGGCTGACAGGAACACATTTTGAAAATCCCGACGGATATCACCACCCGGAACATTACACAACACTTGCGGACATGGTTATCATTTCAAAAGCGGTCATGAATTGTCCCCTCCTTTTACATTATACAAGAATGACGGTTTTTCGGACAGTCATTGACGGTGAAACGGTGGTTTGGAAAAACACAAACCATCTTCTACACCCTTCCTCCCCGTTTTACCGCAAAAGCACCGTGGGGCTCAAGACGGGATTTACGGACTCGGCAGGATACTGCATGGTCACGGCAGAAACCACAAAAAGCGGGTATGTTTTAGCCGGTGTTTTTGGATGCAGCTCCTTTGAACTGCGAACCACCGAATCCGTGTTTTTATTGGAGGGAGCAGAAATGGTACGGTTTTTTTTAAAAAAGAAAAACAAAAAGGTTCCTGCCATAACGATAGCTCAATCAACATGCTGATAAAAAAGCACTTATGAAGCGTCATAAGTGCTTTTTTTATTTGATTCAAACATAAAACTCACACATATCATCAAGACGGATACAGCCCAGATTTTTGTTAAAAACAGCACCGCAATCGATACAAATATGCCCGTTGATCTGCAAAATTTTTCCAGAGCTCGGTGGGTGGATAAGTCCTGTGGGTGTATGGCCCGTCACAAGGTATTTGTTGTCAAAATACCTTTTTTCGTACTCCGGCTCTCCCACAATAAAGTTTTCGATCACGATTTTGTCCGACATCATCTCCTCATAGGACGGCACCGTGTGACAAAGCATAAATTCGTTTCCACCTGCCGTTGCCGTCTCATAAAGAGAAAAGCTTGACAGGTACGAAAGAATCAGTTTTTGGCGGTTTTGATCAAGAGCAAGAAAGCAATCCTTGGTGACCTCTCCCCCATCCATAAGCCAATGTTGATACAAAATCTCTGTTTTTTTGGACATTGATCCGTTGTTCAGCATAGAAAGAAACGTACGGGCGCAATAATCATGATTACCTATGATGGGAACCACGTTTTTTCTACCCAGCATATCAAAAAGAATTTTTATACCCCCTGCGCCTCTGTCCACTACGTCACCAAGTACAAAAAGAGTGTCTGCGTCGGTGAGGCATATTCTTTTGATCATTTCTATGTACTTTTCATAGCATCCGTGAAGATCGGAAATTGCGTAATACATTTTTTCACCTTTTATTTTGTGTCATCATAATCGTATATCTTTGCGTTGAAAAAGGCAATGACGGTATTGGGTTCGCTGTCAAAATGCACAACGTAAAAGGCATCTCCCTCCAAAGAATAGTCCACCACGTTTTGGGGGGCAATGGCACGGTTGTGATTGGCAAAATAAAAACAATCCACGTATTTGGGCAACCTGTGAAAGTGACCTGCAAAATAGCGGGTCTCAAGCCCGTCATACTCCTCCTCGGTGATGCGGTCAAGATGATCGTCAACCACGCTGAAAAGCCCTTTTTTACAATCGGCATAAAACCGGTATTTTTTGAATACTTCTTTTGCCGTAATGCCCGCGATTACCAGCCAGAGCACTCCTGCAACAGTGTACGCAATCCACGGAATCAGACCCAAAAGAGTTAAACTCAATGTAACCATAAATAAAAACAGCGATGCAAGGCCAAGCCCTACCAGATCCACAATCATCTCGCTTCTTTTTTTGCTGCAAAGGTCTTTTTGTATCCCCGTGCGGGTAACAACTCTTTTTTCTGCTCCTCCGTCACCAAAAAGACGGTTGAGTTTGTCCTTCATTGTTTTGCCCCCTCTCAAGAAACGGTCTTTCAAACATCGGATTTTTTTGAGATATCGTAACCCAAAGCAGTGATCAGCTTGAGTGTTTCCAGAGCAGTGGCACGGTCATATTCCTTTTCGCTGTCCGGAAGGTCTGCATAAGGAATCAGACAGGGGTGTGTTTTTTGCTCATCATTGCGCTCCGGACCGTAGGTCCAGCCGTCACGGAGTCGCCCCTGAGACCATGTCTCATGCACGTTCTCCGCAATCATTTCGGTCAGCTCCACCAGGTCGTCAGAAAGACGCACGCCGCTTGTGTCAACGGGTTTTGGGGTATACATCGTCGTTTTCTCCTTTTTTTCGGAAGATTGAATTTTTTTTACACTGTCAGATTTTAATTGTTCCCGAAAAGCCCGTGTCCAGGGGGACCAGAGGCAGTTTCCGGATCCGTACACAAGGTTTTCTTCGTATTCCATCGGTATCCAGGTGGAAATATCGGATTCGTTGTGTGACACCACCGCCTCAAGATTGTCAAGGGATTTGAACAGCTTTGCCTCCTCTGTCTCCAGCGCATCCATTTCACAAAAAAGATCCAAAAACTCCTTTTCGTATTCATGCGGCAAGAGCGACAACAGCTCCTTGATGGCGGTACGCTCCGTCTCCTCGTGAGAGTCGGTCTTAAAAAAAGCCGGAACGTCTCCCGTGATGGCCTCTCCAAAATCATGGATCAACACCATACGGATCACTTTGTCCATATCAACAGTTGGATACTCATCCCGACAAAGCAATGCCATCACCGCTGTGCGCCAGCAATGCTCTGCCACGCTTTCTTTTCTGCCGCTGGTGGTATAACAATGGCGGGTATTGCACTTGAGCTTTTCAATCACTTTCAAAAAATCTATCAACTGTATGGGATCCATAAGTACGCTCCTTTTTGTCTTTATTATATTATACCTATTTTTTGAAAAAAGACAAGAAAAACGCCTTCTCTTTTGAGAAAGCGTTTTGATTATTTTTTCACAAACTTTTATTTGTTTCAAAACTTTCCGCTGGCTCCACCGTGAGTCCTGCCTGATGAAGACGTATGAGTGCTTGATCCTTTTGATCCGCCGTCCGTCTCACGCTTGACGCAGGTGACCTGGCTGTACAGGAAGAAATCGTTGGCACGGTTGATCTTGAGACTGTTGGGAACAACGTAGCTTGCCGCCTGGTTTTGCATCCTGACAGAGTTGAGCTTGCCTTTCATCGTGCTTGCAACAATGAGAGCAATAAGAAATCCTATCACAACCGCTGCCAAACCGCGCTTGAACCAGTCAAAGGGAGCTTTGGGAAGATTGCCGCTATCATAGGGCTTTCCTGTACGGGCCTGTGTAACAAAATCATCACAGTCGTCCGCAAACAGTGTAAATGCTTGCAGATAATTGCCTGCGCTGAGCTCGGGAGAAAACCTGTCTGCCATCCACTCCATACCCGAATCGGTAAGAGCGGTGATTCCGTAACCGCTTGTGGAGATACACCAGTCGTTTTCCTCCATATTGATAAGAAGCAACGCACCGTCACGGTCATCGCCGATTCCGTATCCGCCGTAGTCAAAGAAATCGTCTGCAAAATCCACCGGGCTGTAGTCTTCTTCCAATGACTCAACGGTGACAATAACAATATCAAATTTTTGGCGGGTGCTGATCTCATCAAGCTTTGACTTCAGTGAGTCTTTCTCGCTGTCGGTGAGCAGTTCAGCATCATCCACAAGACGCGGGAGTGCTTCCTCGTCTGCAAAAACAAACAGCATCATGCCGGTGCACACCAGCAAAGCCAAAAAGACAGAAATAATTCTTTTCATATTCCTTGTCCCTCCTTTCAAAGCATCCACAACAGGTACATCAAACCCAGAGCCGCGCCGGAAAGAAGCGCCGTAAGACCCCAGAGCCATTTTCTGTACTTGCCCTTGTCAAGAGGAAGATCGCCCACAAATTTTCCCGTCTGGCCGTTCATGGCAAAGGTGTATTTCTTACCTTTCCACGTAGTGTTGAGTATCCATACGGGCAACAGAGCGTATTTTGTATGTGCGTTGGCAAGGCGTATATTTGTATTGTCGGGGATAACGGAGGCGTATCCGTCAACTGTGCTGCGGAAAGCATCCTCGGTGCTGATTTTGATACGCTGATTGGCACGCTCTATACTCTGGTCAGAATCAACGTCATATTTATCGGCAAGATATCCTGCCAGATATGCCGTCTGAAAATCAACTGCTTGTGAGTAATCAAAGGGCTCAATAGATTCCATCATTGCGTCATCCAGTTTTGAACTACCGTCAACCGGAACCTTGCAAAATCCCAGAGTGCCTGATCTGCTGACCAAAAAATAGCTGGTCTCTGTGTAATCATAATTGCCGCTTCTCCAGGCACGCACTTTTGTTGCCTTGTATCGGATATTTGCATCCGCATCTGCATCAAAAAGCCAGAACGGAACGTATATACCCTTGATCTCATCAATATGGTTTTCTTTTTTGAAAACGTTTGGCAAGAGCCGTTTGCCCTCATAGTGCTTTTTGAGCGCTTCTTTTGCCGCTTTTTTGTCCAGCTTGAAAGGAATAACAAGATCCGGCTTGAGCGCGCCAGTAAATTGACCCATCATTACCACGGGGTTTCCGCAGAATGGGCACTCCGTGGCGGCAGTGGTCTCATCGCCCACGATCTCGCCTCCGCAGGAATTGCAGCAATACACACGGAGGCCGTCTGCTTCTCCCTGTGTCCACTGAGTGCCAGCATCATTGTCCCACTTCATATTGTCCTCAAATCCGTTTTTCAGCTCCGCATCGTAGGACAAAAGGGTTTCCATCTCAAACTCCGTATCGCAATAGGGGCACTTCATGTTTTGAGTCTCACTGTTAAACTCAATGGCACCGCCGCAACACGGGCATTTGTATTCTTGAATTGTTGCCAATTCCGTTCACTCCTTTTTTTAGATATTCACACCCAAAAGGCGCACCGAAAAAAGTGCGCCGAAATGGTCAAATAACATTATTTTTTGTCGTTGTCGTCAAACAGGTCTCCGCACTCAGGGCAGAACTTGGGAGGATTTGCGGGATCCTCGGGCTCCCAGCCGCATTTGTCACAGCGGAACAGGGGCGCACCTTCGGGTTTTTTTGCTCCGCAGTTCTGGCAGAACTTGCCTTTGTTTACAGCGCCGCAGGAGCAGGCCCAACCGTCGGCAGAAGCGGGCTTGGGCGCTCCGCACTCGGTGCAGAACTTGCCCGTTGCGGTTGCACCGCATGAGCAGGTCCATCCGTTTGCCTCGGGTTTTTTTCCGCCGCAGTTCTGACAGAACTTTCCTGTTGCAGTAGCCCCGCAGGAGCAGGTCCAGCCATCAGCTGCCGGCTGCGCTGCCTGTGCCGCCTGTTGCTGCTGTTGTTGCTGTTGTTGCATGCCTGCATTGAAGAGCTGCTGAGCATTGTTGAATCCGCCGCCCATTGCGTTGGCAGCCATACCAAAACCCATGAATCCGGTCATAGCACCGGCAGAATTGCCTGCTGCAGTCTCCATTGCATTGGCGGTAGCGGTAACGTTTCTGCCCGCCATCATAAATGCATTGCTTCCGTAGGACATTGCCTCTTCCATCTCGTTGATCTTTTTCATGTCCTCTGCGGTGAGAGTGATGGGATTGAGGGCAATTTTTTCAACAGAGATTCCGCGGTTTTCTTCCCACTCGGTATGGAGTGCGTTGTTCATTGCGGCTTTGAGCTCTCTTGCCTTGGCGGGGAGCTCATCGGGACGGATACCCTCACCTGACAGCTCGCCAAGTGCGGGCTGAAGTGCATCGATAAACTCGGTCTTGAGCTGCTCATCGATCATGTCTCTGGTGAACTCATCGGAGACGTTGCCGCAAAGCTTGGTGTAGAACAAAAGAGGATTTGAGATAACGTAGGAATAAATACCGTTGCATCTTACCTGCACGGTACGGGTCATGTTTACCTCTCTGTTGATAACTCTGAACATAATTGGGTTGGGTGTACCAAACTTGTTGTTGAGAATCTCTTTTGTGTTAAAATAATATACGCGCTGATCCTTGCCGGTATCACCGCCAAAGGTAAAACGTTTTCCGATGGTTTTGAAGGTATCAATGATGCTCTGGCCAAGCTTTCCGGCAAAAATGGAGGGCTCGGTAGAGGTATCGTATGTAAATTCACCGGGCTCCGCACAGAACTCCACAACCTTGCCCTGCTCTACGATAAGCATTGCCTGACCGTCTGCAACCGCAATGACGGAGCCGTTGGAAATGATGTTATCCTCACCTTTTGTATTTGAGGATCTGGAGGAGGTGCGCTTCTGGCCCTTTTTCATCAAAACGTCGTTATCAAGTGCATCACAGTAGAAAAATTCTTTCCACTGGTCAGCCAATGTCCCGCCCAGTGCGCCGATTCCTGCTTTTATAAGTCCCATAATTAAGACTCCTTTCTATTTTGGAAATTTGATTTTTGATAAAAGCAATTATACTATCACAAGTATATTATATAACACAAATGCATATTTTCGCATCGTGAGATTATGAAAATTATATGACTATTTTTTGTTAAAATATCACAAAACCAAAGAACATCCAACGCTTTTTTGCAAAAGCACTTCTTTTTTCGACGATCTCAAAAATCACAAATGTTTATTTCAATGTCATGGCTGACAAATCGGCAGCATCAAATATAATATTCAACAGATATTCAAAAAGACACCCGACAGAGCGATCTTTCCATCGGGTGTTTTTTATCATTCTTTTGAAGTGATACGCTCGTCAATAATACGGTATTCTTCTGTGAGTGCAGAATAGTTCACAAGGGTATTGTGCTTTTTGGCAAGGTCGCTGCGGCTTTTTTTGTCATCGGATCCGCTGTAAATATACCCCTCAGAACGCATATATGCGTTCCAACGCTTGTGCTCAAGAACCGAGTTGATCTTATTTTCATTTTCGGTGCGCCTTTCAGGCAGTTTTTCTGCCCCAAGGATACCGCAATGCACCCTTGCTTTTTCGTGAATTGCGCTTGCGATAGATGAATAATAGCAATACTCGTATTTCCAGAACTTCTCGTTTTCTATCCTTTGTGCATCAGCATCCCTGTCACGATTGTAGCTCTTGTGAATGTTGTAGCCGGCTTTTTCGATCTCAGAGCGCATTATAACGTCAACCGTCATTACAGAATCAACATCACCGATGCATTTGATATCATAGGGCTGATCCTTGAAATTTACTGTACCGGCAAGATGCTTTCTGGCATCGGCATTGTTGCAGATAGCATATATTTTTGGAGAAATTCCGTTTCTTGCAAAAAGCATTCTGAGATTTGCGGCAACCTCAATGTTCTTTTCATCAGAACCCAAAGAAACGATTGCAAGAGTGGCGTCTTTTATTTCACCGATCTTCTTTGCAAAAACGTTTGTATCCACATCGCAGCCGGCATGAATGTCAATATCATACCCTGCTTCGCCCACAAAAAACCGATGGTTGTATTCCTTTGACAAAAGCTCGGGGCAGAGCGCCTCCATTCTCTCTCTTGCCAGATCGTCTCTGTCAAAAGCGTTTATTCTGAGGCGATAACCGTCCATCTGGCAATACCACGAGAGAGATTTGAGCATTTCGGTACCATAGGTTCCCATTCCAACGATCACAGCAGAGATCCGCTTGTCGTTGCTGCCGTCAATAGGACGTGCGCTGTCAAAGAATGATGAACCCTCCTCTACAAGTATGTTTGATACCGTAAGCCGTTTCAGGTTGACGCGTCTGACCTTCATCTCGCCTTTGTTTTCGTTGGCAAGTATCAGCTCACCCTCAACGGTGTGTGAAAATACGTACAGATCAGTGTCCGGTCGGTAGTTGTATTTTTTTATGAGTGCAACACCCTGCTCCACGTTGGTCATATCGTTTTCAGTTATTGCAAAAAAGCACAACTTTTTCTTGGGGAGCACAGCTCCGAGTCTGATTGAACCAATTTCCTTTTTGAAAAATATTGCCTTGATTTCCTTTGCCTTTTCAAAAAGCTTGTCAAATTGCTCTCCGCTGTTTGAGTAGGCATCCGCAAAAACGATGCGGCAGTTGGGAAACTTGTTTTTTATATCACAAGCAAGACCAACGGATTTTGGGGTAAGAGAGGAAAAAACGTAGGTATGTTTCCAAAAAGTAAACAAATATCTTGCGTATCCGCAAATATTTTTGAAAAACGACAAAATAAATCCCACCGAGAGAAGCGGCGCCGCAAACTGCACCAGCAATATCATAAAGATATAAGCATTTTTCAGCTGTTCGGGGATCAACTCAAGACTGTCGTAAACGGTACCAAAAATCCCGTCTGCACCAAATAGCTTGATGGTCTTTTGGATTGCAGGAACAATAATTCCCCACGCACCCACAACGCCCATGTCGTATTTCCAGCTCAACGGCGCCAAAACCGTAAAAAACGCAGCAACAAAACAGCCACCAAGCATGGCATGGATCATATTGAGTTTTCTGCCCTTTCTGTACGTAAATCCAAGATAAAAACAGAAAACAACTGTCAGAATTACCGCAAAAACAGCAATGTTTATACAAATTTCCCAGCTCATTGATTACCTCCGGATAATGATTTTTTATTTGTTCAAATAAACCGAAGCTTCCTTGCAACCACGGTATCGTCAACGGAAACAAAAGTGTGTGATGTACTGTCAGTGCCCGCCTTGTACACGTGCCCATCCAGGTTTGCCTGCAGGACGTGAGGCAATTCAACAAGAGCTTCTATTTGATCGTATACGTTTTCGTCAATTATCAGCTCATTGACACGCTTTACTCTGCGGTATACCACCGTATGTCCGTTTACTTGCACAGAAAGAAATACTTTGCATTTTATATTTTGAGCCGCAGTGCGAATCACAGGAGAATTCGGCAAAACTATGGGTTCGGATCCGCCAAAAGTGCAATTTTCTAAAGATTCGCCCTCACAGATTTGAGATGCAGGCATTCTGCGAAGCTTTGAGTATGAATATATTCCCACAGAAAGAGAAACGATGACCCATATATGAAAGATGATATTGGCAACAGAGTCGGCAGAAACACCATTTGAAAACATAGCTATGGTGTCAAAAGAAAAGAACGCAAGAGCAAACATCATCCAACCAACGTGTTTTTTTGAAAAGATCCAGCTCAGGAGATACAGTATCACAAACACCGTTGCAACAGCAACAGCAAAGTACAAAAAGTGCTCCTCGTAGAACTGATATTGGGAAATATCGCCATCATAATAATCGGCAGGAAACTTTCCTGTAAAATACAGACCGCTCCCGGCAATAAAATATGGTATGTATGCCGAAAAAAGAAAATATGTATCGGCATTCAGCATCAGCAGCACTATATTTATGGCAGTAAAAACAACAACAAGCAGTATGTTTGTTCGTGATGAATTATAACGCGACTTAAGTACCGATTCGGGAGACATGGAATTTGCAGGATTGAATCTCACAGAAAACAATGACAAAAATGCTCACCTCCGATTTTTAAACAATTATATCAAATTTCGTCACAAAACACAATACAGAAAGAATTATTTTCAACTACAGTAATTTAATAAAAGGAAAAAACATCATATTTTTTAAATATTTTTTAAAACAACCTCAAAATCAAAAAATTTTTACCTTCAGCGAAAAGATAGTTACATACAAAAAACGCAGCATAAAAAATCACTTGCTTTGCGAGACTGCCCAAAAGGAAGTCTCAAAGTTTTATTCGCCAAACATATTTGGTGAGTGATATTGCTTCGCAGGTATATTATGCTTCGCATAGTGATATTCGGCTACGCCGAGTTTGGCGAATAAAATAACACTGAAACCATAAGGTTTCAATAACACTATTGCCGAAAGGCAATAATACCACTCCGACGAAGTCGGAATAAAACTTGAATAATATAAACTGTTATGATAAACTAGGTATGGGCATAGCCCAATAAAGCATTTGTGCTTACAAGTGTGATGCTGGTTCTTTTGAATCAGTTAGATAAATAATAATTTTGCGAACAGAATACACAGGACATAATGTGTCTACCTCGAAACCACGGCATTTCTCGCTTTGTGTCGTGGCGTTTTAGATACGGCAGCGGTATGATTTACACGAAAGGAGGGGTTCCGAATGAACCAACAAAAAACAGGTGAGCTCTTGAAACGCCTGCGCAAGGAAAAAGGGCTAACCCAAGAGCAACTGGCAGAACACTTTTATGTATCTTCCCGAACCGTATCACGGTGGGAGACGGGCAACAATATGCCAGACTTGGATATGCTCATTGAACTTGCGGACTTCTATGATGTAGATATTCGTGAAATCATTGACGGAGAAAGGAAAAGCGAGAATATGGACAACGAAACCAAAGACACCTTGAAAAAAGTGGCTGAATATGCCGCAGAAGAAAACAAAAAACTCAAAAACAAAATGATTGATATGATGCTGGGTGCTGTAATCCTTCTGGTGTTCAGTTTTGTTTTATTTGAAAACACGCAAAGCGGTTTGCTCTACGGTATTGTACCAGAAAGTGCCTGCAATAATCTTATGATGTTTTCCCAAGGATTGGCCGTTGCTGCACTTGTACTGAATATTCTTTACCTTATGGGGCTGTTTGAAAAAATCAGCAAATGGAAGAAACGTCACAAAGAAAACAATCATTCATAATTTTAATGTGCTACAAATTCCAATTTATCGAACAGAATAAAACAACCCCGACAGACTTAAATATCTGTCGGGGTTTTAACATCCTTATAAGAATTACCCCTTCGCAAGTGCTTTATTCTTGGGCTTATAATAAAAATGCAACTTATTAAAAAGAAGATTTCCGAAGTAAATCGACCTTACGGATTCACTATTACCTCTTACTTATTACCTTCAAAAAATCCTGAATGCGAATTTTAGTGAAAAGTCAAGAGTGAAGAGGTAAAAAGTAAAGCTCGTATGATTGTTCTCCGTCCCAAATGATAGGAAAACCCTACTTTATAGACATTTCCTGTTATTCCTAACCCTTTCTGCTCAAAATCACACCCTCTATGGTGCTTTTATTTTCGTTGTGTCCGTATGTTCCGGTCACAGAAGTGGGATAAACTGTGGTCAAAAACAGCCTCGCAGTCATTGGATTTTCTCAACACTGGTGTTTGTTTTTTCTTTCTATATCAAAAATTGATCCGCAGTAGACAAAGAAGAAATGTTTTTTCATCGCAACCTGTACGTAGACAGCAAGCAAAACACGGTAGCAATTTTGCAAAGTGTAGAAATACGCAAAATT
>JAZSRP010000024.1:0-8817 GCA_045538555.1 Eubacteriales bacterium
GGAATGAGAAATGAGAAATGATGAATGATGGAAACTTTTTTGCGCACCGGCGCAAAAAAGCTACCGAAATTCCTCATTTAGCTCTTGCTTGCAAGAGCGTCGCATTCCTCATTCCTCATTAAAAAAGCACCCTTTCGGGTGCTTTTTGCTATTGAGGTGATTTCTACTATTCAAGCCAATCGGGATATTTATATATATCTGCTTCGTAATCAAACACCGGTTCTCTGTTTTCCTTTTCTGCCAACGCGATCTCTTGATTATACAGAAAATCTATATGTTTTTCCAAAGTGTGGTCAGATACCTGCAGCGTACCGCATTCTTTCATAACCGGCTGCAAAACTTCGTGTTTTTCTTTTCTTGCGTTCATAAACTGCTTTACCAATGGGATTTGGGAAAAATCCCCTCCGTCCCTCGGTTTTTCCAAGGGAATGACAGCGTAAGGGGAGTATGAATACAAAGCCTCTCCGTCGGCAGTGGCGGTGCAGGAAAAGATATACAGACTGCCTGCTTCGGGGAACACGTCGTTTCGGGTAATCTCAACGTCATTGCCGTACACCGTTATCCCGCCGTATTTTGTAAATTTTATACTGCGGTCTTCTACAAATTGCTGTTTGCGGTAATTTATGATAGTTCCGTCAACGATACTGTATACGGGTGTAACGGTATATTCCACATAGGGCACGCCCTCTTTGGAAACACAAAATTTACCGCCATCGCTTACAGTGCCCACAAAGAAATAATTATAATCGCCCATAAGCTTTGAAATATCCTTTTCCGTGGGAAGCACGAGGGGTGTATTTTGGTTTAACAGCTTTGCCGCGTTTTCACTTTTAAAAAGCTTTTCTGTTGATACAGTGGGGTTTTCGCACAGGTCATACACCGATCTCACGTTACTCACGGGTATATGATCATCACTCATATACGCAGGCTTTTCGCAGGCATCCTGCATTTTTTCCACAACTGCCGATTCTGCCAAATTTTCCTCTGTTATATTTTCTTCCAAAGGGATCGTGGAATTTTTTCCCGAAGAATACAAGGTTTCTCCGTTATCTATCGCCTTTGCGCAAAAAATATAAAGCTTTCCTTGCTCGGGTAAAATATCCTCTGACAAAACGTAACAAAGCATTCCGCTTTTGGATAATCCCCCTTGTTTTTTATACGTAAACTCTTCACCAAGCCTTAATTCGCCCTGAATATTCATAAGGGGTGTTACTTTGTAAAACGTATGGGGAACACCGTCTTTATCGTACTCCCGTCCGATTTCGCTTTCCACCCGTCCCACAAAAATATACTTATAAAAAACCGCCAAACAGCGGTAATCCCATACGTTGAAAGCATAGGACTCATATAATGTGGTCTTAAATGGCAAGGAGACCCACACCACCAGCAAAGCCGCGCAGATTGCCACCGCCGCCGATGTGCGAAACCACGGGGAGGTAAAAAAATGCTTTTTGGTTTTTGTTTTCTTGTATTCCTTTAACTTTTCGGCGTTGTCCGTATCGTAGGCACGGGAAAGTATGTCTTCATCCACGTTCAAAAGGTGTTCGGTCAATCTTTCGGCGCCGGAATTTTTCATATTTTCACTCCCTCCTTTTCAAGCACTTTTTTAAGCTTTTTTCTGGCGCGGTACAGCTTTACCGAAATGCGGTTTTCCGCCACACCAAACCGCAAAGCAAGGTCTGCCACCGATTCGAGATATATGTACCGCCGCACAAAAAGTATCTCTGTTTCAGGGTCAAGACTGCGGATAAAATCGGATAAAACGCGGCGGATCTCTTCGCTGTGCCCCAAGCTTGTGACTTTTGGTTCGTCCGCAGGGATACAATCGCCAAGCTCCGAAAGCATTACCGTGTAACCCGTGTTTCTTTTTTGCCTTGTGTTGTATTTGAATTTATTTATTCCGATACGCCTTGCTATCTTGCAAACGTATGCACAGAGGTTATCCGGTCTGTTTGGGGGAATCGTGTTCCACACGGCAAGCAAAACGTCGTTGGCACATTCCTCCGTATCCTCTTCGTCCCCCAGCGTTTCCCGAATAATGCCTTTATACAGTCGGGAATATTTATGGGAAACTTCATCCAAAGCGGTTTCGGCGCGCAGGAACAATAATTCGATTATTCTGCTGTCGTCCATAATACTCCTTTCCGTGCTTTAGGGCACTCTGTTATGTGTTTTTCACTTATTAAGTCAACATTAAATTAAAAATATGTCACCAATGAGGGGAAAAAGGGTTGTTTTTTATATTATATCAGAAAAATAAAAGGTTTTCTATAATAATATTTGCACGAAACTAATGTCTGTAGTAGCAGAACTTTGAGGGACGTCGGGATGGGTTCATCATTCCTCATTAAAAAAGCACCCTTTGCGAGACTTCTCATAAGGAAGTCTCGCAGTTTTATTCGCCAAATATATTTGGCGAGTGATATTGCTTCGCAGTGATATTAGCTAACGCTAGTGATATTGTCCTACGGACAGTTTTATGGGCGAATAAAATAACACTGAAACCGTAAGGTTTCAATATCACTTTCGCTGTAAGGCGAAAATATCACTGCAAACGTTTAGTTTGCAATATCACTTTACCTGCCGAGAAAAATACTCTTTATTTTCGGCGAGTATTTACCTTTCTCAAAGTACATAACCCGCTATGACACTTTTACAATCCGAAAGTGTCATTTCTCTTATAAAAGGAAAATGCAATCCTTTCAAAATTTCCCATTGAAAAATATGTAAAAACATATTCCGACAGATGACGACAGCTGCTTTTTTTGAAAGAAAACGAATTTTTTGGCAAAAATATTTCATAAAAGTAAAAAATACCTCTTTACAAATGCAATTTTGGGTGTTATAATCACAATGTATTTTGATAATGCGAATACAAATCAAAAAAAGGAGATTATCATGAAAAAGTTTCTCGCACTTATCGTAGCGGCAATGCTTGTGGTTCCCGCAGTATTTGCCCTCTCCGCATCCGCTCTCACCTACGAAGACACCTACTCTTTTGACGAAGAGAAAAACGTGGCTGTTTATGAAGTTGCTTATGGTTACACCTTTAAGATCAACTACATCAACGGCACTATCGCCGGTGAGGATGCAACTATCGTTACTTCCGCAGAGAAGTTTGCAGCTTCCAACCCTCTCTATGCTATCAACGTAGCTCTCAAAAAGATCGCTGACAACAAGTACGAAGTTATCAACGTTATTGAAACCCCCCTAAATAACGACGCTGCTGCTCTCGGTCTTGATTTCAGCAACGGCAACATTGTTATGATCATCCACTCCGCTTCCAGCAACCCTGCTGATAAAGAAAAGTACGCAAACTGGCAGGCCAAGGTTGTTGCATTGGCTCTCAAAGAGGGTGACACCGTTACCTTTGACGGCATCGCCCTCACCAAAGACGGCGCTACCACCGGTACCGTATTTGTTGACATTCCCGAAGGCGGCAATGACACCACTTCCGAGCCCGTTGTTGACACCTACGAGGATGACATCATTGCAGCTGTCGGCGAGAAGACCGAGGATGCAAAATTTGACCTCGTTGTTGACGCTCCCGAGACCTACAAGGCAGGCGAGAACGTTGATATCACCGTTACTCTCAAGAACGTCACTGCTGAGAACGGCATCGCTATCATCGACTTCAACTTCAACTTTGACGCAGACAAACTTGAGAACATCAACGCAGTAAACAAAGACAAGTCCCTCGACTGCGTTACCACTCTTCCCGGCGGCGAAGAGACCGCTTGGGAGAACCTCACCAACTCCACCATCGAGAACGGCACCATCAAGGCTTCCATCGGCGTTGCTGATGATCCCGAGCAGGTTGCCAAGAACGACGGCGACGTAGTATTCACCTTCTCCTTCAAGGTAAAAGAGGATGCTACCGGCAAGATCGGCGCTTGGATCGCAAATGAGTCTGTTGCAGGTCAGGATGCTGAGTTCACCGCATTTGGCGGCAACGGCAGCTACGACATCATGGTTGAGGCAGAGGATGATGGCGATGAAACCACCTCCGCTCCCGCTGATGAGACCTCCGTTCCTGCAGATGAGACTTCCGCAGCTCCCACAGGCGACAACGGCATGAACGCAATCGTATTTGCTATCATCGCTCTCGTTGCAGTTGCCGGCTCTGCAGTTGTTATCAGATCCCGCAGATAAGCTGACACAGCTTTGATAAAAAAAGAACCGCTCAGATGAGCGGTTCTTTTTTCTTGCTTTAAAGTTGTTTGCTTTTTCCTTTTATAAGAGAAATGACACTTTCGGATTGTAAAAGTGTCATAGTGGGTTACGTACTTTGAGAAAGGTAAATACTCGCCGAAAATAAAGAGTATTTTTCTCGGCAGGTAAAGTGATATTGCAAACTAAAAGTTTGCAGTGATATTTTCGCCTTACAGCGAAAGTGATATTGAAACCTTGCGGTTTCAGTGTTATTTTATTCGCCCATAAAACTGTCCGTAGGACAATATCACTAGCGTTAGCTAATATCACTGCGAAGCAATATAACTCGCCAAATATATTTGGCGAATAAAACTGCGAGACTTCCTTATGAAAAGTCTCGCAATGAGCGGTTCTTTTTTTGTTTTGATGATTATGTCTTTTGTATACTATTTTTCAAATACCGCCACCTCGTATGGTGCAAACACTCCGTCATTTGCTCTGCTGCGCCTATTGTTTGACAGTGCAACAGATGTGCCAAACTTTGACACGTCAATATGGGATTCCTGCTCAAAATTGCAGACAACCGTGATTCTTTTGCCGTCAAGCTCTCTGCAAAATACACAGTACGGGTCGGTATTCTTTGACAGCTCAACACAATCACCGTATCGGATGGCCGGTGTTTCACGACGGAGTTTCAGCAGTTGCTTGTAAAACTCAAACACAGAATCCTTGCATTGTCTGTCCTTTTCCAAATTTATTTCCGCTCCTCTGCTGTGAAGCCCTATCCACGGCTCGGTGTCAGAAAAACCAAAATTTTGGCTGTTGTCCCATGCAATGGGGCGGCGGGAGTTGTCTCGGCTGCCAAAATTGAGTTTTTCCACCGCTTGCTGTTCAGTCAGCCCCTGCTCCAAAAATTCCTTGTAAGCATTGATGCTCTCGATATCGTCAAAATCATCAATACTGTCATATCTCGGAGCAACCGTGCCAAACTCCTGCCCCTGATAAATAAACGGAACCCCTTTTTGCAGATACACCATTGCCGCAATACAGGTGGCAGACATATATCTGTTTTTCAAATCATCACCTGCACGGGAAACAAACGGGCTGTTGTCGTGGTTGTCGGTAAACAGTGAGTAAACAAGATCGTTTTCCTGAGTGAGCTTTTGCCATTTTGAGACAACGTCACGCAGTTTGGACAGCCCCTGCCTGTTGCGAGTCCACTTGTCGTCTCTGCCGCAATCAAGGTGGTCAAACTGAAAGAGTGTCGAAAGCTCTCCCCTGTCAGCACCGATGTGTTTTTTTATCTCTTCTACGGTATTTGCCCAGCATTCGCCCACCGTAAAAATATCTTTTACCTTTTCTCTGCCGAAAAGAAGATTTATGTATTTGTGCAGATTTGGGCCAAAGCAGTTTCTGCCTCCCGGATATCCGACTCCGTCAAAATCCTTTGATATCTGGTCAATGACATCTATACGAAATCCCGCAACCCCAAGATCTACCCAAAAATCCACCACGTCCTGCATTTCCTTGACTACCTGCGGATTATCCCAGTTCAGGTCGGGTTGCTGGATGGCATAGGAGTGAAGGTAATACTGGTCACGGGCGGGCTCGTATTCCCACACGCTGCCGCCAAAAGAGGCACGCCAGTCATTGACGGGGCGGTCAAACCAATAATAATAATCACTGTACTCATTGTCACGGGACTTGCGGGATTCCTCAAACCACTTGTGCTGATACGAGGTGTGATTAGGTACAAGATCCATGATAAGTTTCATTTCCCTGTCATGCATTTGGCGGATGAGTTCTTTTATATCATCAAAAGTGCCAAACTCATCCATAATGTCGCGATAATCCGCCACATCGTATCCATTGTCATAATTGGGACTTTTGTAGCAGGGACAGAGCCAGATCGCATTGACCCCAAGTTCCTTGAGATAATCAAGTTTTGATATAATACCCCTGATATCCCCGATACCGTCACCGTTGGAGTCCTTGAAACTGCGGGGATAGATCTGGTATATCACAAGGTCCAAAAAACTTTTTTGTTTTTCGTTGAGAGCCATTTTTTGTTTCCTTTCCAAAAAAGGGCGGGTGTTTACCCTCTGCTTGGACAAACACCCGTTTTTATTGTTACATCAGCTTGCGGATAAGCCCTTTGATGTCCTCAAGGGATGCCTCTCTGGGATTGCCGGGAGCGCATGCATCAGCATAAGCCGACTGCGCAAGAAACTCAACATCCTCTTCCTTGAGTGCCGCCAGTTTTGTGGGAATGCCCACGTCAACGCTCAATTGACGCACTGCGTCAACTGCCGCTTTTCTGTACGTGTCAACGTCCATTCCTGTTGTATCCACGCCCATTGCCTCGGCAATAGCTTTGTATTTTTCACCGGTGCATTCTGCGTTGTATTCCATAACGATGGGAAGCATCATAGCACAAGCAACACCGTGAGCAGTATCATACACCGCACCCAGTGTATGAGCCACTGAATGTGCGATACCCAATCCTACGTTTGAAAAAGCCATGCCGGTCACAAACTGAGCCAGCGCCATTCCCTCGCGTCCGTCGGGATCGTTTTCCACCGCACCTCTCAGAGAACGGGCGATCATTCGAATGGCCTCAAGGTTGAGACAGTCAGGCAGAGCCCATGCTCCTTTTGTGGTATAACCCTCAATAGCATGGGTCAGCGCATCCATGCCCGTAGCAGCAGTGAGCCCCTTGGGCATGGTGGACATCATATCGGGATCCACCACTGCAATGTCGGGAATATCATTGACGTCAACACAAACAAACTTGCGCTTGCGCTCTACATCGGTGATAACGTAGTTGATGGTTGCCTCAGCAGCAGTGCCTGCTGTGGTGGGCACGGCTATAGTAAATACCGTGCGGTTTTTTGTGGGTGCAACGCCCTCAAGACTGCGAACATCAGCAAACTCGGGGTTGTTGATGATGATACCAATGGCTTTGGCTGTATCCATGGAGGAGCCGCCACCTATGGCGATCATATAATCAGCACCGGACTGCTTGTATGCCTCAACTCCGGAGACCACGTTTTCAATGGTGGGATTGGGCTTGATGTCGGAATAAACATAATACTCCATGCCTGCTCCGTCCAGCAGATCAGTAACCTTTTTTGTAACGCCAAACCTGATAAGATCCGGATCTGTTGCAATAAAAGCTTTTTTAAACCCTTTTGAAGCAATAATTGCGGGAATCTCGCTGATGGCGCCCTTGCCGTGATAGGAAATGGGATTTGAAACAAATCTGTTTGCCATTGAAATAATCCTCCTGATATTTTTTTTTGAAAAACATTCCGTTTTTTATATTATAACCCAACAAAAGCCTCGGCGCAACATGGTTTTTTGAAAAAATTTTTTATTCCAAACAAAATGTAAAGCATATCACGTTCCGCGCAAACGGAATATTTGGTTGAAAAGAAACAACCTTTGTCCCACAGACAAAGGTTGTTTCTTTTTACCTAAAAGTAACCAAACGGAGCAGAATTGAGGTAAAAGTAAGTAAAAGTACACCACATTACTTGTCAACGCAAATCCGTATGTTTTCTGGAGTAATATTTCCTTTTACTAATACTTCCGGAGAGAATAAATTTCCGTCTTTGTATTGAGATAGTGGAATAGCAGTTGTTTCGTATAATTTTACAAATAACTCGGATGCGCGCTCGTTTATAGGGATATTCATTCCGCCATACTTTGCTCCTCCGTATTTATACATCATAGCAAAGCTAATATAATCCATACTTGCAACGATACAATCATTCTAATCCACAGTTATTTCGAGACATATCGTATCCTCGGAGAAAATTTTATTGTCAGACGGTGATAACCAACAGAACACAACATCTTTTCTAAGTTCAGTAAAAGACTCGTATCCTGATGTAGTTTTAAGACCACTGTGCATTATACTGTCAAGATTCGCTTTGTCTGTATAATGATAAACTCTCATTTTTCATTCTCCTTTGCGGTGTTGATGGAGCAGATGAGCATTCTGCGTATCGATCCACAATTGTGCAGAACACTTTTTGTAATATCATCAGAAAGAATACCGGCTTTTTGGGCAATTTCAATCCAGTATTCTGTTTCATAGCATTCCTTTAATGCAATCTGCAGTTTGGCAATAAAATCAGGGCGGCTGTGCGCATATTTCGCCTCACGGATATTCGCCCCTATACTTGTTCCGCTTCGTTCAAGCTGATTTGACAGAGAATAATGTCCTTTTATATTTTCTGTCAGTTTTAAGATTTGAATTGCAAATTCTGTTGACATATCAGCAAGTTTATTTTCAGCCATCGAAATCACCTCTTTGAATTCATTATATCACAGATTTAATGATTTTCAATGAAATCGCGCGGAGCGCGATGAAATCCGAGCAATGCTCGGATGAAATCTGCTAACGCAGATGAAATTAAATCCGTCCTTATCTCCCGACGAAGTCGGATTTCATCACGGAGTGATTTCATCCCACTGAGGTGGGATTTATCCCGTCCGCAAGGACGGATTTAGTTGAAAAGAACCCACACTTGTCGTAGACAAATGTGGGTTCTTTTCTGGCCTGCCCAGAGGGATTTGAACCCCCGTTCTTCAGAATCGGAATCTGCTGCGTTATCCAGCTGCGCCATGGGCAGTAATTTGAAGTAAGAGGTAAGAGGA
>JAZSRP010000033.1:0-46452 GCA_045538555.1 Eubacteriales bacterium
CATATTAAAGGAATTCGAGCATATAGCAAAGCATGGAAAAACAGCACAGAACGAATTTGCAAATCAGTATACGAATATAAAGTTTTTGAAAATTATATAGGTGTTAATATCTATCGCGAAAACGAAAGAATTCGCGAATCAAAATGCTTTTTTACGGATATTGAGCAAATCCAGCAGTTTGGCAAATGGCTTTTCTTACAATTCGGTGGGCAGTCGTTTATTATACGAAAAAGCGATTTAAAAGAAAACTCCGCATTTTATTCATATATGTATAAAAACCCATCGAAAATAATTGAACCCCCAGTTCCGAATAAGTGGAGAACGATATCAATCATTTTATTCGTTGCTTCTCTTTTATCGATAATGGGTGCGTTGGCTTTGGTTGGGGCAGTATCAACTGCAAATGGGCTATTTGTTGAAAATATGTGGTTATTCTTTTTATTAACCCCTATTCCAATCGCGTCGATTATTTTTGGCTTTGTATTAAAATCAAAGGGATACAAATACAAGAAAAACATAATAGTTGGATTTATAATGACATTTTTTCTATGTATATACGGTTCGTTCACCTTTATGTTTTAATGATATCTTTTTCGGCACCTCTTCTCAAAAACCTTCTCGGACGAAGTTCGGGAAGGTTTTACTTTTTCACTCTTCACTCTTCACTCTTCACTTTTCTCTCCCTCCACAGAGGAATTTTTTTGGAGGTGATAAGTAATAGTGAATAGTGGAAAGGTGTTTTAATATATCTTTTTGCCGTGGCAAAAAGCATTTTTATTATAAAATCGTGTGCATCTTTTTCGGCACCTCTACTCAAAAAATCAAGCAACCAAAAGGTTGCTTGGTTTTTTTATCCATTGCGAAAGCAATGGTATATCATCACGCGTAGCGTGTATATCATCAGCCGTATGCTGTATACCGCTTTCGCATGATGATATACAACACTCCGTGTTGATGATATGCAATTCCTTCGAACTTGATGATATACAACGGCTCGTGCCGTTGATTTTCATTCTGAAATATGATATAATGACAAGAAAAAGAGAGGTGTTTACTATAAAAAAAACTGTTCTTATTACGGCTTTTTGTCTTACAACAGTATTTTTGGTTTCGTGCACTATTCCATATTCCTTTATGCATGGCGTGCCGGATATTGATACAATTCAAATTGAAATTGTCAATTTGGAAACTGCGATGGGATATCACGAAGGATCTTCTTATAACGAGGAAAATGTTTCGGTTATTAAGGTTATAGAAAACAATAAAAATGAAGAGTTCCTTTCCGATTTCAAGGAAATAAAGAGTTATCAGGCGATTTTCGGCAGCAGGATAGATAGTATTTCTGGCGAGGCGATTCGCATCACTTATACGAACGGAGATATTGAGTTAATTACGCACTATGGCACTGCAACTGTAAAAAACGGAGATATTAATGTTCAGACTATCACCTTTGATTCAGCACGTTTTTCTGAGTTGATAGATAAATATTCGTGAAAATACACTGCGTCTTTTTCCGGCACCTCTTCTCAAAAAGAAAACGCTCATTCGGGTGGTTTTTCTTTATGTCTGTAGACATAGAATACATGCTTACGGGTTATGAGTCCGACAAGTGTTAAAAAAGTCAATACATTGAAGAGTTGAAAAACGATGTAGTTTATGATATACTTAATCTCGTCACGGAAATACATAAATACTCAACGTGAGGCGCTGATGAACGCAATCGATTACACCGGAGAATTGAAATATCATTTCAGACCAAAAAAGGGCTGGATAAACGATCCCAACGGGCTTGTTTATTTCAAGGGATACTATCACGTTTTTTATCAACACGCACCCGACTACGAAACTCCTTGGAAGCAGCCTATGCATTGGGGACACGCCAGAACAAAGGATTTTCTTAATTGGGAAGAGCTGCCCGTTGCACTTTGCCCCGGCACAGATTACGACGGTGGCGGCTGTTGGTCGGGAACAGCGATTGTCAAGGACGACAAGCTTTATTTATTCTATACTGCTATCACTGCGGTTTCAACAGTCGCGGTGGCTGTTTCCGACGACGGGATTAATTTCAAGAAATATGCAGGCAATCCGGTTATAAACGGTTATCCTGCCGACGGCGGTCCGGATTTTCGCGATCCCGCCATATGCTGTATTGACGGACAGTATTTTTGTGTTGTGGCATCGGGCAATCCCGAGAGAAAAACGGGTGTGCTTTTGCTGTATAAAAGCAAAAATCTGTTTGATTGGGATTACGTCGGGATTATGAGCGAATGGGAAAACAGCAAATACACCGAATGTCCCTCACTTGTAGAAACCGGAGGCGGAAAGTGTCTGCTTGCGACTTCGGTTTGCCCTATTGAATCAGATCATTTCTTTTCGGTTATGCAGGGTTCGTTTTCAAACGGCAGATTTTTTGCAGAAACAATCGCACAGATCGACAAAGGACCCGACCAATACGCAGGTCAGGTGTTTCGGGATCATTTGGGCAGAAACATTTTGATATCCTGGATACCGGGATGGAAATATGCAGGGTTTGCCGAAAAAAACATAGGGTGCATGTCCATACCAAGAGAGATTACGGTCAAAGACGGAAAAATCACCGTGTTTCCTGTAAAAGAGGTACAGCATTTGCTGAAGGACAGCGATACTGCGGTAAAACTCACCGAAACAGGATTTCTTATTCCGCGCAACGGAAGAGAACCGGTCATATACAACGGTGAATTGAGCCGGCTCACAATCATCAGAGACGGATGTATCATCGAGGTGTTTGTAAACGGTGGAGAATCGGTATATTCCGCTTTACTGTAACATCTCTTTTAAAAAACAAATTGCACGATACAATCAACATAAGCAATCAAGGAGGACTCCTATATGAAAGTCAAAAACGCAAGAGGCTCCGTCGCCAGCCGTCAAACCGATTGGAATTTTGATTTTTCCTCCCTGCCAAGGTGGAGCAACAGGGAAACCGTTCCTTTTATATACGACAGTTTTTATCACGTGCTCGGCAGTGATTCTCTCTGCTGTATTTACTCCGTAAACGAGGTTAGGATGGGGTGGTATCAGGGTTTTTTGGCAATTTTAAAAAACAAGAACGACCCCCGGCTCATCCTGAACATTGCAGAAAAAATCACCTTTGGGGATTATTTTTCGGTTGACAAAAGCGGAAATATATTTTTTCTCATGGGTTTGGTTTCCGACAAGAAAACCGGCGGCATAAAATGCCCCGTAATAATCGTTGATATAAAAAACAACAGAATCTCGTATCACGATTCCAACAATTACAATCCCTGTTACAGAGTGGTGGAGCTGGAGGACAGTGTGTTTGGGTTTGAGGTAGACAGCAGTCAAGCAGAGACCGACCATCGACTGGCAGCGCTCTCGGATCAAACCATAGACCTCAGACTTTTGGACTGGTATGATTTTTGCGAGCTGAACGATTTGGTAGAAAAAATTTGACTTTTTCGGCATCTTTTTCAGCAACATATTTTTTAAAAAGAAATAACAAGTAACAGTAAATAGTGAAGAAACTATGAGTTTCTATTTTGTTTTGCAACTGACAGTATAACTCACCCTTTTAAAATGGCAAAAAAACTATTACTGGTGCTATTGACTCGCATATATAAATGTGTATAATTACGTACGTGTAAATGTGTATAGGGCTCATTGTGTCCCGTTTTGCAGAACATATCAAAAAGAATATGAAGCTGTGAGACAAATTGCAATCAATATGCAAAACGCTCTGCGGCTCACAAACCGATTTTGATACATATGCAATTGACGTGCCCGGCAAAGCGGCGGACAAACGCAAATGACGCCCCTATCTTTGGCAAATCATCCTCCCGTATGACACACTTCGAACCACAGGATGATAACCGCATGTATGGCAAACAAAAATATTTTTATAAAGGAGAAACAAAATTGAAAAAAAGATTGATCAGCATTACCCTTGCCCTTGTGATGATTCTGAGTATTGTGCCGTTGTCATTTATGAGCGTTGGTGCAGCCCCCGCTGCCATTACCACCCAGCCCGCAGGCGGTGAAGTGGCCGCAGGCGGTACCATGACCGTAAATTGGGCATTTAACTTCACCCCTGTAAAGCAGGTGCTTGTAACATTTACTCCCGGCCCCGGCGGCACATTTAAAGAAATTGCTGTCGATGTATCCTCACTCAAGCTCGGCGCAAGCCCTGTTGGCGGATACTATCAGATTCGCGGCTATTATAACGAGAATGATTTTGTTGCGTCAAATAAGTTCTATGTAACAGAATTTGCATTTACCACCCAGCCCGCAGGCGGTGAAGTGGCCGCAGGCGGTACCATGACCGTAAATTGGGCATTTAACTTCACCCCTGTAAAGCAGGTGCTTGTAACATTTACTCCCGGCCCCGGCGGTGAGCTTACAGAAATCGCTGGTGACGCATTCTCCCTCAAGCTCGGCGCAAGCCCTGTTGACGGATACTATCAGATTCGCGGCTATTATAACGAGAATGATTTTGTTGCGTCAAATAGGTTCTATGTAACAGAAACAGATGTTTTGCTTGGAGATGTCAACGGAAACAGCAAAATTGATACAGCCGACTATATTATCCTCAAGCGTGCATGTTTGGGTACTTATACCCTCAATGACTCCCAAAGCAAAGCCGGAGACATCAACAAAAACGGCAAAATCGATACAGCTGACTATATTATCCTCAAGCGAGTATGCTTGGGCACTTATACGCTGAAATAATATACCGATTGATTGCTCAGGGCGGTTTGCAATCCGCCAAACAAAGAAATTGTAACACAACAACAAAAAGACGTGTTGGCGCAACTCGCTGACACGTCTTTTTTTGCTGTGATATGAGTGCATTTTTCCCTTTGTTATGAAAAAAGGTATTGAATTTTCTTTTGTTTGTTGTATAATGTAAGAGAACATAACACCGACAGTTCGCTTGTGCCATCCTGTCGTAAAACAAAACCAGGACTGTTATACATTGATACCATAACGGCTCCTTGCGTTTTGCAGAGCCGTTTTTATCTTTTTATCGGAGTTCAAAATGAAAATATCTTCTTTTTTTTCAAAAGAAAAGCAGGAAACCGCTGACCTGCTGCGTTCGATTCCCGCAACCGTGGTTTCCCTCTTTGTGGTAAGTGTCATCTGTATGAATCTTCTTGCATCAAAAACGCTGGTGCAGACTGATTGGATCGCACTTGACGGCGGGATTCTCATTTCTTGGCTCTCTTTCATGTGCATGGATATCATTACAAAATGCTTTGGTCCCAAGGCATCAAACAGGATCGCCGTTCTTGCATCGGCGGTCAATCTGCTGACATGTGCTGTTTTTTACATCGCCAGCATTATTCCGTCAAACGCGGCGGATTACACTGCGCTCAACGGAATTTTGGGCGGGACCTGGTTTGTTTTGCTGGGAAGCACTGTGGCTTTTCTCACCTCAGCAGGCATCAACAATTTTTTGAACTGGTCGATCTCAAAAACATTTTTTAAAAACCCCGACGGAAAGCTGGCCTTTGCCGCAGGAACCTACATATCCACTTTTGTAGGCCAGTTTGTAGACAATTTTATTTTTTCTGTCATAGTTTTTGTTGGGTTTGCGCCTGTTTTTTGGGACGGATTTCACTGGACGCTGATCCAATGCTGCACCTGTGCTCTCACAGGAGCTGCCGCAGAGCTTTTGATGGAGGTGGCTTTTTCCCCCATCGCCTACCGCATCGTGAGCAAATGGAAACGGCAGGGAGTGGGGCAAAAATATACGGATCGTATCACGGAGGAGCAATAGAATGAAAATTTTGATAACCGGAACCTCGCAGGGCATCGGAAAAGCAATTACAGAGCGTTTTTTGGCAGAAGGACACCACGTTGTGGGCATCGACCGCCAGAAGCCATCGGTTTGTCACAAGAATTACCTGCATCACACCGTTGATATTCGCGGTGAGCTGCCGGATGTGGACGGTGTGGATATTCTCATCAACAACGCAGGCACTCAAAATGAGGACGACATCGAAACCAACCTGAAAGCACTCATACGTGTCACCGAAAAATACGGTGTACGTGACGGAATACACTCAATACTCAGCATCGGATCTGCCAGCGGGCACACAGGATCAGAGTTTCCCGAGTACTGCGCGGGAAAGGGCGGTGTCATCGCATACACAAAAAACGTTGCCATGAGAGTGGCAAATTTTGGCGCCACCTGCAACAGTCTGGATCCCGGAGGAGTGATCACCCCTCTCAACGACTGCGTCATCAACGATCCCGACCTTTGGCAGCAAATTATGGCAGAAACTCCTCTCAAAAAATGGGCAACGACCCAAGAAATTGCAGAATGGGCTTATTTTTTGACGGTGACAAACACATTTTGCACCGGTCAGAGCATCGTTGTTGACGGCGGAGAATCAATCAACAGAAAATTTGTTTGGAAGGATTGAATTTCCTTTCAAAAAAAAGCACAAACATCCCTGTTGTCACTTGATTTTTTGCAACGAATATTGTATAATTGTTTGATAAGTCAATGAATTATTTGAGAAAGGCGGATTGCACATGACAATTTTGGCAGAAAAACCTGTTTTGGGCAGTCCTGTTTGCGGTGATCCGATCCTCGCAGATGAGCTCAAAGACCTGCAGCCCGCCGATGCTTCACAAAAAAAATATCGGCTGTTCAAAAGAGCTTTTGATATTTTGGTTTCTTTTTTGGGACTGATCGTTTTGTTTGTTCCCATACTTTTGGTTGCGGTTGCGATTTTTGCCGATGATCCCGGAAACGTGTTTTTTTCACAAGAGCGTGTAGGAAAAAACGGAAAATTGTTCAAGCTTTACAAGTTTCGTACCATGAAGCGGGATACCCCAAAGTATATGGCAACCTCCCAAATCAACGATCCCAGTATCTATTATACCCGCGTGGGACGTTTTTTGCGCAAGCTGTCTCTGGACGAGCTTCCGCAGTTTTTAAACGTTTTGAAGGGTGACATGAGCGTCATCGGCCCCAGGCCCTTGATCCAAAATGAAACAGAGATCCATCAGGCAAGACTGTTTTTTGGAGTCTATACTGTGGCGCCGGGCATCACAGGGCTTGCACAGATCAGCGGAAGAGATATGATCTCCGCTGCGGAAAAAATCAGACTGGACACCAAGTACGTTGAGAATTACGGTTTTTTCAGTGACTTGAAAATTTTCTTTTCCACCATCCCAAAGGTTTTGGGTGCAAAGGGTGTTTCTGAGGGAAATTATGCCAAAAAATAATAATTCTGACACACGTACCGTTTTTTGGAGGTTTTGAAATGAACGCCGGCAACGTGTCTGCAAAATTCGACCACGGTTTGGTCTCTGTCATAATGCCCTGCTACAATTCATCTCGGTTCCTCAAGCAAGCCATTGACAGCGTGATAGCGCAGACCTATCAAAACTGGGAGTTGATACTCATCGACGACTGTTCCGACGACGGCTCAGTCTCAATCGCAGAGGAATACGCAGAGCCCAGAATACATGTTTTGAAAAACGAAAAAAACAGCGGTGCCGCCATTTCCAGAAACAACGGTATCAGCCGGGCAAAGGGACGCTGGATCGCTTTTTTGGACAGCGATGATCTGTGGGATCCCGAAAAACTGGAGCAGCATCTTGATTTTATGATCAGCAACCGTTCCGCTTTTTCATGCACCGATTACACGGTTGTTGATCGTGACAACAAAGCCACTGCTGTTTTTGAGCCAAAAAAAGACAACTACGGATATAAGGACATACTCAAGCATTGTTTCGTCGGATGCTCTACAGCCATTTACGACACCCAAAAGCTGGGAAAAGTTTTTATGCCCGAAGCGGCTGTAAAAAGAGAGGATTTTGCTTGCTGGCTCAGCATTCTGAAAACCGGCGAAACGGTCTCATGCTTGCACCGTAAGCTCTCAAAATACAGGGTTTATCAAGGTTCTGTGTCTTCTGACAAATTCAAATTGGCAAAGCTTCAGTGGAACGTATACAGAAAAGTGGAGCATCTCCCCTTTTTCTCCTGCATTTACTATATGATGCACTGGGCAGTAAAAGGTTTTTTGAAATACAGATGAGAGAAAAAGCACATTATTGTGCTTTTTTTGTTTTTCTTGCGTGGGGAGGGATGGTTGTGGTATAATCTTTTTTACAAAAACGACGGAAAGCAGCACAATCATGAGCATACGAAGATGGATTTTTAAAAACACAGAATCATTAAAAGGCAAAAAGATCGCAGTAACCGGATCCACGGGCGGGCTGGGCAGAGAGCTGTGTGCGTATATCGGATCCCTTGGCGGCGATATGATACTTCTTGACCGCAACAAAGAAAAATCAGAGCAGCACAAAAAAGAGCTGACAGAGCGGTACAGCGTGGCGGTGGAATGTATTTTTCTTGATCTTGAGGATATAAAAAGCGCCGGAGCCGCAGTGGAGCGATTGAAAAAAGAGCAGATCGACGTTTTTGTGCACAATGCAGGAGCATACAGTGTTCCGCGTCTAAGATGCGACAGCGGATATGGCAATATTTTTCAGATAAACTTTGCCGCTCCGTACTATATGATCCGCAGTCTGATCCCATGCTTGCGTGAAAAAAACGGGCATGTGGTTGCAGTGGGAAGCATTGCACACAACTACTCAAAAACCGATCCCGACGACGTGGATTTTTCTGCAAAAAAAGCCGACTCCAAGGTGTACGGAAACGCAAAGCGTTTTTTAATGTTTTCCCTACACAAGCTTTTTCAACAGGAAAAAGAAGTCACTCTTTCCATCGTTCATCCCGGTATAACGTTTACAAACATCACCGCACACTACCCAAAGGCGGTTTTTGCAATCATCAAGCACCCCATGAAAATTATTTTTATGCATCCGAGAAAAGCGGCTCTTTCCCTGCTCAGAGGCATTTTTGAGGCCACGGAATACTGCACTTGGATCGGTCCCCGCTTTTTTGGCATCTGGGGCAAGCCAAAGAAACAAAAGCTGAGCACCTGCTCCCATGAAGAGCAAATCCGTATTTTTGAAACAGCGGAATCGGTGCTTGCGAAATGCCGTGACTGTGCGGAGGGAAAAAAAATACAGGTATGAAATACGACAACATTATTTTCGGAACATTTGTCGAGCGCCCAAACCGTTTTGTTGCAAAGGTGCTGATAAACGGTGTGGAGCACACCGTCCACGTAAAAAACACAGGTCGTTGCAAGGAGCTGCTGACCCGTGGATGCCGCGTGGTGCTTGCAGAATCGGTCAACAGCACTTCCAGAAAAACAAAATACGATCTTGTGGCGGTATACAAAAACGGCGAGACGCTTTTCAACATTGACAGTCAGGCACCCAACAGGGCGGTCCGGGAATGGATTGAGGAATCACGGCTTTTTGACACAGTCAAGCCGGAGCACACCTTTGGATCATCCCGCATTGACTTTTTTATGCAGCGGGAGGACAAAAAATATTTGATGGAGGTCAAGGGCTGTACTCTTGAGATCAACGGTGTGGGATATTTTCCCGATGCGCCCACGGAAAGAGGAGTCAAGCATCTGAAAGAGCTTGTTGCGGCAAAGCAAGCGGGCTATGATTCCTTTGCCGCATTTGTGATTCAGGCAGAGGGCATTACAGAGGTGCGTCCCAACGGAATCACACACCCTGCATTTGCCCATGCATGGGATGAGGCGCTGTCAGCGGGAGTAAAAATACTGTTCCTCCCCTGCCGTGTAACCCCCGATAGCATCCGAATCACGGAAAATCCCAATATTTTGCTGTGATTATTGGCATATACGGCTATTGAACTCACGGCGTTTTTGTGTTACCATTTCTAAGATATGATTTTTAAGGATTGATTTTTGATTGAAGAAAAGCTTTTTTGAAGACCTCAAATCACTGAGCGTCAAGAATTTTTTGTTTTTGTTTGCGGCGGGATGCATAAATGCTTTTGGCGTCAACATCTTTTTGGCCCCCGTCAAGCTGTATGACAGCGGCATATCCGGAACCTCCATTCTGCTGTCGCAGATAACCCCGGAATATATGACACTGTCTCTGTTTTTGCTTATTCTGAACATTCCCCTATTTTTGTTTGGGCTCAAAAAGCAGGGAACTGTTTTTACAGTCTATTCCATATTTACCGTGACGGTATATTCCGTCGGCTCATGGCTCATCACCGACATTTTGCCCATTGACGTCAGCATGGCATCGCCTCTGGCGGGCGAGGATCTGCTGTTGTGTGCACTTTTTGGCGGTGTGATCTCCGGCGTCGGAAGCGGTATGACCATCAGATACGGCGGCGCAATAGACGGCGTTGAGGTTATGGCAGTTATTTTTGCAAAAAAGCTCAACATCACCGTAGGAACCTTTGTGATGATATACAACGTGATTCTCTACGTGGTGTGCGGTATCGTCATCAACAGCTGGATTCTTCCTCTGTATTCTATTGTTACGTACGCAGCGGGACTCAAGGCAGTGGACTTTGTTGTAGAAGGTTTTGACAGATCAAAAGAAGTGATGATCATAACAGACAAGCCCGATGACATGAGAACCGCTCTCATGGAGGCATTTGAGTGCGGCACCACCATTATCAATGCAAAGGGCGGCTACTCAAACGCGGACAAAAACATCATATATTTTGTGGTGAACAGATTTCAGATCTCAAAAATGCGTGCAATCATCCACAAATGTGATCCAAAAGCTTTTGTGACAATCAGCGACGTTGCCGACGTTTTCAAAAGCAACGATTGACAAAAAACAAAAAGCAGGCAGACGGGAATCCATCCCGAATGCCTGCTGTTTTTGTCTGCAAAAAACTTATTCGTTGCCGCCCACAGGAATCATGACGGATGTATTGTCATTTCCGGTCATAACCTCGGGGAGCTTTCCGTCCCATTTTGCGATATACTTATCCTTGAGGATGCTTTCGGTCAGAGATTCCTGAACTATGCGGTTTGCCTCCGCCTCTGCCTCTGCGGCAATCTTTTTTGCCTCCGCCTGCGCTTTGGCGATCTCGATCTCCGCCTGTGCCGCCTCAAGCTTTGCCTCTGCCTCGGCTTTTGCCTGATTGATCTTGGTCTCGTTTTCGTACTCTGCCTTGAGCTTTGACTGCTCGGCAATCATCTTGTCCTCAACCGCCTGCTCAAACGCATCGCTGAAATCAATATTTGTAAGAACCACCGCAGAGATGTCCACAAAGTACTCTTCACCAACCGCATCCTTGATGGCAGTCTCTACTGCGGGAGACATGGAAGCACGGTCGGCAATAATGTCCATTGCCTTGTGCGAGGAAAGGGTGGATTTTGTTTTTTCGATGGCGATGGATTGAATACGGTTTTGAAGTGTCAAAAGAGATCCATACTGATTTGCTACGTCAATGATCCTGTCCTCTCTCACACGATACTGAAGCGTCATCTGAATGTTCATGGTCTGAGCATCGGAGGAGTACGCCGCTGTGGAGATATCAACGTTTTGAACCTTGGTATCATAATAATCGTAAGTATTGGTGAGCCAGAAGGAAAAATACGTGCCGGGAGTCTTGACTTCCTTGGCTTTGCCCAGGTACTTGACCACCGCAACCTCACCTGTCTGCACGGTCATAAAGCTGGGAGTAACGATAACCGCTGTCAGCACAAATGCCAGTGCCACTACAATAAACACGGCAATACCGCTCTTGTTTTTGTTTTTGCCGGCACGGGCAGCAAGAAGCAAAAACACTACTGCAAGTACCGCAAGTGAAAATCCGATAATAATTCCGATTGTCATAAAAATGTTCTCCTTTTTGTTTTCTTTGCTTGCATTATACCACACGGTCACGTGATTGTCAAGAGGGTTCGACAGATTTTTTGAATTATTTTCCTTCGACTTTTTTCGGCATTTTTTTGGCTATTATGACAAATAATTGTTTTTCTATTGTTTTTGTATTCTTTTGTGATATAATAATAACGCAGTACAACTTTTTAAAGAAAGGTTATTTGATTATGAAGAAATTTATTTCTGTCGTTTCGCTTTTGCTGGCAGCACTTTTTGTGCTGACCGCCTGCACTACCGATCCCGGCAGCACATCCAGTGCTCCCCAGCCCGGCAACGTGACCGTCACCTGTCAACAGGTTGAGGGTACACAGCAGGTGGACATCAAATGGACATCCGATGCAGAGCTGACAAAGGTCGACGTTACCGTGCTTCACGGCGATCTCACCGTCAGCACCGTTTCTATTGAGGGTGACGCCCTCTCCGCAAAAGAGATCAAAGCAGACGCTTTTTACGGCAAGCAGCAGATAAAGGTTGATTTTACCTTTGCCAACGGTACGGCTACGTCCAAAACAAGCGACGTTTCTCTCTCTGCCGACGAGTATGTTATTGCTCCCGTCTCCGGATCCATGCCCCAGCTTTATTTCACTCTCTATATGAACGAGATCACAGACAACCACAGCATCCCCGCTTTTGTATGGCTGGCAAGACCCGACAGCTGGAACTGGGACAACCTGCCCGAAAACGTGTTCCCCATGCCCACCGTTGAAAAGAGCGAGGTTCTCACCCACAACAACTATGACCGCATGGTTGAGGTCACCGACAAATACATTGAGGAGCTCTTTGCGATCAACCCCGACGCAAAATTCAACCTGTACATCAACGACTACAACTCCTACCTCTACCTCAAGCTCCTCACCGCAAACGGTATTCCCGAGGAGAACTACACCGTCACCCTGCTCTCTGATGGCGGCGCATCCTACAATGAATTCAACGCCGCTTTTAACAGCGAAGACACAGAGTTTGACGCAGATGCAAAATACGCTGATATGGCCTCAAAGCTCAGCACCCTCTACACCGAGGTTGCCGAGGCGAAGGACTACAGCGCAGACGGAAGCTTTACTGTTGATACAAGCGAGTTCAGACAGTATTCCTACGTTGCAGCAAAAGAAAAGACCAACATTGAGTGGTGGATCCTGAGACCCAGATCAGGGGTTTTGTGTTCACCCGACACCGAATTTATTGATAACGTCCTCAACAACGAGGTCAGCAAAGCACCCTACGATGCAGAAAACAGCATCATCGAGGAGCGCAACTTTGCCGCCCCCCTCACCTCTCTGACAGAGGAAGAAGAAAAGGCACTCAAAGCTCTGTACAATTTCAGCAACGAGATGTTTGAGGCCGCCGATGAGCAGGACAAAAAAGCAATGATGATCCTGGGCTCCTGGGCAAATGCAGAAAACGAGCCCGAGTTTGAAAGCTACGTCAAGTTTGTAAAAGCTTTTTACGGCGACGAGTTTGTATATTATTATAAAGGACACCCCAACACTCCCACCTCCACCAGCCCCTACAAGCAGGAGCAGCTGAAGGAGCTGGATCTCATTGACGTGGAGTCCTCCATCAACGCAGAGCTGATCCTCTTCTTCTATCCCGATATCTATATGTGCGGCTACGCCTCCTCCACTTTCCTCTCTGTTGAGTCCAGCGAGATGGCGTGTGCGCTGTTTAATATGACCAAAGAGGAAGGAAACTCCTCCACTGCCACAGAGCAGTACTGCGACCTCATCGGCCTCTATGTTTCAAAGATCACTGATATCGGCAAGTATGATGAATGCACCGAAAAAGACCACGTATACCTCCTTGCAGAGGATAATCACGGTGACGGTTACATCATCTTTGACGGCACTGCAGACGAGATCGTATTTGACAGCATCAACAACTAAACACCGTTTTTGGTCGGACCGTGAAACATCGGTCCGACTTTTTTACAATTTTTTAAAAAATCCAAAGAACCCTCTTGACAATCATTTGACCATGTGGTATAATCGTGACAAACACAGGAAAGGGAGGAGATGTACATGATCGACCGATTGCCCGGCACGACGGTGGAGCTTTCGGTACACGATGCATCGGCCGCAAAGGAGGTTCTCAGCAACATTTTTATGTGCGGAGGACTGATGCTGTCGCAAGTTTCGGGTCTGACAGGACTTGAACCGTATGTTATCCAAAACTGGGTAAAGAGGGGATTTTTGCCCCCGCCTCAAAAAAAGCTTTATTCCAAGAATCAGTTTTGCCGTATCGCTGTTATCAATATGCTGAAGGATTGTATTCAGCTCGAAAAGATCGCCAGCCTGCTCACCTATATAAACGGTCAGCTTGACGATGAGAGCGATGACATCATCGATGACTGCGACCTCTACTGTTATTACCTTGCGGTTATTGCCGGGGTTGATATCAGGCAACTGGACGGCAACGAACTCAAACAACGCATAGACTGTGTTGTGGAGGATTTTGAGGAACCGTTTCCCGGTGCACGAAAGCGCATCTCAAAGGTTCTTGCGGTGATGTTTCATGCTCATCTGGCATCCGCCATCCGCAAAAAAGCCGAGGAGATCCTTTCTACTCTCGATTGATTTGGAGGTATTTTTATGTTTGAATGGTGGGTTTCTATCGGCACGGTAGGACAGATATTTGCCACGATTGCCATACCCGCTTCGGTTATTCTTTTGATACAGACCATTTTGCTTTTCTTTGGAATCGGATCAGAGGACCACGGCGATGCGGGAGACGACGGCGGGCATGATTTTGGACACGACGCAGGGGATGCGGAATTTGACACCGACGCCGGACACGACGGAGTTTTTGGTGATCAACACGACGCACACGGCGACGGAATGCTTGACGGCGGACTGCGTTTGTTTACATTCAGAGGGCTCATCGCTTTCTTTTCCGTAATGGGATGGGTCGGAGTTATCTGCGCTGTCAACAACGTCAACACGGCTCTTTCTGTTCTTATCTCCGTTTTGTCAGGAGTTTTTGCAATGATGGCTGTGGCGTACATAATGAAATGGCTGCTGGGCCTGCAATATGACGGCACAGAGAACGTAAAATTTGCACTTGGTGTCAGCGGCACCGTTTATATGAAGGTTCCACCCGCAAGAACGGGAAAAGGAAAAGTCACCTGCATCATTCAGGGCAAGCTGTCCGAAAAATTTGCCGTTACGGACGAGGAAACAGAGCTCAAATACGGCGAAGAAGTGGTGATCATCGGAATTACCGGTGAAGAAACACTTATTGTAAAACGCAAGAAATAATTCTCTTATTACCTGCAAAAAATATTTTATATACATTAAAAAAGGAGTTTATTATGGCCCCCGAAACAATTATTCTCACAGTGGTTATCGGCGTATTGCTTTTTTCTCTGGTAATGTGGTTCTTTTCCAGATACAAAAAGTGTCCCTCCGACAAAATCATGGTCATCTACGGACGTGTAGGCAAAAACAAGGACGGTACAACCCGCTCTGCACGCTGCATCCACGGCGGTGCCGCATTTATCGTTCCTGTTGTTCAGGCATATGAATTTTTGGACCTTACTCCCCTGTCCATTCAGGTGGATCTCAAGAACGCACTCTCAAGGCAAAACATTCGTATTGACGTTCCCTCAAGATTTACCGTAGGTATCTCCACAGAGCCCAGCGTTATGCAAAACGCCGCTGAGCGTCTTCTTGGGCTCAAGCTTCCCGAGATTCAGGAGCTTTCAAAGGATATTATCTTTGGTCAGCTTCGTCTCATCATTGCCACCATGAACATTGAGGAGATCAACACCGACAGAGACAAATTTTTGGAAGCTGTCAGCCGCAACGTTGAGGTTGAGCTGAAAAAGATCGGTCTCCGTCTCATCAACGTAAACGTTACCGATATCAGCGACGAGAGCGGATACATTCAGGCACTGGGCAAGGAGGCCGCCGCAAAAGCAATCAACGACGCAAAGAAAAGCGTTGCAGAAAAAGAAAGAGACGGTTCTATTGGTGAAGCAAACGCTCAGATGGACGAGAGAATCAACGTTGCAAAAGCAGATTCCGAAGCTATTCAGGGCGAAAACGTTGCAAAAATGGAAATTGCAATGAGTAACGCAGCACTGCGTGAAAAAGAAGCAGAAGCCCAGAGAATCGCAACCTCCGCAGAAAAGATTCAGGCAGCAAAGGCGTTGGAAGAAGCGTACGCCGCCGAAAAAGAAGCAGAGGAAGCACGTTCTGCAAGAGAAAAAGCAACTCTTGAGGCAGATATTATCGTTCAGACAGAGATCAATAAGCGTCAGATGGAGCTGGAAGCAGAGGCAGAGGCAGAAAAGATCAGGCGCAAAGCAAAAGGCGAAGCGGACGCTATCTACGCAAAGATGGAGGCAGAAGCACGCGGTATGGAAGAGATTCTCCGCAAGCAGGCAGCCGGTTTTGCAGAGGTGGTCAAATCTGCCGGTGGAGATGCCGATGCGGCGCTGAAACTGATGATCGCAGACAAACTGGAGGAGCTGATGCGTATCCAGGTTGACGCCATCAAAAATATCAAGATCGACAAGATCACCGTTTGGGATAGCGGTCAGTCAAAGGACGGCACCACTTCTACAGCAGGGTTTCTGTCAGGGTTGATGAAGAGCGTTCCTCCCCTTGAAGAGGTTTTTGCAATGTCGGGACTTGCACTGCCCGAGCTTTTGGGCAAAAAAACAGCCGAAGCTGAAAGCACTGCCGACGTTGATACACAAGCAGAGTCTCTTGACGCAGAGCTGGTAGAGCCCGAAGAATAATCAAAACAGCCAAAACCCGTCAACACGGAGGGGGGCCTCCCCCCTCCGTGTATATTTTTTGTGAAAGGAGAGCCAAAAGATGACAAACAGACAGTACATCATCAGACAGCGAATCAAAAAAACCGCTTTTTTTACTGTGCTGGCAGTAGTATGCATTTCTGCACTGACGGTATTGACGGCAATGATATGGTCTGTTTGTGCACGGCTCAACTGGCTGTATTTTTCGGATGATTTTGCAAGAAGCGTTGCCTACGCCAAGGAGCACCATTCCTTTGTTGCACATCACGAATCAGAAACCATTTCCGTAACACCGGACAACACGATGTATTTTGCACGTTTTGTCCTCAACGGAAAAAAATCCATGGACAGACGTGAGCTGACAGGAAAAACCATAAAATTCGATTTTGGCGACGGGTCTGAAATAACCGTTTTTGAAACGGCGGGCGACGGGGCATACATTGAGTACCGATGCGTTGAAGACGACTACAAAACTTATCTTGGCACCGGATGCAGGTTCAGTCATATTGAAACAGTAACAAGCATGAGGGCTCTGCACAAGGGCAACACCGTTATAAAAACAGGAGGTGCTCCATGATCACACACAAAACCGCAAAGCGCCTGCAAAAAGAGAGGGAAACAAAATCTATACTGACATTTTCAGTTCTTTTTGTCATCATTGAAGCAGGAACGTATCTATGGTTTGGTTTTACCGACATTTTGAAAATAAGCACGGTTTTTTATCTGATTCCCGTTTTTTTGCTTGGTTATGCCGCAAAAAAGACGCGTATCACAGAGTTTTTCAAGCCCCGTGAGTTTTTGGGAACGGTTATTAATATTGACGTATATATCGCAAAAACATCTCGCGTAAAAGGAAAACCCTCCTACGTAATGAACGAGCACACAGAAGCAGAAATTTTGATAGAAAGGGACGGAAAGCCAAAATCAAAGGTGATACCCTACTCCCCTCTCACCGAGCATCTGCGGGAGGGTGACCGGGTGGCGTTTCTCCGTTTTATTGATCAGCCCATCGTTATAAAAGCAGTAAATATGCATCTATTCAGATTTGAAGAATAACAAAAACCGCCAAAGCCCGGCTTTGGCGGTTTTTTATTGGTCATATAAGATTGACAACGATACACAAAACGTCCAAAAATAACAGAACGGCAGCAACGGAAGCCCATTTTTTTTGCCTGTCCGTAAAAACGCTCATGGCGCTTGACGCCAGTATCATACAGGTAGCGATCACCAAAAACGATATCCTGTCCGTCGTGGGAGTTCCTTTTCCAAACATCTCCACGCCTGTCACAATTTTTTGAGGCAGAAAAAACACAGAAATGCAATTAAACACCGTGGCAACCGCCGCAATCAGCAGAGGAAAAACATTTTGTTTTGTAAAAAACTTGTTATCTTCAGTCTTCAACATAGAACGTCCAGCTTGAGCTGGTGCCCACGTTTTCACCTGCGGACACCTTGGTTGCAACAGAATCGTCATACTTGGAGAAATACAGCTTGTCGGACACCTTGTTCATATCCCAGAGCATAACTTTTGATGAATTGGAAAAATCATCCGTAGAGTCGTGGGGAGTAAATATCTCTACGTCAAATTTCCATCCCGGCTGCTTATCACCCCAGAAAGTCACTTTTTGCGCCGCATAGCCCTGATCGTAGTTGTTGCCGTACTCAGGATAAACGGTGCCGTCGGTGGTATAGTTCTCATGGGTAGTACCATCGATGTGATACGCAAGCGTGTGTCTGCCGTAGGTCTTGTATACGGGGAACATGCACGTGTAGGACTTATACATATAGCAATCCTTGACAAAATTGTACTCCACGTCAAGAGAGAGCTTTGTGCCCGCCAGGTAATAGGTGCGGGTCACCTCTGCATAATAATCCGAGGGATTGCCCCAATGGAGACGGGTCTGCTCCACGATACTGATACTCTTGGATTTGAAGCTGTCACCGGGTGCAAGATCGATCTCGGTGCTCTCTTCGTTGTCGTATACAGAAATGTCGATGAGGGTTTCGTTGCCGTGGTTTCCGCCTGACCATACCCAGTTTTGGGATTTTGAAGAAGCCGCACGGTATACGTACTCCCAGTCAGTTCCGCCGCCTGCCAGTGCCAGACCGTTGTAGTAGAATGTGCCGATATTCCACGTTCCCCACGTCTTTTTGTCAAACGTGAGCTTCACGGGAGTTCCGTTGTAGGAGTACTCCATCTGATACAAAACGTCGGACACCATCTTGAATGTCATCAGATCGTCTGCCACGGGAGCGGATTTTTCAAAAATACCATACATATCGTAAGTACCCAGAACCTGTCTTTTGAGTTTTAGATAATCTGCGGATCCGACGGTCTCTCCACCGCTTATACAGCCGGCGCGGAGATTGGTCCCGCTGAGCTCATAGGTGCCCAGAACGTTGCGTTTCAGCATCAAATAGTCGGTGGAATTGACCAGACCGTCGCTGTTGACATCACCAAGCACCACCACGGTCACCGAATCAAGCTCAAGATCGTTGTAAAACTTTTTCAGTACGTCGCCCGTGGCAAGAATCTCATCAAATTTCTTTTCATCACCGTTTGCGCCCAAGACCACAAGATTCTTTGTACCCCTTGTCAGCTCTTTTGAAAACGCATTGACGGTGGTGTTGCCTTTGATGCCGTACAAAAGATCGTCCTCGGTGCGGACCAGACCCGACGTGCCGATGAAGATCAGTTTTTCACTTTCCTCAGCGGGAATCTCCTGTTCCACCTCGGACTGTATGCAGACCTCAAACTCACTCACAAAAGCAAAAACTCCGCTTCCGTGGTTGATCTGAGCTCTGAAATATCTGCCCGAAAACGGTTTGGCAGAGGTGTAATGATAAAGTTTGTTGAGATTTTCGGAATCCTTTGTTGCAGTACCGAGAATTGTAAAATTTGTTCCGTCATCAGAGGAGAAAAACACAACGCTTGTGGGTTCTCCCACTCCATCTGTGGAGGTGTATCTGCACTCAATGGCCAATCTGTAAATATCCGCCCTCTTTGAACCCAGATCAACAGTGATGACAGCGGGTTTTGCCATACGGTGGTCAAATGCCACCCACTCTCCGCCGTATGCGGTGGAGCCGTATATTCCGTCGGTCAACTCTTTTCCGTCAACCAGCTGATAATCGTTGGGATAGGAACGGTCCGTAAAAGGCGTTGTGGTGGTATAGGTTGCACCTACAGCAATGTTTTTGTAACCAAAGACAGTCACCGTCAGCGCAGAAACATGACTGATGCAAATGGAAAACAGGGTCAGAAGAGCCAGAGCAAAGCACAGTATCCTTTTTGTTTTCATATACGGGTTCCTCCAAATTTTTTATTATGGCCAAACTTTTTTTGCACTTTGTTTTATTCCTGAATATCCTCAATAACAATTGCCCACACGCACTCGGTAGAGAGCTTTGTACCCTTGTTTACAAGTGTGGGAGTATTTTGATCGTATTTTGAAAAATAGAGTTTGTTGTCAGTAGTATTCATATCCCAAAAAGCGGTTTTGAAGCTGTTTGAGAGGTTGTCCAGCGATTCTCTGACAGTGTTTACTCTGACGTCAAATTTGTACTGCGTATCCTCGTATCCGTACACGATGGCACGGGTGGCTGAATTTCCGTTGTTCATGTTTCCGGAATAATCCGCCGCTCCCACCTTGAGGGTTTCAATGGTGCGGATCAGCTTTCCGTCAGCATCGATCATATCGCAGTACAGTCCCCATTTTTTTGAAATGGGGAACATACAAGTATAGGACAGCCAAAAATAACAGTTCTGAGTATAATCATAGTCAACGTTCAGCTTGATCTGGGGGCCTGCCACGGTGTAAGTTCTTTTTACATCGCAGTAGGTGTCCTGAGTATCACCCCAATGCAGCGAGGTATTTTCCACAATAGACAGAGTGTCAAGTTCTACGCTTTCTCCGGCAGTCAGTATGATCTCCTCATTGGTCTGCCCGTCATAGAACCTAAGCATCACCAAATTTTCATTGCCATGGTTTCCGCCTGACCACACCCAGCCGCTTGCATCCCTGCCTGCACGGTATACGTACTCCCAATCGGTGGCTCCCGCAACAAAACTCAAAGTCCTGTTGTCGGGCGTAACAAGACGCCATGCGCCCAGGTTGTATGTTCCCCACGCTTTTTCAGAAAAAGTGAGAGTGAGCTTGCTTCCGTCAGAAAGAGTGCTCTCTACCTTGTACAGAGAATCGGTAACTTTTGAAAAAACCATGGGATACTCGGGAACAAAATCGGGAGCGGGATCCACAGAGGGCTCGTCCTCGGACACAGTTTGGGACATATCGCTGTTCTCCAACGATTCTGAAGATGCCTGATCAGAAACCGTCTGAGTATGAGAGCTATCCTCATTTCCATCCCCGCAGGAAGCAAGGAAGCACAAAACCGAAAGCATCATCGCAAGAAGAATCAAAACAAATCTTTTTATTCCAATCATTTTTCCGTTCTCCCTTTTGTCAATCCCACCAGCCGCTGGTATCGATGGTTGTATCGATGTTGAGGTTGCCCTTGGAGTAATCGTCAGGCACAGATGTGAGAACTCCGTCAGGGATCGTTCCGCCGTAATTTACCACCATGACAGTCATGGTTACTTCTCCGTCGGTGACGATTTCAACCGCTCTGAGCACGTTTGCTTCAAAATAATACCGGTCCTCTCCGTCAACAGTGTTTCCGTTTGCACCGGAAGCAGTGGGAAAGGTCTCACAGCGGTATGTTTTTCCGCGGAACTGAGCGTTTTCGTTCACGGTAGGATTGGCAAATCGTTTTCCGTCGTTGTCAAAAAGAAACACCTGACCGTTTGTGGAAAGTGTGGTATCCACGGTTTTTGCATCAAGATCAAGATAATCGATCCTTGAACCGTCAAAAATGCAGTACAGGTCCTGAGAATCATCCTCATAGTCCTTGATGGTGGTGACCGATCCACCTCTTTTTGCCTGAATCATGCTGTAGGTAACGTCTCCCTCAGTCATCTCAAGCTCAACATAAAAGGTATCTGTAACTCCGTTGTAAAAATTCTGGGTCTTGCTTGATACCGGCTTTGAGGTGTCGTCGCCTTCATCCTTACAGGCAAACATTCCCACAACCAGCAAAAGTGCAATCAAAAGCGCAAAAATTCTTTTCATACAATCCTCCAAAAAGAGTTATTTTGCTTTTCTACCTCTATTATAACTCCCGCATCATTTTTATGCAACAGTTTTTTGTCTGCACAGGTATTGAAAAGCTTTTTTGTCTGTGATAAAATACCGTTGGTACAAAGGTTTTTTCTTTGAAATTTTAAATAAGAGGTGTGCATCATGATTGTAAAAACTCCCCCTATGGGCTGGAATTCCTGGAACACGTTTGGTCACAACATCGACGAAAACCTCATAAAAGAAACCGCAAAAGCCATGGTTGACAACGGCTTTTTGGAAGCGGGCTACGACTATCTTGTCATTGACGACTGTTGGGCGGAGCGCAAGAGAGGCGCTGACGGAAGAATGGTCCCCGACCCGGTCAAGTTTCCTTCCGGAATGAAAGCACTTTCTGATTACGTTCATTCGCTGGGGCTCAAATTCGGCATGTATTCCTGCGCGGGAAACATGACCTGCGCAGGATATCCCGGCTCATTTGACTACGAGTACCTTGATGCTGAAACTTTTGCATCATGGGGCGTAGATTTTTTGAAATACGATTATTGCTTCAAACCCATCAGCGCAGAGGGACATCTTCTCTACAAGCGAATGGGACTTGCACTGGCAAACTGCGGACGGGATATTTTGCTTTCTGCCTGCAGCTGGGGCGTTGACAGCACCGAAAAATGGATCAAGCAGACCGGTGCCCATATGTGGCGCTCTACCGGCGACATCAACGACAGCTGGCAATCCGTAAAAGAACTTTATTTCAAGCAGTTGGAGCTTCAATCCCTCAACGGACAGGGTTGCTTTAACGACATGGACATGCTCATTGTGGGCATGGGCGGAAAAGGAAACGTATCACATGTTGGCGGTTGTACCTTTGAGGAGTACAAAACTCATTTTTCTCTTTGGGCGTTTCTCAACTCACCGCTGATGATCGGCTGTGATATCCGCAACGCCTCCCAAGAAACCAGATCCATCCTTCTCAACAAAGATGTCATCGCCATCAATCAGGATCCCGCATCCCGTCAGCCCTTTATTTGCGGCGGACATTGGGGCAGTCCCGAGGTGCCGATGTGGGCAAAATTCCTTGACGGCGGTGACGTTGCCATCGGTATATTCAATCTATCCGATACAACTGTGTACCCCTACTTTTCACTCTCGGACATTGGCGTTTCCAAGGTGAGCAAAAAGGCCGTCTCTCTCCGTGACCTCTGGACGGGCGAGGAGCTGGGAGTTTTTGGTGACATATACCAATCTCCAGCCATGGAACCTCATACCTGCAGGATTTTGAGAGCAAAGATCGTCAATGCAGATTAAATGCAAAAAGTGCGGAATACCCGTCACCCCGGATGACATGGGCTGCACCCGAAAACTGAAAAACAGAGGAGCCACCGAGTTTTTTTGCATTTCTTGTCTGGCAAAAGAATACGGTGTATCACCACAGGTCTTTTTTGAAAAGATCAAGCAGTGGCAAAAAGAGGGCTGTACTCTTTTTGCGTCTCACACAAAAAAATAAAAAAAACATCACCTGCCCTCAGCTTTTGAGGCAGGTGATGCTTTTTCTTTTTACAAATGATCAAAGGATCAGATATCGTTTTTGTTTTTCGACACACAGCCGCATTTTTTTCCGCAGCTGTCACCATAGGGGCATCCAATGCATTTTTTGCCTTTTTTCTTCTCACGGACGATATAAAAAACCGCAAGAAAAACAATCAGTGCCACCACTGCAACGGCAATATAGTTTTCCATGGAATACCTCCTCATTTCCCGCCCTTCAGGCGGTTTTTTTGTTATTTTTCACACTGATTGCAACAACGATTGCCGCCATTGCTGCCACCGCGATCAATCCGGGGACAAATGCAGCGCCAAAAGCTCCGGTTGTGATCAGTGTTCCGATTTGATAAACCAGATAGCTTGTACTGAATCCCACTGCAAACTGAAGTCCGATTCCGCCCCAAAGCCATTTTGCGCTTTTCATTTCACTGCGCATTGCACCGATAGCGGCAAAACAGGGGGGCGTAAACAGGTTGAACATAAGATACGCCAGTGCAGCCACTTTTGTGATGGCAAACACCGATGCAACCTCTGCGCCGGCTCCCTCCAAAAGTGCCAGCTCCTCTGTATCAATAAAATTCTCAAGTCCCACAAAGCACACGGCAAGTGTTCCAACCACGTTTTCTTTTGCAATAAAACCGGTGACTGCCGCAGCGGCAAGCTGCCAGGAGAGAACTCCCACCACAGGGACCAACAGGTATGCAAACGGTCCCGCAACCGAAGCAAGAATGGAGGAGTCCGCAGTTTCTGCCACGCCAAAGCTCCAATCAAAGGACTGCATGATCTGAACCACTGTGTTGCAAACCAGAATAATGGTGGCGGCTTTTACGATATACGCCCAGCCGCGGCTGCACATTGATTTGAACGCTCTCATAAGAGATGGAAGCTTGTATTCGGGAAGTTCGATGATAAAAAATGATTTTTTTGCTTTGTAGCCGGTAATTTTGTTTACCAGCAACGCTCCGAAAAATATGATAATGATACCCACAAAATACATCAGGGTTCCCACCCATGAAGCATCCTCAAAAAACGCTCCTGCAAACAAAGCGATGACGGGAAGCTTTGCCCCGCAGGGCATAAACGGCGCCAGCATTGCGGTTGCTCTGCGCTCACGCTCGTTGCGGATTGTCCTGCACGCCATAACACCGGGTATCGCACATCCCGTGGTGATAACAAAAGGAATCACGGATTTGCCGGACAAACCCACTTTTTTGAAAATCGGGTCAAGCACTACGGACACCCTTGCCATGTATCCGCAATCCTCAAGGATGGCAATAAGAAAATACATCACCATAACCAGAGGCAAAAAGCCGATAACGGCAATAACTCCGCCCACAACTCCGTCCACCAGCAGAGCAGAAACAAGAGGATCTGCGTTTTCCAGCAATCCCGCCACCCACTCCTGCCCCAGCTCAAGAACCTCTACCAAGCGGTCGGCAATAAAAACGCCAAGTCCCTTTTCGTGCTGGGAAAGGAAAAACACAACGGACATCACCACTGCAAATATGGGGATACCCAGCCATCTGTTGGTGAGAATGGCATCGATCTTGTCCTGATAATTTCGGTCCTTGGACAGGGTTTTGCGTTTTTCCACCTGTTTTACCACAGAGTTGACAAACTCAAATCTTTTTCGATCCGCCTGTTGAGCCGTTTTTTTGTCCAAAACCTCAACCGAATCCTGTGAATAGGGCGCCTTTTGCAGGTTTCCCAAAACCTTTTCCACCTGAGCCACGACCTCCTTGAGTCCGTCCTCAGAGGTAGACACGGTCTCAACCACCGGGCAGCCCAGCTTTTCGGAAAGAAGTGAAACGTCAATGCTGTTTTTCTTTTTTCGTGTGATGTCGGATTTATTGAGAGCTACTACCACGGGAATCCCCAGCTCTAAAAGCTGAGTGGTAAAAAACAAGCTTCGGCTCAGGTTGCCGGAGTCCACAATATTGATGATGGCATCGGGATTCTCGTTTTTGACGTACTCGCTTGTAATACTCTCCTCCGAAGTGAAGGGAGACATGGAATATGCTCCGGGAAGATCCACTGCGATCAGCTCGTATTCTCCGCTGCAATATGCTTTTTTCATTGCGGCACTGCGGCTGTCCACGGTAACACCTGCCCAGTTGCCTACCTTTTCATTGCGGCCTGTCAGGGCATTGTACATCGTTGTCTTTCCGCTGTTTGGATTGCCCGCCAGCGCTATCCTGGCTTGTTTCATAAAAAATGCTCCTTTATGTACTGTATGTATAAGTTTGTATCGCTTTATTGACAATAAAACATTCGGCCAGAGTTAGCGGCGGCTAACCACTCTCCAAAAAAGGTTCTGATCCCTGCATTTTTTGCAGCAAAGATCAGATTTCAATGGCATTGGCCAGATCTTTGTCCAGATTGTATCTTCCGTCCTTGATAGAAACGATGCAGCCGCCCTTGAGATGTGAGATCACCGTTATGGGCTCACCGCTGTAACATCCCAAAGAAAACAGGAACGCATCCAACTCCTCATCATCGGTGTTGATGGCTTTTATGATATATTCTGTTCCCTCTTGTGCTTCACGCAGGGTCATGGCCTCATCTCCTAATCATTGCCTCTGGAACATTATACGCAGCAAAGGGAATCTTATCCCTCTTTCACGGCAGTTAGCGTCGGCTAACTCCTCTGTAATTATACTCACGTTTTTGCAATTTGTCAACGATTTTTTGTGTTTTTTGTATTTTTGTTTATTCTGCACATTTGCACCCCAAAATACAAAGATTTTGTTTTTCAATTATAAACAAAAAAACACGCCATCCCTATGTTTTTTTTTGGAATGGCGTTTGTTTTGTTTATTGAAATGCTGTTTTTTCAGGATTTTTTGTCAAACCTGTTGCCGCATCTTGGGCAGGTTACTGTGATCACTCCCCTGCCTCTGGGAACTCTCAGCCGTGCACGGCACTTGGGACACCGAAAATATTTGTGTGCTCTGTCAGAAAAGCGCTGCTTGAAAAAGGAAAGCTTTTTTGACAAACTGCCCATTATTTTTGCAAACCGTGCGTCCTCTGCTCTTCTTTTTGGGATATTCCTCGAAAACATACGAAAAAGCATCCAAAAAAGCAACATGGTCTGTGCAACCCAAAGTATCCTTGCGCCAACGCCCCGAACAAAAAGCGACGCTATGCCAAAAACTATCAGCAACACAGACTGCCCCATCGTGAGCCGATCTGCCCCGTATCTACCATACATAAATCTTTTAAACATTTTTATTTCAGTTCTCCGATTGGTGGTTCTTTTCAAAATTCCATGCGCTTCTGCACATTTCTTCCAATCCCAGCTCTGCTCTGAATCCTATCTCGCGCTCTGCCTTTTTGGGATCGGCATAGCACTCCGCAATATCGCCCGGTCGTCTTGCATCTATGCGGTAATTGATGGTGACTCCCGTGGAGTCCTCAAATGCTTTTATCAGCTCCAGCACGGAGTAGCCCCTGCCGGTACCCAGATTGTAGATATGAACACCCGGCACGGACAGGCGGCTCATTGCACAGCAATGGCCCTTTGCCAGATCGCACACGTGGATATAATCCCTGACGCCCGTGCCGTCACGGGTGTCATAATCGTTTCCAAAAATGCTCAACTGAGGTAGAATGCCTTTTGCAACACGGGTAATAAAGGGCATCAGATTGTTGGGGATACCGTTGGGGTCGTCTCCGATCAGTCCGCTCTCATGGGCGCCGATAGGATTGAAATATCTCAGAAGCACCACGGACATTTCTCTGTCCGCTGCCGCAACGTCCTGCAATATATGCTCAATAAAAAGCTTTGTGGTGCCGTAGGGGTTGGTGGTGGAAAGGTCGGCATCCTCAGAAATTGGAACCGTTTTTGGAATACCGTACACCGTGGCACTGGACGAGAAAATCAGCTTTTTGCATCCGTGGTCACGCATTTCAAACAAAAGGTTGAGGGTGCCGGTGATATTGTTGTGATAATATTCCATGGGCTTGGCTACGGATTCACCCACTGCCTTGAGCCCGGCAAAATGGATCACCGCATCGATATCATAGGTATCAAAAACGCTTTTCAGCGCATCTCTGTCCAACAGGTCGCCAAAAACAAACACGGGTCTTGTGCCCGTAATGGTCTCAATGTGGTCTGCCACGTCTGCTTTTGAGTTGCAGAGGTTGTCAAAAATAACCACTTCATGTCCCTTTTGGATCAGTTGAACGCAGGTATGCGACCCGATATATCCCATACCGCCTGTGACCAATATGCTCATAACAATTCTCCCAAGAAACATTTTTTGTCTACATTATCAGTATAATCCCATTTTTCAGTTTGTCAACAACACAAATAACAACATTTTTTGAACAATATTACTTTTTTCGGTCGGTTTGAAAATTGGGCTTTGTTTTTTATGTCTCTTGACAAAAACAGCAGGGTTGGGTATGATTATAATGTATTTTTATGCACATACGCACTTTTGATCATACGATGCGTTTGCCAAAGATATACTTTACGGAGGTGATCTCCGTGAAGATTTGTTTGTTGATTATTGTGTTATTGTGCCTGTCGGCTGTGGGGTTCGTTCCCCTTTTTGCTCCGCCCCTGCCCCAAAACGCTCTTATTGAGGAAGAATTCGGGGCAAAAGAGATTCCGTTGTCACAGTCGGATTTTCCCTTTTGCAACGCAGACTCAGCCGTTTTGATGGATGGTGACAGCGGAACCATTCTTTTTGAAAAAAATTCCCACAAGGTTCGGGGGATGGCAAGCACCACAAAGATCATGACAGCGTTGGTAGCGCTTGAAACGGTGGATCCCGACGTTGAGTTTGAGATACCTCCCGCCGCCTGCGGCATTGAGGGCAGCTCCGTTTATCTTCAGGAGGGTGAGATTTTGACCGCAGGTCAGCTTTTGTACTGCCTTTTGCTGGAGAGCGGAAACGATTCTGCCGCTGCCATTGCGCTGCTTTGCTGCGGAAGTATACGAGCGTTTGCTGAAAAAATGAACAGCACTGCGGAGGAATTGGGGCTTGAAAACACCCATTTTGAAAACCCGCACGGCTTGAGCGACAAAAATCATTATACCACCGCTCATGATCTTGCAATCATCACCGCACAGGCAATGAGACACCCTGTTTTCAGGCAGATTGTGGGTACGAAAAAATATACCTTTACTCCAAAAAAGGGCACAACTCGCACGCTGGTGAACCACAACAAGCTTTTGTTTGGGTTTGACGGTGCAACCGGAGTAAAAACAGGATACACAAAAGCCGACGGAAAATGTCTGGTTTCCTCGGCATCACGTGAAGGACTCAACCTGATCGCTGTCACTCTTTGCGACAGCAACCCTACCCGCACCCACACAGATCTGTTGAATTTTGGTTTTGAAAGTTATGAAAAAAAGCTTCTCTGCCAAAGCGGAGAGATCACGACCGTTGTCCCCCTGATGGGAGGGATGTACGATTCCGTCACCCTTTCAAACCCCGACACGGTCTCCCTCTGCCTCCCAAAAGGCACAGAGTTCAGCACAAAAATCGTTGCCCCTTCCGTCTTGTATCCCCCTCTGGAAAAGGGCTCCGTTTTTGGGTATGTCATTTTTGAAAGCGGGGGAAGTTCTGTTTACATAACCCCTTTGGTTGCCACTGAAGCACAGGAATACAAAAAAATTTCGTTTTGGAAAAAACTGTTTTGGAGATAAAAAATCATGGAAGATATCAAGCTTCAAAAATATGTTTCGGAATGCGGGCTCATGTCCCGCCGAGCCGCAGAAAAGGAGATTTTAGAGGGAAACTTTGAGATCAACGGTGTTGTGGCGACGTTGGGAATGCGTGTAGACCCAAAAAACGACGCAGTCACCTACAAGGGGCGTCCCCTGAATCCGGAAACGGACAAAAAAGTTTACATAATTCTCAACAAACCCAAGGGCGTGGTCACCACCATGAAGGATGAGAAAGGACGCAAAAACGTGTCTGAACTGGTGGACGCGGGAGTCCGTGTCTACCCCGTGGGCAGGCTTGATCTCAACAGTGAAGGACTGCTGCTGATGACCAACGACGGAGCGCTGGCAAACTCTGTCATGCACCCGTCGGGTATGATAAAAAAGATCTATTCCGTGACCGTAAAGGGAAAAATTGACAACAACGTCATTGACAAGGTTCGTGCCACACGGGAGCTTGACGGAGAGAGCATTGCGGAATTTGGACTCAAGCTCATCTCACGCAACGAGAATTCCAGCGTGCTTGAGTTCACGCTGTACGAGGGCAAAAACCGTGAGGTCAGACGTTTGTGTGAAAAAGAAGGGCTTTTTGTAAAAAAACTGAAAAGGATCGCTCTCGGTCCCATACGGCTGGGAGAACTGAAAACAGGTGAATACAGGCCGCTGACAAAGCTTGAGCTGGATTCTCTGAAAAAAGCAATTTCGGGAGGTACAAAAAATGAGCGACAAAAAACAAAACCTTTCATTTGAGGAGGCAATGTCTCGACTGGAGCAGATCGTCAGATCTCTTGAGGGCGGAAACGTGGCTCTGGAGGACCTGATGAAGCTTTTTGACGAGGGCTCCGAGCTTGTGAAGTTCTGCACTTCAAAGCTGAACGCCGCAGAAAAAAAGGTGGTTCTTTTGAAGAACGACAACGGCGTCATCAGCGAGGAGGATTTTGACGTAAAATGAGCTTTGAAAACGAGATTGTGCGAATGGCACCAAAAATCGAGGATCGGTTGGAGGAACTGTTGGGGTATGATCCCCATTGCAGTGAGGCGCGGCTGTGGAGCGCAATGAATTATTCTGCGCTGGGCGGCGGAAAGCGGCTTCGCGGATTTTTGGCAATGAAATTTTGCTCTCTTTGCGGTGCGCCGGAGGCGCATGCCCTTGACTATGCCGCTGCAATTGAAATGATACACGCATTTTCGCTTATACACGATGATCTTCCCGCCATGGACGACGACGATCTCCGCAGAGGAAAGCCCTCCTGCCACGTTGCCTATGACGAAGCGACCGCAATTCTGGCCGGAGATGCGCTGGCGCTCAACGCATTTTACGTCGCGGGAGAGAACAAAGACGTCCCCCCGGAGAGAAATGCCGAAGCAATGATACTGCTTTCAAAAAACGCGGGAAGCAACGGAATGACCGGCGGTCAGCAGATTGACCTTGACAGCGAGGGGATGCAGACAGAGCTTGACGAGATCATTCGGCTTATCGATTTAAAAACCGGTGCCCTTATCTCATGTGCATGCGTGCTGGGCTGTATTGCGGCAGGCACCGATGAAAAAACCAAGAAAAACGCATCGGTTTTCGGGACCATGTGCGGCAGAGCTTTTCAGATCACCGACGATCTGCTTGACCTCAACGCAAGCTCCGAGCAGTTGGGAAAAACCGCAAAAAAAGACGAAAAAGCGGGAAAAAGCACCGTTGCCTCGCTTTTGGGTCAAAAGGGTGCTATGAATATGGCAAAAAGCTGTATCGATATCGCAAAAAACGTTTTGGAGGAATTTCCGGCAGGAAGGGCAAGAAAGTGCCTGACCGAGTTTTGCGATTATATCCTCACCCGTGAAAAGTGAGTTGTATAAATATATTATCAATATACTTGAAATTGTGCGTACTATGTGATATAATACATTTGCGATGGCGCAGTATCCTAGTTGTTCTTTCGCTGCTGAAAGCGTGCCTAAAAATACGCATAAAGGCAAATCGATGAAGCCCCTTGTGCTTGCTGTCAACGCCCAGTTGAGGGTGGGTGCTGGGGGAATAGGTTTGTGGGCGCTCCGTAATGGCATACGGATTCCGACCCACCTACCTTTGGAGGCTTTTTTCTGTGGACGACGGCAAAAACACGAGCGTGCACAGATCAAAGATTAAACCTATCACGCGGTGCTTGACGCTGTGGATAGATGTAGCCTGCCTTGCGTGGGTATTGGCGGATACAGGTTGTACCCGGCGGAGATTAGCTACCGAAGACGGGATTTATCCCTGTTGAAATCATACCTGCAAAAGAGGATTAGGCAGATAAGAATGAGCATTGAGGAAAACTCCTAGGCTGTGGCGGCGACATGCCGCTCTGGCGTGCCGGGATTACAGTGTGGACTTACAGGCAATCAAGTTGCGGATACAGTGATGTACCGACTCAGACTTTAAAGGGGAACCGCTCCATCGGCGACGAGGAGTAGTCTGTGGGGAAATCCTACTTGACCGCATGCTACAAGGTTTACCTGCACGCCGCCATCAACAACCGCAAAAAAAGGGTTTGTCTCCGTGAGATCAACCCTTTTTTGGATTTTTTTGAAACATCGGCTTGAAAGGAGCCGCATATTCTGACAAATGGAAGAAAAACCTCTGAGGCCCACGGAAAAGAAACGCAAATCAAAGAAAAAATCATCCGTAAAATGGATCGTTTCTGCTTTTTTGATGAGCTTTTTTATTACCTCAATCCTGTCAGCCGTCAGCGACAAGATAACCGACGTGCTTCATGTTGCTATGGCAGTTGCAGTGCTGGCGGCGGTGATTTTGCTGGGAATCGTTTTTGATATTATCGGGCTGGCAGTGGCCACCGCAGATCTTGGGCCGTTCAACGCAATGGCGGCAAAAAAGAACCGTGTGGGAAAAAAAGCCGTATGGCTCATCAACAACGCCGACAAGGTATCCTCATTTTGCAACGATATTGTCGGTGATATTGCGGGAATTGTCAGCGGCGCAACCGGCGCAGGGATTGCCGCAAAACTCTTTGTTGACTTTGAACACAACCAAGCGTTTCTGCTCACGTTGTGTATCACCAGTCTTATTGCCGCAATGACGGTAGGGTTTAAGGCAATGGGAAAAGGCCTTGCACTCAAGTACAGTCGAAGCATTGTTCTTTCCGTAGCAACCCTGTTGTGCGGTTTCAAAAAATAAAAAACGGACAAAACCGTGCCCTCAAGACAGGGCGGAGCATAAAATGCTGCTTGAAAAAATAAAAAATCCAACGGATCTGAAAAAACTGGATCAAAAACAGATCCCGCAGCTTGTTGATGAAATAAGACAAAAGCTGCTTGACACCGTGTCAAAAAACGGTGGTCATCTGGCGTCAAACCTCTGTGTGGTTGAGCTGACAGTTGCGCTTCACCGTGTTTTTTCTTCTCCGGACGACAAAATAATATTTGACGTAGGTCACCAATGCTACGTTCACAAAATGCTGACCGGGCGGTACGACCGCTTTGATTCTCTCCGGCAGGAGGGGGGCATTTCGGGCTTTACCAGCCCCTCCGAGAGTGACCATGATGCTTTTGGCACAGGACACAGCTCCACCAGCATTTCTGCCGCAGTGGGAATCGCCGCCGCAAACAAGATCAAGGGAAACGATTTTTTTTCCATTGCGGTGGTAGGAGACGGTGCTTTTACGGGCGGAATGATATACGAGGCACTCAACAACTGCAGCGATAAGGACAACCTCATCATCATTCTCAATGACAACGATATGAGCATTTCTGCCAACGTGGGCGGAATGAGCAGATATTTTTCAAAGGTTCGCACCAGCGCCAAATATTTTAGGTTCAAAAACGGAACCAAACGTTTTTTCGAAAAAATTCCTTTTGTCGGAAACGTTCTGATAAAAGGTTCACGCTCTTTAAAAAACGGTTTTCGGCGAATGGTAATGAGCCAAAACTTTTTTGAACACCTTGGATTGGGTTATTACGGCCCGCTGGACGGCAACGACGAGCGCCACATCGAGGAGGTGCTGCGCGAGGCCAAGGATGACGGAAAGTGCAGCGTGGTGCATATATGCACAAAAAAAGGCAAGGGCTATGCCCCTGCCGAGCTTCATCCCGAGGAGTTTCACGGGGTGAGCGGTTTTGATATCGAAACAGGAAAAATCAAAAACGGAGCTGCCGAGAGCTACTCTCATCGGTTTGGATCCATACTCTGTGACAGAGCGGAAAAGGACAGCCGCATCTGTGCTATCACCGCATCAATGGAGAGTGGAACAGGGCTGACAGAGTTTGCAAAGCGATTTCCGGACAGATTTTTTGACGTTGGGATTGCGGAGCAACACGCCACCACATTTGCCTGCGGAATGGCAAGGCAGGGGTTGGTTCCGGTTTTTGCGGTTTATTCCACCTTTATGCAACGCGCATACGACCAGCTGCTTCATGATGCGGCGATACAAAATTTCCACGTGGTATTTGCCCTTGACAGAGCAGGGCTTGTGGCAAACGACGGTGTGACTCACCACGGCATTTTTGACGTTTCGTTTGCAACCTCCATTCCCAACGTATCGGTTTTTGCACCCCACGGATTTTGTGAATTGGAGGAGTGTATGGACAGAGCGCTGAACGCAGAGGGCCCTGTTGCGGTACGGTATCCCAAGGGAAGTGACACCGTCTCTGTATCTCCCTCGGGACGCAAAGGCGACTGCGCCGTATACGACCCCGCATCAGACCCAAAAGCCGTTATTGTAACCTACGGTTCTTTGACCGAAAATGCACTCAAAGCTGCAGATATCCTCAAAAACAACGATACCCCCGTCAGAGTGATTCGATTGATACGCATTGATGATGACGAGATTGCCAACGCGATGACCCTCATCGGAAACGCAGATGTTGTTTTGTTTGCGGAGGAGGGTATAAAAAACGGAGGCGCAGGACAGCGGATGGGCAGTTTTTTTGCACAATCCACCGCTTTTTCACACAAAAAGTATGCCGTTTCCGCCATCGACGGAGTTTTTCCCAAGCATGGCTCAAACAATTATTTGCAAAAAGAGCTGGGGCTGGATCCCCACTCGCTGGCAGAGCGTGTTCTTGAGCTTTTTCGGGAGGGCTGACCATGCGGCTTGATGTTTTTCTTTCTGAACAGGGGCTGACAAAGAGCAGAAGCAAGGCCGCCGCATACATATCCCAGGGAAAAGTGACCGTTGACGGAAAGGTCATAAAAAAACCTTCGTTTGACGTGACAAGCCAAAACCAAGTCATACTCACGGACACAGAGCCGTTTGTCTCCCGTGCGGGGCTCAAGCTGGATCACGCACTCAACGAATTTTGTGTTGACGTGACGGGACTTACCGCACTTGATATCGGCGCATCCACGGGCGGTTTTACGGACTGTCTGCTGAAAAAAGGCGCACACCATGTTTTTTCCCTTGACGTCGGAAAAATGCAGTTGGACGATTCTCTCAGGAACCGCAAAGAGGTCACCGTAATGGAGGAGTTCAACGCACGGTACGCAAAAAAAGAGGATTTCTCCCGTCCCATCGATATTATCGTTATGGACGTTTCGTTTATTTCCCAAGGACTTATTTATCCCGCCTGCGGTGATATTTTGCCCCGCGGCGGCAGGATGATCACGCTTATCAAGCCGCAGTTTGAGGCAGGCAGAGAGAATATCGGCAAGGGCGGAATCGTCAAGGACAGAGACAAAAAACTGTTTTCTTCCATCCTCACCTCCCTCTCGTCACAGGCGGAGGAGCAAGGATTTATTTTTAAAAAAACCACTGTTTCCCCCATAAAAGGCGGAGACGGAAACACAGAATATCTGGCACTTTTTGAAAAAACCGAAAGGGCTGATGAGTCTTGAAAGGCATAAAAAACGTTTTGATATACCCAAATCCAAAAATTCCCGTAAACCACGCCGATACACAATCGGTGTGTGACCGTTTTGACAAAAACGGAGTGAGCTGGGAGATTTTTGATGACGAATTTTGCAGTGACAGAGCCGCAAAATTTGACGCCATCGTTGCACTTGGGGGCGACGGGACCATGCTTTCCGCTTCAAAGCTGGCATGGAGCTTTGACCTGCCTCTGTTGGGCATAAATCTGGGCACTCTCGGGTATATGAGCAGTCTTGAGATGAGCGAGCTGGAGCTTTTGGAAAAGCTGTCGGGGGACTATTGTCTTGAGACCAGAATGCTTTTGGACATCAGGGTTTTGAGAGACGGCAGAGAGATCTCCCGCCACACCGCGCTCAACGAGGCGGTGGTGGAGCGCTCACCGGGGTGCGGTATCGTATCCCTTGACCTCAACTGCGACGAAGCGAGAGTGTGCTCATATCGCGCAGACGGTCTCATCGTTGCAACTCCTACCGGCTCAAGCGCCTACGCTCTCAGCGCCGGCGGCCCTATCATTGATACAAAGCTGGATGCTTTTTGCGCCATTGCGGTATGCCCTCATGCCATGGGAACCAGACCACTCATCTTCAGTCCAAATTCAAAACTTTGTATCTGCAACACCACTCACCGTGAAAAATCTCTGCTCCTCACCGCAGACGGCGGAGTTGTGGAGCAGCTCCGGCAGGGAGACACGGTAGAATTGGCACGGTCGGGTTCCTGTCTCAAGCTGATCCGTGTGAAAAAAGACGCTTTTTACGACGTGCTCAACAAAAAGATGTCATAACTTTCTTTTTTTCGGAGGACAAAAATGAAATCAATCAGACAAGCAAAACTGCTTGAACTGCTTTCACGTTATAATATCGACACTCAGGAAGAACTGCAAAAAAAGCTTTTGGAGGCAGGAGTTACGGTTACTCAGGCAACCATCTCCCGTGATATCCGGGAGCTGGGTATCGTCAAATCCGTCGGAGACGACGGAGTTTACAAATACCGTGCTCCAAAAACCAATTTTGACACCATTGACACCAACGACAGATACGTCACCATACTCAGGCAGGCATCATATTCTGTGGAATCCGCCAACAACCTGATCGTACTCAAGGCACACACAGGCATGGGCAGTGCCGTGGGCACCGCTGTGGATTCTATGGATCTCCCGGGTGTTATCGGTACGTTGGCAGGCGACGACACTCTGCTTATCATCACTCACGACGCGGATTCTGCAGACAACGTCTGCAATCTGTTGCGGAGCATGATGAACTGAAATCTCAAAAATACTTTTTTGGGCGGTGCACAAAATGCTTTGTTCGCTTTTTATCGAAAATATTGCCCTTATACGCAAACTCTCGCTGGAGCCATCCGAGGGTTTTTGTGCTTTTACGGGAGAGACCGGTGCAGGAAAAAGCATTATTATTGACGCAATGTCTCTGTTGTGCGGTGCAAGAAGCGACCGCAGTATCATCCGTACGGGCGAGAGCCACGCCACGGTGGAGGGTGTGTTTTTTGGCGGAGACGCCGCCGACAAAATACTGGAATCTTTTGAGATAGACCCCGAGGAAGACGGTGCCGTAACCATCACCAGAAGGATCACCTCAGACGGCAAATCCGTTTCAAAAATCAACGGAAGAGCCGTTCCTCTCTCAAAACTGAAGCAGTTCGCTTCACTGCTGATCTCCATTCACGGTCAGCAGGATACCTATGCGTTTTCTGACAAGGAGCGGCAGCTGGCGTTGCTGGACTCATTTTCAAAAAGCAACGGGTTGCTTGACGACTACCGAAAAGATTTTTTGAGATTTAAAGAAGCGGAACAAAAGCTCAGATCACTGCAAGAGCAGGAATCCGACCGCGAAATGCGTGTGGATATGCTCACCTACCGCATCAACGAACTGAAAAATGCCAACGTTTCAAAGGGAGAGCTGGAACAGCTCACGGAAGAACGAAACCTGCTTGCCAACCGCGAGAGGATCATCACACGGGCAGGCACTGCCTACGAGCTGATCTACGGAGCTGAGGGCTCGGCACTTGAAAAAATAAAGCAAGCCGCAAAAAATGTGGCAGACCTGACAGGAATTGTCTCCACGGCCGACGATCTGTCGGTACGGCTTGAAAGTGCATACGCAGAGCTAAAAGATATCTCGGAATCACTTTCCGATCTTCTGGACGCAGACGGCGACAATTCCTCCGTACGGATTGACGATATAGAATCCCGAATACAGCTTATCAAGCATCTGAGCAAAAAATACGGATGCGATCCGGATGGTTTTGGACAGCTTTTGGCACAATGGGAGGAAGAGCTGGATCTCTTGTCCGATGGGCAAAAAGGTCAGGAAAAGCTTCAAAAAGAGCTTGTTTCCGCACAAAAAGAGGCCAAAATCCGAGCACAGATTCTCTCTGATGCAAGGCAAAAGGGCGCAACGGTTTTGGCAGAACGGGTGGCAGAGGAGCTGAATGAGCTTGACATGCCAAACGTACGGTTTGAGGTCAGGTTTGACAAAAAAGAGCTTTGTGCCGACGGATGTGACCAGATCGAATTTTTGGTCAGCGCAAACAAGGGAGAGGAGCTGAGACCCATGTCTCTGTGCGCCTCCGGAGGCGAGCTGTCAAGGATCATGCTGTGCCTCAAATGCGTTTTTGCCGACAGCGAAAGCATCGGAACGCTGATATTTGACGAGATCGATGCGGGTGTTTCGGGCAGAACCAGCGAAAAAATCGCTATTCGGCTGAAAAAAGCCGCCCAAAACGGAAAAACTCAGGTTATATGCGTCACACATTCCGCCGTGCTGGCGGCAAAAGCAGACGCCCACTACAAAATTTCAAAATCCGTCATCGGCGACCGCACCGAAACGGAGATCACACACCTGCGGGGAGAAGAACGGGTGTCGGAGCTTGCCCGTATCATGGGCGGACTCAACGTTTCCGACACGGTGCTTGCCGCCGCAAGAGAAATGCTGGACTGATTTTTGTATGAAAAAACCTATATTCAAAATACATTTCAAAACACCCCGGGCAAAACGCAGATTTTTTGCATTCATCTGCCTGGTTTTGACTCTGGCAATCACCATTTTTACTTTTTCCAATTCCCTAAAGGATTCTGAAAAATCAAAGGAACAAAGCGGAAAAGTGGTTGACGCGGTGGAATCCGTCTGTGATTCCGTGGGCATCAAAACAGAGCGCAAATCACTGGAAAAATCCGTGCGTACCGCCGCTCATTTTTTGGAGTACTGCGCCATTGGCTCCACCCTGTCAGCAGGACTTTTACTGCTTTTTTCACAAAGCAAAAAAAACAGGGTTTTGTCCTTTCTCATTGCTTTTGTATATACCTTTTCTGCCGCAAGCGTGGACGAATTTGTTATTCAAAGCTCTTCAGCGGGAAGAGTGGCTGACTGGACAGATATTGCCACGGATATGTCGGGCGCAATGTGCGGAATGCTTTTTACCGGAGCCGTGATGCTGATTGCTTTTTTGATAAAAAAGAGAAAACGGAAAAAAATTTAGATTTTTTACATTTCCATGTTGTTTTTTGTATTCTTCGTGATATAATTAAGGAAAGATATTTTTGGATATTTACTATTCGGAATACCACACAAAAAAGGAGTTTTTATTATGACAAAAAGATTTTTTGCCATCATTCTGTCGCTGTTCCTTTTGTTTACCGGCGTGTTCCTCACTGCCTGCAACAAGGACAAAAAGAACGAGAGCGATGACACCACTTCAGAGGCAGCACCTCTGTCCGCAAAGGACAAATTTGTGGCTGCTATCGAATCTCTTGTTTCTGCAGACACATCCTCTGTTCCCACTTCCCCTTTCCAGGAGATGCTTGACATTGAGGGCAAAAACGGGCTTTCGATCAGCGGCGGCATCACCATCAATGAGCTTTCAGTTCAGGGTCAGTCACCCTTTGGCGACAGTCCACTGTCCGTCGAGCTTGATGGGATCATCACAAAAGAAATGGGAGTTGCCATTGACGGTATTCTCTCACTGGGCAGTGAAAAACTGAATGCAGAGCTGGTATATGCAGACAGAAAGACAACGCTTTTCTTTGAAGACCTGATGGACGCTCCCGTATTTATCGGTGAGGACGACAAAGATGAGGAGGACGGTGCTGCAGCTTCTACTCCCGCAGACGTTATCAAAAAGCTGGAGCCCCTCAAAAAGCTCCCCGACATTTTCAAAAAATACTGCGCTATGCTCTCCGAGGGCATGATCGACTCCATGTTTTCCGAGGCACAAAAGGACGTGACCGTCGGTGACAAGGAATACAAAAACGCACAGATTCTCACTTTCAATCTTTCAAAGCAGGAGTATTCCTCCGTTGCCAGCGTTCTTGTTGCCGCAATGAAAGAGGATCAGGACGTCATTGACATCCTCACCGCTCTTGATGAAGACGGAGATTTTGAGCTCAAGGAGCTTGATGAGATCGTCAACGACACCATCTCCGTAAAAGCCGAGCTGGCAGTTGCGGACGGAACCGTTGTCAGCGGAACTCTCACCTTTACCGACGAGCCCGACGAGGGTGACGAGGATGACAAGGCAGAGGTGAATACCATCACCTACACTGCCGAAAAAGGCGATTCTGATACAAAGCACAGCATCAAAATCGCTGAAGAAGATGCGGTCTTGATGGAAACCAACTACACCGTCAAGAATGACGGTTCCTCCATGGACAGTACAGCCATTATTTACGAAGACGGAAAAAAGATTTCCGAGAGCACCTGCACCGTCACAAAGGAAGGCAATGTATTAAATTACAGCTTGGTAACCGCTTCTTTTGAGGATGACAAAAAGGCAGGCGGTTTTGCCGTTGAGTATTCCGAGAGCGTCGAAGACAACTCCGTCTCTGTTAACATCACAAAGATCACCGTCAACACAAACGGTGTTGACGTTTCCATCCCCGTTGACCTCTCTGTTGCTGTTTCCATGAACAAAGACAGCATCAACCTCAACGCAAACCTTGAGCTTGCCATGAAGGACGCAGTCACTGCATATATTGAGATGGCTCTTGAGATCAAGGGCACAGACGAAACTGTGGCTATCCCCGACAACGCAATTGACGAATCAGAGTTTGACTCTACCGAGTTTTCTCAAAAATTTGCCGCAAAATACCCCACCATCATGGCACTTTTGGGTAGCGGCACCGATGATCCCCAGGATCCCTCCGATCCCGGCGATGATGAGGTTGAATGGGTTGATTTTTGCAACAGTGACGAGACCATGTGGTACACCTTTTATTCCGACGGATGGGGATACCTTGAGTTTGAGTACGATATTATTTCAAACAAAAACGGAAGAGCAGTGCTGAATACCGCAAGCGGCAAAACCTTTGAAGTAAATTATTCCAATGTGACCGAGGATTCTTTTGAGTTTAACAACATGGAATACGCATATGAATATCAGCTCTACGGCGACAACACAAAGGATTATACCGCTTACAACGTCATCGACGGCGACCTGTGGGACAGTTTTTGGATGTATGAGGACTACGGAGTGATCACTGTATCCTTCCTGTATAAATTTGATTTTGAAAACGAAAAAATCTATTTGGAAACCTGCCACGGCGATCTGGTATTTGATTGCAAATACGTGGACTCCACAAAGCTCCGCATCAACGGAACCCAATACCTCTACTACGAGGGTTGAGCAACAAAAAAACAAAAAGCAGACCGGCTCATACCGGTCTGCTTTCAAATATGTATATCGGTAATATTATGGTAGATTTTGATATTCACGTTCACACACATCTGTCTGCCTGTGCCGACAGACAGGCGTATATAAAAGATTATATCCGCCAAGCGGAGGAATGCAGTCTGTCCCTCATCGGGTTTGCGGATCATTCCTGGGACAGCGCCATACCGGGCGCAAGTGCTTGGTATCAGCCACAGAACTACCAACGGCTGGTACAGCGCAGAGCAGAAAAAGATGAGTTATTTTCACCTGCAGTCACCGTACGGCTGGGAGCTGAGGGAGAGTTTGCCAACGGATTGTTGGGTCTGGGAGAAGAAGCACGCGCCCTTGTGGACTATGTCATCATCCCCCACTCACACACCCACATGAAAGGGTTTGTGCTCCCCACAGAATGCGACACTCCCAAAAAACATGCCGACTATCTGCTCAAGAGCTTTTACGCCCTGTGCAGCCACCCATCAAAAGATCTGATATTTGGTATTGCACACCCATTCTTTCCCGTTGGCGAAAGCGTGGAGAGCATGACAGAGATACTGTCGTACATTTCCTACCCCGAGCTGATAGAAGCAATGACTGCCGCAAGGCAGGCAGGACTTTTTGCCGAGCTGAATCTTTCAAGCTTCCGCCACACTTTGCCCGAGGATGCTGACTCCTATTTTTATACCCGTGTGCTGAGAGCGGCCGCAGAGGCAGGGACCGGACTTTTTGCGGGGAGCGACTCCCACAGCGTTCCTTCTCTCAAGCGTTTTTGTGATACACGGGACGCTCTCATATCTGCCATCGGACTGAGCGAGGATATGTTTACAGCTGCAAAACACCGTATATTGACCTTGTAAACTCATCAAGAGCTCTTGTTCTGTCGCGGTATATACCGCTTCGCTCACGAAAATGCTTTTCCATCAGCTCCTCGCACACACCTGTGTGCCGGTTGACAAAAAAACCGTCAAGCAGATCCTGCTGATAGTCGGTAAGAGAGGACATTCCCTGCTCGATCATCATCAGCTCCCGCTCCACCACCCGCAAACGCAGGCGGCAATCCTCTACCCTGAGGATGAGGTTGACAAGCATCTCGTCATAGTTTTTTCCGTTTTCATGCTGACTCTGCTTATCCTGATTGAGAAGCATGGTCTTGCATGAGCACCTCTCCTCCTCCAGACCGGCCAGCTCCTTTTTTATCACACCGTAGGCGGTGGAAAGACTGTTTTTTCGTGATAAAAGATCCTTTGCGTATTTTCGATAATCCATTTTTCAACCTTTCTTCAAAAAAATTCATGTTCCATCTCACCGTCGGGACGGATGGAGCTAACCGTTTGTCCGACGTCATTCTATACCCGAACAGTTGTTCGTTTCAAAGGATATTATATCACCCATTTTTGCTGTTGTCAATAGCATGTGCAAGCCGATTTTCGTCATATTACGACAAAAGCCGATGTGGGTTTTTGGTTGTTTTGCCAATAGAAAATTTTGTTCAAAAGGAGCATTTTTGTGAAAAAAACTGCATTTTTTGTTATATTTGTAATTCTTACCGCACTGTTTTTTGGCTGCAACAGCGGCGGTGATTCACAGTCTCAGGACACGAATTCTGTCGTTTCTTCTGGCGGTTCAAACATGTCAGACGGCGTTTCCGACTCCTCGCAAAGCACCCAATCCCACGTTTCCGAGGATGGATCGCTGCCTGCCGAGAGCTCTGACGCTGACACGTCGGAGGAATCGGCCGATACCAGCATACCGTCACAGGAGCAAAAATACCCTTTTCTTGACCTTGCATGCCGTGTAGTGGCAAAAACAGTTTCCAACGATATTGCCTACGAATATACCTATTACCTCAAAGACGATGCTGTGGTGGGCTCCAAGCTGGTCACCACTTTGCAAAACGAGGAGTTTGCCACCCTTTATCACCAGACACTCATAGGCAACTACCCCTACGCTTTGCTGGAAGGATGCAACGTGACTCTGTTTTTTGACGAGGATGCCTGCGTTTATTCAGGATATTCACTTGACAAGTTGCGCTCTGCTCTTGACAATGGAATATATACCATTGAGGTGATAACAGGCAACGAAAACACCGAAAGTGATGTTCCCCAGAGCTGATTTTGTTCCTCGCACTCAAATAATTTGCACAAAATAAAAGAAAAATCAAAAAAAGTGCCCCAAAAACGAAAAAAGTTTGAAAAAACCTCTTGACAAACCCTTTTGGTGTGTTATAATGGGCAGGCACGAAAAAATGAGATTGGAAGGAAAAATACTCATGTCTACAACTATGTTGAAGAAAGAGGATGTGCAGCGTAACTGGTATGTGATCGACGCAGCAGGCAAACCCTTGGGCAAGGTCGCAGTTCTTGCAGCAACCATCCTCAACGGTAAACACCGTCCCGAATACACCCCCCACGTTGATTGCGGTGAGTGCGTCATCGTTGTCAACGCCTCCAAGGTAGTTCTCACCGGCAGAAAACTGGATCAGAAGTACTACTACCGTCACAGCGGATATGTTGGCGGCCTCAAGGCAACCAAGTACCGCACCCTCATGGAAACCAAGCCCGAGCTGGCAGTTGAGCTGGCTGTCAAAGGCATGCTCCCCAAGAACAAGATCGGTGATGCAAGCTTTGGCCGTCTCAAGGTATATGCAGGTGCAGAGCACAAGCAGCAGGCACAGGCACCCATTTCCGTGGAAGTAAAGTAAGGAGGAAGACAATATGAACTATCAGTCCGCAATTCCGTATTTCTACGGCACCGGCAGAAGAAAAAGCTCTGTAGCTCGCGTTCGCCTCATCCCCGGCACAGGCAACGTGACCATCAACGGCAGAGGCATTGATGATTATTTTGGCCTCGGTACCCTCAAGCTCCTTGTCAACCAGCCCTTTGGCGTAACCAAGACCGAGGGTCAGTTTGATGTCGTCTGCACCGTAAAGGGCGGCGGCATCTCCGGACAGGCAGGCGCTATCAGACACGGTATCTCCCGTGCTCTTCTTCAGGCAAGCGATGACAACCGCGCCCCCCTCAAAAAGGCAGGTCTGCTCACTCGTGACCCCAGAATGAAAGAGAGAAAGAAATACGGTCTCAAAGCGGCTCGCCGTGCAAGCCAGTTCTCCAAGAGATAATCACCCATTTGGGATTATTTCAATACACAAAAAGCTCTGCTACGCAGGGCTTTTTGTTTTTATAATAATATTTATTATCGCAATTGACGAACCCAGAAAAATATGGTACAATAAGCGTGTTACACAATTTTATACATTTTCTATCTAAGTGGCTTTACGTTGGTAAAAACGTAGGCTTTGATTGTCATATCCACTTAGATGTGAAATTGTGTAGCAACAATGAGCGGGGCTGCGTTTTTCGGTGCGTGGTTTCGGCTACGCGCCTTTTTATATATTGTTAGTAAAAATTGGAGGAATAAAGAATTATGGCTTTAATAAAATGTCCTGAATGCGGAAGAGAAGTATCAGATATGTCGGTTGCTTGCATTCATTGCGGTTTCCCTTTTAGAAAAGAGGCGTGCCCTCAAAAAAATGATACAGATGGACTTAAAAAAGTTGTGATCGAGAGTAATCCAAGAAACAAATTAGTTGCTATTAGGATTGTGCGAGAAGTTATGGGTGTTGGTCTTGCCGAAGCAAAAAATCTTGTTGAAAGTAGCAATCCAGTAATTGCCAATAATATTGGTTTCGAGCAAGCTAATAGTATAGTTAATCAATTCATCAATGCTGGTATCAATGCGCAAGTAGTTGATGCAGATCAAAATGTTATCGTTGGCAAGAAAATATCTCAAGCTCCTTGTTGTCCTAAATGTGGTTCTACTTCCATTGCTACCATCAACAGAGGCTATACATTAACATGGGGATTTTTAGGGAGCGGCAAACCAGTTAATGTTTGCCAAGCGTGTGGTTTTAAGTTCAAACCGGGACAAAAGCATTAATTTGAACATTAGTACATTACACCACATAAAGTTATACAAAAACAGTTGATGTCCTTTTGATGTCCGAAGTTATAAAAACATACCCAAACTCACACCAAGATATAACACGATAATTACAGTGTGGCATTACATTACCGCACTTTTTCAAACGATACAAAACGGCACAAAACACCTACATTATAACTCCAAGAGATAATCTCTCTGTTCGATTGGATACGGCGCAGAACGTACAAGAAACATTCAAACCCCGAAACCATCACGGTTTTCGGGGTTTTGTTTTTTTGTTTTTCAGTTTTCTAAAAAATCGTCTATCAGCGGGGCAAGCTCTTTTTTCAGCACGGGGATTGCGTCACGGCGCACCCAGCTTGACCAGTAGGTATAACCGCCAAGAGTCATGGAGCGAGGAGTTGCCATGTAATTGTAATAACCACCCACCTGATCAACAGGAATGGTTTTTGTACCAGAAAATCTTGATCTGAGCCACAGAGTCATGTCCACCAAGCTCTCACCGGGAACACCCACAAACAGATATCCGCCAAACGACATCACACTGACATCCACTGACAGTGTATGAGTCCGCAGGTCCTCCGCAGTGAAGCTGTGCTCTTCGCCTCTGAAGTTGTACGGAATATACCCGAGACGCCAACGGTCGTCAATGAGTTTTTTCACCTGCCATGCAGGCGCACCCTCACCAATGGCGGCATCCAGCTCCGATTGCTTGGAATTGATGGCGGAGTCAAGAGTCCGTATCTCATCATAGCTGCGGGGAATATCCTCTTTTATGGGTAGGGGAATGCGGAAAAAATCGGTTTTGAGCGGAAGTGAGGTATCAAGCTTTTTGCTTTTTCTTTCAAAGCACTCCCGCATATGCTCGCCCATCACCTTTGCCAGCCGTTTGCACTCACGGGCGGATTTTTCGTACGTATCTCCGTCGCTGCAATCCTTTTTTGTTGCAAGATCGGCGCAGGGACCGTTGATATACATTCCCACTCCGCCAAAATACGCTGCCATGTCATCTGCAAGGTAGCCGGTCCAGTCGTAATCATAATGATATTCCGACCCTCTGTCGGGATTTTTGCTGTGTTCAAACAGCACCGCCACGTCGGGATGCGCAGCAAAGCGTGTAACGCTTCCCAGAGTGTTTCCGTTCTTGTCTCTAAAAACAAACACGTATCCCATCTGATCCACGTTGTTGTCAAAAATAATTTTATTTTCAAACACGGGCAGGTCAGGGGTGTATCCCCGCAAAAGCATTATGGACGGGTCGGACGTAAAAGGAGTTCCGTTCTTATCAAACTCTATTCCCCGCCAGACAGTTACTCCGCCCAGCCCCTCAACGTACTGCTCACGATTGAAGCTGAAATCTGTACCCATGTCACATTCTGCAGCATAGCAATCACAGAGAACCGCCCTGTCCATCATCTCAAGCACAGTTTCTGCCGATCTGTCAATGAGCGCATCAAGGTACTCTCCTGCAATCTGATCAAAAAACGGTGCTGCATGAATCTGAAGCTCGTGAAACCAAACGGATCTCTCCGGGATCCCGGTTCTCTTTGAAATCTCACTGCGCCAGCGTGCTGCCTCACGGGGATAACTGCCGTTGAAGTCAAATGCGGCTATCAGCGCTTTTTCACTGCCGGACTCCAGATACAAAAACCGCCCGTAAAGGTCGGTGCCATAGGGCCATTGAGCCGCAAAGGTGCCTTTTGTGGACATTTTTGCAAAACTTACTTTCAGCATAACACGCCTCCTATTCAAGCGTATTATACAACAACTTTCGGTAATAAGCAATGTTTTGCAAAAACCTTTTATCCGAAAACGACAACCTATGTAAAGCTTTTATTCTTGTTGGGTACCATAATCAACTGTATAGAACGCCAAACGACAATTGTGACATACCTTATCGGCATAAGCGTTGTCTATCTTACTGAATTCCCCATTGCATTTTGGACACACCGTAAGGTTTTTGTTGTTCTTTTCAAATTCAAACCAACCGCCGATTGGATTACACAATAAATAATAAACAGGCTTACCAAGTTTCATCTCCAATTCAGCACATATTTCCATTCCTCTTTTATTCAACTGCGAATTATGGTCTACAATTTGTCTTTTGGTAAACCTATCCGACAAGC
>JAZSRP010000034.1:0-64435 GCA_045538555.1 Eubacteriales bacterium
GGTAAAAAAGTGCCAAGAAAATCTTGGCACTTTTTGTTTGTATTTTTTTGTGTTTTGAACGAACCTCACCTCTCGTCGTACGGTAGTACGCCTTCGGGATCGGTTCGTCCAATCTGCATCTCTTTTCACGCCTTCAGGCAGCATCTTCGATCCTTCGTTGACACAGCAAAAAAGAGTGGAACAAATTTTTATTATATAATGCCCGCTTTTGAAAAAGCTCGTCACTTTTGAAAAAGTGACACAAAACTTTTTATTTGCCTGTCGGCGCTTGTCGGTGGGTGAAGTTGTGAATGGCAACGACTTCCCATCCACGGCAAGGGGTATTCGAAATTTCGAGCAACTATTCCCGCTATGTATATCAAAAAGACAGCTTTTTATCCCAAAACTGTCTTTTTTTCTCAAACTACTTTAAAAAGTTTTGTCCCACTTTTTCAAAAGTGGGCGTTCAAAACACAAAAAAATATAATAAAATTCCGAGGGATTTTCCCTCGGAATTTTTTTCCTATAACCTACTTGTGGAAACGCACAGCACCACAAATAACATCGAACAACGTAAAAGCGTAAATCAGTTCACTTTTCAATCTTCTTTTTTTGTGTGGTCTGCGCTATTTTCACGACTTCTTTCAACAGCCAGGGCGTCGCAACGTTCATTATATTCGTGCCCTTGGTGGCCTCTCACCCAGACAAATGTCACGTCATGGATGGTCAGCAACGGAGAAAGCTGTTTCCAGAGATCGTCGTTGAGAACGGGCGATTTGTCTGCTTTTCGCCAGCCGCGGGATTCCCATCCCCGGAGCCAGCCCTGGTTGATGGCGTTGACCAGATATTGGGAGTCGCTGTAAAGAGTCACCTCACAGGGGCGGGTCAGGGCAGACAGCCCAACAATTGCCGCTGTCAGCTCCATGCGGTTGTTTGTGGTGAGTTTTTCACCGCCGGACAACACCCTTTCTTTTCCTTTGCACACGAGAATAACGCCGTAGCCGCCGGGACCGGGGTTTCCACTGCAGGCGCCGTCGGTGTAGATGTCAACCTTCATCATCGGTCACCCATAATTTTTTGCATACGAACATCGCTGCCCTTGAACGCCAGCACAAGAAACTCACCCATAAGACGTGAGAACACCCGCTCGCCGTAGGTTTTTCGGATCTGTGCGGGAGAAAAGTTTGTGCTGATAACCGTTTGTTTTCCGGACACGAGGCGCAGGTTGATGAGGTTTGAAAGCTGTGCAACGCTGTAGTTCCCCATGCATTCAGCGCCCAGATCGTCGATGATCAGCAGGTCACAGGTCTCATATTTTTGCTTCTCTTCTTGTGATGCTCTGCCAAATCGGATCTGATCATAAACATCAAAGATCTGTTGAGCCGCCTCGTAAACCACGTGCATACCTTTTTTTGACACCTCGGAGGCAATGGCGGCAGAGAGATGGGTCTTGCCCAGTCCCGTGCCTCCCGTGAACAAAAGTCCGCTGACAGAGGGGGGAAACTCGGCACAGTATTTCTTGCAGAGGTTCAGGATACGCTGTGCGTTTTCCCGGGATTCTCCCTGATAATAATCCAGGGAAAAGCTGTCAAAGGTCTTGTCCGAAAGTCCTTTTCCCAGCACGGAGCTTGTGTAGCTCTGTGAGGCCATCAGATTTTTGATACAGTCACAGAGCTTGAGTCCCACGTATCCGCCGTCGTTGCAGAGCGGGCACTCAAATTGCGGCTCGTCGCAGTCCGGCTCATAGCCGTAGGCGGCAAGAATCCGCTGACGCTCGCGGCGGAGTGACTCTGTCTCTTTTTTCAAAACCTCGGGGTCCTCGCCTGCCACAGCCCGCATGGGAATGGCGGCAATAAGCCCGTTGACTGCCGCAAGGTCGGGAATGAGTTTTTCCAGCTCGTGGCGCTTCTCCTCGCTTTTTTGGATAGCGCTGAGTCGGTTTTGGGTTTTTTGGTGCAATGCTTCATTGAGGGTCATTTTTTGTCACCGTCCTCATCAAAGCCCCTTGACAGAGCCGCTTCAATAAAATCATCACCCACAAAGCTGGAGTCGCCCTTGATATCCCGTGAGCCCTCTCCCTTTGCCACGTCGGCAAGAGATTGAAACCCGCTGTCATGCCAACGGCGCAGGATGCCGTTCATGTAGGTGGTGGAGAGCATACCTTTTGTATCAACGGTTTTTTCATAGGCAAGCCGAATCAGTTCAAAGGGCATTTTCCAATCGGAAAACCAGCATTCAAAGAGCTTTTCTTCTTTTGCGGTCAGGGCACGCTCGCCCATTCCAAACAGCTTGCGGATGGCGCCGATGCTTGAATTGAGCTTTTCACGCTCTGCCATGTATGCCTCAAACCTGTCGTAGGTGTCGATGCCGTCGTCATACAGAGCAACAACCTTTTTGTAGATGTATTGCATGCTCTTTTTGCCTCTTTTACAGCAGTCCTCAATAACCCCGCAAATGACGGGCATGGGCATCCGCACAAAATCATAGAGATAAAAAAGAGTGGAAAAATCGTTTTTTGTCAGCTGCTTTTGCAGTTTTTCACAAGCCAGATTGCAAAGTGTGGAAAACTCGTTGTCTCCGTCCATGGCGGCAGAGAGTGTCTCGGAATCGTAGTTCCGAAAAACTCCCGTGTCGGGCAAAATCTTTTTTGATTCCTCCGCCTGCATCGGCACAAAGACGCCTGCCTTTTGCCAGAACAAAAATGCAGACTCCACCCCTTGGGCGGTCAGCCCCGTGGCTTTGACTGCCGAGGCAAGGTCCGTTGCGGGCTGAGAAAAATAATATATAAGTACCTTGAGCTGTTCTGCCGTGGCGTCCTTGAGAAAAGGAATCACGTCTTTTGGCAAAACCACAAGATCGTCTGTGGGAAGCTTGAGGCGATTTTCCATAAAAAATGCCTTTCTTTTGATATTTTAGGAGCGGATAATGCTTTTGTCGGGAGAAACCGACACGGTAAGCCGATTTTTTTCGGCAATATTGCCAACGATCTCCACAGTGTAGTCAATATCCAGCTTTCCGCCCTCCAGCGTCAGGGAGTTGAGAAGCTTTTTTGTAAAAACCCGCATTTGCAGGGGAAATATGCCCGTGTCGCAGATGCAGGTGTGGCTTTTGTTGCGTATAAAAACCAGATGCGAGTTGAAGCCGCCCACACGGGAGAGAGAAACGGTGTCCTCCGCCAGCGTGCAGATGGTGGTGGTGACGCCCTCGTTGCCGCGAGTTTCGAAAAACTCCAGCCGAAGTCCGTTTTTTGTTTTTTCCATATACCCCTTGGCGTCAAGCACGTCGGTCTCGGGGTTTTGGGGCTGAAAGTCGATCATCTCGCCTGCCAGCCGACGGTTTGTGATGTTTATGTCAATGGGAATTTTCATTTTTTTGTATGTGTCCTCAGTATTTTTCAATATCGGCAAAAAAGACTCCGCCCGTCACGTCTCTGCCCAAAAAACGCTGTGCGTCTCCCGCAAAAAGCGACTCGTCATCACTGGTATAAAATGTGGTGGTGCCTTTTTGAGATTGGGGGTTGGCAAGCCCTGTGTCGGTGATGATGCGGCACATCTCCCGCGCCGCCTCTTTGCCTGAGCTGATGATCTCGGCATGAGGCACGTGCCGTGAAATAACGGCTGACAGGAGGGGATAGTGTGTGCAGCCCAAAACCAGTGCGTCGGGCTCAAAACGGTTGATCTCCGTCAGATATTCCTCTGCCACTGCGTTGGCTGCCTTGTCGTCGGGGGCGGTGTGACCGTTCTCCACCAGCGGAACAAACAGCGGACATGCCCGTGAGACTGTGGAATAATCTCCCATGCGGGAAATGGCTTTTTCGTAAGCGCCGCTTTTTACCGTGGCGTTGGTGCCCAGCACGCCGATTCTTTTTTTGCCTTTGTCCGCAACAAGACACGCCTGTTTTGCGGTGGCATCCACCACACCCACCACGGGGATCCCAAAGGAAGCCCTCAGCATAGGCAGACAGTTTGAACTGACGGTGCCGCAGGCAACAAGGATGGCCTTGACTCCCTTTGAAACCAAAAATCTGGCATCCTGCATGGCAAATCTGCCGATGACCTCGGGAGATTTTGTGCCGTAGGGGATACGGGCGTTGTCGCCAAAATATATGATATTTTCGTTTGGCATCAGCTTTTCCAGCTCAGAAAGGGCGGTGAGCCCTCCCAGACCGGAATCAAAAACGCCGATGGGCAGACGGGTTTTTTCCATAAAAAATCAAGTCCTTCAAAAAAAGGTTTTTTGTATCAGCTCCGCTCCTCTGCCAGCGTGAGAAGCTGTGTGATGAGCCGGCTGTAAGGGATCCCCGCCACGTCCATCAGCTTTGGAAACATACTGATGGGGGTAAATCCGGGAATGGTGTTGATCTCGTTGAGAAACACACCTTTTTCTGTGAGGAAAAAGTCCACTCTCGACAGGCCCGAGCAGCCCAGTGCGGTATACACCTTTTTTGCAAGCTGTCTGATGTGCAGGTGGGTGTGGCTGTCAAGAGGTGCGGGAGCGATACAGTCAGCGCTGTCGTTGACGTATTTTGTTTCATAGTCATAAAAATCGCTGTTGGGCACGATCTCGCCGCAGGGTGATGCAAAGGGAGTGTCGTTGCCCATGACCGCAACCTCAATCTCTCTGCCGATGACGTTGGGCTCGATGAGCAGCTTTTTATCGTGCAAAAAGGCAAGCTCAATACCTTTCAGGAATGATGCTCTGTCGGTGGCTTTTGTGATGCCCACCGAGCTGCCTGCGTTGGCGGGTTTTATGAAAACGGGATAACCAAATTTTTCTTCACATCGGCAGATAAGAGCGTTGACGTCAACATCGGGGGTGTTGACGGCAGAAACAAAGGGAACCACGGGAACTCCCGCCTCGGAGGCGGCAAGCTTTGTGGCGGTTTTGTCCATGCCCATGGCGGAGGAGCAGGTGTTGCAGCCCACGTAGGGCACGCCCGACAGCTCCAGCAGACCCTGCATTGTTCCGTCCTCCCCGTTTTTTCCGTGAAGCACGGGGAATATCACATCCACCCGCCTGATGTCGTAGGTCCCCGCAGATTTGTCAAAAGCTACAAACCCGTGGTGCGCCTTGCAGGGGGAGAGGATAGCGGGGATCAGATTTTTTGTATCGTTGACCCAGCCGCCGGAACGCATATCGGCGGTGGAACCGTTGTATATCCACCATTTTCCGTCCTTTGTGATGCCCACAAGAAGTCGGTCAAATTTTGTCAGATCAAGATTTTCTGCCACGTTTGCGGCAGAAACGCAGCTGACCTCGTGCTCAGAGGATTCGCCGCCAAAGAGAATGGCAACAAGCTTTTTCATAAAATATCATCGTTCCTTTTGAAATGTTGTATCAAAAAACAAACTGGTTGTAGAGAGTCCAGAGAAGCGGAATTGTGACGATGCACAAAAGGTTTGTGGACAGCACAATATCTGCGGCGCTCCTGCTGTCGCCTCCGTGTGATTCCGCCAAGCTTTGGATCATTGCGGCGGCAGGGCAGCAGCACAGCACAAAAGCAGCGGCTCTTGTGACAGAGTCAAGCGGAACCAGCCGCAGCAGCCCCAGCACCGTCAGCGGAAAGAGAATCAGCTTTGACAAAGCGGCGGTGTATATGCGCCTGTTGCCAAATACGGAACCAAAGCTCTTTGTGGCAAGCCGCATCCCCAAAACCGTCATGCAGACGGGAGTGGACATCTGTCCCAGCAGGGTGATGGGCTCGGCTATGGGCTGCGGAAGCTTGATTTTGAAAATAAACAGAGGCAGGGACACCAAAAAAGAGATCATTGCGGGGTTTACAAACACGGATTTTGCGCTGACATAACGTCGGTTTCCGGTGATGAGCGTAAGTCCCACGGTCCAAGCCAAAAGGTTCATACTGACGGAAAAAGCGGCAGAATACGCCGCCGCTTCCCCAAGCTGAGGCAGCAGATGGCGCAGGAGCGGAAGCCCCAAAAATCCCACGTTTCCGCAGGCGCCCGCCACAGCGGCGATGCGGTGTGCGGAATCGGCCAGCTTTTTTCGGAACAGCAGGCAATACAGGGAAATGATGACCACCTGTCCTGCCAGCGTTGCCAAAAAGAACCAAAAGATGTTTTTTATCAGCTCCGCAGAAAAATCCACGGAGTCGAGGGAGTACACCATCAGAGCGGGCTGACAGACGTACAGCAAAAATTTTGCAAAAACGGAGATTGCCGATTCCGTCATCAGCTTTGTTTTTATGAGCAGGTATCCGGGGATACCGTATGCCATCATGGTGGCGACTTTTATTGCCGTGATTCCAAACATGACGCCTCCGTAAAAAAATCAGTTATCGGTCTACGTTCTTTTTGCTCTCGATGATCTTGTCAATAACTCCGTATGCCAGGGCATCCTCTGCAAACATCCAGTTGTCCCGCTCAGTGTCCTCCCGAACCTTTTCTACGGGGTGTCCGGTGTTTTTTGCAAGAATGGCGTTGAGCCGGTCCTTTGTACGGCGTGCAAAATCCGTTGCAATAATAACATCGGACGCCTGACCGCCGATGGTGCCGATGACCTGGTGGAGCATAACCTCACAGTTGGGCAGTCCGTATCTTTTTCCTTTTGTACCCGATGACAGCAAAAATGCGCCCATACTGCAGGCGGAGCCCACGCACACCGTGGAAACGTCGCATTTGAGACTGTTGATGGTGTCGTATATTGCCAGCCCGGCCGAAACGCTTCCGCCGGGGGAATTGATGTAGATGGTGATGTCCTTGTCGGGATCAACGGATTCCAGATACAGGAGCTGACCCACGATGGAGCAGGCAAGATCATCGGTTATCTCGTGAAAAAGAAGAATGATCCTGTCCTTGAGAAGTCTGGAAAAAAGGTCATAGCCGACCTGGCGGCCGCCCTCGTTGTCAAAAAAAGTGGGGTTGGAAATCATATTGCGTTTCTCCTGTCTTCCGATAGTCTTATAATTTTAACACAAAGCTCCCCGCTTTTCAATAGCAATTTGCATCCCCAAAGCCCAATTTTTTTGACCTGTTCCGACAAAAAACCAAAAATATCAAAAAACAAACACATTCGTTGACAAAAGGCGTGACCGGGGTTTATAATGACCGGGAGAAAGAACAAACAAAAGGGAGGTACAAAACGGGAATGAAACCGCTGCTGCTTGCTCCGGCCGGGAGCTTTGAGGCACTGATTGCCGCCATGGATGCGGGTGCCGATGAGATATATCTCGGCGGTACGGCATTCAATGCCCGCATGAATGCCTCCAACCTTGATTCTTCTGCGTTGGTAAAGGCAGGAGAGCTCTGCCGTGAAAAAAACGTGGGGCTCCACGTGACGCTCAACACTCTGGTTTTTGACCGTGAGCTGGACGAAGCACTGAGATACGTAGAGTTTTTGAACAAACAGGTGATGCCCGACGCACTCATCATACAGGATCGGGGACTTGCCTCTGCGGTAAAAAGAGAATTTCCTCACCTCTGCCTCCACGCCAGCACCCAGATGAGGATCCACTCATATCTTGACGTGCCCTATCTCAGACAGCTTGGTTTTTCACGGGCGGTGCTTGCAAGAGAGCTTCCGAGAGAGGACATAGAGGCGTTTTCAAAAAGCGGTATGGAGACCGAGATATTTGTTCACGGAGCGTTGTGCATCAGCGAGAGCGGAGGGTGTCTCATGAGCAGTGTCATCGGAAACCGAAGCGGAAACCGCGGCCAATGCGCCCAGCCCTGCCGCCTCCCCTGCAAGGGAAACACCCGATATCCCTTGTCGCTCAAGGATCTCTGCCTTGCGGAGCGGATCACGGATATTGCGGAGATGGGTGTCACGTCCCTAAAGTTGGAGGGAAGGATGAAAAGCCCCCGCTACGTGGCGGCGGTGACCTCAGTATACCGCAGATTGCTGGACGAGAACCGAAACGCAACTCCCGAGGAGATGCGCTATCTGCGTGAAGTTTTTTCCCGAGACGGGTTTACCTCGGGATATTTTGATTCTCGCATCGGAAAAACCATGTTTGGGTTCCGAAAAGATTCTGACAAGGAGCAGTCCGCTTCATTTGTACTCCGTGATACAAAAAAATATACCGCAGTGCGGGAAAGAAAAACAGCCCCCGCCGTACCCGAAAATATTTGTGAGTTTGATAAAAGCGTTTTGCTTCATCCCCGCCATCAGCTGGGTGCGGTGCTGAGGTTTGAGGGAGCTGTTCCCAGCAGGGATTTTTTGGACAGATTTGAGCAAAAGGCGGTGCGGATCGACGTTCCCGTGGAGCAGTCGGACCACCCAAACCTCCGCCACCTTGCAGAAAAGTTGGCAATAATCCTGCCCCGTCAGTGCTATGTTTCTGAGCACAAAAAGCTGAAAAAAATGATTTCCGACGCAAAAAAACGGGGTGTCCGCCACGCCGTCGTGTCGGCTTTCTGGCATATCGAACTTTGTGAGGGAATGTATATTCACGGAGATTATCCGCTCAACGTTCTCAACAGCGAGTCGGTGACAAGCTATGCAAAATTTCCGTTTTCCTCCCTGATGCTGTCTCCCGAGTGCGATCCGTCGGAATTTCACGGAGCGCCCGTGGCGCTGGAATATATGGTATACGGCAGGACCCCCGTGATGTATACCCGAAACTGCATCATTCAAAACGTGAGCGGCTGTGAAAACAAGAAGCGCTGCTTTGGGACGCTCACCGACCGCACGGGTGCAAAATTTCCCATAATCGGCGGATTTGGGCACCGAAACACTATCTACAACTCCCTGCCGTCAAACCGCATCGACAGCCGAAAAAAGCTGAAAAAAAGCGGCATCGGCCTCACCACATATCTTTTTACCACGGAACCCGAATCCCGTATGACGGAAATCTGTGAAAGGGCATGAAACACCTTTCAATTTGTTTTTTAAAAAAGGAGACGACTTCTGCACGAAGCGCCTCCTTTTGTGTTTTTTATTCTTCCAGCTTTTTCAGTTCTTCGCTGACCTCTTCTTTGATGCGGACGGTGCCCACCGCCTTGAGGTCGCCTTTAGAAAAGATCTTGATGGATTGATCGCCGTTCATTTTGACTTTTATTTTTCCGGTCAAAAAGCTGCTCTCTATGATAACGCCTCTGCCCTTGGGGGTCTCAACTATGGTATCCACCTTTGGAAACGTTGCATATTCACGCTCATAGGTGTCGTGCTCAAACCGCAGACAGCACATGAGGCGGCCGCAGGAGCCGCTTATCTTGGTGGAGGAGAGGGAGAGGTTTTGCTCTTTTGCCATTTTTATGGAAACTTGAGCAAAATCCGGCAGGAAGGTGCTGCAGCAGAACGGTCTTCCGCAGGTGCCAAGACCTCCGCACAGCTTTGCCTCGTCGCGGACTCCGATCTGTCTCAGCTCGATTCTGGTGCGAAAAACTCCTGCCAGATCCTTGACCAGCTCTCTGAAATCCACTCTGCCGTCGGCAGTAAAATAAAAGCAAAGCTTGGCGTTGTCATGGGTGTATTCCACGTCAACAAGCTGCATCTCCAGCCCGTTTTTCTTGACTTTTTCGTGCCAGATGGGCTTTGCGCGTTCTTCCATGGCGCGGTTTTCGGCGTTGCGCTGGTCATCCTCGCGGGTTGCCTTGCGGAGCACCGGTTTGAGGGGGGATACCACCTCCGACTGGCCCACAAACTTGTTTCCTGCTGCGATCTCGCCGTATTCTACGCCTCGCACTGTCTCAACAATGGCGTGCTCGCCCTGACTGAACTGTATGCCCTCCGGCGAAAAATAATATATCTTGCTTCCGTTGCGAAACCTGATGCCCACCACCTCTTGATCCTTGGGCTCATCGGGCTTTTGGGGCAGGTTGTCCTCATAATCGTATCTGGATTCCACCGCCTCCGGCTCAACGATCGGCTCGGGAGTGATGATGTCCGCAAGAGTCTCTTTTTGCTTTTTTGGCTGCTCCTGCCTGTCCTGCTTGTCTCCCTTGGGGCGGTTGTGGTGGCGGTTCTGACCGTGAAAATGCTTTCCGCCCTTGCCTTTTCCGCCGTAGGACTTGCCGTGGGGCTTGCTGTTTCGGTGTTGTTTTTGGGGGTGTTTTTCGTGATTATTCTGTTTTTCCTGCGAGGGATTGTTTTGTTTCTTTTCTTCCATATCCGTTGTTTTGCTTTTTTGATGAAAGCATCAAAAAGCAAAAACCTCCTGTTTGAGTTTTCAGCCCGCTTTTGCGGCAAAAAGGTCTGCAGCCAGCTTTGACAGAGCGGCAGTGACGTTTGCGTTGGATTCCAGTGCGGCGATGCAGGCGATCACCGATTCCTCCATTCGGAACAGGGTGCGCTTTGTCACCGTGCCCGAAACCGGAGTATACTCTGCTGATGGGCGGTATTTTGATTGAAGCTCGGCATTTATGAGCGTCACCAGCCGCAAAAGCAGCGGCACGATGCTGTCACGCTTGTGCTTTGTGGCAACAAGCTGTTTGGCAAGTGCGTATCTGTCGCTTCCCAATGCCAGCAAAAACAGCTTTTCCGCTTCTTTTTTTGCGGCAGAATGCTCTTTTGACAAAAATTCAAGCGCTGTATTTGCGTTTCCGCCTGCGGCGGCAACGGCTTTTTTTATCATCTGCGGATCTGCGTTTTTTTGCGTAGAGATGAGGTATTCCTCCAGCTCGCTGTCGGTCCAGCCGGAGAGATGAATCTTGTGCCCCCTTGACAAAACCGTGGGAAGCAGTGACGAACGGGATTCGGTCAGCAAAAAGATGACGCAGCCCTTTGGCGGCTCCTCAATGATCTTGAGCAGTGCGTTTTGGGCATCACGTCGCAGTTTGCCCGCGTTGCATACCACAAAAACCTGCTTGTCCGCCTCGTTTGGCTTGAGGTTTGAGCGGCGGATCAGCTCTCTCACGTCGTCCATGGAGGCGGTTTTTTCTCTGCCGATAACAAAAATATCCGAGTGTCCTCCGCTTTTTATGCGAATACAGGCATCACAGAGCCCGCAGGGCTTTTTTGCTCCTTGGCAGAGCAGAATACCGGCGGCGTCCATGGCAAAATTCAGCTTGCCCACTCCTGCCTCGCCGTCAATAATGTAGGCGTGGGAGCAGGTGCCGTTCTCGGCGCGGCTTGCAAACAGCAATAGCTCCTCTTTGTTGTACATTCCTCGGCCTCCGGTCATTCTTTCTCACTCTCTATAATATCACAAAATTTTTAAGAATAAAAGTCATTTTGCAAAAAAATAATTTGACAAAGGGGCAAAAAAGAGATACACTCTTATACAACTGTAAACAAAACTATAAAATAAGTTGACCGTTGCGTTGCAAAAAAACGCTTTTTGCTGACGGCAGAGTAAAAAAACGGGTTTTGCCGTGCCTATGGAAAGGGGTAAAAACAAATGAGTATCGTAGTGGGAATCGATGTGGGCGGAAGTACCACAAAGATTGTGGGATTTGACGGAAAAAAGCTGTTGACACCCGGTATGGTAAAAGCCACCGACCCCATCGCCTCGGTGTACGGCGGGTTTGGAAAATTTACCAGCCAGAACGGAATCAAGCTGACGGATATCAGCAAGGTAATGATCACGGGGGTAGGCTCCACCTTTTTGGGTGACAACATATACGGGCTTCCCACGGTGCACGTGGACGAGTTTGTGTCAAACGCTTGCGGAGGACTGTACCTCAGCGGGCTGGACGAGGCGGTGGTGGTCAGTATGGGCACCGGAACCGCTTTTGTGTACGCCAACGGAAACACACAGGAATACTGTCACCTGGGAGGTACCGGTGTGGGAGGCGGAACACTTGTGGGACTGGCAGGTCAGCTGCTGGGAATGCGCTCTGTGGAGCATCTGGCAGAGCTGGCGCTGGAGGGCGACGTGTCAAAGGTTGACCTCAAGATCTCGGATATTACCGAAAATGACATCAGCCCCACTCTTACAAACAACGCAACCGCATCAAATTTTGGAAAAATGAGTGACCTTGCATCCCGTGCGGACATTGCCGCAGGTCTTTTGAATATGGTTTTTGAGACCATCGGCATGCTGGCGATCTTTTCTGCAAGGATGAAGGACATCAAGGATATCGTTCTGATCGGAAATCTGACGGAACTGCCTCAGGCATCGACGGTGTTCGGTACCTTGTCGGCAATGTTTTCCATGAACTTTGTGATCCCCGAAAACGCCACCTTTGGCACCGTTATCGGCGCCGCACTTCAGAGCTGACGGGCGAAAGGAACAAAAAATGGCAGAAAACAACAGATGGAACAAAAAAATATTTGCTCTCCTGCTGGAGGAGGCAAAGGGTGTGAGATCCTGGCGTCAGTTTGCGTCAGAATGCGATATTTCCTACGTGCAGATGCGAAAATTGGCTCGCTGCACTCAGGAAAACCCGCCCCGTCCCAAGCTCATCCGAAAAGTGGCAAGACACGCCTTTGGCGAGGTGGATCTGGAGGATCTGATGTTTGCTGCAGGAATCCGGACGGGCGAGACGGCGGCACCCAGAGAGGAAAAGAAAAATCAGGATTCTTTTGCCTCCGGATACAACCGCCTGTCGCCCAAGGACCGCAGGGCAGCGGAGCTTTTTGTGGAATTTTTGCTGAACAAAGAGGAATCCGACAAATAATAATCAGTTCAGCAAAAGAAACATGATCAAAAGCGCTGCCAGATCGTTGCTTCCGTCGGAATCGGTGAGCAGCAAAAGCGCTATGCCCAAAAGGATCAGATCGTCGGTTTTCAAACCGTGAAAAATATCAAGTCCCAACAGTCCTTTTGGCTTTTCCGACGGGGACTCGGCGTGTTCTTTTTGAGGAGTCTGAGGAGTTTGATCCTCCTGCTGAGTCCAATAGCTTTGGTTTTCCTCCCTCTGGAGGTTGTATAGCTGTCCGTCGCTGCGTATCCCCGAAAAATCTCTGTTGTACACGGATTCACCCTACTTTCTGCCAAGGAGAGGGCCGATGACCGAGGCAATGGTCATCAGCTTGGTCATCTGGTCGATCCGTTCCTGCCGTTCTTTGCTAAGCAGCGGCTTGAGGGATGACAGAAGCGCCAGCATGGGCTGGTCTTTGCCCAACGGGGGAAGAACGGGAGAGGGCTGTGAAAAAGCGGTTTGCTCCGCAGGGGGCGGAGATGGCGGCGGTTGACTTTGAGAGATGCCCAGCCCGCTTGCGATCTCCATGATTTTTGCCATGGAGTCGGGATCCGAGAGTACCCGATTGAGCTTTGTCTGAAGATCATCCTCCATTTTTTGACTCTCCTTTTTTTATGATGGAAAAAATTTGGTCGCTCTTTTCTTTTCCTGCGGATTTTATGATAGATTCTGCCTCCGACGGAGTCATGCGGGAAAGAGCGTTTCGCACAAAATCCAGGTTTTCCAGCAGGTTTGCGGTCTTTTTTGAGTCTGCGCCCGCCGCTTGTGCGATCTGCTTTGTCAGCTCGCCCAGGGTTTTGTCGTCAAGAGAGATGAGACGGTCAAGAGAGCTTTTGTCCAGTTCCATAAAACAAGATTCCTCCGTGAAAAAAATTTTGATAGATCCCGTGAAAGGGGGAGAATAAAATGTATAAATGCAAGCCCGAAAGGTCTGTAAAGCAGACAAGAATCCTGCTCATAACCTGCGTTTTTGTGACGCTTTCCGTGTTTTTGCTGGCGTCGTTGTTTTCTCAATGGGGCGGAGTTTTGCGTTTTTTGGGGTTTGCCTGCCTAGTGACCTCCATCCTTTTTGTGGTAAAATATACTTTGACGGAGATGGAGTATGCCGTTGACGGCGGAGATTTTTTGGTCACAAAGATCGTAGGAAACAAGCGCACCGTCATGTGCTGTGTGGATATGTCCACTGCCATCGGCATATATACAAAGAGTGAGTACAACAATCTGCCAAAAAGCGAAAAAGCGGTGACAAAATACGTGCTGAACCAAAACATGAAGGCAGATTCCCACGTGTATCTCTGCGAGTTTAACGGCAGACGGGCAATGGTGGAGTTTGAGCCCAATCCTCCCTTTGTTGCCATCATGAGAGAGGAGATAAAAAAAGCCAAGGAAGCAGCGGAAAAAGAGCAGTCGTGAGCGTTGCAGATGCTTTTTGTGCTATTTTCATTGTATGCAGCAGTGCCGTTGCGGTTGCGTAACGGGGATTACTTTATGATATGATTTTTTGTGTTATTTGACACGTTTAAAAAAGCCAAGAGGTGAGAGTCATGTTTGACGTTGCGGTTATCGGCGGAGGCATTACCGGCGCCGCTATTGCGTATTATCTTTCAAAATACAAGGTTTCGTGCTGTGTGCTGGAAAAAGAAAACGACGTTGCCATGGGCACCACCCGTGCCAACAGCGGCATCGTTCATGCCGGGTATGATCCCGAGCCCGACACACTGATGGCGCGGCTCAACGTCAGGGGAAACCTGCTGACAGAGCAGCTCTGCTCAAAATACAACGTTCCCTTCAAAAAAACGGGCTCCATCGTCATTGCATTTGACGACAGCAATATGGAGCATATCAAAAAGCTTTTTGAAAGAGGACAAAAAAACGGAGTCCCCGGGCTTTGCATTCTCTCCTCAGACGAGGTTTTGAGACTGGAGCCAAACCTGTCCCGTGACGTAAAAGGCGCGCTTTTTGCGCCCACGGGAGCTGTGGTAAATCCCTGGCGGCTCTGTCTTGCTCTCTGCGAGACGGCGGCTTGGAACGGAGTGGAATTTTTTACGGATTTTGCTGTTGACAGTATAAAAAAGACCCGGTCGGGGTTTGCGATCACTGCAGGAGACAAGCAGGTGGAGGCAAGGTATGCGGTCAATGCCGCAGGACTTTTTGCCGACAGGATCGCAGAGCTGGCGGGGTGCGCCGATTTTTCGGTCACCGCTTCAAAGGGGCAGTATTATCTGCTGGACAAGACCCAAAAAGGGCTTGTAAACACGGTGGTCTTCCAGTGTCCCACAAAGCTGGGCAAGGGTGTGCTGGTGTCCCCCACCGCTGACGGAAATATTATTGTTGGCCCCAATGCGGAGTCAAACAATGTCAAGGAGGACCTTTCCACCGATCGGGAGGGATTGGCGTACGTGTCCCGAGAGGCGGCAAAAAGCGTTCCAAACATAAATTACCGAGACAATATTCGTTGTTTTGCGGGGTTGCGTGCCAACTCCACAGACTCTGATTTTATTATACGTGAGTCCAATGTGCCGGGATTTTTCCACGCTGCGGGCATAAAATCTCCCGGGCTTTCCTCTGCTCCCGCCATTGGTGAGTATATGACGGAGCTGCTTGAAAAATCAGGGCTTTTGCTTGAGAAAAAAGAAAATTTTGTGGAGCCGAGGTTCCCAAAACCCTTTTCCGAGATGACTCCCGAGGAGAAAAAAGCCGCCTGTGCACGAGATCCGAGGTACGGAAACGTTGTGTGTCGCTGCAATACGGTCACGGAGGCGGAGATCGCCTTTGCACTGGAAATGAAGCTTTCTGCCGTCACCATTGACGGCGTGAAGCGCCGTGTAGGCACGGGAATGGGCAGATGCCAGGGCGGATTTTGCGGTCCCCGTGTTCATGAGCTGATATGCCGTCACAGAGGTGTGGATCGCGAGTCGGTTTTTGCGGACAGAAACGGCTCCTATATTGTGGTAGGAAAGACGGGTGAGCAAAAATGACCCAAAAGTGTGATGTTGCCGTTATCGGTGCGGGCCCTGCGGGACTTGCCGCAGCATATTCCGCCTGGAACAGCGGTGTAAAGAATATTTTGCTTATCGAGCGTGACGTGGAGGCGGGAGGGATCCTCAACCAGTGCATCCACAACGGGTTTGGGCTTCACCGCTTCGGCCAGGAGCTCAGCGGCCCCGAGTACGCCCAAAAATATATTGAAATGCTGCGGGACACAGGGGTGACACTGCGTCTCGGCACCATGGTGCTTGACATAAGCGAAAAAAGGATCTGCACCGTTTCAAAGGATCGTGGATATGAGGAGATCGAGGCAAAAGCCGTGATTCTTGCCATGGGCTGCCGTGAGCGGAGCAGAGGTCCCATCTTTTTGGCAGGCGACAGAGGAAGCGGAGTTTTTACTGCAGGATGCGCCCAGAGATACCTCAACATCGAGGGCTATCTTGTGGGAAAACGTGTGGTGATACTGGGCTCCGGCGATATCGGACTTATTATGGCACGCCGAATGACGCTGGAAGGCGCCAAGGTGCTGGCGGTGGCTGAGCTGATGCCTTATTCCAACGGTCTGATCCGAAACGTGGTTCAGTGTCTTGAGGATTTTGACATTCCCCTTTACCTTTCTCATACCGTCACAAGGGTGACGGGAAACAACCGTGTGGAATCCGTTGAGATCTCACAGGTGGATGAGAATAAAAATCCCATAAAAGGTACGGAGATCACTTTTGAGTGTGATACTCTTTTGCTTTCTGTTGGTCTCGTGCCGGAAAACGAGCTGAGCCGAAGTGCGGGCGTGGAGCTTGACCCCCGCACCAACGGACCCTTGGTGGACGACAGGATGCAGACCTCTCTTGAGGGCGTGTTTGCCTGCGGAAACGTGCTTCACGTCCACGATCTGGTGGACTACGTTTCTGCCGAGAGCGAGCGAGCAGGCGTTTCTGCGGCAGAGTACGTGCTGGGCGAAAAAAAAGAAAAAACTCTCCGAGCTCTGAAAAACGGCGACGGGGTGGCCTATACCGTTCCCCAGCGGTTTGACGGCGAAACGGATAAAAAGCTGGAAATATTTTTCCGCGTTCGCAACAGGATCAAAAAAGGCGAGATACGGGTTTTTGCGGGGGAGACACAGATCGCCTCGTTCAAGCGTGAGTTTATGGCGCCCGCAGAGATGCAAAAAATCGTTGTTCCTCCCGTACTGCTTCAAAAAGCAGAGGGGGATCTGACGGTTTGCGCCGTCAGCACGGAGGTGGACTGAAATGAAAAGAGAACTTGTGTGCACAGTCTGCCCGCGGGGATGCCGCCTCACGGCAGATGATGAAACCTTTGCCGTCAGCGGGAATTTTTGCCCCCGCGGCGAGGAATACGGAAAAGCGGAGGTCACCGACCCAAAGCGCACCGTCACCGGCACCGTGGCAATAAAAGGCGGGATCCACAGCCGCCTGCCCGTGCGTACCGCCGCCCCCGTTTCAAAATCAAAAATGCAAGATGTGATGAAAGAGCTTCACTCGTTCACCGCCGTTTCTCCGGTAAAAAGAGGAGAAGTCCTCATCAAAAATGCGGCAGAAACGGGAGTTGACGTGATCGCTTCCCGTGATATGTGATCCACAAAAACCAACCGCCCTTCGGCAGCTGTGCCAAGGGGCGGTTTTGTTATTTATTTGCAAAAAAATAGTCAAAATACACATCGCAATATATAGAGAGAACCGAAAAAAAACAACAAGATGTTGTAAAAAAACGAAACATATACCATTTATTTGAAAAATGCAGGAAAATCGGGCAAAAAGGGGTTGAAAAAATGCACAAATTTTTTTAAAACAACCAAAGAAATGTTGACAAAATCAGTTGAGTGTTGTATAATTGTTCCAAACAATGGTGTAATATTCCGTGCATGCGCCTTTTTTTCTCAAAAATTTGTTTGTAGAAGGACAGATGATGGGTTAACAGGGTGTTGTTTTGCCGTTATATTATTTATAATGGAAGGAACAAGAGGATCCCGGAGCATTGCTCGAGGATGCTTCGGTAAAAAACGGAATGTTACGTCAGGACCTGCAGCATGAGAGGATGGTGCCGCCTCGCAGGGTGATCAAAGCCCGCCTTGTGATCGTGGCTCTGTCGGCTTTTGCAAGCGGTCCGCAGTTAAAAAATCTAAAAAGGAGAAAACACATGAAAAGGACTCTCAAAAGATCCCTGGCAACAGTTCTGTCCGTCCTGATGGTAGTCACCAGCATGACCGCTGTTCTTGCCCTGTTTGCAGGCGCATACAACACAGGTGATGCTGTAGTTACCGGCGACTTTGTGAAGGTTAACCACAACCTCACAGCTACCCAGACCGACTATATCACGGCAGACAACATTACCAACTATGCCAACTCCATGAATGATGGCATCACCGCTGATCCTGACGGCGGATTCTCCTACGGCGCTCCTTGGTATGCTTTCTATCTGTCCAACGACAACTCCAAGTATACCATCGATCCCGCTACCCACACCGGTTATGCTACCTTTGACCTTGGCGCTGCAAAGCCCATCTCTGAGGTTGCAATGCAGGTTGCTCCCGCTATCGGTACCGCTTCTTCCATCAAAGCATACGTCTCTGACGACAATGCAACTTGGGAAGAGGTTGCTACCCTGACCTACGAGGGCACCGCAATCCAGACAATCTCCGCAGTATTTGAGACCGAGATCGTTGCTCAGTACTGGAGATTTGAGTTTGTTACCGACGGCATGTTCTTCATGGTCTCCGAGATCATGGTTTATGAGTACAAGGCCGCTGAGAAAGCAAACATCGGCTCCATCAACGCATACGACTGGACTGCAAATCTTCCCATCATCCTCGCTTACGGCAGGGACAAGACCGTTGAGACCGCTGTTGGCGGCAACTGGTTTGCATGGTGGATCAAGATCAAGGCAGAGTGGAGCCAGGACGATCACGCATTTGTTGTAAATGCAATTGATGGCGCTCCCGGCACCGAGTCTCATGACTATGAGACCTGGACCCTTGGCGAAAAAGAGGTTATCCTCCTTGCCAACTCCGGCAACGTTGACGCTGCTTCCTATGCTGCAGCTTCTGCTCTTGCAGTAGGCGACAAGCTCTACCTCTACGGCTTTGATTTCACAAACGCATCCGTCAACAACCTCTCCACCGAGGCAGACGGCGTTTACACTTCCTCTGTGTACTTCTACACTCAGATGGCAGTGGAAGATGGTGCATATGATGTTCCCGACGTAGTATATCCCGGTTACTTCACCGATGTTGATGTTCCCGAATTTGCAACCGTTGAAAACATCATCGATGACACCACCGTCATCACCCACGATTATGCCGCAAACACTTCTTACCCCGGCGACATCGCTGACGGTATTGCTCCCGATTCCGGATACACCACCGATTGGCGTTCTTATCCCAACGGAACCACCTCCACCCTGTTTGATCTGGGCGCAGAGCGCTCCGACATCGGCGGTGTGAGAGTATACCTCTGGCCCGCAAACCAGTCCGGTATCGTTCCTCCCGATGCAATCAACGTATATGCATCCTGCGACAACGTTTCCTACGCACTCATGGGCACATTCGATCTGTCTGATCCTTTCTACAGCGAGAAGAGCTCCGAAACCATCTGGGCTGAGCTCAAGTTTGAGAAATTCCTCAACGCTCGCTACATCAAGATCGAGTTTGTAAACAATGCATCCTTCTGCTTTGTTGGTGAGATTGAGATCTGCGCAATGGAAGAGATTTCCGTTCAGTATTTCACCACCACCTATGAGTACAGCACCAGCTCCATCAACCTTATCTCCTACGCAATGGCAGATATCCTTGATGACTGCAACGCAAACCTCAAGACACACGAGTACTGGAACTTTGCTCAGGTTGAGTGGAATGCGGCTACCAGCACCTACCAGGTAGCAGGCGTTTACACCGCTGAGGCAGGCAAAGATTTTGGTGATCTTGCAGTTCCCAAGTACGGCTTCATCATCGGTGCACATGCTTCCGGCGGCGACGAGGCAGCAGAGGCATTTGCAGCATTTATCGCTTCTCTCAGTGAGGGCGACGATCTGTACCTCTACGGCGCAGACCTTGTTGAACTCACCGAGGTTGGCACCGCTATTCCCGATGCTTACATCACCACATCTCCCGTAGCAGGCGAGACCGCATACAGACCTGAGGTTATTCCTCTGTACACCTCTGTTGGTTTTGCAGCTTCTGACTCCACCCTCTTTGTTAGAATCACCAAAGAGGACGGCACTGTTCTCTCCACCCTCCAGGATGTCGCTGCTTATATCAGAGGCATCGAGGTTGGCGACCAGACCGACTACAACTACTACTACGTGATCACCGTTGATGCTGACGACGTTGTTACCGGTACCTACTACGTACTGGGCAGAGACAACGAGGGCGGCCTCAAGGGCGAGATTGAGATCCCCGAGGGCGGCTACGCAATCGGTCTCAACGCAGGAAGCAGCTATGCTGCAGAGTTCCAGGAATTCGTTGTAGGCGACAGCGTTGTTCTTTACGGCGTTGACCTCGACGAGCTTGCTCAGAACCCCGGTGCAACCATCGTTGAAGATGATCCTGCAACCGAGGATGTGGATGAGTCCTCCGTGACCGCTTCCACCATTGATATTTCCGGCGCATTCTTTGCACGCGGCCACGTACATACATGGGAGACCATCGTTCTGGAACCCACATGTACTGCTGACGGCTACACCTATGACAAGTGCTCCACCTGCGGAGAGATCGTTATTGACGAGTCCACACGTGTTGGTATGACCGGTCACGATGAGTCCGGCGAGATCCTCACCAAGGAGCCCACCTGTGTTGATGAGGGATACGATTACCGCATCTGCGGCAACTGCAATGAAGAGCTTGTTATTGAAGGAACCTCCGTTCCCGCAACCGGCAACCACACCTATGGTGAGGGCATTGCTGTCAACACCAAGTTCCTCCAGAAGACCTGTGAGGTTTGCTCCGGTGTTATCTACACCGACAATGACGGCAACGTTGCAAAAGACATTGTTGTTTCTCACAGAAATGCTTACAACTGGGGCACCTATGAGGCAATGATCATCACCGGCGAGGGCAAGACTGTTACAGAAGTAATCGGTCAGTCTCCTCTCTGGTGGACTGTTACCGTTATCCAGAACGTTGACGGCGTATACCGTGCAGTTGGTTTCTATCAGAACGTAGCTGAGGTTTCTACCGTTACCGTTCCTGCTGACGGCTTCCTCCTCTACACCTTTGAGACCAACAGCGCTCACGCATATGCAAACGGCGGCGGTCTCCAGGGTCACTACTTCCTGCCCATCATCGACGTTGAGGCAACCGCTCCCTTTGCAGTTGATCCTTCTGTTGCCGCACCGGATCACATCTACGCAATCGAGGCGCCCGCAGCTGACATGACCGGCTACAATGCCGCAAAAGCAGCAGCAGAGGCACTCAATGCTGATGATTACACTCCTGAGACATGGGCAATTCTTGAGGCAGCTCTTGCTGTTGACGTAAGCAACAAGAAAGAGTATGAGCAGGCAGCAGTTGACGCGGCAACCTCCGCAATCAACGCAGCAGTTCTTGGCCTTGAGGATGCAGTTGCAGACGTAGTATTTGGCGATATCGACGGCAACGGCGAGTTTGACGGCAACGACCTTGTTCTTGCACGTCAGGTTGACGCAGCTATGATCGAGATCGACCAGGCACTCCTTGATGCAATCGAAGTAAGCGGCGACGGTATCTTTGATGGTGCTGACGTTGTACTTATGGTTCAGATGGACGCAGGCTTTATTGACGCTTGGCCCGCTGAATAACATTTTTCGTAATCCAATATATTTTATAAAAGGAGAAACCCCATGAAAAGAATCGCACTTATCCTTGCGGTTGCAATGATGGTATCCTGCTTCGCATGCGTTTTCGCATCTGCTGATGACTGTGTATTCACCTTTGCAACTGCCGGCATCGAGGACAACAACGTTGTATATCTCGGAACTACCACTGATGATATTCCCGATGATATCTTTGCTGTTGCTCTTCGCGTTGACACCGCTGGCCAGCCCTTCTGCCGTTACAAGGTAGAGATTGCGTTTGACGCAACCAAGCTTGGCTACATCACTTGTACCGAGAGCGAAGGCGACTGCCTCCTCGGTATCTACGACCACACCACCGATGGTTACAGAAAAGTTAAGTACGACCTCTGCAACGACATGAATGCAGAAGCCGGCAAAATCATCGTAACCATGACCAACGCTAGCAACCTCACCTACAAGCAGGGTCTGAAGACTCAGAACCTCACAATGGCATCCTTCATCGTTCTTTACTTCTACCCCCTCACCGATGAGGCATGCGACACCACTCTCAGCTGGACCTACACTGAGGTCAGAGATCAAGTTCCTTCGCTTCTTCCTTCTACCGGCGAGAACCTCACCCTCAAGATGAACGGCGGTGCTCCTGCAGCATCTGCTCCTCTTACTTCTCTTGGCGCTCTCGTTAACGAGGAGCTCGTAGGCCTCCGCTTCGGCGCTACCTACAACAGAATCGTTGAGAACGGCGAAGTTACCGATCTCGGTATGATGCTTCTCCCCGCTGCTAAACTCGGCGATGATGAGCTCACTCTCGACTACATTGCAAACGGCGCAAACGGCGATCTCGTTGCTAAGCTCTCTGCTAGAGGCATCGACGCTGACAGCTACGTTGCAAACCAGGCATTTGAGGACTATGCAAGCTTCACTTACACCTGCACTGTTATCGGTCTTGAGGGCCACGAGGATGCAGACATTGTTGCTGTTCCCTACATCACCTATGATGGAACCGGCGCAATCTCTGAGTTCTATGCAGATGCAATGGTTAGAAACTTTGCTGCTGTTCTTGCTGCAAACGCTTAATTTGGGAGGTAGTTGTAATGAAATATACTGCACCTGAATTTGAAGTTGTTATGTTCCAGACCGAGGATGTTATCACCCTCTCTCTCGCAATTGAAGCAAACGACAACACCGTTGTTGCTCCCAACAGCTGGTGGAACTAATTTAGTCACACACTAAATTACAACACAAAAGGCGGTTCTTCGGAACCGCCTTTTTCTTTTCCTGTCTCGGGGGCAAGTCGATATGTGAAGTTGTGAATGGAAAGGGCTTCTCATCCGCAGCAGCAGACATTCGAAATTTTGGGCTACACTTCTTCTTTTGTATATCAATTTTCGGTTTTTATCTCACAGTTGCAACCACTTTAAAAAGTTTTGTGTTACTTTTTCAAAAGTGACGAGCTTTGGGATAAGATTTTAAAATTTGATATTCATAGTGGGGAGTGTAGCCCGAAATTTTGAATACCCCTTGCTGCGGATGGGAAGCTGTTTTCGTTCACGACTTCACCCACCGACCAGCCCCGAAGGGCAACAAAAAGTTTTGTGTTACTTTTTCAAAAGTAACAAAGGGAGCCGGAAAACCGACTCCCTTGAATGTTATTGCTTGTAATTTTTGGTATAGAACGAACCAATCAGCTTTCCGAAAGAGCAAGTGAGAATGCTTTGTCCATATTTTCTTCAGACAGGAACACAATGATGTAATCCACAACGTTTTTGTCCTCTGCAGAGTACTGAATAGCGTTGGAGAGGTTGATGTCAAAATCACCGCTCTTTGCGATCATGCAGGACTCAAAGCGCTCAAGAATAAAATCAACAAAGGGAAGTGTGCAGTCATCACGATAGATGAGAGCGTTGGGAAGCCGGAGTGAATCGGTGCGATCGGTGCGAACCAGCCATCTCTCTGCGGCGCCGTTGATGTTGTCAGCGTTGTCAGAGGTGGTAAAGAATCCGTAGTCACCGTTCTCTGCATCCTTGTACTTGCGGATAGAGTTGATCTTGGTTGAACCTGCCTCGTTTGTGCCAAGGTTGAGGTCGATCTTGTCAGTGGCCTCCATGATGGTGATCTCCTCGGTGATGATGGTAGGATCGATCTCACGGAAGTTCACCAGATTGCCGCCCAGTGTGTTGACCTTTTTGAAAGTAAACTCATCAATGGGTCTGGGAGCAGAATCCGGGAAACGCTCTGCAACGGCGTTCATAACCTCGGTATAGGTGAGGAATGCGGCATAATCAGTGAGGTTGCTGTCGGTGACACGGAAGAGTCCGCCGTTTTCCAAAACGGTGGGGTCGTCCTTCAGCTGCTCAAAGATGGGAAGCATGTCCACAACGGTTGCTCTTGTCTGAGACAGAGTATCTCTGATCTGCTGATAGAGAGTGGTGTTGGTGTCCTGAACAGCGCCCTCGGGGAAAATCTCCGGGTACACGGTAGTAACGTTGGGAACCAGCACGTAGATCATCTCAACCATGTCGCCCTTTGCACGGGTCTCATAACCGGTGATATAGCTGGTAACTTTTTCTCGGATCTTTTTCAGCTCGGAAACGGTGTAGAGGTTTGTGCCGGAGGCATCGTCAAGCATTTTGTCAAAATACAGACGGGAGCCGGTACCAACGGAAACACTGTTGCCGTCAAGACGGGTATCAGCGGTTGCGTTGAACTCTGCAATGATGGAGCGAGCAAGACTGGTCTCTTTCTCCTCAACCTTTGCAGTAACCTCCAAAAGGTTGGATGCCTCGTATTTGAGGTCAACTTCAATCACAAAATAGGTGCCGTTTGCGGTTGTGGAGACATCCTCCACGCCGCCGGAAACAAAAATCACGGCGTTTTCCTCACACTCGCCGCAGATTGCCACGGTGCTGGGAGCGATGTTGACCACCTGTTTGACCACAGGCGCCTCTGTGTAGCCGTCGGGGGTAGAGATCTCATCAACAGAAACGTCCGCAACGGACTCTTCTTTTGAAAGATCCAGTGACATATTGTCGATGATGTCAATTCCGTCGTTTGTGTTAACACAAGCGGCAAGAATGACAGAGAGAAGCAGAACCAGCAGCATCAGCGCCGGAACTCTTGCAAAAACAGAAACTTTGTTTTTCATGATTTGCCTCACTTTTTCGGAAAAGATGATAAAAACCGGGGGAATATAGAAAATGAGGTGAAAGCCGGAAGCGGATTATTCCTCCTCGGCCGCTTTCTTTGCCTCGGCAATGACTTTTTGGGAGACCTCGCCGGGAGCTTCCTCGTATCTGACAAAATCAAATGTGTAGTTGCCTCTGCCCTGAGTGATAGCTCTGAGCTGAACCGCGTATGTGAGCATTTCTGCGGAGGGAACCTCTGCCTCGATGACGGTGTAGCCCTTGCGCGCACTCTCGCTCATACCCATGATCCTGCCGCGTCTCTTGCTGACGTCGCCCATGATGTCTCCGGAGAAAGAGGTGGGGATGGTGACCTTGAGGTAACCAACGGGCTCAAGAATAACGGGATTGGCCTTGGGGAGACCCTCTTTGTATGCCAGTTTTGCGGCAAGTTTGAAAGAGATCTCGTTGGAGTCAACGGGGTGGTAAGAACCGTCAAACAGGTCTGCCTTCAGGTTGGCCATGGGGAATCCTGCCAAAACACCCTTTTGCATTGCCTCAAGAAGTCCCTTTTCAACAGCGGGGTAATAGTTCTTGGGAACGTTACCGCCCACAACGCTCTGTGTAAAGGTGAGACCGTCCTCATCGCCGGGGGCAAAGGTGATCTTTACGTGACCGTACTGACCGGAGCCGCCGGACTGTTTCTTGTGCTTGCCTTCAACAGCAATGGGCTTTTTGATTGCCTCGCGGTAAGCGATCTTGGGCTCAACCAGCTCGATTGCAGTACCATAGCGGGACTTGAGCTTGGAGCACATAACATCAAGGTGAATGTCACCCAGACCGGAAACGGTCATTTCTTTTGTCTCGGCGTTGTTGAGGTATTTAAGAGTGAGGTCCTCGTCAAGCAGCTTGGCGATACCGGAGGAGATCTTGTCCTCGTCGTTCTTGGAAAGCAGCTTGATCGCCATAGTGTAGTAGGGCTTGGGGAACTCAATTGCGGCATACTCGTCGGTGGAGGAACCGGCAACCAGAGTGTTGTTGATGTTGGTGTTGACCAGCTTTACAACATAGCCGATATCACCGCATGCAAGCTCGTTTGCCTCGCTCTCCTTCTTGCCGCAGCAGGTGCAGATCTTTGCGATCTTTTCCTGCTGGTTGGTGGAGATATTGGTGAGCACCTGATCTTTTTTCAGGGTGCCGTTCATAACTTTGAAGAAAACTTTTTTGCCAAAGCTGTCTGCCAGAGTTTTGAAAACAAAGAGCTTTGTCTCGCCGTTCTCCTCGGCAGTCTTCATTGCCTCGATGGGAGAAACAAATGCAGCGGCAACGATGTCAAGGAAGAACTTGATACCGCTGAGGTTCATGGATGAGCCGCAGAACACGGGAGCGATGGCACCGCTGATAAGTCCTGCGTTGAGCGCTTCATGCTTCTCTTCATGGTTGAGGGGCTCCTCAAGGATAAGAACCTTTTCCATCAGCTCATCGCTGGTGCCTGCAAGAGACTCGTCCAGAGCCGCTTTGTATGCCTCCATCTGATCCTTGCAGCTGTCGGGCAGGGTAGCGGCAACCTTGTTGCCTGCCTTGTCGCAGGTAAATGCCTCGTCGTTGATGAGGTCATAATATCCCACGTTGCCGGTGCCCTCGTTGAAAGGAACGAGAACGGGACATACGGTGGAGCCAAACGCCTCGCGGAGACCGCTGTATGTGTTGGCAAAGTTGGAGTTGTCATCATCGGTCTTGTTTACAAAAAATGCTTTGGGCTTGCCCTGGGAATAATCCCAAGCCAGCTCGGTGCCTACCTTGCAGCCGGACTTTGCATCCACGACGATAACAGAGCTTGCGGCAACAGCCACGGCTTCTTTTACCTCGCCTGCAAAGTCAAACATGCCGGGAGTGTCAAGAATGTTGATCTTCTTGCCGTTCCACTCGATGTTTACAAGAGAAGTTGCGATAGAATAACCTCTTTTTATTTCCTCGGGATCAAAGTCGCAGACGGTGGTGCCGTCAGCGGTCTTGCCGAGTCTGTCGGTAGCTTTTGCGAGATAGAGAATGGCCTCGGTGAGGGATGTTTTTCCGTCGCCGCTGTGGCCTACAAAGCAGATATTTCTGATCTGGGAAGAAGTAAATTTTGCCATACTATGGGTTCCTCCGATAAAGTTTGTAGCATATAGAATTATTATATATGATTTGACCCAAATAATCAAGTGCAAAATAAGCATTTTTCGGTCATATCACCAAAAAAATGCATATATTTTGCCATTTACATCATAAAAAATGATACCAGCCATACGGGCAGCAGCCAAAACAGCTGAAAAGCCACTGCGTGGAGAGAGGTTATGGCACCTACGTCGCCTGTGATGGCAAGGAATGCAACTGCCGCAAAGGACAGAAAAACACTGACGGAGCTGATAATAAAATTGCTTTTTGTAACGTGTTTTGCCTTGTCACAGAGAGCAAACATGGTCAAAAAGCTGTGAAGCGACGAGGAACAGACGATGCCGCTGTCCAGCCGTTGCACCTCTCCCGCCACCTCCTGAGGGCTGTTGCTCCTCAGCACGGAGACAGGGCATTTTTTGAAAGAAACAGCTCTGTTTATCAGATCGTTGTTGATGTTGGGGTCAAGAGTCTTGATGCCTACGCAAAGATTGGCTTTGTACATCTCGCGCAAAAGTGCTTCAAAGAGAGGATTTACGGTATATTTGATGTACAGCTTGGCGGCGGGCTTGTCGTTGACAACCACGTACATGATGGAGCCGTTGGTGCGCTCGTATGCGTCGTCGCCGTCATCAACAGGGCAGTCAAAGCGGTATCTGCGCATATATGACTTCTTGCCCAAAAAGTAGTTGCGGCCGTCCATTGCGATACAGAGCCCGTCATTGGCGCACTCAATGGTGCGGATAAGGGCGGGCGAATCAAATTTTTCGGTAATAGTTGCGGCAAGAACCTTGGACAGAGGGCCTCCCACGTGTCCAAAAAGCTTTGCAAGATCGGTGAGAATGGCATCGATCCGAAAATCACCGTACATACGTATATTGGTAATCTTTACCAGGTTGGCGGGATACACCTCGGTGTCTGCAAAGGACAGCACCGATGCCTGAGCGTATTCTTCCGATACGGCGTTGCCCACAAAAGCGGTGGAAAACCTCTTGCCCACACGGTTTGCGGAGATGAGGGGAAGGTTGTTGGCAAAAAAAGCGGTGGCGGGCATGCTTGCCGCAATGAGAATGGAAAAAGCGGCATAGGAATCAACCGGAGCATACCCCATCACAGCCAGAGTGACAAAGAGAGCCACTCCTGCCAAAAAGATGGCCGGAACCAAAAAGTTGAATATATCCTCGGACTTGGGACGTTTTTCGATCCTCTCCATAAATCCGTCAACAAAATCCGCTCTCTTGACAGTGTAGAGCTCGCTGTCCTCAAAGAGGTACTTGTAAAATTCGTCGGCTTCCTTTGCGTCGCTTCCCAGCTGGCAGGCAGTGTATTTTGGTTTTTTGACTGCCACCACACGGAAACAGCGCAGGTTCTTTTTTGCGTCCAACAAGTTGATGAGGGCGCTGCACAAGCAACAAAAAGCGGCGGGAAGATTGTACAACCGCAGGTCGATTGCCGACGGATCGGTAAACATTATCACCACCGAATACGCAGCGGCAAAAAACACAGAGATGGCCAAAAGACTGTCTGTAGAAAGCCGAAACGTGGTGATACCCTTGATACCGTTGCGGATAGAATCCAGCATGGTAAGAGCGATAAAGAACAAGAGCTGAAGGTCAATGAGGATATAAAGAATCCCGTATCTGCCCTGTTTTGTAAAATCAGAATGAATGCTGCTGTCCTTGGTAGCCAGCTCCAAAAACAGGATGGCTGCCGTTAGCACGGAAACGATGATAAGCTTGAGCATGGACGTGCGGACGCGCTTTGTCAAAAGGGCGGAAATAACACCGTTTTGCTTGCGGTCTGTGTATCTCAGCTTTGTTTCCTCGGGCTCTCGAGAACGTTTTTTTGAGGATTCGGTCTGTTTTGCCAGTTGATCCAGACGTCCATCCTCGTCCTCCATCATTTCAAACGCCAGCCGCAGATTGATGTCTGTTTCGTCAAGTGCTTCTTCTCCCAAAAGGGTGAGTTTGTCGTCATCGGTAACAAATTTTACCTGACCTTCTGTTTCTTCTTCCTCAAAATGAAGATCACGTCCCGTGACTTTTTCAGTCAGCTCCTCATATCCCGAGTCAAAGCTTGCCGTTTCCTGCTCCTTTTCCTCGGCTCCCACGCGGAGAGTGTCTCCCAACGGAAACATTTCCTCTTGGGTATATTCCTCAAATTTGGGAACCTCTGCCTCGTCCACAAAACGGTATTCCGCAAAAGCGGCCGGAGGCAGCTTTTCACCCTCGGACAGTGTGCGTGTCTTGGCGTCGTTGATCATTTTGTACAGCTTTTCCACACGCTGGCTGGGCTTTTTTTCACTGCTGTCGGCAACGTATTCCAACAGCTCACTGCCCTCGTTTTGCTCTGCCAGCTTCATGCGGAGCTTTTGGGTGTCGGTGAGTTTGTCCGCCACAGGGCGGGTGCTGTACATATCGATCAGCTCGGCGGTCTCGGCGTTGATGCGCTTTGTGACCTTGGTCTGCTTTTTCTTTGACTGCTCGTCCGCTACAAGGGTTTTTTGGAGCTCGGGCTTGGGTGCGTCGCGCTCCAGCTTCATGTCGGACCGGTTTTTTTCCTCTGCCTGTCGCAGGATCTCAAGTATATCCGGTTGTTTTTTTTGATCGGCCATTGGGTTTCACCTGCTTTTTATGTGTTCCGCTGTTTTGCGGCTTCAAACATCACAACGGCGCCTGCCGCAGAGACGTTGAGTGAATTGACACTTCCGTACATGGGAATGCCTGTGATAAAATCACTTTCTTTTTTGATTAGGTCGGACACGCCCTCCCCCTCGCTTCCCAGCACAAGAGCTACAGAGCCCTTGAAATCCTGCTGATAGTAAGGAGTACCGCCTGCCTCCAGCGCCCAGATCCAGACGCCGCTGTCCTTGAGGGTCCTGATGGCGGAAACAAGGTTTGACACCCGGGCAATAGGCATTGAGAACACGGCGCCTGCGCTGGATTTTGCCACAGTGCCGTTTACGCCTACCGAGCGTCTTTTTGGAATGATGATCCCGTTGACACCGGCACAGAGAGCGCTTCTGATGATGGCGCCCAGATTGTGAGGGTCGTTGATGGAATCACAAATGACAAAAAATGGCTTTTGGCCGTTTTCTTCCGTCAGCTCCAGAAGCTCTGTCACCGACAGATAGTCGGTCTCTGCCGCCACGGCAATAACTCCTTGATGTACGGCTCCGCCGCTGAGAGCATCCAGCTTGCGGTTGTCGGTATCCACCAGAGGTATCCTTGCCTCACGGGCAAGAGAGCGAATTTTTGCCAAAACGCCGTCCTGCTGACCCGATATGTAAATTCTGTCCACCGTGCGTCCGCTTTTCAAAAGCTCTGTCACGGCGTTTCTGCCCACAAAAAGTCCCTCGTCGGGCACCTTGGGGGATTGCTTTTTGTCATATCTTTCGCTCATGGCGTTCTCCAATATACAAAAATAAATCGTTTTTTAAAACAGCAAGAAACATGATGTTTTTTTGCCTGCAAACGAGCAAAAAGTCTGTTTTTGTCACCTTTTGGTTCTTCCTATACAAATCCACGTTCATTATAACACACATTGTTTTTTGTGTCAATCACAGCGGGGCTGACTTTGCAAAAAAAGTGCTTGATTTCAGGTGGCTTTTTGAACTGCGGAAGAACAAAAAAGACACCTGAAAAGGTGTCTTTTTGAAAGCTTGCAATAAATCAGTTGTCCCACCAAGCAGTAGGAGCTTTTGTGGTATTGTCACCCTCAACAACAGCCAGAGAAGCAGAAATGACATCTGTCATATCGTACTCAACGAAAGTGATCTTGGGCTCGGTGTAAATCTTGTTCATGGCATAGTACCTCTCTCTATAATATCAAATAATACGCGCAGATCAATCCCACCAGTCGGGGGGCAGAGTGACGCCGTTGTCGCCGTCGGAAATTGCAAGTGACGCATCATTTGCAGGGGATGCGGATACAACGTCACGGAAATCATAACCGATGATATTGAGTTCGGGCTCCGAATAATACTTTTTCATAATCAGTCACCTTGTTGTTTATCGTACGGGCAAAAACCCAGATGCTACTTGATTCTCACTTATTATACCCCCAAAAACTCCTGTTGTCAAGAGGTTTTTCGGAATTTTCGGGCTGTTTTGTCAAAACATTTTTGAAACACTATATAATGTGGATTCCATGGGAATTTTTTTCAAAACATACCCAATAGGTAGAAACAAATTTTTTTCTGTTGATCAAAAAATCATTTTTTTTCAAATAATTTCAGATCATCGTAGAGGCGGTTTCGTTTTTTTGCGCTTTTCATCACCTGTCCGATATCCGCCTCCTGCTTTTTGAACAATATCCGCATCAAGGACAAAAAAGGAATGTATATCCAAAACACGGGCAGAAGGATGGGGCATTTTTTTGTGATAGGGTATCGGTTGTACGCTTTTGTGTTGAGGCGGGAAATCATGGCGGAAAAAGCGGATTTGCGTCCCTTGTCCTCGCTTGACGCACCGCCCACAAAGTGTGAGCTCAGCCGTCTCTCTCTGCTCTGGTAAAAAAAGTTGCTTCCCTCCAGCAGATCCTCCGTGAGCCGATCCCACAGCTCCTCCTTTGTTCCGCAAAAAAACTCCGGCATGGGCATCCCCAGATGCTTGTGGCAGACCCCGCACAGGGCAGAACCAAACTTCCACATTCCGCAGGATTCAAAATCCTTTTTGTCCTCATCTGTCAGCATTTTGCTGTAATAATTTGCGCTGATTGCCCAGTCGCACAGCTGCCGCAGACCAACGCTGGAGGTGAGCATATGCCGTTCTGTATGGAACAGCAGCGACAAAAGCTGAAATTTTGGTGCCAGCACGTTAAACTGCCTTCCCTTCAGAGCGGCGGTGCAGGTGCGGTCAAGGGCGGAATCAAAAAGCTTTTTTGAAAAATTTCCGCAATCGTTGTTTGGAAAAACAGATACGGAGCGGTGAAGTTCCACAAACACACCGTCCTTTTCCAGAGCGATGTGAAAATCATGATCCTCTGCCGCCTCCGATTGGCAAAAACCCATTTCACGCAGCAGCTCTGCGCCCTCCTCCAGCCGTTCCTCCGGCAGCAAAAGGTCAATATCTCCCAGCACTCTCAGCTCGGGGCGGGGATAGCAGGCGGCAACGCTTGCGCCCTTGAGCACAGATACGGGAATCCCGCTTTGGATGAGACGGGAGAGAATCTCCTCCTCTGTCTCAAGGAGCTTGTCTCCCTTGAGCATGGTGGAAACAGTGAGCGATTTGAGCTGTTTTATCAGATCGGCAGGAACCTCCCACTCACTGCTGTGAGCGGTGAGCCCTCCCAAAAGCAGAGGCATGACACTGTGGCGCTTTGCCTCGGTCATCAGAGCACGCCAATCTGTTCCTTTTGCACAAAAGGGCACACAAACGCCAAAAAGTTCTTCTGCCAGCAGTGCCAGCAACAGGCGGTGTTCTTGGTTCATGCTCTTGCCTCCTTTTTTGATAAGTTATTGAAAATATCTTGATCAGTCAACCACTCCCGAGCCCGCAATAACAGAAAAAATCTCTGCACCGTTGCGAAATCCTCTGGGTTTATAGTATGTTTTGTTTATAAAATCAATGACAGAATCCGCATCCTCGCGTTTGACAAGAATCATGATGCATCCGCCAAGCCCTGCGCCGGAGAGCTGTGCCCCCAGAACGCCTTTTTGGGCAAGAACGCTGTCCACAAGTCCGTCAATATCGGCAGTGGAGCAGGCATATCCGCCCGGCTGATTGTGGATCTGTGCGTTTGACACCTTGGCGGGATGCTCGCTTTTCAGATCGTTGATGAGACGGTAGAGATACAGCTCGTTGGCGGAATAATCGTATTTTTTGTCCCCTGATGCCACGCGGTCGCCGTTGTGGCTGGTGTTCATCAGTTCGCCCAAGCGGGAAATATCTCCGCTTTTGAGACACCGGATACAAAATTCACTTCTCTCACACTCGGCGATGCCGTACAGAACCACACTGCGAATATCATAAAACTCCGGCGGAGTGTGGGTTTTAAAAATTCTTTCGATACGGTCGGATTCCTCCGGGAGTGCCTGTCTTACCTCCTCTGCAGTCATCCGCTCGGGAAGGGTGATGAGCATCTCGTAGATTCTGGACGGGGGAACAGACAGAGTTTTGGGATTGACGTCCTTGAGCACTTTCATTTTTTCGGCATACTGCGGAAAATTCTTTTTAAGCAGCATCAGGCCAAACTCGTACCCTGCAATCTTTGAATTGAAAATATCCTTTGCTCCCGCGCTCTTTTTTGCCTCCACAAAGCTGTTGGCAACAATGAGACGGTAATCCTCGGGAAAAGGAACCGATTCTCCTACAGAGAACGGGTTGAAATAAAGATGGGTAATGCTTCCTGCGCTTCCGCATTTCATTGCGGCGTGGTCGCCTGCACCGCCCCGTGAGCCCACAAACCATTCTCCCTCACCGCACAGGCGTATAAATTCGCTTCGATCCAGCTCGATGCCGTTGAGGGCAACTGCCGCTTCCATGGTGGAGACCACAATGGAGGAGGAGCTGGAAAGTCCTGCTGCCATGGGGATGTTTCCCAAAAACATCATGTTCATGCCGCACAGAGCTTTTTTTCTGTCACCAAGCTGAAGCCGAAGGATGGCGGCCTTGACATAGTTGATCCAATCACCTTTGTGCTGTTCCACAACGGAGGTGATGGAGGCAGATTCAATAAATTCCAGCCAGTTTTCGGTGTCGTATTTTTTTATGTGATCCAGAATGGAAAAGCTATAATCCTCAAATCCATCCTTTACGTTGGAGATGGTAACAACATCGTCCTCGGTGGGCGAAACCGCCACCAGCATTTCACGGCTGATGGTGAGTACGTTGATGCTTCCGCCCCGATGCTCAATATGGCGTCCCATTACGTTGAGACGGCCGGGAGCCCTTGCGATCAAAATTTCTCTGTCGCCAAACCGCTCCAAAAACCGTTCCAGCAAAAGGATATAGCTTTCTCTGCGCTCCGCCAAAAGCCGGCTGTCGTTGCCGTATATCTCAACAAATTTTGCTTCCATACCACTGTCACGGCGGCGAATCCGATCCAAAAGCTCGCTTGCTTTCGGAATCCGGCGGCTCACGTGGGAAGCAAAGTATTTTTCAAGCTTTATCAGCTCCTCCATGGTGCTGTAGGTCAGCAGCATGTGGGGTTCTGTGACGGGAACGATCTTTGTGCCGCCGTTGGCAGAAAGATCGTTGATGGCGTCTGTCATGTACAGCTCGCCCTGTGCGTTGTTTGAGCTGAGGTTGGACAGGGCAGACAACGCAGTGTCCACGTCCACCAGATAAGTGGCGGAGTTGACGTATTTTCCCGACTCGATATCTTTGGGACTGAATTTGTGTCCGCAAAGCTCTGTGGGTATCACGCTCGTCAGCTTTTTTGCAGATTCCAGCAGTTTTGCGCTCTTTTTCTCGCTGAGTCCAAAGGAACCGACAGCATTTTCAAGCTCCGATTCATCAAGGGGAAGCAGTGTGGAAATATGTCTCAGATACGAATCCATCTGCTCGATGATACCGCAGACCTTCCCGTTTTTCATCAGCACTCTGCCGCCGGAGGGGTTGCGGTCTTTTGGAGTAACTGCAAAAACAGCGCTGTCTCCCGGGCCAAATTCTTCTATCAGCCATTTAAAAACCAAAGGGTCGATGATCTTGTCGCCCATACAAACAAAAGCGTTGCCTGTATAACCCGTAGATCTCAGTGCCTTGAGTCCGATATAGGCGGCGTTTCCCGTACCGTTTTGTGTCTTTTGGTATGCGTACACCACTCCCTCGACACCGTCGAGGCAGTCCATGACCTTGTCTGCTTTTGATCCCACCACCACCACAAAACGGGACACGCCCGCTTGCTTCAGGTTGTCAATAAGCCGCAGAATGGCAGGTCTTCCCGCAATTTCATAGCACACCTTGTGGGTACGGTCGTCCTTCATGCGGGTGCCTCTGCCGGCACAAAGAAGAATTGCCGCTGGAGAGCTGTTCATGAGGTTGTCCTCCCTTTTTTTAAAAAAAGGATTTTTTATTTTTTGAGAAACGCTTTTATTTCATCTGCCACCTGTGTGATCTCTTCTGTTGTGAGATAGGGGTGCATTGGCAGAGAAAGACAGGTGTCCGTCACGCGGTTGGTGTTGGAAAAATCGCCCTTGTCAAATCCCGCATTTTTTACAGCGGTTTGAGAATGCATTCCTTTTGGATAATATACCATTGAGGGAATATTTTTTGATTTGAGGTGCTGCTGGAGAGCGTCCCTTGTTTTTCTGTCCTCAAGCAAAATGGTGTACTGCGCCCAGCTGGAAACAAATCCTTCGGGAACCAGCGGTGTCACCACCACGTCCTTCAAAAGCTCCGTGTATGTATGCGCAACACGGTTTACTTCATCGATCTCATAATCTCTGAAAGCGTGGAATTTTGGCAGCAGAATGGCTGCCTGCAGGGTATCAAGCCGTGAGTTGAGACCTGTCTGTCTGTTGTCATACTTGTCCTCAGGCGATCTGCCCTGAGCACGGATGGATCTCAAAACCTCGTCAAGCCCGTCGTCGTTGGTAAAAACAGCGCCGCCGTCGCCGTAACAGCCAAGGGGTTTTGCGGGGAAGAAAGATGTTGTGGCGGCATCGCCAAAGGAGCATGCCTTGCGTCCGTTGATGCTTCCGCCAAAGCCTTGGGCTCCGTCCTCAAGCACCAAAAGCCCGTATTTTTTTGCAATGGCAATAATTTTTTCATAATCGGCGCACTGACCGAAAAGGTCAACGGGAATGATAACTTTGGGAGTGAGGCGCCCCTCTTCTATGGTGCGGATGATTGCCTTTTCCAGTGCCTCGGGGCACATGTTGAATGTACGGCTGTCAATATCCACCGTGATTGTCTCGGCACCCAGTCCCATAGCGCAGTTTACCGTGGCAAAAAAGGTAAAATCGGGAGCAAACACAGCGTCGCCCTCGCCGATGCCCCATGCCTTGAGCACCAGAATAAGTGCATCGGTGCCGTTGGCGCAGGAAATACAGTGTTTTACACCAACATAGTCCGCCAGCTCCTTTTCAAGCTGCTCCACCTGGGGTCCAAAAATAAATCTTGTGCTGTTGATAACCTCGGCAATACCTGCGTCAATTTCTGATTTGAGCGCTTGATACTGTCTGGAAAGATCACGGAATTGCATAAAAATCAGATCTCCTTCAGCCCGTTTTGGGATTCAATGTAATTTCTGCCGCAATGAGAGCAGCTCAGCCCGTCCTTCAACAGCTCGCCGCACTCACACACCCAGCCCCGTATTTTTGCCGGAACACCCAGCATCAAAGCGTGATCGGGCACGTCGCAGGCAACCACGGCACCCGCTCCGATGAGAGCCCAGCTTCCCACGGTGTGTCCGCACACCACGGTGGCGTTGGCGCCGATGCTGGCTCCTGTTTTTACAAGTGTTTTTTTATAGTTTGCCCGTCCCTTTGGGTACTTGGCACGGGGGGTGAGGTCGTTGGTAAAAACGCAGGACGGTCCGCAAAAAACGTGGTCCATCAGCTCCACTCCCTCATATACCGCAACGTTGTTTTGTATCTTGACTCCGTTGCCGATACGCACGTTGTTGGCAACGTTGACGTTTTGACCAAGCGAGCAGTTCTCGCCGATGACGGCGCCGCTTTGAATATGGCAAAAATGCCAGATTTTTGTGCCTTTTCCGATCAAAACGTTTTCGTCAACGTAGCTGCTTTCGTGAACAAAATGGTCGGACATCAGAATTCCCCTTTCATGTCCGTGGAGGCAAAATCTGTCAGGGGAAGCTTCACGGGAAGCCCCGTTTTGCGGCTCTTGTAGATAGCAAGCACCATTTCCAGTGCGTTTCTTCCCGCAACGGCATCCACGTATGGGTCACGGTCCTCATTGATGGCGTCCATAACGTCGGCAAACAGAGCAGTGTGTCCGTTTCCGTATACGTTGCTGGTTGCCTCACACAGATTTTTGTTTGCCTCGTCCTCATCGGTCTCGTCAGCAAAGTTCCACACGTCAATATTGTTGGTGGAGGTGCCGCCGATCTTTACGGTGCCCTTCTCGCCAAAGAGATAGAGAGTCTCCTCCAGGTTGCGGGGGAACACGTTTACGGTGCCCTCGATGGTGGCAACGGAGCCGTTTTTAAATCTGACCACTGCCATTCCCAAGTCCTCTGCCTCCAGATAATCGTGGAACTGCTGCTTGGTGGTGCCGTATACCTCCTCCACCTCGTCGCCCAGCATCCATCTCAAAAGGTCGATGCCGTGGATACACTGGTTCATGAGACATCCGCCATCCTGTGCCCAAGTGCCTCTCCAGGTTGCCTGATCATAATAATCCCTGTTGCGGTTCCAGCGCACGTGTATGGAGCCGTGGGACATACGGCCAAACCGACCGCTTTCGATTGCGGTGCGGGTCTGCTGAACCGCTTTGTTAAACCTGTTTTGATGGCAGGCGCAGACCTTGACGCCCTTTTCACGGGAGCGTCTGATGATCTCGTCCGCATCGGCCATGTTCATTGCCATGGGCTTTTCGATAATAACGTTGATACCTCTGTCGATGCAGGCAAGCGCGATCTCGGCGTGAATACCGCTCTCGGTGGCAATGCTCACCAGAGTGGGCTTGATCTCGTCAAGCATCACGGTATAATCGGCGTATCTTTTGATGCTTGTGTTGTTTTCCAACCCGTGCTTTGCCAGCAGGAGGTCACATTTTTCGGGAATAATATCACAAACAGCGGCGATCTCCAGCTGATTGTTCACAGCGGCTTTGATGTGGTTGGTTGCAATTCTTCCGCAACCGATAAGCGCGTATTTCATGCTTTTTTACCCTTCCAATCCATTATAATACTCAAAATCTTTTCTGCTGCGTGTCCGTCGCCAAAGGGCTGATATTCAGGGTCGATGATCTGCACTGCGGACAGCTTTTTCAGAATATCGTTTCTGTCGGGCTTTGCCAGCTGGTTGCGGTTGCCCACCAGAGTCTCGGGCCATGCGGCATGGTCAAATACAAAGACACACTGCACGCCGGCATAAAATGCCTCGCACTGAAGTCCGCCGGAATCCGTAACGATCTTTTTGGCATTTTTTGTCAGCCACACCGAGGCAGAATACTGCACGGGATTGATGAGAATCACGTTGTCAAACCCCTGCTCCCTGCAGATACGGGCAGCGCGCTCCTTGTTGCGGGGATGGACGGGGTACACGGTTTTTGCATCCAGCGAGTTCATTGCCGCCATGATCTCCGTCAGGGGCTCGTCGGAATAAGTGTTTTCCTGTCGATGGCAGGTCATGTAATAAAATTCGTCGGGAATCTCCGCAGGGGAGCCGTCAAGAAGGGTGATGCTCTCCTTTGGCATGGGCTTGTCCGCAAAATGGAGGAAAGAGTCGTACATGATGTTTCCGACCACGTGGGCTCTGTCTGCCAGCCCCTCTGCTTCCAGCTTTTTGTATGCATCGTCGGTGGCGCAGAAAAGCAGGGAGGAGATATGGTCTGTGCAGATACGGTTGACCTCCTCGGGATTGTCCAGTGTGCCGAGACGGTTGCCGGATTCCACGTGGATCACGGGAATGCGGAGCTTGACCGCCGCAAGAGATGCGGCAAGAGTGGAGTTTGTGTCACCGTAGACCAAAAGAGCATCCGGTGTTTCGGAAATCAAAATTTCCTCAATTTTTTGCATCATGGTGCCTGTCATAGAGGCGTGGGATCCGCCGTTTACACCAAGATTGTATTTGGGCTTGGGGATCCCCATTTCTTCAAAAAAAATATCGGACATGTTGGGGTCATAATGCTGACCCGTATGAACCAGAATCTCCTCCAGCTCGCGGGAAAAAACACGGGAGCCGGCGGCTGCTTTGATAAACTGCGGGCGTGCGCCCACCACGGTGACGATCTTCATTACAATACCTCGATATTGTCTCTGGGAGTAACGTTTTTCATAACGTTTTTGGTATCAAAGATAGCTTTTGCGTTTTGCTGTACCATGGGATAATCCACGTTGGAGTGAGCGGTGGTAACCATCACAAGGTCATATTCTGCCACTGCCTCGGGAGTGAGCGCGGGGATACCTGTCATAGAGAGCTCTCCGTCTCTGAAAGAGGGGACCCAGGGATCAAAATACTCCACGTTTGCGCCTGTCAGCAGCAGTTTTTCAATAACGCGGATAGCGGGAGACTCACGGTAATCGTCGATGTCCTGCTTGTAGGAAACGCCCAGAACCAAAACTCTGGAGCCGTTGAGGGATTTTTGAAATCTGTTGAGAATACGTGAAGCTCTGTCAACGCAGTACTCGGGCATACGGTCGTTGATCATCATGGAGCTCTCGATCATAGATGTGTGGAATCCGTATTCTCTTGCCTTCCAGCTCAGATAATAGGGGTCAAGCGGAATGCAGTGGCCTCCCAGACCGGGACCGGGATAGAACGCCTGAAAACCATAGGGCTTGGATTTTGCGGCGTCAACAACCTCCCACACGCTGATTCCCATGCGGTGGCAGAGCATTGCGATCTCGTTGATAAGTCCGATGTTTATATTGCGGTAGGTGTTTTCCAGGATCTTTTCCATTTCAGCCACAGCGGGGGATGAAACGGTGTGCACATCGCCCGAAAGCACCGAGCGGTACATCTCTGCGATGACCTCGGTGGCATCGGCGCCTACACCGCCCACCACTTTGGGGGTGTTTTTTGTTTTGTAGATCAGGTTGCCCGGATCAACACGCTCGGGAGAGAATCCGAGATAAAAATCCTCACCGCACACCAGTCCGGAGCCCTCTTCCAGAATGGGCTTTATCAGTTCCTCGGTGGTGCCGGGATAAGTGGTGGATTCAAGCACTACCATGGTATTCTTTTTCAGATGTTTTGAGATTGCGATTGCCGAATCACGCACGTAGCTGATATCGGGCTGCTGGTGAGTGTCAAGAGGAGTGGGAACGCAGATTGCAATAAAATCAACGTCTTTTATGAAAGAAAAATCGGTAGTGGCGGAAAGAATGCCGTCACGAACAAGCTGTGCAAGATCAGAATCCACAACGTCACCGATATAGTTTGAACCCTGATTTACAAGCTCAACCTTTTTTTGCTGAACGTCAAATCCGATGGTGCGGAATCCCGCTTTTGCCTTTTCGACCGCAAGGGGAAGTCCCACGTAGCCCAGTCCCACCACGCCGCAGACGATCTCCTTGTTTTTGATTTTGGAAAGAAGTTGCTGTTTCATTTTTTTCCTCGCTTAAATACAATTTTTATTTTAAGAATCCGCAGCGGCTCTTGCGTCCTGCAACGCAATTTCTTTTTTGCACACTGCAGAAAAATATACCCAGTAAGCAATACCCGACACTACGTGAACGATGATGGTCCCGTAAGCTACGCCGTAGATGCCGAATTTTTTGATAAAAAGATAGTCCAACAGTATCTGAGCGCCGCAGGATATGGCGGCAACCCAGGCGTTAAATTTTGTGCGGCCTACGGCGGGAAGCATGTTTCCCGGTACAAACCGCAGACAGCAGTTGACAGCCCTCATTGCCCAGAGAATATAGGAGATCTCAATGGCGTCAACGTATTTTTGACCGTAGAGAAGACGGATGGCGACAGGGGTGAGCGCAACTCCCGCGGCAGCCACAAAAAACATAAAAATTGCCGTAAAAACACCGATCTTGTATGTTTTTTTCCGGATCTCCCGCCAGTCCTTGGTCTGAGCCACGACGGGGAAGAAATACACCGTGATGGCGCCTGCCACGAGAAGCAGCATTCTGGGAAATATCCCAGCCACCTTGAAATTGGCGGTAATGATCTCGTCACGGATCATGTTGTCCACCAAAAACGCCTCGTTGAGGGGCATCATGGAGGAAAACAGGTTGGCAACCATCAGAGAAATGCTCATTTTCCAGAGCGCTTTTTTCTTTTCATTCGGAATGGGAGAGGGCTTGATCCCGCCCAGCTTTTTCACCACAAACGGCAGCAGGTATATCAGCGCAATCACCGCACCTGCGTATCTTGCCGCTACAATGCCCACGGCGTCAAAAATCAAAACAAATCCGATGCTCAGCAGACACACCGACAGTGATTGAAGCACTGCGCTTTTTGCGTAGCGTTTGTTTTCACGCAGGGTACGGATATAATTTGTGACGGTGAGAAAAATACAGTGGATAAAAGGATACAGGCACAGCGCCCAGACGTACATTCTTGCATTGGGGTACGGAATATCCGCAAACGTCACCGCAACACACAAAACCAATGACGCCAACAGCTCAAAAGCCGAACCCCTCGTGGCGGCGTAAGAGAGATACGCCTTGTTTTCCTCATCGGGGTTGTGAGGCGAGCAGAACTTGAGGATGGCGGTGGAAAGCCCCATGCCGGATAGCAGCGAGATATAGGAATACAGAGTATCCGCATAGGAAAGGTAGGCATAGTCGGTCTTGCTCACCAGCTTGGCAATCACCACGCTGGATATCATGGAAATGGCCTTGTTCAGCACGTTTCCGCTGAGAATATGCAAAAATCCGCCTTTTATCAGCCGTTTCGCTGATGAGAGGGCTTTTTTTATGTATTTTTTCAGCTTGGAACTCATTTTTTGCCCTTTCGAAGCAACGAAAAATTATTATCAAAAAAAGTTTTTTGCAGCCGCCAGCACCGTCAGCACCGTCAGCTTTGAGGACACCTTTTTGCCGACAAAATTGTCCTCCAGCAGCTTTTTTGTTTCGGGAATATAATCAAAAAAGGCAATGTTTTCCTTGAAATAGTTTTCTACAAAATCCCGCATTTCCGGCTTTGTGTCGTACCAAAAATCAAAGGGGTTCATGTTTTGGGAGGCGTATCCGGATCTGACCAGTCCCAGCTTTTTCAGCATGCGTCTGACACGGTTTTTTACCCCTCGTTTGATATGCGCCCACTCTTTTTTTGCCCTTGAGGCAGGACGCTGTCTGGTGGTGGGAATGGCTGCGGCATCGGGGTGCTTTTTGTCCAGCCACGCCCAGTACAGCTTGTGTCCGCAGCGGTATTCCAGCGGAATCTCAAGGCAGGTCTCCATAAATTCCACGTCAATAAAAGGTGCCACCGCCGTGGTGTAATGTCTCCGTACAAAGTGGGTGGTGAGGGTTTTTTGAAACCCCGACAGATATTTTGTAAAAATCTCGTTGTTCTCGTATTCCTCTGTCTGCGTCAGCATGGGGTCGATACCCTTTGTCAGCACCATGCAGTCCGCATTGAGCGCTCGCATCTCATCCGGAGAGTCGGAGTAGGAGCTCAGCACAAGCCCCAGCTGGCCCGTGTGCTCAAGCCCAAATTTTTTGAAATCCAGCTCTGCCAAAAAACGCTCGCCGCCGGTGATGCCTGCATAATACGCCAGCCCGTAGTTCTTTTTTACGATGCTGTCAACGTCGTAAATAAATTCCACTCCGTCCAGTGATCGAAACTGCCACTCATTGCCCATTGCCTCGGCGGCAAGACGGGCATACTCGGATTCCTGTGAGCCGTTTTTTGAGTAGGAGATATTTGTGATGTTGTCATATCCCAGTTTTTTTGCCACAAAAGAGGTCATGCGGGAATCCAGTCCGCCGCTCATGTCCGCAAGGTGGTGGGAATATCCGTATTCCAGATCCTTGTCAAAGCAGCGCTTCACCGCCTTTTGAAAAGCGGAATCAACTCTTTCCACCGCCTCGTCAAGCGTCATCTGTTTCGGCTTGTTGGAAAACCTGTGGTAGATATTTTCTGTCGCTCCGTTCCTTGACAGCGTGACGACCTTGCCGGGATTGGATTTGTGTATCTCGCTGACGTAGGTGTTTCCCTCCACCACACAGCCCATGGAGAGGATCTGGTTTGCGGCAACGGGGTTGAAGGTGAGAGGCACCTCTGCCTTTTTGCAGAGCTCCAAAACCGAAAGAAAATCATTGGAAACGGCGCAAAAATGACGGTCGTTGTAATAAAAAATTATACCGTCTCCCGTCTGGTTGCCAAACGCTGAAAGAGAGTCACTCTCCGTGTCCGCAACCACTCCGCAAAATGGACCGATAAACCTGCGGAAAAACAGCGGATCTTCTTTTTTTAATGCAGAAACAAGAGAGGGCATATCGGATACGTCTGCAGCTTCCTTGAGCTCGGTCGAGTTGAGAATAACTCCGTCCAGCAGCAAAAGCTCGTTTCCGTCCTCAAAAAAGGCACAATCTCCCTCAAACCGTCCGTCTGCAAAAAAAGATGCGCGGAGGTTTCCGCGTGCAATCACTTTGTGTGTGTCGGGAGCGGAAAAAATATTCTCATACCTCGGGTCGTATGCCCGAAAAACCGTCCATTTGTTCATTCCGATTCCTCAGATGATCCTGTAAAATTCGTCATAATTTTTCTCTGCGTCAAAAAAGCATTCCCAAAGCGCACGGGCGTTTTTTCGAAGCGCGGCATAGTCGTTGGTTTCCATGTAGATCACTTTGCGGATCTCCTGCGCCAGGGTCCCGGCATCGGGATTTGGCGAAACCAAAAAGCCGTTGCCTCCGTGATGAACCACCTCGTGGGTGCCGCCAACGTCGGTGGCAATGACGGGAATCCCAAAAGATGCCGCCTCCATGATTGACACGGGCAGTCCCTCGGTGGAGCTTGCGTTGACAAACAGGTGCACGTCGTTTGTGCGGTAAAATTCCATAATTTCCGTATTCTTCCTGTTGCCCATAAAAACAAATGAAATATTATCCGGCAGACTGTGGGTCTGCTCCAGCAGCTCATGGGCGTTGGGGCCGTCACCAAAATGAACCCATTCAACGGCACGGTCGGTGATCTCGCAAAGCGCTTTTGCGATCAGCGGGAGCCGCTTGAGAGGAATGATATAGGCGCAGGTGACCACCCTAAAGAGGGTGTCTTTGTTGCAGGCGGTGCGTTCTCCGCTTTTGTTAAAAGAGCCCAGCCGCTTGGTGATGACGTTTTGCCTGTCGCCAAACTCCGCTTTTATGTAGCGCTCCCCGTCTGTGGAAACGGGGTAGATGCCGTCAAGATTGTCTATCAAAAACCGCCTCATGGGCGCATATCCGCCCTTGTGACGCTCTGCGTACAGATCTCCGCCGTGGGCTCTGGTCACGGCTTTGACTCCGTATTTTTTTGCCAGCAGTGCGGAGGCGTAGCAAAAGTCCACCATCCAGTAGGAATAAAAAACCGTGTTGCCGGGAGATTTTTTCAGTATGCTTCCGTATTTCTTTTCCAGTGCTTTTGCAATGCGTGCGCCACGTGACACAAAGGCAGTCAGGTTTCGCAGGGTTGCCGGTGACAGTTTCCCTTTTTTTCTCAAAAACGACAGCTCCTGCCAAAAATGCTTTTTGAAAAAGCAGGATATGGTAAAAAACGCCTTTAAAAAGGGAGAAAAGGGCTTTTTGAACAAGGTGCCGCACTTTATTCCCTCCGGGACAGGGTGGCAAAACTCGCCCTCCTTGGTCTTGTTGACGGCAACGATCTCCAGGTCACAGCCGTTTTTTTGGGCAAAAGAAAGCTCCGGAGCTACAAATGACTCGCCTTTTTCAAAAGGAAACTGGGAGGTAAGGAGAATGACGTTTTTCATAAAAAGCACTCCTCAGATAAGGAATACAAACCACCAGCTGTAGACCTGAAGCATGGCAAGAGAGGTGCCAAATATCGCCATTGAAAGCTTCATCTCAAAAACCGTCAGGAAATTGGGGTTTGAGGTGTCCTTGTATTGCCTGAAATACCACATGCACCGTGAAATAAACTGAAAAAAGATGTATATCGTTCCGATCACACCAAAAGCCATCAAAAAGTCAATGTACACATTGTGAGTGACCTGATCTGCCGCAACAGCCACCAGCCCGGGAGATCCGGGGATGTTGAAACCAAATGCCTGCTTGAGCAAGCTCTGGTTTGCAAAATGATTCATGTATGCGTTTGCGATATCGCTTCGGTTTACGGTAGCGAGGGTATAGTCCTGACTCTCGATGGACGAGAACGTGCGCTCCCAACGCCACAAGAGCTCTTCCATGTAGGGGATCTCAATCACGTTGCTGATAATAAAGAGAATGAGAATGGCAACCGCAAGAGAAAATACAATAATTCTCATCTTTTTGCCCACACCCTGCGTAAACACGACCTTCATCAGCAGGATGGAGACGGCAACCAGCAGTCCGGATCGGCTGCCGGATCTAAAAATCCCCACAAATATCAAAATGACAGAGAGGTACTGAAACACCTTTCCTATTTTTGTTTTGAACTTGGTGTTGAGCAGGGCACAGAGGCCCTGGGTGCAGATAAAGGAAGCGTAGTTGGGGTCGGAATAACCCAATCCCGCCATACGGTCGGTGGTCTTGTAGGTTCCGCTGAGACCAAATGTAAAAGAAAGAGCGGGCAGCAGTGATGAGGTATAAACAGTGAACAAAAGGTTTTCCAGCCGTCTGGGGTCATCCTTGATCTTGTTGCCCACGATCATCATACAAAGGATAATGATGATCATTTTTATGGAATTGTTGCCGTATTCGCCGTAAGCGTACACAAAAAAGAGAACACAAACCGTGGCAAAAGCCATTTCACGCAGGTCGGGCATACGCTTGCCCGATGTGATCAGCTTGAAAAGCAATATGGCAATATAAAACAGCATCAGGGTAAATTTTCCAAACAAAAACGTACCCATGGCGTTGTCAAGAAAGGTGAGAGGGAACAGCAGATAGTTGAAAGAATCAAATCTGTACAGAGCGATGAGCGATATGGGAAGCACCGAGAACTTGATCAGCGGTCCCACTGCCGGCACCAGAATAACCAACGCGCAGGAAACGATAAACGTGACGATGAGGAACCGCTCTCTGCGGTTCTCGTCATTGATTCCCGATGCGTTGCTTATGCGGTATCTGCTGTTTTTCAGATGAACTCCTGTCATGGTGTCTCCAAAGCCCAAAACGGGCAAACGTCATTATTTTTGCGGAAGAATCCGCTTGTATGCTTCCTCAAGCCGTGCGCTTTCCTTTTCCCAGCACAGCTCTTTTTTTGCTATCCTCAGGTTGGATTTGAATTTCTTTGTCAGCTCACTGTCGGAGCGCATCTGCCGGAGGCAGTCTGACATTGCCTGCGGGTCGGCGGGATCACAGGTGAGCCCGATGCCGTATTCCTTGACGATCTTGCTGATTTCAGGAAAAAACGATCCCACCACCGGGGTCAAGCTCTGAATGTTTTCAAACAGCTTGTTGGGCAGTGAATAAAAGTGATTGATACAGACGTTTTTCAGTATCACCATGCCTGCGTCTGCCGCACCCGTGTATTTCCACAGCTCCTCAGCGGGAACCGCAGGGTGAAAATATATTCTGTCCGTGATGCCCATTGCCTCGGCTTTTTTCTTCAGCTCCGCCATGTAGGCATCGGCTCCGTTGCCCAACACCACGGATACGATGTTGCTGTTCAGCGCAGTGACCTCCATCAGAGTCTCCACTCCTCTGTTGGGCACCACTCCGCCGTGGTACATGGCAATAAATGCATTATCCGCAAACCCCGCCTTTTTGCAGAGCTCTTTTCTGGTTTCTGCAATAACGGACTCGTCAACGGGCATATATGCGGGAATATTTCGTACCACTGCGGGTCTTTCCTTCAGCTTGTGGATGGCGGTGACCTCGTCTGCGATGCTGTCGTTGACCATGGTGGCAAGCGCGCATCTTTTTATGAGAAATCTCTCGGTGCGTGTGACCAAAAATTTTTGGAGCTTGCTGCGCTCGCCGCTTCTGCCGATCTCAAACTCGTGGGAGTCGTATACCAGCAGGGGCTTGTTCTTTTTTGATCTGAAAAGCGTAGAAAGGTATCCGATCATCAGGGCAGGCAGGTCGTGGCAGGTCAGCAGGTCTGCCTTAAACGCTCTTGATCTCTTTGCCCACCAAAAAATGGAATATATCCTGTTGACCGGCCGCAAAATACGGCTGCCTCCCAGAGGACGGGTGGTAAACAAAAAATTGTCATATCCGTCGGTGACCACGTGACGTCCCTTGTCTCCGGGCTCGCCCTTGCTCATCACCGCCACATCCAGCCCCAGCTTTTTGAGGACGGACAGCTCGCGCTTGTCACGGCTGGCGTTGCGCCAGACGTTTCCGTATATTTTGAGTGCTTTCATGACGCACCTCGACTTAAAAATTGTTTTTTCAGATGCTGTTGTAGATATCGGTCAGGATCTTTTCCTGAGTGCTCCAGTTGTACAGCTCCTTGGCGGCCTCGTAGCCGTTTCTGCCCATTTCCGCCGCCCTGTCGGGGTTGGAAATAATGTATTTTACCGCTTCGGCAACCGCAGAGGGATCCTTTGGAGGAACGCAGATGCCGCAGCGGTGCTTTTCCACGATCTCTTTCCAGAGGTCAAAATCCGTGCAGATAACGGGAATTCCCGCCATCATGTATTCAAAAAGCTTGGTGTTGCCCAGGGTGCCCCGTTTGTTGCCTGTGTTGTTGCTGTAGGAGCACAGAGCCATCCCGCACACGCTGTTTGCCAGCTCGCCGTTGACCAGAGTGTGGTCGATCTTTCCTCTGAAATCCAAAAAGCCCGCGCCCTTTGATGCCTTGAGGGACTCAACGTACGCATCGCTTCCGTTGCCGAATATGCGGTAACTTGCATCACCGTCGCCCGCTGACTCCAGCGCCTCCAGAACCACGGAATGGTTCCATTGAGGGGAGACGCCGCCTGCAAAGCAAAAGAGCTTTTTGTCCTTGTTCTTTGCCTCGGGGAGAGGTGAAAGTCGGGGGTAATTGGTCACCTGAAACACTTTTTTTGACACTGTCTGCAGATACTCGCAGATGCGAGGGGTGACGGAGATGACACAGGTGCATTTTTTGAGACGGTTTTTTTCAAACCGTGTGTAGAAAAATTTTATGACGCTGCGGAGATATTTTGGGAGATACTGCTTGTCCGAGATGGAGTCAGCCACGTTTTCGTGACTGTCAAAAATCACTTTTTTGCCTTTTTTTGACAGCTTGGGAACAAACCGCAGCAGCTCGGGATCGTGGAGGTGATAAACCTCCGCATCCAGCTCCAGCGCTTTTTTTACCACCTTTTTTGCGAACTTTGTGGCACGTTCGAGACGTTTTTTTGGAGGAGCGCCCACGCCCACCACCTTGACGCCCTTTTCCTCACGGGAGTCGCCGCTTGCAACCAGATAGGTGTCAAACCCCGCCTCTGCAAGCGAGACGCATTCCTTGTGAAACACGCGAACATCGTCGCTTTTGTGTGCGCTTGTGATATGGCAGATCTTCATCATTTTTTCTCCGAAATAATGTTGTAGAGCTTGTGGGTGAGAATGCGGCAGTCATAATCCTCTGCGGCACGGCGTGCATTTTTGCAATATGTATCCATCTCCTCCCGGGACAGCTCCGAAAAGCGGATGATCTCATCTGCCATTGCCTCGGGAGAAAACTCCGGGAGGCATTTTCCGCATTGGTATCTGTCAATGAGGGAGTAACCGGAGTTTCGGTTTGCCAGCACAGGCCTTCCGGATGCAAAATATTCAAAAGACTTGTTCAAGCTCAGTCCGTACTTAAACAAGGGCGAATCCGCAATCATGTATACGTTCAGATTTCCCTTGGACAAAAGGGAGGGAATGATGTCTTTTGATACGGAGCCCTTGAGAACGATGTTGTCAAGTCCGTTTTCTTTGATGGAGCGGTTGATCTCCTCCACTTTGTCGCCGGCACCCCAGATCAGCAGCTTGATGTTGTTTTTGCCCTTTGCGCGCAACTGCTTTGCCACCTCAACCAGTTCCTCGATACGGTTGGCTTTTCGGATGGCTCCGGTGTAAATGACCTTGAAAATATCCGGGTTGTCAAGATCGGGATCGGTCAAAACCTTTTCTTTTGCAAGCGCGTCAAAAACCTCAAGATCAACACCGTTGTTGATGTGATGTATCTTTGATATATCGATGGGACCGCCGTTGGCGGTGTCCCAGCCCTGCTCGATAATATAATCTCTGCCGCCCTCCATGGTAAAGGTGACGGCGTCAGCTTTTTTGTAGAGGTTCCTCTCATAGCGGTACAAAATTCTTGCAATGGGGTTCTTTTTGGACATGTAGTTGTATGCAAAAAGGCTCTCGGGCCAAAGGTCTGCAATCTCCGCAACGCCTCTGCAACTGTATTTTTTTGAGAGCTTGATGCCTTTCATGCATGCCATGGGAGTGACGGAAACAGCCAAAATTGCGTCGGGCTTGGGATATTTCTTGCACACCTTTGGCAGACGGCGGGGGAACAGAAACATGTTGATGATCCTGTCGATCCCGTTGGAGCTGTAATTCCTGTTGCGGACGTACACGTACTTGATGCCGTCCACCACCTCCTCCTTGTACAGGGAGCCGTCGGTGATGAGGTTGAGATCGGAATTGTGTACCGTGCTTGCCGCAAAAATGGTGACTGTATGCCCCATTCTGGTGAGATATTTTGCATACGCCGCCGTGCGAACGTGAGGAAAATATTTTTGGGGGACGGCGTAATGGTTGATTATCCAGATGTTCATAAAGACCTCATGCTTTCAAAAATCGATCAGACCTCATAGTTTTTTGGAGGGCAAAACCGCTTTGAATAGACTTTGAATAAAAATATTTTTCTTTTCCGCTCCTTTTGGTGCGGCGGAAAAGGCAGTTGCAAAATCAAAGTGCAAATTGACCTATTTTGAAATTTACACTGATACATAATACCACCACAAAAAACCAAAGTCAATAGCAGGAACATAATTTATATACATTATTATACATTCTCAATCCGTTCCCACCGCAAAAAACCGTGTCAAGGTGCAAAAATCCGGCTGCGGACGGAGCTTGAGCGGCGGAAAAAACGGCGAGTTTTTAAACAATTTGGCGAAAAATATGTTAAAATATTGTAAAATAAAACAAAACATCGAAACAAAGCCAGCCAAAAAAATTTTCAAATTCTATAGTTTTTGAATCTTTTAAAAATCGAAAAAATCGTTGAGGAAAATAGTTGCAGCCCTGCCTTTTGCCGGGGTGGCGGAATCTTGAAATACGTATTGATTTTTGCAATAATATGTGTTATAATTATACAAATCCGCACTGTTGCGGATCAAATTTCTTGCTTTTTCAGGAGACGGGAATGAGCGCTGAGACAAACGCATCTTTGCATATGGAACACCAAAAAGCCCTGTACCGTCTGCTTTGTGAGTTTGACAGAGTGTGCAAGGAATTGAGCATTCCGTATTTTTTGTTTGCAGGCACTCTGTTGGGCGCTGTGCGCCACGGGGGATTTATTCCCTGGGATGACGATCTTGACGTTATTATGCTGCGTGAGGACTACCGTCGGCTTCTTGAGGAAGCGGACGGGGTTTTGAACCGCAGCGATTTTTATTTGCAAAAGGAATTTTCCGATCACTGGCCCATGTTTTTTTCCAAGCTTCGTCTCAACGGTACCACTTGTCTTGAAAAATACCATCCCAAAGACGAGGACGCTCATCAGGGTATATACATTGACATTTTTCCGCTGGACAGAGCCAAAAAGAGCGGTTTGGGCAGAAAAATACAGTTTTTTGCCTCAAAGATCGTCATTTCAAAATCTCTTTTCAACAGGGGCTATGACACCGACAGCAAAAAGAAAAAGCTGTTCATGTCCCTGTGTCGTCTGTTGCCTCTCAAGCCCTTTCTTGTCTGTGCAAAAAACGGGCAGGAGGGAGGAGAGTACCTTCACAGCTTTTTCGGAGGCGCATCGGGATACGGCAAAAACGTGTATGATTGGGAGCTCTTTTCTCACAGCTGCTACCTAAAATTTGAGGGAGGGGAATTTCCCGCGCCCCAAAAATACCGTGAGCTGCTTGCCCATATCTACGGCGATTTTATGACCCTTCCTCCGGAGGAGGAGCGGAAGGTGAAGGAGCACGTGCTGCTGCTGGATACGGAAAATTCATTTGAAAAATACAAGGGATATCGGGATGGAATGACCTTTGACGTGCATACCCGCAGTATCCGCTGAAATTGAAAGTAAAAATATATGTTGCCGGGTGACGGAATGAGCAGGATCCAGGTTTTGGTTGCTACCATGAACCGCGAGGATGCGTCTCTTGCGGAAAAAATGAATATTGATTGCGATGCCATAATTGCCAATCAGGCGGGCAGACACGGGTTTGAGTCGGTGACACGGAACGGAAGAACGGTAAAAATGATCACCACCGACACCAAGGGTGTGGGGCTCAACCGCAACATCGCTCTTTTTGCGGCGGATGCGGAGATCGTGTTGTTTGCGGATGATGATATGGTGTATTGCGACGGGCTGTCCGAGGGTGTGGCGGCGGCTTTTGATCACTGGAAGGACGCCGACGTGATATTGTTCAGCGTTTCCTTTTCAAAAAACGGGCAGGTGTTCAAAAAGCGCATCGTTCCTCAAAAAAGGATGCGGCTGTGGAATTCTCTCAAGTACGGCGCCATTGCTGTTGCCGCAAAGCGGGAGTCGATTTTAAAAAACAACATCAGCTTCAGCCACTTTTTTGGCGGCGGATGCATATACGGCTCCGGTGAGGATTCCATGTTTATCAAGCACTGCTTTGACAAGGGGCTCAAGGTGTACTCCTATGATTTCATGCTGGGGCGCTGCGGAAAGGACTCCTCCACCTGGTTTTGCGGTTACAATGACAAGTTCTTTTTTGACAAGGGAGCCGCCCTGCGGTATATGTTCCCAAAAATGAAATATCTCATGATGCTGAGATTTGCCTTAAAATTCAAAGAATCCGGATATTCTTACGGAAAAAAGCTCCGTTTGATGGCGGATGGAATCAAAAAATCCAAAAATCTCACCCCCTTTGAAGGGGAGCAAAAATAAAAACCAAAGGATCGCAAAAAGTTTTTTTGCGGAAAGGAACACCGTGCCCAGATTTTCTGTTATAATTCCGGTATTCAATACGGAGCCATACCTTGCCTGCTGTGCAGAGTCGGTTCTCTCCCAGGGGTTTGGGGATTTTGAAATAATTCTGGTCAACGACGGAAGCACCGATGACAGTCCGTCTCTGTGTGATGCCCTTGCCCAAAAGGACCCTCGGATCAGTGTGATACACAAGGCAAACGGCGGTTTGTCTCACGCAAGGAATACGGGGCTTGCTGCGGCAACGGGACAATACGTTTTGTTTTTGGATTCCGATGACGTGTTTTTTGATGATGCACTTGAAAAATTGGCTTACTTTGCCGACGGTGTCAATGATATCTTGGTTTTTGACGGAGAGTGCAGCGACGGAAGCAAAAAGCTTTTTCACCACCACGTAAAATCCGTTTGTAACGGTAAAACCTACCTCAGGCAAGCGCTGTCAAAAAACCGCATGCCCATGGCGTCGTGGCTGTACGGCTACCGCCGTGAGTTTTTGGAGAAGAACGGGCTGGAGTTCAAAAACGGGATCCTGCACGAGGACGAGCAATTTACGCCTCGGGCGTTTTTGTGTGCCGAAAGGGTGGCTGACACGGGAGCAAGAGTTTATGGTTATTGCGTTCGTCAGGGCTCCATCACACAGCAAAAGGATCTGCGCAGGAACTGCGCTCATCTCACGGAAACCTGCTTTGAGTTGAAGCAGATATACGATTCTCTGGAGGACGAGGAGCTGAAAAACCTTCTGCTCGACTCTCTGGTGACCAAGTATCTGAGCTTGATGCAGGACGGAAAGCTGTACCGGTACGGAAAGCCGTTTGTGCAAAAAGCTTTTGTGAAGCAAAACGCAAAAAGCCGAAAAAACAAGGCAAAAGCCCTGCTTTTCTGCCTGTCGCCGCGGCTCTACTGGCAGGTAAACAATATTGCAAAAAAATAACGCACCCCCATTGCCCGACGGGCAGAAAGGCGAAAAATGGCCACATATTTGATCTGTACGGCAGTTCTTGCTCTGTGCTGGCTGCTGTCGCGGTTTGCGGACCGGTACGAAAACAAAAAATGCGTTTATGCCGTGGTGGTGATTCTTTCTCTTTTTGCGGGGCTGAGGGGAGAAAGCGTGGGTATCGACACAAGCAATTATCTCACGTATTTTGAGCATATCGGCAGGGGAGAGTTTCAGTATGCGTACGGACTTGAGGAGACTTTCAAGTATCTTTGCTATGCGATTTTGAAAATCATTCCCTCCACCCAGTTTTTGCTGGTATTTTGCGCTGCAGTGACCAATTATTTTGTGCTGATGCGCATGTGGGATTTTCGAAAAGTGGCGGCTTTTGGCACAATGGCGTCCTGCTATTATATGGGTTTTTTCTTCATGACCCTCAATACCATGCGTCAGTTTTGCGCCATTGCCATCGTTTTTTACGCCACACGCTATTTGATTGATCACAAAAACGTCAAATATCTGTTTTTTGTGGCGATATCTGCCCTGTTTCACACCTCCGGTCTTGTGGGCGTGGCGTTTCTTGCGTTCAGCTTTTTGCGGTGGAAAAACCTGAAAAGGATTGAAAAGATCTTTTACGCCTCCGCAGTGCTTGTATCCCCTGCGGTTGTGGGATATCTGATGCTGAAAATGCTGAGATACGAAGGTGATTTTACCATGACGGGCAAGGGCGTGGGCATCATGGTCCCCGTCAAGATCGCATTTTTTGCTGCCACCTTGCTGTTTGTGTACGTTTTGTACGGCAGGGACAAGCATTTTTGCGTGTGGAACCGGCTTGCCGGCGAGGAAAAGGAAGCGCTGGGGTTTGTTTGTATCTGCTACGGCATCGGAATCTGTCTGATATTTTTGAGTTATTTTGTGCCCATGCTCAACAGAGTGGGGTGGTATTTTACCATCTTTGAGGGTGTGTATATGGGCAGTCTGATACGCACAAAAAACCAGGTGCACAGATATGCTTTCGGTGCCTGTGTGATGTTGATAATGGGATATGGATTTGTGTCTGCCATGACGGGAAACGATCAGGGGACTGTGCCATATCTGTTCTTCTGGCAGAAATAAAGGATTTTTTGCACACGGTTTTGATCCGAGACAAAAAGCACGGGAGGAAAGCTGATGAAAAGCCGAAACAAATACCTGTTGAAAAACGTTGTCAGCTTCTTTTTTGGAAAGGTGGGGTCAAAGCTGATCAGCTTTTTGCTGGTTCCGCTGTATACTCACGTGCTTGCTACGGGAGAATACGGCGTTGCTGATCTGGTGATAACCGCTTCCTCAATGATGGCATCCGTTGTGGTGCTTGAGGTGGGCGAAGCGGTGATGAGGTTTTGCCTGGACAAGGGCGCCGACAAAAACAAGGTGATGAGCGTGGGGCTGGCGCTGCTTGCCGCAGGAACTGTGGCGGGACTGGCGTTTATCCCCATTTCAAATTCTGTTTCTGCCTTTTCGGGATACGGATTGTTTGTGTACGGCTGTATGCTCAGCGCCGCATATATGCAGGTGTTTCTCAGCTTTTTGAGAGGGCAGGAAAAGCTCAATCTTTATGCGGTGTGCAACATCGTGCACACTCTTTCCTTTGCGGGACTCAATATTTTGTTTCTTGTTTTTCTCCGTTGGGGCGTCAACGGGTATTTGTACGCAAACATTTTTTCAAACTGTCTCACGGCGCTGCTTGCCGCAGTGCTGGGCAGCGCCCACAGGGCGGTTGCGGAATTTTGTATTGACACCGCGCTTGTGAAAAGGATGGTAAAATATTCTGTTGCGCTTGTTCCAAACACCTTGATGTGGTGGATCATCAACTCCTCGGACAGGGTTATGATAACCGCCATGATCGGCTCTGCCGCCAACGGGCTGTATGCGGTGGCATACAAGCTGCCGTCGCTGCTCAACACCTTTTCAAGCACCTTCAATTTTGCTTGGACGCATTCTGCAATACGTGAAAAGGGCAGCGTTGACGAATCGGAGTATCACAACGAGACTTACAACGGGATGGTACAGGTGCTGACAGTGGTTGCGGCGGGAATGCTGCTGGTCATAAAGCCGTTTTTGGGCATTTACGTTGCGCCTGCCTTTTTTGAGGCGTGGAAATATACGCCGTATCTGATATTGGCGTTTGTGTTTTTGACGCTGGGCGATTTTGTGGGCACTGCCTACAAGGTGAACAAAAACAGTGTGCAGTATCTGCTGTCGGGAGTTCTCGGAGCGGTGGTGAACGTGGGGCTGAACCTCTTGCTGATCCCCGTGATCGGTGCGGCGGGCGCCGCGGTTGCAACCTGTGCAAGCTGTCTGTCGGTTTTTGTTTTTCGATTGATAAACACCAGGCGGTATATAAAAATCAATGCGCTGAGTTTCAGCCATTTGCTGTCTTTTGGTATGCTTTTTGCAATGGCCGGACTGATGTTTTGGGAAACGGCAGTCTCGTTTGCGCTTTCTGCGGTGCTGTTTTGCGGATGCTTGTTCTTGTCGAGAGATATCGTGAAAAAGACGGTGTTCACATTGCTGAAAAAGAGCTGAGACACAAAATTTTGACATGGAGGCACTCATGGGACACAGGGATGTCGTATCGGTTATTGTGCCGGTGTATAACGTAGAAAAATACTTGAGACGCTGTCTTGACAGTCTGGTGTCTCAGACATACGAGCCGCTGGAGATCATTCTTGTTGACGACGGCTCAATAGATTCCTGCGGGGGGATCTGTGACGAATACGCGCAAAAATACGATTGCATAAAGGTGATTCACAAGTCAAACGGCGGGCTGTCTCATGCGAGAAACACAGGACTTGATGCGGCAACGGGCGATTTTGTGACCTTTGTGGACAGCGACGATTTTGTGGACCCTGAGATGTGCGCTGTGCTCAAGGATGCCATTGACAAAAACGGAGCGGACGTTTCTTGCGTGGGGATCGTGAAGGAATATGAAAACGGAAAGCCCTCCTGCCCCGCCTACAGTCCCGGGGGCCCCGCTGTTTTTTGCGGCAAAGAAGGGCTCAGAGAGGTTTTTTTGTACCGGGCCATGTTTGTCAGCGCATGGGCAAAGCTCTATCGCAGGGAGCTGTTTTGCAACGTCAGGTTTCCCGTGGGGGAGACGGATGAGGATTCTGCCGTGGTGACGGATCTTTTGTACGGACGCACCGTGGCTCATGCGGGGCGTCATATGTATCATTATCTGACCCGCTCCGGAAGCATTACGGCATCCTACTCAAGGGATCTGTGCCTTTATTCTTTCAAAAACATGCAAAACACAAAAGATTTTGTGTCAAAAAACTGCCCCGAGCTGATGCCTGAGTACGAGTATTATATGGCAACCAAATGGTTGATCTATCTGTCGTCCTATGAGGGTCAAAAAGAAGTGACGGATGAGAATGCGGCGGAGTATTACGGCGAGTACAAAAAATATTGGAAACGGCTGATAACAATGCCGGGGCTCAGCAAAAAAAGAAAGCTGAAGGCGGTTTTTTTGCGATTTGGAATACTGAAGCTCTATTATGCATTTAAGTTTCGGAAACGGTAAAAAATACGAATACAAGTTAGAGAAGGCGCAAACCTTCTCTTTTTTGTCCAAAAAACCAAATTTTTGAGAAAAAAGGGGCGAAAAAAAGTAAATTGTTACATATAAAGTATATTGCGCCTATTGACACCGCTTTTTAAGGGTGATATAATTATTCTGTATAAGATTCTAAATCCGTACACGGCCGGAAAACGTTTTTTTGTATTTTTTTAGCTGTGGACAAAAAACCAAAACCAGAAAGGAAAAAAGATGATGAAACGCAGCTTTTCAAGAGCACTTGCGTTCCTCCTGACGCTCCTTTTGGCAGTGGGTACCGTGATTCCCGTTGCCGCAGAGGTTCAGCTTGAGGATTACCGTACGTTTTTGTCAAATCTTGAGGATCTGGAGGACTATGCAAAAACCTATGCTTCCTCCACCGGCAAAAACGCCGACCTTTTGATGGCCAATTTTATCCGTACCGGTGTTGACAGATACACCACCAGCTCATGGACCACCATGTGCGGTGCGGAGGAGACCGCTTTTGTTGAGTTTGTAGAACAGCAGGATGCTGCTCTCAACACCTCGGCAATGGATCTCCGGGACCTGACGGAGTTTTATACTCCCAATGGCCAAAAGGTTGATTTTGAGCATATGTTCGGCGCACTGAATATGGCGCTTTACAACAAAAACAATGCCGATCTCGGCAGCTGGGCAGGCGACCTTTGCGATCTGTTGGTGTTTACCAAGGGTGAGCTGACTGCCACGGATTTTGAGGAGATGGTCACAGAGATCCGCACCGACTGGCTGGGTGTGGATGATTACCGCCTCGGAGTCAGCGGATTTGGCACTCTTGATATCTATGGCGACCTTGATGCATTTTATTTTGCCCAACAGGTCAGAAGCGGCGTGTCTCTCGCAAGCGCAGTGGGCAACTATTACACCACCGCTCTTTCCGACGAGCAGCGTGCAGCATATTTCCTCAACAACCGCTTTGACGGGCTGGAAACAAAAGAAGACGTGCGCACGGCCATTTACGATACATACAAAAAAGACGTGGGCGTTTCCATTCTTGAGGCAGGCGAAGGCATGACCGAGGAGGATTCTGAGAGAAGAATCGCCTGCTGCTATGCTTTTGCGGATTATCTGTACGACCTTGCCGCCGATCTTTTGGAGGGCGGAAGCGGAGATAGTCCCGATGAGCCCGGCACAAATCCCGACGATCCCGAGCAGGAAGGAGACAACAAGTATTACAGCGTTTTTTCCACCGGCTCCTCCACTCTTGCTCCCGGCGTGGTTCAGACTATCAGCTATGCTTTGACCGCAGACAAAGAGCAGATCGTCTATTATACCGCCACGGTTGATCTTTCTCTCGATACCGTGGGTATTATGGCCAACTACAAAAACCACGACCCTTCTCTCGGATGGGGAATGGCGCGTGTTGAGGATCAGGTAAAAGACGCACAAAAATACCACGGCGATCCCAACTCCGAAAATTATATTGAAAATTTCAACGTTATCGCAGGCGTAAACGGTGACTTTTATAACACATATACCGGAAAACCCTCAGGCGCATTTGTGATGGACGGAGTTCAATACAATTCCGGTTCCGGCAGACCCTTCTTTGCCATTCTGAAGGACGGTACGCCCGTGATCGGTTCCTCTACTGAGTGGGACACTTACTCCGATCAGATCGCCGAAGCAGTGGGCGGAAGCGCAGTGGTTCTTCGCGACGGAGTTGTCGTGGGAGACAACTCGGGCCGTGCTTCCCGTACCGCAGTGGGCATCACCGCAGACGGAAAGGTAGTGCTGATGGTTCTTGACGGACGCCAGAGTCCTTTTTCTGCCGGCGGAAGCATGGCAGAGATCGCACAGATCCTGCTGGATGCCGGCTGTGTCATCGGTATGAACCTCGACGGCGGCGGATCTTCCACCTTTGTTGCAAAGCAGGAGGGCGAAGACGAGATCTCGCTTGTCAACAGACCCTCTGACGGATACGCACGTTCCGTCAGCTCCTCTCTGGTGGTATATTCTACCGCAAAATCGTCAAAAGAGTTTGATCACGCAAACATTTCTTCTGACTATGAGTACCTCACCGTAAACACAGAGTTGCAGCTGACTGCTGTGGGTGTCAGCAACACGGGTTATTCCGCAACCATCCCCGAGGGCGCATACTGGGCCGTTTCGGACGATGCGTTGGCAAGCATCGATGCTGACGGACTTTTCACAGCCAAGGCAAACGGTGACGTAAAGGCGCTTTTGATGCTGGGTGATACCATCATCGGCGAAAAAGAGCTCCATGTGGTCACTCCCGATGCCCTCGGTTTTGACAAGCCCACAATGACCGCCATTTACGGCATCAAGGGAACACTTCCTCTCAAGGCGTATTACAACGGCAATCTCGTGGCTGTCAATGCGGGTGACTTTTTCTTTGCTCTCCAGTACAACAGCGCAGGATATATAAACGGATTTGAGTATTATATCAACGAGGACTGCGAGTACCGCTCCATCCTGGCGGGTGCAGCGCTTTTGGCAAACTTTAACGTTCAGGCCTCCATTGTCCTCAATATGTACAAGGACGGCGAGGCGTACTTTGATTTTGACAATGCCACCGCCGGCAGGGATGATTTTGCGTGGAACCGCGACGTCACAAATTCCGAGACGGACGACGGTTTGCTGTTCCACATACTGGACAACACTCAGGATACCGAGATTTCATACACCTTTGCCATTGACATGACCAAGATCGAGATCCCCGAAAAGCTGACGGGACTCACCAGCATGCTTCCCGGCTCCGACCTTGGCGACAAAACTGCCTGGGCATACATGCTTGAGCTTGCGGAGCGTGTCAGCACTTTGACCGAAGTAAGGATCGAAGCATGGTTTGACAGCGATCTCCAAGTGGATATTTCCAACATGAAGATCGTCAATGAATATTTTGTGCTCAGCAGCGTGACTATTGACGAAAGCAACAAGCTCACCATTGTTGCAAACTGGGTTGACCAAACAATGGCCATCAACCCTGCCACAGCAAATCCCGTTTGTATTCTCTCGGGTATCAAGCTTTCTGTTCCCGACGATGCAAACTGGAACAGCGCTGACCGGCTCCCTATTCTCAACATGGGCGAAGTTTCCTACAACATATTCCTCCGTGCAAACCAGCTGTACAGCTTTGCAAGCGTTGGAACAAACCAAGAGGAATACGGTCTGATTCCCTTTATCAACCCCAACGATCCCAACGAGAAGGGTGCATCCTTTGGATCCACCTATGCTACGTTTACCGACAGTATCACTCTTGACAGATCCCTGCGTCAGGGCTGGCACACCGCCAACGATCACCTGTATTACTACGTGGACGGCGTTGTTGTTACAGGTGTACAAAAGCTTCCCTCTTATGAGGATCCCTCCGTTGAGCTGTTTTATGATTTTGACACCGACGGCTCCTGCAAGGGAACTCTTACGGGACTGTTTGAAAAAGAAGGCAAGTTCTACTACGCCGTAATGGGCGAGCAAAAAACCGGATGGATCTCTGTTCTTGCCTCCAACGGGTCGAGCAATTTTTATTACTTTGATCCCAGCAAGGGCGGAGCCGCTCTTGACGGCCAGCAGACCATCAACACCTTCAAATACACCTTTGAAAACTACATTTTGGTCAGAGGCGAGATTCGTGAGCACTATGACGGCGAGTTCCGTTACAGATTTGCGGGAATGTGGCTCCGCAACCAGTGGCTCCAGCTTGACGGAAACAATTATTTTATCAAATTTGATTACTTCCTTGCACGCAACGGCATGTTCTCCGTGCGTACCATTGACGGTACAAGCACAGAGTATCTGCTGTTTGATGAAAACTGCGTGTGGCGCAACGATATTTCGGGCCTTTACATGATCAACGGCACTCTGGGTCACTTTGAAAACGGCGTCAGCACCGGTTATCTTGGCCTGGTATTTATGGACGGATACTATTATTACTTCCGTTCCAACGGCCAGGGCGTTGTGAACCAGACCTACTGGATCACCAAGACCAACGATCTGTTGCCTCAGGGCAGCTACGTCTTTGACGAAAACGGCAGAATGGTGGTTGACCTTGAGGACGATACAGAGCTTGAGGGCATCGTTGAGCTCAATGGCAAGCTGTATTTCTTCCGTGACGGACTTATGGTCAAAAATGCAGGTCTGATGAAGCTTGACGACACTACGTATATCTACGTTCGCACCAACGGCGAGCTTGCCACCGGCGTTTACTGGCCTACAAAGACCAACGATCTGCTTCCCTATGCGGGATATGACTTTGGCACTGACGGCAAATACGCGGCTGCTCCCGTAGTTCCCGACGAGCCCGACGTTCCCGTAGAGCCCGAGATTAAGGATGGCATCGTAGAGGAGGGCGGAAAGCTCTGGTACTACGTCAACGGCGTAAAACAGATCAATCTGGGTCTGGTAAAGCTTGACGACACCACATATATCTACGTTCGCACCAACGGACAGCTGGCAGTGGGCAACTATTGGCCTACCAAGACCAACGACTTGCTCCCCTATGCGGGATATGACTTTGGCACCGACGGCAAATACGTGGCTGCTCCCATAGTTCCCGATGAGCCCGACGTTCCCGTAGATCCCGATGTTCCCGTAGAGCCCGAGGTAAAAGAGGGCGTCTATGAGGAGAACGGAAGCTTGTACTACTACGTCAACGGCGTAAAACAAAAGAACATCGGTCTTGTACAGCTTGATGACGGCGCATATATCTACGTCCGCTCCAACGGACAGCTGGCAGTAGGCAATTACTGGCCCACCAAGACCAACGACTTGCTCCCCTATGCGGGATACGACTTTGGCACCGACGGAAGACTTTATATCTGAAATCTCTTTTAGTCCCTGCCGTATTTGAGCAAAACATTATCCCATCGGTGCCGGTTTTTCGGCACCGATGGGAAACCCACAGGGGATATTCCAACGAAAGGGGAGGATAAAAAATGATACAGTGGCTCTATGATAACAAGCTGTTTGTGCTTTTGGGCATTGCCACGCTGTTTGGATTTTTCTGGCTCTACCAGTTCAAGGACAGACTAAAAGCAAAAACTCCCGTACTGCTGGCAATAGCAATACTCCACACGGGGATAGGTCTGGTATCGGTAAAGGTATTTGCTTTTCTGGAATCCGGAGAGGCAGGCGGAATGTCCCTTTTCGGCGGAGTGTTCTTTATGCCGCTGCTGTATTTTGCGGTGTCAAAGCTGACAAAGCGTGATACGGCAGACGTTTTTGACATATTTGCCGTCTGTATGATCACCACACTGTTTTGTGCCAGAATAAACTGCCTTTTGGGCGGATGCTGTCTGGGCATAAAATTTCCGGGGACCGATTTTCGGATTCCCACCAGAGAGATGGAGCTAGTGTTTTATGCGATCTTGTTTCTGGCGGTGCGGAAAAAGGTGTGCAGACGCAATTACCGCGGACTGATATATCCTATTTACCTCATTTCGTACGGCGTATTCAGATTTTGTGTGGAATGGCTGAGAGAATCCACAAACACAGTGGGATTCATTCATCTGGGCCACATCTGGGCGCTGGTGGCAGTGGCGGTGGGCAGCGGATTTTATTACTACCTGACCAAAAACAACCCCACTGCAAAAAAACAAAACAAGAAAAAAAGTAAAATAAAAACAAGGAGAAAACCATGAGAGTAACCGCAGAAAAAAGGTTTATGGCTCTGGCGCTGTCAGCGATTCTTTTGCTGGCAATGCTTCCCATAAGCGTTTTTGCAGCACAACTGTTTACCACCACGGTTCTTGACGGAAAAATTCAGATTTCCGGCGACGGAACCAGCGGTCTGGGTACAGGCAACAACTCAAACGGAATTGTTACCGTTACGGCAAAAGCCGAGAGCAGCACCTGTATCACCGGAACCACCTATACGGCATCAAGCCATACTGTCACCATCCTCAATGCCACAAATGATGAGACATTGGTTTTGAGCTTTGCTTATGACGCAACGGGATTTGGCGCTTTTACCATAGCCGACGTCAACAAGGCGGACGTGCCCAAGTCTACCTACAATGCCACACTTGCCCCCGGCGCAAGCATTGTAATCGTTCTCACCAGCAAAGATGACGCCACCGTGGCAAATCTTGTCCTCAGCGCATTTGCATTGCAGGACAGCGACACAAAAACCGTTACGGTCAATCCCTCCGCAAACGGAACAATCTCTGTAAACGGCACTGCAATTACTGCCGCAACCACTCTTGAGACCACATTCCTGGACGGTTTTTCGATTTCGGCAACAGCCGCAAGCGGATACAAGTTTATTGCCTGGGTAGATGCTGACTACAACGTACTTTCGTCCACTGCATCAGCTACTATCAACCCCAAGAGCGATATCAGCGTTTCGGCACTTTTCCTCTCACTTTCCGACACAACTGCTCATTGGATGGCAGGCGGAAAGTTGTATTCTGATTTTGCACAGGCAATGACACAGGCGGCAGCCGTTGACGGCTTTGCCGTGCTTCTCAACAACGCCACACTTCCTGCAGGCACCTACACCATTCCTGCAGGTGTTAAGGTTCTGATCCCCTTTGACGATGCAAATACCCATTACGGCGAGGAGCCCGAGCTGATGCCCAACGGAACAAAATGGGTAGATCCCACGGTGTACCGTTCGCTCACTCTTGCTTCCGGCGCAACGTTGGAGATCAACGGCGCCCTTGAGGTTGCCGCAAAGCACCACATTTCCTCCGGCTCCAGCTCAATCACCTTTGGCGGCGCCATCTACGGAAAATACGGCTATGTTAACCTTGCTGACGGAGCCGAGATCAACGTAAACAACGGCGGCAAGCTCTACGCTTGGGGTATCATCAACGGCGGCGGTACCGTCACTGCTGTGAGCGGCGCCTCTGTTTACGAAAAACTGCAGGTCAACGACTACCGCGGCGGTACCATGACCACTGCCGTTGCCATCAGCAACAGATCCAAAAAATTCTTCCCCTTCAGCCAGTATTACTGCCAGAACATTGAGTGTAAAGAGATCATCAACGCAGGTGCGATCCTCTATGCTCACTGCGGCGTTTTTGCCAGCGAGCCTGAGGCAGACTGCGTAGAGTTTGTGGGCGGAACCTCGGCAATGTTTGGCATGAGCGCAGGCGCATACGTTGTCAAGCAGTATGATGCAGTCAACGATCGTCTTGTTATCGACCTGTACGGAAACGCCAGCCTAAACCCTATCTCCCTTACTTTTAACGGTCAGGAGATCAACTCCGCAGACTACAACCTTGGCATAAACAACAATATTACCATCAATATCCATTCCGGCATCACCACCATCAACCAACGTCTCCTGCTCCAGCCCGGAGTCAAGGTGTACGTTGCAAAAGAAGCGGCTCTTTACAACGCTTCTACCGTATACGTGATGGATGCAGAGGATTGGGGCACCTATTGCCGCGCTACCTCTCTGATGCCCATCAAGTGGACTGCCGCAAACGGAACCGCCGTCAAGAGAACTGCGGCCGGACTTACCGACGCTGTCGTTGACGTAAACGGTACCGTTATCAGCGCAGGTCAGATCTTTACCAGCGGAACCCAGTCGGTCATCAGCTCTGAGGGCACCGGTGTGTATATCCTCAACGCAAACGCCACCGCTTCCACCACAACTCAGATGCTGACCACAAACAGCCATAGCTACACTATCATTTCCAGCAGCGACTGGAAAACCATCGATTACACTGCCGCAGTGCTTGTAAACGGTGATACCACCACTGTGACCGCTTCCGGCGCACAGTATGATACCTACATTTATGATACTTTGTCCGATGCTTGGACAGTCAAGAGCATCGGTTCCGGCTACGTTGCAAACGTAACCTACGATCCCAACGGCGGAGCAGGCACTGCTTACACCGTTCCTGTGGATTATTTCGGCGCATTTACCAACGCTTCCAACAGCGGATTTACCTCCATGGCACAGCTTTCGTTCCCCGTGGATGAAAACAGCTTTACCAATTCTGAGGGCACTTTCCTGGGCTGGAGCACAGATCCCGATGCAAGAGAGGCAGAGGTTGCTCCCAACGAGTATATTACCGTTGCAGGCGATACTACTCTTTATGCAGTATGGAGAAATTACAATCACACAGTCACCTGGATCGTTGACGGACAGACCTACAGCTCCTCCACAGTTGCAGACGGTGCATATCCCGAGGTTCCCGCAGATCCCGTAAAAGCAGAGGATGCAGGTTATACCTACACATTCCTTGGCTGGGATCTTGACGGTGACGGCGAGACAGATGACGTTGTAGCCGCAACCGGAAACGACGTTTATACCGCAGTATTTGCAAAAACCGCAAAACAGTTTACCATCACCTGGGTTGACGGTAACGGCGACGTTATCTATACCGAGCAGGTAGACTACGGCACCGTTCCCGTATATGACGGCGACGTTCCCGTAAAAGACGGCGATGCACAGTACAGCTATTATTTCAATGAGACATGGTCTCCCGAAATCGTTGCGGTAACAGGCAACGCAACCTATACAGCACAGTTTGTTCAGCAGACAAACAAATACACTGTCACCTGGGTTGACGGTAACGGCGACGTTATCTATACCGAGCAGGTAGACTACGGCACCGTTCCCGTATATGACGGCGACGTTCCCGTAAAAGACGGCGA
>JAZSRP010000030.1:0-1687 GCA_045538555.1 Eubacteriales bacterium
TTGCTCTATCCAGTTGAGCTACGGATGCGTATGTGGAGCGGATGACGAGAATCGAACTCGCACGACCAGCTTGGGAAGCTGGGGTTCTGCCACTAAACTACGCCTGCCCGTGTGACAGTTATTATAGCTCCCGGAGCTCCGTTTGTCAAGACACATTCGTTTTCCTTTTTTTGACCTTTTCCACAGAGTTTTCCACACCTTTTCGGATCAAACTGTCAAAAAAACCGTGATTTTTCAATGGTTGCAATAGGTTTTCCACACGTTTTTCCACTTTTCCACAGGCGTTCCCATGAGAATTTTTCTTTTGGCAAAACCAAAAAAACTGTTTCTTTTTTTAATCTGTATTGACAATAATATGGATGTGTGGTATCATTCTTGCGTTGTTTTTTATACAAAATTTTTTAGAAGAAAGGCAAAAAAATGAAAAACATGAAAAGAATTGTTGCCGTAATGCTGGCTGTTATGGCATTGTTTGTTTTTGCTGCATGCGGCAGCTCAAACACCGACACTTCCGACGACAGCTCAAAAGCTGTTTCGCAGACATCTTCCGCTCCTGCTGAGGATTCCTCCGCAGATGAGACCTCGGAGACTGTTTCTGTTGACACCACAAAGCCCCACATCGATCTTGACGTTGTAGGCGAGTGGGAAACAAGCTTTGACATCATTGAGATGACCAAGCAGGAGGATCCCGAGTCTGCAGAGTATTTTGGTGACGCAAGCGTTGTATTGGATATCCTTATCACATTTGATGAGGATGGCAATTTCTCCATCAGTGCAGAGCATGACGATATCGTTGATTTTGTAAACGGTTATATTGACGCGCAGGTTGATGCCATGATGGCAATGTATGCTGATATGGGCACAGAGATCGACAGAGTGACCGTTGAGTCCATTTTTGGCGATGCCGGCGCAGAGATCGAGGCATCTTTTACCGAGATGTTTGAAAACTCCGCTACCACTTGGTATGCAATGGACGGCAAGCTCTATTTTGAGGTTCCTGTTGCCGAGGACGAGTCCGCAGACGAGAGCGCAACTCAGCCCGAGCCCGAATACTGCACCTACAAGCTGGAGGATGGACGTCTGATCCTTGACGAGTACGTCTGTGAGGATGATTCTCAGAGCTTCTTCAACGCACCCCTCTACCCCCTGGTTTTGAAATAATTTTTATTTGCCTGTCGGCGCAAGTCGATATGCGAAGCTGTGAATGAAAGCAACTTCCCATCCAAAGCAAGGGTTATCCAAAATTTTGGGCTATGCTCCCCGCTATGAATATCAAAAAGACAGCTTTTTATCCCAAAGCTGTCTTTTTTCTCCAACTACTTTGAAAAGTTTTGCCAAGCTTTTTCAAAAGCGGGCATTTATAATGAAAATTTATTCCACTCTTTTTTATTATCACTGAAGTTGCCGTGTCAACGAAGAATCGAAGATGCCGCCTGAAGGCGTGAAAAGAGATGCAGATTGGACGAACCGATCCCGAAGGCGTACTATTGTACGACGAGAGGTGAGGTTCGTTCAAAACACAAAAAATACAAATAAAAAGAGCCGAAATTCGGCTCTTTTTTACCTATAAACTTACTTGCGAGAATCATCGACAGACGTCTATTTATCCCACGGCTGTAAAAGCACTAATCAGTACAACTTTTACATTCTTTTTTGTGTGGTCTGCGCTCTTTTCACCGACTGCACC
>JAZSRP010000009.1:0-18796 GCA_045538555.1 Eubacteriales bacterium
GGCACTTGTTGAAGCAAACGGTGATTTTGATGAAGCTATCAAATATCTCCGTGAGAAGGGCCTCTCTGTTGCAGCAAAAAAAGCTGACAGAATTGCCGCTGAGGGTATTGTTGACATCCTCACCGACGGTGACATCACCGTTATCATCGAGGTAAATGCCGAGACTGACTTTGTTGCAAAGAACGCAACTTTCAAGGAGTTTGTAAAGGGCATCCTCAGAACTATCGCTTCCAACAAGCCCGCTGACCTTGCAGCTCTCAACTCACTTGCTTTTGACGGCAAGGACGTTACTGTTGAGGCAGAGCTCAAGAACATGATCTTTACCATTGGTGAGAACATGAGCATCCGTCGTTTTGATATCATCAACGGCAAGACCGGTTCCTACATTCACGGCGGCGGAAGCGCAGGTGTTGTTACCGCTTTTGATACCGATTGCGATGTCAACTCCGATACTTTCAAGGAGTACGCAAAGAACGTATGCATGCAGATCGCCGCTATGAGCCCTCTGTACGTTGACAAGGATGCTGTTCCCGCTTCTGTTATCGAAAACGAGAAAGAAATCCTTCTCACACAGATCTCCAACGATGAGAATCTCAAGAACAAGCCCGACGCCGTCAAAGAAAAGATGGTTGCAGGCAGAATCGGCAAGTACTATGACAACAACTGTCTCACCGAGCAGGCATATGTCAAGGACGAGGATATGACTGTTGGCAAGTACACTGAGAACGTTGCCAAGGAGCTTGGCGGATCCATCAAGATCGTAAGCTTTGTGAAATACGAGAGAGGCGAAGGAATCGAGAAAAAAGAAGAAGACTTTGCCGCAGAGATCAGCAAGCTGGTCAACAACTAATATCAAAAAATTCAACCCCGAGCGATCGGGGTTGTTTTTTTATTTCTATTTAAAAAACAGAGCGGCTACTTCCCGTGACGTCTGTGTGATAAGCGACGGTGCATTTTTGATACTGTACTCAATATCATAAGGTGCGCGCGAAGTAGAGAAAGCAGCCGTCACTCCCCTATTGTATAGCTCTGACAGATCGTCTGCCAAAGAGCCGGATATCACTGCAACGGGAACGCCGCAGTCTGCTGCTTTTTTTGCCACGACGCTTACCAACTTTCCGTCTGCAGTTTGTGAATCGGTTCGCCCCTCACCGGTAATGATAAGCTGCGAGCTTTTGAGTGCTTTTACAAATTTGGGCGACTCCGTCAGTATTTCTGCACCGCTGATGTACCCTGCACCGAGAAAATGCATCAATGCAAACCCCACGCCGCCTGCGGCACCGGCTCCGCAGGTGTCAACATCAAATCCAACGTTTTTTGCAAAAGAAAAAGCATTTTTTTCAAGTATCTGTGTCTCCTGCTCTGTGGCTCCTTTTTGCCTTGAAAACACGGATGCAGCCCCTTTGCTGCCGCAAAGTGGATTTTTTACGTCACAAGCGGCAACAAAACATACGTTTTTACCAAAACACAGCCCCGCGCTGTCGACCTCAAAAATGCGTCCCATCGCATCGGGAGAAGGGGGCACACTCCTGCGCTCGTTGTCGAAAAACTTTGCACCAAGAGCGCTCAGCAGCCCCACGCCGCAATCGTTTGTGGCTGAACCGCCAAGCCCGACGATAACAGTCTCTGCACCTTTGTTCACCGCACAACGAATCGTCTCTCCGGTACCGAACGTATTGGAAATCATTATATTGCGTTCTGACTCATTTATCAACCACAGCCCGCTTGCCTGCGCCAGCTCAACCCATGCCGTTTTTCCGTCAAGTGACATCAAAAACGAGGTGGTTATCTCACGAGACAACGGATCATGCGCCTTGAGATAAATTCTTTTGCAATCATAAAGATTCTCAACGCATTCCAAAAACCCCTCGCCTCCATCAGAGGCGGAAAAGCATATTGTTTTTGCGTCTGCACATGCCTTTTTTACACCCTTTTCCATACATGATGCCACTTCACGGGAAGACAGGCACTCTTTGTAAGAATCGGGACAGATCAAAACTGTTTTCATGTTCTCACCCCAAAACATCCCCGTTAAAAACGGGGATGCTTTTTGTTTGAAGCTTTTTGATTTTATGCCCAAAACATGCTTTTTGGTGACGGCTCAAAAATCATGGTATCCTTGAGGAACGAGACCGCCTTTTCCAGTCCCTCCTTGCTTGTCATCAAGCTGTCCTCGTGCTCAATGGAAAGAATATCGTCATATCCCACCAACCGCAGATTGCTTACAAGATCTTTCCAGTACTGTGCGTCGTTTCCATACCCTACGGTTCTGAATATCCAGGAACGGTGGATCTCATCGCCGTAATGCTTTGTATCCAAAACTCCGTTGACAGCTGTATTGATAGCATCCACTCTGGTATCCTTTGCGTGAACGTGATATATGGCATCACCCAGGTATCTGATAGCAGCAGCAGGGTCGATTCCCTGCCATATGAGGTGCGAGGGATCAAAGTTTGCTCCGATTATATCACCAACAGCCGCCCTGAGCTTCATCAACGTCTCAGGATTGTACACACAAAAACCGGGATGCATCTCAAATGCAATCTTTTTTACACCGTGTGCAGCGCAAAACTCCGCTTCTTTTTTCCAGAAAGGAATGAGCACCTCATTCCATTGATACTCAAGCACTGTCAAAAAATCCTCAGGCCACGGACAGGTGACCCAGTTTGGATATTTTGAATCGGGACAATCACCGGGACATCCGGAAAAACCGATGAGCTTTTCTACGCCAAGCTTTTCTGCCAGCAAAACAGCATCGTGCCAGTCATCCAAAAAGCAATCAGCAATGTCAATATTGGGATGGACGGGATTTCCGTGGCAGGCAAGTGCGTTTATGGCAATGCCGTGCTTTTTGAAGGTGGAAACAAAATCAGCCAATTTTGACTCATCTGACAGCAATTCCTTTGGGTTGCAATGGGCTTTTCCGGGAAATCCGCCGCATCCTATTTCCACATCCTTTATACCCAATGACGAGAGATATCCCAAGGTCTCGTCCAGCGATTTATCTCCAAAAAGAACTGTGATAACTCCCAGTTTCATATCATCACCTCACGGTTCAGTCAAAATATACAGGTTTTCCTGTTTTTGCAGAGGTGTAAATACCATCAAGAATATTGCTGACAGCATACGCTTGTTCTGCGGTAACAAATGGCTCCTTGTCCTCACGGATGGCCTCTATCCACAAACGTGCTTCTCTCACACCCGGTTGTTCGTTTCCTGATCCGGCATAAAAATCCACACCGCCTGCAGAAAGATCGGGCTTGAGCACAAACTGTCTGCCGTGACGGATACCGTTGATACGAACTCCGTCAAGCATATCCGCACCGCCATCGGTACCGCAAAGTGTTGTGATCGCCTCACGGGGATCAAGCATATTCAGTGCCCAGCTGGACTCCAGCACGATTGTGGCTCCGTTTTCCATCACCACAAATCCAAATGCGCTATCCTCCACCGTCAGTTCTCCGCTCTTCCAGTCACCCCAGGCGTTTCCTGTGGGGAATTTTTCGTTGAGCTTGTGATAAACCGTGCCTACACAGAACTTTGGCTTGTAGTTGTCCATGCACCACATGGTGAGATCAAGAGCATGCGTTCCGATATCAATGAGGGGACCTCCGCCCTGCTCATACTCGTTCATAAACACCCCCCATGTGGGAACCGCTCTGCGTCTGATGGCTGTTGCTTTTGCATAATAAATTTCACCAAACGTTCCGCTCTCTGCCTCCTGCTTTACGTACAGGGAGTCAAGGCGATGGCGGTTCTGATATCCGATTGTGAGTTTTTTTCCGGTACGTTTTGCGGCGTCAACCATCTTTTTTGCCTCAACCGCATTGATTGCCATGGGCTTTTCACACATTACGTGCTTGCCTGCTTCCAATGCATCAACGGTGATGAAGCTGTGAGATCTGTTTGGGGTACAAACGTGCACCGCATCAATGGTCTTGTCCTGCAGCAGCTCTTTGTAATCAGTGCAGAACTTTGCATCGGGGGTGCCGTACTCCTTTGCGGCAAGCTCTGCCCTTTCCTTGATGATGTCGCAAAAATACACCATTTCAACGTCTTTTACGGCTTTTAGTGAAGGAAGATGTTTTCCGTTGGCAATACCGCCGCATCCGATGATACCGATTCTGATTTTTTCCATTTTCAAAACCTCACGTTTTTATTTTAATCTCTGTAATAGGTGTAATATGCAAGAATTGTCCGTTCTTTTCCGCTGATGAAATCATATCCCGTCAGTGTAGCGCCGTCAAGTGCCATAAATTCCCACGCCTTGAGTTCAGTTGCTTTGCAAGAAAAGAGAGTCTTGTCGCCGCTGACCACCGAAAACTCGTCCTTGAACAAGCTCAGCACACCGCCTTTTCCAATAACGGTGTCAACGCCGTCTTCACCGCGCTCCAGCACGTATTTGAGTCCTCTGCCGTCAAGCTTTTTGCACATATAGAGACGAAACTCAGGGCTGTCAGTGTTCTTGGGTGGTTTGTCTTTTTTGAAAAACATAGCTTATTCCTCAACAAAGGGCATTTTTTTGAAATATTCTATAGTGTATTTGACACCCTTTTCGCCCAAAACGCCCTGCCATGTGGCAGAATGAGGTTCGATGGAAAGCATTGCATCATATCCGTGCTTTGCGAAAATTGACAGGAGCGATCCCCAATTTATATCATCCAGTCCGGCAGGCGGATCATCAATACGCTCTCCACCCACGTTGACAGTGCCCTTGAGATGGATATGATATACTTTGTCTCCGTATTCTTTTGCCTCAAGAAGATAATTTCTTCCCCCGTTTACCGAATGAGAAGGATCAAACTTGATACCAAGATTGGGAATATGGCCGTGGATCACCTCCCACGCTTTTTTGTCATCAACAAAATTGTGCCAATGGCAGTTATAGGTACATACCTTCACGTCATCGCCGGCATAGTCCACCAGCGCCTGAATATAACCGATGGCAGACGTGTAATTGGAGTAAAGCGAAATCTCATCTACGTAGTTGACACCGCAAATATACACAGGGCATCCCACTGTACGGCAAAAATCAATGAGAGCAAACTCATCCTTTTGTTCTTTTTGGTTGAAGCTGCCGTCACTGTTGATGCGGGGTCTTCCCCATCTGCCCACAGCTCCGATACTGACACCGTATTCGTCGCAGGCAGAGAGTATGGACTGAGCGTCAAGGTAATTCACGTCGTCTCCGTTTACGTCAAACTCTGCATAGGATAGCCCCAAGGAAGCAACGTAGCGAATTCCGGCTGCATCATGAGAGGGCGAGATAATACCAAGCTTCATTTTTTATCCTCCGTGTCTTTTTCGGTTTCTGCCACGATATAATCGGGGCGTCTCTTTGTTTCCATATATGTTTTTGAGAGATACTGTCCCAAAACGCCGATACAAAGCAGCTGGATACCGCTCACAAACAAAATTATACACACAGTTGATGCCCAGCCGGTAACAGATGATGACGAATCAACAATTTTTCGGATAATGATACCCAAAGCACCTACTATAGAAAGGAAGAAGAAGAAAAATCCGCAATAAGAGCTGATACTGAGAGGTGCGGTGGAAAATGCGATTATGCAATCAAGTGAATATCTGAACAGCGAGAAAAACGACCATTTTGTTTTTCCTGCAACACGCTTGATGTTTTCGTAGCTGATCCACTCTGTCTTGAACCCCACCCATTCAAAGATTCCCTTTGAAAAACGGTTGTACTCACAGAGAGACAGCACAGCATCCACCATCCTGCGGGACATAAGGCGGTAATCGCGTGCACCTGATACGAATTTGACTTTGGATATCTTGTTGACGATCCCATAAAAACAACGGGCAAAAAAACTGCGTACTACCGGCTCGCCTTTTCGGTTGCCCCGTCGGGTGGCAACGGAGTCACAGCCGTTGTTTTTCATGATCTCCATCATCTGCGGAAGCAACGAGGGAGGATCCTGAAGATCCGCATCCATTATCACCGCAAAATCACCTGTGGCGGTGCGCATTCCTGCCAGCATTGCCGCTTCTTTCCCAAAATTTCGAGAAAAGGAAACGTATCTCGCAATACTACAGGAAGATGCATATTCTCTCAAAACCTGAAGAGTAGAATCCTTTGAACCGTCATCCACGTATATCTCTTCAAAATCATAATCGATCATCTGCTCACGAACCTTTTTGATCTCCTCAAAGAAAAACGGGAGCGCTTCCGACTCGTTAAAGCAGGGTACGATAACGCTGATTTTTTGTTTTTTTGAAAGCAATTCATTCATACGATTACCCTCTTATATTTTCTGCTAAAATTTTAACATATTCAGAGAAAATTGTCAACAACACTTGAAAAATCGTAACCATTTTTGTTGACTTTGACGATGGCGTTGTGCTATACTCAACAAAACGTTTTGTATGAGGTATCCCATGGCTGATTTTTCAAAGCTGACCACAGAGAGTTTTAATGAAAAAACCAAAAACATTGACAAAATGTCTGCCATCGACATTGCGCGCTGCATCAACGATGAGGACAAAACTGTTGCTTTTGCAGTGGAAAAGGCACTTGATTGCATTGCAAAAGGAATCGATGCCCTCTGTGACGTGTTAAACGGCGGCGGAAACATATATTACTGCGGAGCAGGTACTTCGGGTCGCCTGGGCGTTTTGGATGCGTCTGAATGCGTCCCCACTTTCGGAGTGGGTGCTGACAGAGTCGTGGGTCTGATGGCAGGCGGATATGAAGCTCTATACGCCTCCCGTGAATTGGCAGAGGATGATTTTGAGAGCATAGTAACACAGATGAAAGAGCACGCTTTTTCAAGCAATGATGCTCTTGTCGCCATCAGTGCCAGCGGGTCAGCAAACTGCGTCAAGGGTGCTTTGGAATACGCTTATTCTCTGGGGGCAAAAACAATTTGTATTTCATGCAATCCCAACAGCGATCTCATACCAATGGCAGAGCTTCCCATTATAGCCGAAGTTGGCGCCGAAGTCATCAACGGCTCAACCAGAATGAAAGCGGGCACTGCGCAAAAAATGATTCTAAATATGCTTTCTACAGGCGCAATGATCAAATACGGAAGGGTCAGAGGCAATTACATGGCGTTTATGGTACCTTCAAACAAAAAGCTGGTTGAAAGAGCCATACGCATGATCTGCAACAAAACCGGTTGCACCCGCGAGGTTGCTCTGGCAGAGCTTGAAAAAGCAGACAACGTGATTGCATATGCCATAGATGCCATTGAAGCAAAAAACAACTGAAACAAAAAGCACCCAGCCGGGTGCTTTTTGATCTTTAATAAGTTCAGTCGGCGAGATACTCGTCAAGAGTTATTCCTGCAAAATAGATCTCGGTGGCAGCGTCCCTGCCCACGTAGCGAAAATGCCAGCTCTCATGCTTGATGCCGGTGATATGCTGGGTGTTTTTTGGATATCGGAGTATAAAACCGAATCTGTGAGCGTTTTCTGCCAACCAGAGGGCCTCGGGGGTGTTGTCAAAGGCACTGGTTGTGTTTGGCAGGTTGTGCATATCACAGCAAAGTCCCGACTGATGCTCACTGGTGCCGGGGCGTGTGGAATAGGTCAAAACATGAGCTGTAGTCTCATCTTCTGTAGGACGGCGCAAAAGCGACTGACAAACGGCACAATATCCGTTGTCTACAAGATGCTTTTCGTATCCGTAGTCAATATACTCGCGGCAGGTATCGCAATAATAATCCTCTTTCAGATCCGATGCAACGTAGCCGGAAAAGAGTGATGCCTGCGACGAATATGAGCGGTATGCATTTGTAACAGTAATATCATCAAATCCGTAGTACGCCGCTTCTTTCAAAAATGCCTCAAGCGCCTTGTTTGCAGTACCGTCTATATAAGACCATTTTTCGGGTCTGCCCTTGCGGATATTTGTACACCAAACCAAATTTTCTGGAACATAATCGGATGCAAGCGGATGCGACGGATTGACCAGGAAAAGAAATTTTGATGCATCCTCGGGACACACGTATTCCTCATACTCGGTCATATCAATTGCATATTCTTTGCCGATATATTCCTCATATTTTTCTGTAGGGGTCTGCACTGGTATCACAACGCTTTCCTCTGAAATATCAGAAACATCACTGTTGTCCTCGCTGACCGTGTCACCGGTCTCATCAGATCCCTCAACGGATATCTCCGACGACTCTGCCGCGGGAGCAGATGAAGTCTCTGACGTAACGTCATCAGAATCGCAGGATGTGACGGACATTACAATGCCTATCAGCAGAGCAATCGCCACCACTGTCAACGCGATCGCAACACAAAGGTATGTATTCTTTTTTGATTTTTTGCGTTTCACAGGTCTTTTTGGTGCAGGACGCTTTTTATTGGGGCTTGCGGGTGCTTTTCTGGGTGCAGTTGCCATAATCACACCTCGTATTTTTCGGCGGCATCAAGAATATCTTTGACCGCTTTTTCAATATCCGGTTTTGCAAAAACACTGCTTCCCGCAACCAAAAGGTTTGCGCCCGCAAGAGAAACGACAGACGCATTTTCAGCAGAGATTCCGCCATCAACCGCAACATCAAGATCAAGGGAATGGATGTCTGCAAAATCTCTGATCTCCGTAATCTTTGGAATCATATCGCGCATGAATTTTTGACCGCCAAATCCCGGCTCAACGGTCATTACCAAAACAAGGTCGCACATGGGTATGTAAGGAATGATAGCCGACACAGGCGTACCGGGTTTGAGAGAAATACCGCATTTTTTGCCGCACTGCTTGATACGCAACAACGTTGCAACAACGTCGGAGCACGCCTCAACGTGTACTGTGATGATATCCGCACCGGCTTTTGCAAAATCCTCAATATAGCGTATGGGCTCATCGATCATCAGGTGAACGTCAAATACCATATCGGTGCAACCCCTCAAGGATTTGATCACCGGCTGACCAAAAGAAATATTGGGCACAAAGCTTCCGTCCATTACATCAAGGTGCAGGTACTCTGCACCCGCCCTTTGTGCCGTTTTTATTTGTTCTCCTGCCGCAGCAAAATCGCAGGACAGGGCAGAAGGTGAAAGAATCAAATTTCTGCTCAATTTTGTATTCCCTTTCGACTTGATTTTACATATCATGTATTGAACACAAGACAGCACGGCGTCATCATGGACATAAAAATCAAAAGGATACGGAGAGATATCAAATGCCGCCAAGCAGTCTCAGAATATCAATATACAGAATTATAATATACTTTTCCGACACGGATGTCAACACAAAAAATGTTGAAAAACGTCGGGCGCTCACCGTCCATTATCTCATAAACGGCTGTGAGCATACGCACACGTGCCGCCTCCGCCTCTATCGGTTGATTGCAGCGGATGGCGGTGTACATATTACACGCTTCCCTTTCGGCCGTTTCGATTGTGTGACTGTGGACAAACAGTGAAAAATACTCCTTTTTTGCTTCCCACAACCGATACGCCTCTTCCAGCCTGTTTTCTTCCAGGTGCTCCGCAAGCCGTTGAGATATATTGCAGATCACAACGGAGTTTATCACCAAAAACAAAGCAACTGCCCCAAGTATAATCAGTGCAAAAACAAAATTGTGCATTTCAACCTCCTGATTGATTTTCTCTCGGAGTGTTTTGGGAGTCATAGGGCAAAACACTCATTTTTCCCGTTCGCTCGAGAAATACAGATTTGATCTCCTTGATATTTTCATATCCGTTGATACGAATTTGAGTATCTATCTCATCGGTTGACACCCGTGCTTTTTCAAGATTTTTTTCGATATATTTTCCGTTTTTCACAAGCTGAATGGCATTTCCGTTGAGAAATTGACGAAACCAATCGCTCTTTTGGCACGCAAATGACACGATCACCTCAAATCCCGATATTATCAGCAGCGGCAACAGCCCGTGAAGAAGCGGAATGTCTCCGTCCGTGATTGGCAGCACTGCCAGCTCCGACAGCAAAACTGCAGTCACAAATTCAGACAACTGCATCTCTCCGATCTGCCTTTTTCCCATCAATCTCATCAAAAATGTGAGAATAACATAAAATATCACTGATCTGATAACGATTACTGTCATAATCCACTCTCCGTTTTTTTCCGTTATGTATTGAAATATTTTTTTGATTTGATATAATAACGTAAACGAAATTTTTTGAGGTAGCACACATGGAACACAGCAAGATTGCTTCAGAGCTTTTTCAAAACGGCTATAATTGCGCACAAGCGGTTTTTTGTGCTTTTTGCGACAAGCACGGTATCGACAAGAACACCGCTCTGAACCTTACGTCCTCATTTGGCGGCGGAATGGGAAAACTTAGAGAAGTGTGCGGTGCTTGTACAGGCGCATTTTTGGCAGCAGGAGCGCTATTTGGAAACGATACTGAGCATGACAACCAAAAAAAATCCGAGCATTATGCTCTTGTGCGAAGGATCGCTGAGGAATTCAGAGCGCAAAACGGCTCGTATATTTGCCGAGAGCTTTTGGATGGGATCGAAAATGACGAGTCACCAAATCCCCGCCTGCGTACCGCAGAGTACTATGCCACACGCCCCTGCGCTCTTTTTGTTGAGGATGCTGCAAGGATCCTTGACAGGATCATCGAAGAGATGACTTGAGAATCCGATTTATTTAAAGCATTTGTTTTTTGAAAAAAATTATACAAAAATACCTGCTTTTGTCCTATGCAAAAGCAGGTGTTTTTGTTTTTTTGTATTTATCATATTTTTTTAGGGACAAATCGATTGATAGCAACATATGCCAAAACAAGCACCAACGTCCATCCCAGGAGTATAAAATACATTGATGGCATACTGACCGCATTGTCAAAAAAACGAATATTGCAATCCACGGTATCCTTGAGTCCGTTGATAATTTCCGGATGCAGTCCCTTTGCTTCCATCTCCGAAAAAACTCCCTGCATTGTGTGATTGCGAAGCAACGACGTAGCGTAAGTCCCCGGAAGGAAAGAAAGAACCTTTTGCAACCCCTCAGAGAACTGCGATATGGGCATATATGCACCGCAAATAAATCCGTAGCAGGAGCTGACGATAGACCCTACAGCAGAAATCTGACCTTGAGAAGTAAGGAAATAATTGATTATGCTTGACAATGCTGTACCAAACATAACCAGAAGAAATACGTCAAGAGCAATACAGGCAACATTGGACGCAGAGAGATACCAGCCCACGCTGTACACATACAGCATACAAGCTCCTGTTGCCACAAACGCAACGATAAGGGTAGAGATGGCAGTTGCGAGATAATATCCCAAGGACAAAACAGAGGAGTTGACCGGAGTGATGGCAAAATCTTTTGCAGCACCGGTCACCTTGTCCTGGACCATAAGCATATTTGAGCAAAATGCCACCGTGACACAGCTGACCGCCAGCAATGATGAGAACAGCTGACCGCCCACCAAAGCATTGACCAGCTCCTCACCCACCGCAAATCCCTCGGGTATCACTGCATAAAAGCTGTCACGATATACGTTTGACAAAAATGTAGCATAGAGCACAAGCAGTATCAGCGGTGTGATGAGTGATGTGAAAAATATGCCTTTGTCACGGAAAAACATCAGGCAGTTGCGACGCACAAGACTTGATAGCTTGCTCATTTTTTCACTCCTCTCCGCCAAGTTTTTTTCCGGTAACCTTGAGAAAAACGTCATCCATTTTTCCTTTTGTTACTTCATAATCCACAAATACCTGTGGATACTTTTGTATAAGCGATGTGACGGTTTTTATGTCGGGAACGGTAACACGCACTCCGTCCCGTACCAACGTGTAGGGATAACCAAAATCTTTTGCATCCTCGGCTGTTTCTCCGTAAACTGTAATATAGTCCCCTGTATAAGTATTTTTCAGATCAAGAGGCGTGCCCTGTGCTGCAATGCTTCCCGAATCAAGTATAACCACATAGTCGGCGTCGGCCGCCTCTTCCATATAATGGGTAGTGAGAAATACTGTCATCCCTTCTTTGGTACGCATATCCTGCACAACGTCCCAAAGCAGTTTGCGGGTCTGAGGATCAAGTCCTGTGGTGGGCTCATCAAGGATCAGAATTTTTGGCCTGTGAATAATTGCCCTTGCAATATCGATTCTTCTTTTTTGGCCTCCTGACAGCTTGCCTACGGTGCGCTTGAGCAATGGATCAAAATCAAGAAGCAACGTAAGCTCTTCCAATCTTTTTTCAAACGCCTCGCCGTTTATACCGTACAAATTTGCCCTTGACCGCAGGTTTTCATAAACGCTCAACGAGCCATCCAATACGGAGGTTTGAAATACAACACCAATATCTCTTGATATTTCATTTATTGAGGTATCCACGTTTTTTCCGCAGACAGTCACCTCTCCCTCATCTTTGGAAAGAGTGCCGCACATGATGGAAATGGTGGTGGATTTCCCTGCTCCGTTGACACCCAAAAAAGCAAACAGCTCCCCTTTTCGGACCCCAAAGGACAGATTGTTCACTGCTTTGACGTCGCGGAAACTTTTTGACAAATTCTTTATACTGATTATTTCCTGCATAGTGATTGCTCCACACAAAATGTCTTTTATGTATTTATAGCACATGGTCACATGATTGTCAACAAAGTTCTTTGGATTTTTTGAAAAACTGTTGAAGATGTTTTTCTTTTATGTTATACTGATAAAAACATTTTTGCGAGGTTTTGATATGTTTGACGCCATGGAAATGAAAAACCGTGTTGTCCAATGGATACGGGATTTTTTTGATAAAAACGGACGCGAATGCAACGCAGTTGTAGGTATCTCCGGAGGAAAAGACAGCTCTGTTGTTGCCGCACTCTGTGTTGAAGCATTGGGAAAAGACCGTGTTATCGGGGTATTGATGCCCTGCGGTGAACAGCATGATATTGATTGTTCTTTGGCTCTTGTGGAGCATCTCGGTATCAAACACTACGTTGTCAACATAAAAGACGCTGTGGAGGGCATAAAAAACAGTATTCCCGCTGACCTTGCTCTCACGCAGCAGTCATTGACAAATCTGCCGCCTCGTATCCGTATGTCCACCCTCTATGCTGTTTCCCAAAGCTGCAACGGACGTGTGGCAAACACCTGCAATCTGTCCGAGGATTGGGTTGGATATTCCACCAGATACGGCGACTCCGTAGGTGATTTCAGTCCCCTTTCGCTTTTGACTGTAGATGAAGTAAAACAGATTGGCAGAGTGCTTGGGATCCCTGCTTTTTTGGTTGACAAAGTACCCATTGACGGTCTGTGCGGAAAAACCGATGAGGACAATCTGGGGTTCACATACGCAGAGTTGGACAGATATATTCGCACAGGTGTTATAGAAGATGCGGCAAAAAAGGAACGCATTGACACACTTCACAAAAACAATCTTTTCAAGCTCAATCCAATGCCTGTTTTTGACCCGCAAATGGACACTGCAATCTGACAAACCAAAAAAACGACCTTTTGCGAGACTTCTCATAAGGAAGTCTCGCAGTTTAATTCGCCAAATATCTTTGGCGAGTTATATTGCTTCGCAGTTATATTATGCTACGCATAGTGATATTGCCTGCGGCAGTTTGAGGCGAATAAAATATCACTACGACCAAAGGGAGTAATATCGCTTTCACAAAGTGAAAATATCACTCTTTGCACAGCAAAGAATACCACTTTTTCTTTTCTGTTGTAAAAAGGATTAGTGTATCACCAAAAAAGCAACCTTTGTACTCGCAAATGCGATGCCGTTTTTTCTATCAGACAAACACAAGAAAAACCACGATGAATTCATCGTGGTTTTTTATCATCCTTATGAAAAGACGCCTTTTGGGCGATGCGCCACAGTAAGAAACCGGTTTTGCGCTACCGCTTCGCCCCGTAACATAGGCAAAAAGCCTTGAAATTTGAATCGTCTTTTTGTTTTTATTATCAGGTGTTTTCAACAAGAACAAACTGAACGCCTTTGATTTTGGCGGTCGTATTCTTAAAATCGGATACGTCTGCGACCGAAGATGTCACCACAAGGATACCGAAATGTCCGGAAATTCCGCTTTTTGCAGGAATTATATCAACGTGTGACGCTTTAGTGATACTTGATTTAAGATAGTTATGTATATTATCGAACTCCGAAAGATCGTTGACCTCGATATAAATGCACACGTTCTTTCTGCGTTTACTTTCGATACGCGACAACACAGCCGCGGTGAAAAGGCAGACGAGAACGGCAATAAGCGCGCCCGATAAGACCGCCGAATACTACGGCGAGGATAATTCGCAAAGCTACGGTAAAAAGGTTTATTTCATTTTCAAAAGCAACGATATTGTTCAAAAGATCCGTCATATAATCACCTTAATAATCATTATAACATTATTTTTTATATATGGCAACAAAAAGTTTTCGGCCGGGTATTTGTTCTTCCCTTCCACTGCGCGGATTCGCTCGCCCGAAAAGGCAGGCAAAGGAAAAATTTAAGATTATATTGAAAAATGAAAGAATTTTAGTTATAATATATCTAACAGCAAACGTAGCTATAAGTTTAATTGGCACAATTAGCTTAAAGTGCTCACATTTTTCATTGCAAGGAGAAGATAATATGAAACGATTTTTAGCGTTGCTGCTTGTTTTGGTCTTCGGTTTGACGCTTTTTACCGCTTGCAGTTCAACAAAAAGCACAAAAGATAATAACAATACAAAAAATTCGAATGAATCTTCATCCGATTCAAACGCCATTTCAAACGTCAGTACCGAAGATGCCGATACAACAACAGATACCGGCAATAAATTAACGGGCGAAATAGAAAAAATTACAGATTTTTCAAATGGATTAGCCATTGTAAAAATCAAAGGCAATAACGAAAAGAATTATTGTATCAACAAAAAAGGCAATATTGTTTTCGAAACAGAAGCGCTTCTTTTTGGAGAAAGAAACTATCCCGGAATGACAACACTGTTTCAGAGTGGTCTAATAATGATCAGTGAATTTCAAATAGATAATGGCTTTAAGACCATTTATTATACAAACGGCGAATGCGCTAAAGCCGAAGACTTTGGTGTTAGTGCATTTTTTCCAGATGCGCTTAAGGATGGTTACATATTAACATTCACCGATGGCAAATCTGGAGCAAAAGATAAAATCGGCATTCTTGATTTGGCACTCAATTGGATAGTAGAGCCGTCCGAAGCGTTGGCAAAAACTTTGGACATAACTTATATTACCGTCACAGATGAATTGGCTCCGTATTATAAAGATTTTGTGCTTTATGGTTATAATGGTAGTATTGATGTAAGAAACGGCAACATCTTGTCCGAAACATATCGAACTCACGGCAAAAAAATCGCCGCTACCTTTTCGGAAAACTGGTATCCCGGCGAAAAAGGATATTACGCAGGAAATCCTTATGAAAAACAGTTAATGTTGGATACCAGCAAGATAGGTTATGAACAACCTTATGGCTTTTGCACAGTACAACTAGACGGAATTGATTTTATAGACGGCATTTCACCTTTGGCTTTCAGTAACAATAGCAGTTGGATACGTTTTTCACTAATAGATACAACAGGAAATCTATTGTTTGATGCAATTGATTTCGGCGAGAATATCGCTTATATTAAAGCAAGTGGCAACTATGTCATCGTCATCGGAGATCACAATAAATCCTCCCAATCAAGAACCGTAAAAACCTTTACATTATCCGGTGAACTTGTCGCCGAAGCACAGTTGCCGATTTCAGGAATCGAATTAGCAGAACCTCTATACTCTTTCGAAGACGAAGTGTTGATTGCAAAAGATGCGAACTATAACATACTTCTATATGGTGTAGATTTAAAGCCATTGTTTTAATGTGTTTTCAACCCGCTACAAACCCTCTTTTTAACAAATTATTAAGTGCGTGCATTTTATTTTCATATTTTCCCTAAAAACTATTGACAACGGTGTTTTGGTGTGGTATTATAACAAGGTTGAATTTCCAAAGACAGTAGGTATGAAAATGTAAAGGCTGTAAGCCGCCTGCCGAGGAGAGCGAAAAATATAGTTTACTATCACTATGCTTTTCTTACGCTCCGAAGCAGTCTGCTTTGCGAGACTTCCCACAAGGAAGTCTCGCAGTTTTATTCGCCTTGCGGCGAGTTGTATTGCTTCGCAGTGATAGGATGCTTGCGCATCGTGATATTGTCCTACGGACAGTTAAAAGGCGAATAAAATATCACTACGACCGGAGGGAGTAATATCACTTTCACAAAGTGAAAATATCACTCTGTGCGTCAGCACAGAATATCACTTGTTTTGTTGCTTTGTTGTAGAGGGGGTTGGGTATCACCCAAAGCAGCATTTGTACTTACAAATGCGATGCCGGTTCTATCGGATAAGCATAAGAAAAACCACGATGAATTTCATCGTGGTTTTATCATCCTTATGAGAAGGAACCTTTCAGGTCGTTTTTTATATCAATGCAAGTTCAAAGCAGGTCAGGGCTATCAAAAATCCAAAGTTCAGAGCAGAAAATTTTGCAACATAGCCCAGCGCTCTGCCCGGCTGGTCTTTGCAATACTCGCGAAACGTGATAAGACTGGCAAGGGAGGAAATCAACGTTCCTACTCCACCGATGTTTACGCCGATAAGCAATGCAGTATAATCCGTGGTAAAGTTTGACAGCAAAACAGCAGAGGGAACGTTGCTGATAAACTGACAGGAAATGACAGAAAACAAAAGCGTGTTTTTTTCAAGCAATGACGACAGCAGCAATCGAACAGGCTCTATACGTGCCATATTTCCCGCAAACACAAAAAAGAACACAAACGTGAGAAGCAGAGGATAATCCACGTCCCGCAGAGCTTTTTTATCCACAAAAAACAGTACTGCAGGAATCAATATCAAACCGACTATATAGGGTATGCCCTTGAATACAATCAAAATTGAAATGGCAAACAGCAGCAGCAAAACCGTTGTTTTTCCTTTTGGCACTGAAATCTCCTGTTCATCTTGGACAATGGGATCGGGTCTGACAAACAGACAGCAAACGGTGATGAGGGTAACAGAAAGTGCAAAGGGCAGTGCCATAATACGCAAAAACTGAAGATCAGGAATGGAAAACCTTGAATACAAATACAGGTTTTGGGGATTTCCAAACGGAGTCAGCATTCCGCCAAGGTTTGCGGAAATATTTTGCATTATAAAAGCAAACGCCATGTACTTTTCTTTTTTTGTGGTTTTCAGCACCAAATATCCGAGAGGCAAAAACGTCAGCAACGCCATATCGTTTGCAATAAGCATCGAACCGATAAACGTGATATATACCAGCGCAAGTATTGCGGAACGAATATTGCGGAATCGTGACACAAGCTTTCCCGCCAGCATATAAAAGAAGCTGATGTTGCGCAAGGCACACACCACTGCCAGCACGCAAAAGAGACACACAAGAGTTTTGAAATCAAAATAACCTATATACTCTGCGTCAACGGGCACAAAAAACACGGTGACAAGTGCAGCAAAAAACGCAATTACCATTACAGTATTCTTTTTTACAAACCCAAGCACTGTCTGCATTCTTTCCGATTTCCTTCCCGTTTGTTTTACCGTATGGGATTATATCACCGGGGACATTTTGTGACAATCGGGATATTTTACAAAATAAATAAACCGCAATGATATTTTTGATGTTATTTTGATGAACAAAAAAAGAACCGCAATTATTCCTAAAGACAAAAAATATACGTCAGCAATAATATCACATACAATGCAAACTACAAAAGAAGTTTTTGGTCTACGCATGAAAGACCAACATTTTTGATTTTCTATGTTTAAAATTTTAATCAAAATTCCTTTTCAAAATTTCCCAAAATTATTTTTGCTTTTTCCAAAATCGGCATTTCTCTTTTTGCCACAAGTCTGCCAAGCTTTCCGGAAGAGCTCCTCTTGTATTCAAGCACTGCCTCATCATACGTCAATTTTAACGTAGACAGATGAAAATTATTTATTTCTTGATCTGTCAAATTCTTTTTCCCAAAAGAAACCGCCAGGCACAAAAAATAATTATTTATATTATGACGGTGGATCAGGTTGTAATAATCCTCCACCACGCCAATCTTGCACAAAACCTCAACATCAGCCCCCAGCTCTTCTTTTATCTCCCTCTTTATGGCAGTGTGCAGATCCTCACCTTTCTCTACACCGCCGCCCGCAGTTTCTATCAAAGAGGCTTTTCCAAAATCATCGTCACGTATTGCACGCACAAAATAAAAATTCTTGTCACGGTCAACCACGATAGCGCGAGCGATTTGCCGATGGTGGTCTGTATACTCAAAAGGCCATTCATCGTCTTGCAAATGCAAATATAGCTCCTGTTGGTTTTCTTTCATACGTCTGCACCTCTGTTTTTTCTTATTTATCTATTTATCTACATTCGATATAATTGTGTGTAAAATCACAACCTCACCCAAGTGATGCAGAGTGGATACTGCTATGAGGTCAAGTGTGCCACCTGCGCCCGCAGGCACATCACTTGCCCGCAGGCGCGCTTAACTTGCCGTAAAGTACACTTGCCTTGTCTTTCGTCAAGGTCTTTTTTTCTGCAAAAGAGTAACCAAACGGAGCAGAGTTGAGGTAAAAGTAACCAAAAGTAGTGTAACCGCTCTGTTCGATAACTTGAATTTATCGAACCAAAAGGAAAAAAAGTATTTTCCCCTTTATAAATTGAATTTTTCCTGAATCATTTTGGCAACTACATCAGGCGGAAGCTTTGAATTGTCGATTTTTATATAGTTATCAAACGGAATTTCACCATCAAAGCTTTCAAGGCGATATTGGGTATCATCGTTGATAAGTCTTTGGTTCGATACTTCAATGTCTCTTTTCGATGCTTTG
>JAZSRP010000025.1:0-5395 GCA_045538555.1 Eubacteriales bacterium
GCGGAAGCGGGGGGCGCCCGTCTGCGGACGGAGCGGTGGCGCGGTCTGACAGCCCACCGGGCTGTCATTCAACACGCGCCCTTCAACCCCCGCTCAAAAAAAGAACAAAACAAAAAAACCTCGTATTGAGGTTTTTGGCTATGGGCTATAAAAAAGATATTTTTGCTGGTTTTTCGTATGAATTCTAACCCTTGCAAAAATGAAATCCTTGCTGATGCAAGGGTGGATTTAGTTGAAAAAAGCACCGACAAAGTCGATGCTTTTTTATGGTGCCGGAAGCGGGGGGCGCCCGTCTGCGGACGGAGCGGTGGCGCGGTCTGACAGCCCACCGGGCTGTCATTCAACACGCGCGCTTCGACCCCCGCTCAAAAAAAAGAACAAAACAAAAAAACCTCATATTGAGGTTTTTGGTGCCGGAAGCGGGGGTCGAACCCGCACGGTATCGCTACCACTGGATTTTGAGTCCAGCACGTCTGCCAATTCCATCATTCCGGCATATGCTTTTTTGAACAGGAGTTATTATATCACACGTTTGTTTATTTTTCAAGTATTATTTTCTCCTTTTCTATTTATTTTTTCAGTTATTTTTGTAACAATTTGTACGTTTTTGTTTTGTTGACAGCAAGAACCCATTGTGGTAAAATGTTGTCCACTACATTCATGGAGCTATATATGGAAAAACTTTTTGGCACCTGTGCACCAATCGAGGACGCAAGACGAACCGCCGTCAGACGAAATGTTTTTTTCACACTTCTTATGTTTCTTGCAGTATATTATATTGCAGCTCTTTTTTCGTCGTTTCTGCTGTTGGTCCCCGAGTTTGTATATCTGCTTGGAAATCCCGAGCTGAGAGCTGCCATGGCATCGCCCGACGCTTCGTACGATGCGCTGTCTGTGCTCATATTGGGAGCATTGATGAAAATGCCCGACTGGCTCACACTTTGCACACTTTTTGCAACCATGGGAACCATTTTTGCATCCATCATATTTTGCAAAAAATTTGAGTCTCGCTCATTGTTCTCTATGGGGTTTGTAAAAAAAGACTGTCTGAAAGAATACGCCGGTGGGCTGTTGTTTGGTTTTTTGATGCTGACTGCCGTTTTTTGCTTGGCTCTGCTATCGGGCGACATCGAGTTTCACGGGGTCAACAAGGATGTATCACCCGCTATGCTCTTGCTGTTTTTCTTTGGCTTTTTGGTTCAGGGACTCAGCGAGGAGGTTTTGGTTCGGGGATACTTTATGGTCTCTCTCGCCAACGTCCAAAAAACCTCTGTTGCCGTCACTGCAAGCTCGCTGGTATTTGCCTTGCTTCATCTCGGCAACAACCATATATCTGTAGTTGGGTTTCTAAATCTGTTTTTATTCGGTGTGCTTGCAGCAGTTTGGTTTTTGAGGCGCGGCAACATCTGGGCTATCTCCGCAGTTCATTCTATATGGAATTTTGCCCAGGGAAATATTTTTGGCTGTGCTGTCAGCGGCACGAATGCGGGTCCGACTCTGTTTTTCTCCTCACCTGCCTCAACAAACGGCATTTTTGGCGGAGGCGCCTTTGGGCTTGAGGGCGGTATCTGTGCATCTATCGTACTGTGCGCCGCAATTGCACTGATGCTTTTTTCAAAGCAAAAGAACGTCGAACCTCCCGCATTTGGAAAAGCAAAAAAACCTTTTTGGAAAAAATTCACAAACGCTGATTTTTCGTGAATCCATTGCACTGTTTCAGCGCAGAATATTATTGCTGTTTTTTTCCGGATGCAGTTTTCTTGCACTTGACAACGGTTTTTATATTGTATATAATATCCTTGGATAAAGATATTGTTTTTTGTCTCAACAGAGCAAAAAACACAAAGGAGCAGCATCTTGATTATTCAGCTTGAACAAGCAAAAATGTCACTTGGTGAATTGAGACAAGGAATTGCCGATCTGGCAGATTCTATAGGATTTGATTCTCTCAGCGCCGAGGTTGAACAGTTGGAGACAAAAACAGCAGAGCCGGGATTTTGGGACAAACCCGAGGAATCTCAGGCCATCCTCAAACAGCTCAAGCACAAAAAAGGCACTCTGGAGCGTTATATCAAGCTCAAAAGAGATTTTGACGACACGGAGATGCTGATTGAGATCGCCATTGAAGAAGACGATGAGAGCGTGGTTGACGAGGTGGTCACCGATCTTGCTGCCGTCAAAAAAGAATACGAGCGGCAGAAAATAGAAATTCTCCTGTCCGGCGAATATGACGGCAATAACGCCATCATTTCCATTCACCCCGGTGCAGGCGGAACCGAAGCACAGGACTGGGCACAGATGCTGTACCGTATGTATCAGCACTATGCCGAGAAAAAAGGATTTAAGCTCAAGGTTTTGGACTACATTGACGGTGACGAAGCAGGCATCAAGAGCGTTTCTTTTCTCGTGGAAGGAGACAACGCCTACGGTTATCTCAAGTGTGAGTCCGGAGTGCACAGATTGGTACGTGTCTCCCCATTTGACTCCAGTGGAAGAAGACACACCTCGTTTGCATCGGTGGAGGTTTTGCCGGAGTTTAACGACGAGATCACCATTGAGATCAACGAGGCGGACATCAAGATTGACACCCACCGTTCCAGCGGTGCGGGCGGTCAGCACGTCAACAAGACCGACTCCGCCATCAGAATCACTCACCTGCCCACCGGAATTGTGGTAGGATGTCAGACAGAGCGCTCTCAGGTACAAAACCGCGAGACTGCAATGCGCATGCTCAAAAGCAAGCTGCTGGAGATCAAGGAGCGCGAGCACCTTGAAAAGATCGACGACATCACCGGTACAAAAATGAATATTGAATGGGGCAGCCAGATCAGATCCTACGTTTTTATGCCCTACACCCTTGTCAAGGACAATCGTACCGATTACGAGACAGGAAATATTCAGGCCGTTATGGACGGCGATCTGGATGATTTTATCAACGAATATCTCAAAAAGAACGCATCAAATAAATAAAAACATTTTTCAGGAGGCATTATCATGAAAAAATTCAGACCGATTCTGGGCATCTCTCTTTGTGTTCAGTCCATCACATTCTTCATTCTTTTCCTCATCTTTCTTGAAAAGAAAAAAAGTCTGGCAAAAGCTTTTGCTGCAATTGGCGCCGCAGGCGGCGTTGCGGGTGCATGGCTCCTGATCAAAGAGGCAAAAAGCCGCAAGCAGCCCATCCTTTGCGATGATTGCTTTGATGATTTTGAGGACGATTTTGACGATTTTGACGTCTGTGAAGACGACATCCTCTGCTCATTTGAAGGCGAGACCGAGGAAGAAGACGCAGAGTAATTTTTTCACCGCTGTGCGATCTCACATCGGGGTGCCGAGGCACCCCGATGATTGTTTTGAAACCGTTTTTCATTGAAAGGAAGTTTTTTTATGGCAAAGGGCGCTCTCTCGGTAGATACTGAGCATCTGTTTCCGATTATAAAAAAATGGCTTTATTCCGAAAAGGATATTTTTGTTCGCGAGGTGATCTCAAACGCCTGCGACGCCATCACCAAGCACAAGCGACTCATCAGTCTGGGCCAGACGGATGACGACAACACCCAATACCGCATCACCGTGTCTGTGGACAAGGAAGAAAAGACTCTTACCGTCACGGACAACGGAATCGGCATGAACAGCTCCGAGGTGGAAAGATACATCAACAATATTGCCCTCTCGGGCGCTATGGAATTTATCTCTAAATACGAAAACGACAGCTCATCCGGCATCATCGGTCATTTTGGGCTTGGGTTCTATTCCATGTTTATTGTTGCAGAAACAGTTACCATGAAAACCCGCTCATACCTTGGAGGCGAGGGTGTGTGCTGGGAATGTGATTCTGACGGTAATTTTGAAAGCACAAAATGTGATTTTGACGGTCACGGAACAGAGATCGTCATGCATCTGTCTGAAGATGAGGCCTCGTATCTTGACACCAAAAAGCTGAAAAGCATTTTGGAAAGATACTGCTCATTTATGCCCTACGACATTGTTTTGGCAGCAGAAGGCAAGGAAGAGCAGATCAATGACACAAACCCTCTCTGGCAACGCAATCCGTCTGACGTGTCGGACGATGATTATAATCAATTTTACAAAAAGGTTTTTGAAGACTTTGAGGATCCCCTGTTCAGGGTTCATATCGTTGCTGATTATCCTCTCAATTTCAAGGGAGTGCTGTTCATTCCAAAAAGGAAGCCCGGATACGATTCTGCCGAAAGTGAGATAAAGCTATTTTACAACTCGGTATTTGTGGCAGACAACATCAAGGAAGCCATCCCCGATTTTTTGGTAAATTTCAAGGGGGTGCTGGACTGCCCCGAGCTTCCTCTCAACGTTTCGCGCAGCTATCTTCAAAATGACGTTTATGTTCGAAAGATCGCTTCTCACATTGCAAAAAAGGTTGCAGACAGATTCAACACCATGTTTGCCAACACACGGGACGAGCTGGAAAATAATTGGATCCACCTGAAGCCATACCTTGAATATGCCTGCATGAGAGACGACAAGTTTGGTGACAGAATCAGAAGCAACATGCTTTTTGAAAAATCAAGCGGCGGTTTCTGCACTACAGAGGAATATCTGGGAGGTACAGAAGGCGAGATTCTCTATACCACCGACAGGGATGCCCAGAGCTATTATATCAGCATTTTTGCCGACAAGGGCAAAGAAGTGCTGGTGCTGGACAACGTGATCGACTCAAATTTTGTACAGTATCTCGAAAGCAAAAACGACAAGCTGAAATTCAGACGCATCGACTCCGGGTTTGAGACGCAAAACGACACTGACGGAAGCGAAAAGCTGATTTCTCTTTTCAAAAAAGCATTGAACAAAGAAGATATGTCCATTGAATTTGTTTCACTGGGCGAAAATGGCGCAGCCGCACTTGTTTCTGTGGACGAGGAAAGCAGGCGGCTGGCAGATATGATGCGGATGTACAGTGTCCAATCCGGAAACGAATCTTTTTCAATACCTATATCCGAGCGGCTTGTCATCAACCCCGACAACCCCATCATCAAAAAACTTGCTACGGCTGAAGACGACAGCTTTTCAATGGACAAAGCAAAGCACACATATCTTTGCGCCCTGCTTCTTTCGCGCCGGCTCACGCCCGATGAATCAAAGGAGTTTGTGGAGCTGAACAACAGGCTGATCTGATAATAAAAAATGCACTTTGTTGCGAGACTTCTGTTAAGGAAGTCTCGCAGTTTTATTCGCCGAATTACATTCAGCGAGTGATATTGCTCCGCAGTGATATTATGCTTCGCATAGTTATATTGCCTTCGGCAGTTTAGGGCGAATAAAATAACACTGAAGCCGATAGGCTTCAATAACACTATTGCTTTGCAATAATATCACTCCGACAAAGTCGGAATACAACTTGAATAATATCGACTGATAT
>JAZSRP010000051.1:0-2232 GCA_045538555.1 Eubacteriales bacterium
ATGGTCCGAGTGACTGGATTCGAACCAGCGGCCTCGACGTCCCGAACGTCGCGCTCTAGCCAAACTGAGCCACACCCGGAAATAAAATATTTTATTCTTCGATATCCCTCACGGGTTTTTTGCAGGTTGATCGCAAATAACGCATCTTTTGACAACCTGTCCAAAACTTATCGATGCCTCGGGATCCAAGCCGCATCGACAAGTATGAGGTCGCATCAAAACGCGCAATGTGAATTATACTACATTACGCAACCATTGTCAACACAGTGACGAAATTTTGAACACATCTTTTCGATCCGCAACCCAAAAAACAGCTGTTTTTTGCCGCAGCAGGTCAGTTTTTGTTTTTTTGTGTATCAAGATAAGACTGCAAAATGATCTGTGCAGAGAGGGCGTCAATGACTTCACGTCTCTTTTTTCCGTTGAACTCCGTAATATTGAGATACGTATACGCCTGGACCGTCGACAGCCGCTCATCGGCAAACTCCACAGGAAGTCCGGTTGCCTCTGTCAGCATATCCGCAAAGGCATGAGTCTTTTCTGCACGAAATGACTCTGAGCCGTCCATGTTTTTTGGCAGGCCCAAAACCACAAGCTCACATCCAAGCTCCGTGAGTTTTTGGCTCACTTTTGAAACAGCATCGCGCATTCCTTTTACATTTATGGTACAGACGGCAGTGGCAAGTGTCAGTGTTGCGTCCGCTGACGCAATCCCCACTCGTGCGTCTCCGTAGTCGATTCCGATAATCCTCAAGTTACATCTTCCCCTTTTTTCTTTCACATCTTTATACATCATTTTCCTTTTTTTGTCAAATGGTTTTTTGTATAACCGCCTGAGATCGGGACATAATAATGACGAACAACAAAGGTTGTTCACGAGGAGCATCTTTTTATGACAAAAAAGAAAAACAAAAAACCCTCAAATCTCGTATCTCCACACGGATCGGATAGATATTATTATCCCTACCGCTACACTCCACCGGAGCTCAACGGCACAAAATATCTTGATATTTCTGCCGAATTTTCCGGTCAGGATCAGATGTTTGCTCATTTTGATCCCCAAGGAAGCTGGACAGGGATCTCCGATGACGGTTCACCGCCCGTTCAGGATGCAGACGATCTTTGAGGAAACCAGATTCTTTCTTTTCCAAATCAGACGCTTTGTATCACAAAAAAATTCTTTTTTCGATGATACACAAAAGTGTTGCCGTCAATCAAACGGCAACACTTTTGCTCATTTTTTGGAGAGATATTATATATCATCCCAGACATCCCGTAAACATGGACAGCATGGATACAAACAGCGCAGAACCTGCAACACCTTTTACAAAACCGTTGAGGAACCCATCCCTGTCTTTCATCACTCGCTGTACCGTTCTTATTGCTTTCATCTTTTGCGGCTCCTTTCTGTTTTTTTCTTGACTTCATTTTACAAAAAGGAGTGTACTATAAAACGGACTGTTCTTTTGTTTTTTCTTGTTGCCCTGTCGGCGCCGGTAGATATGCGAAGCTGTGAATGAAGACAACTTCCCATCCACGGCAAGGGGTATTCTAAATTTCGAGCAACTTTTCCCGCTATGTATATCAAAAAGACAAACAAAAAGAGCCGGCAAAGGCTACTTCTCATAAGGATAATAAACTCCGATGGATTTTAAATGTCCGTCGGAGTTTTTCTATTCGACAAATTGGAATTTACTTCTTCAATACTTTTTTGCACCAAGTGCGTTTATTGCATTTGGGACACTTTAAGTGACGGGTGAATCCTCTGTGCATTGCCATCATTACTTCTTTATAAGTAGGTACAATTTCGCATCCACATTCTTTGCACTTGTAAGCACCCACACTGACTTCAAGCTTTAATGCATAGAAGCACGGTATCAAAAACACAACACAAACACCAAGAATTGTGACAAACTGCCACACTCCTTCGGGAATCAAAAATGCTGCAATAAAGATACCTGCAATTAGGACTGCCATACTTACAATCATAATTGCCCACATAGAAGACCAAATTGTTTTGTTTTTCTTTTCCAATTCTTTCGCCATATCAAGCAAAAGCTGTTCGTTTTTCTGATTGCTATTTTCCATATTGATTTTCTCCCCACTTAATAATTCATTTACACTGATGCAAAGAATATCACACAGTTCAAGCATTATCGAAGTATCGGGCATTGCCACGCCCCGTTCCCACTTGGATATTGCTTTATCGGTGATACCCAGTTTTTCTGCCAA
>JAZSRP010000040.1:0-35359 GCA_045538555.1 Eubacteriales bacterium
TCGATGATTCTCGCAAGTAAGTTTATAGGTAAAAAAGAGCCGATTTTCGGCTCTTTTTATTATATTTTTTTGTGTTTTGAACGATCCGCCCCCTTGCAGTACCGTTGTACAGCGTCGGGGGCTGATCGTCCAATCTGCATCTCTTTTCACGCCTTCAGGCAGCATCTTCGATTCTTCGTTGACACAGCATCTTCAGTGGTAATAAAAAAGGGGGAATAAATTTTTATTATATAATGCCCGCTTTTGAAAAAGCTTGGCAAAACTTTTTAAAGTAGTTGGAGAAAAAAAGACAGCTTTGGTATAAAAAGCTGTCTTTTTGATATTCATAGCGGGAATAGTTGCTTGAAATTTTGGATACCCCTTGCTTTGGATGGGAAGCTGTTTCCGTTCACAGCTTCACCCACCGACCAGCCCCGAAGGGCAACAAAAAGTTTTGTGTCACTTTTTCAAAAGTGACAACCATATTAAAATAATTATAAAAAAGATCTCAAAATTTTGAATACCCCTTGCTGCGGATGGGAAGTTGCTTTCATTCACAGCTTCACATATCGACCTGCCCCGACAGGGCAATAAAAAGTTTTGTGTCACTTTTTCAAAAGTGACAAGCTTTTTCAAAAGCGGGAGGATTTTTTGCGGAGGGTAAACATATAATTCACTATCACCAAAAAGGTTGTGAGTTGTATCAAAAAAACGATTCCTTGGCTGTTGAGGGGCGCGCTGTGGATGACGCTGTTTCAGCTTGCCACAAAATTGATGGGTGTTTTTCTGCGGCTTTTTCTTTCTGCGCGGATAGGGAGCGAGGGCATGGGACTGTATCAGCTCATCATGTCTGTATACACCATGTTTTCCACTTTTGCCACGGCGGGGTTTACGGTATCGGTGTCACGGCTGGCGGCAGAAAAGAGCGTGCGGTGTTACGGAGACGCGCGTCAGCTGTTAAAAAACTCGGTGGCGGCTGCCACTGTGCTGAGTGCTTTTTTTACGGTGCTGATGCTGGTATGCTCGGATTTTATCGCAGTCACCTTTTTGGATGATCCGAGGTGCGGTGCGCCGTTGAGAATGCTGGCACTGAGCATGCCTTTTATGGCAATCTCTGCCTGCCTGAAGGGCTGGTTTTTGTCAAAATCAAGGGTTGTTGTCACTGCATCCTCATCTCTGTTTGAGTCTGCGGTAAAAATGGCTGTGGTTGCACTTTGCCTCAACGTTTTTCTTGGAGGCACCAACGATATTGGGCGGCTCAACGGCGGCATCGTCACGGGAGTGACGGTCAGTGAGATGTGCTCTTTTTTGTGGTTGACCTGTGCGCATTTTTTGCTGTGCGGAAAAAAAGACGGCGAGCACACCACCGAGACAAAAAAAGATTCCCGCCGTCAGCTCATCAGGGTGACATTTCCCATCGGGCTTTCGGTGTGGGTGACAAGCATTCTGCACACTGCGGAGCAGCTGCTGATACCATATGTTTTTCAGCAGTTTTCCAACGACCGTTCAAAAGCGCTGTCCGCATTTGGAATGATAAGAGGAATGGTGGTTCCCATTTTGTTTTTTCCTTATGCACTGCTGTCAAGTTTGGTTTCGGTGTTTACGCCCACTGTCAGCCGTCTCAACGCCGCAGGCGACAGAGAGGCACTAAAGTCAAAGCTGGAATCTCTCATATCGGTGTGCATCATTTTTTCGGTTGCGGTGGGAGGATTGTTTTTCTTTTTGCCCCGTGATCTTGGCGAAGCGTTTTACAAGGGTCAAAACACAGAGACCGCCATTCGGATATTGGCGCTGGTGACTCCTTTTATGTACCTTGAGACGGTAAGCGACGGCTTGTTAAAAGCGGTGGGAGAGGAAACAAAAACTCTGAAATATTCTGTGTGGAACTCTGTTCTCCGCCTGATATTTATTGCTCTGTTTGTCACCCGCACGGGTGAGTATGGGTATCTGTGGCTGTTGGTGGTATCAAACACGTTTTCGTTTGTGTTGTGTTACCGTCGTCTCACAAGGGCGGCAGGTCTCAAAATCTCCGGTTCCTGCTGGCTGATGCCGTTGTGCTACGCTGTTTTGGCGGGCGGGATCTCGGTTTGGGTGCTGAAATGGCTGAAATTGACATCCTCAGTGGCATCTGCATCGGCAGGCACGGCGGTATACGTGGGATTGTTTGGTCTGATGTGTGTTTTGTTTTCGAAAAAAGATCTCAAAAGGGTTTTTGGAGGAAATTGACGATGCGGGATATACGTGCTTTTCAAAAATATTTGCCCCAAAGAATTGCTTTTGCGGTGGGAAACCTGCCCCACGAGGTGCTGAAAACCGCAAGCGAGATTCGGCTGAGATACAGAGGAGCGGCATCCGTCACCGCAGGAAAGCGAAACCTGCCCTTTGATTCCTCCGGCAGGGTATGTGGTCAAAAGGAGGCGGTCAGCGCCACCCAATCGGAGCTGGCAGAATGTGTTTCACTGCTGGCGAGAGGATCTATGTACACCGTTTCGGAGTTTTTGCCATTTGGTTATCTTCCGTTGCAGGAGGGAGGGAGGGCAGGAGTGTGCGGCAAAGGGCTGACAAAAAACGGGGAGCTGACGGGTTTTTTGGAGGTGACCTCCGTTGATCTGCGGCTTCACAAAAACGTGGTTGATTTTGCGGCTCCGCTCATAAAAGAGTTTTGCTCCCGCGGGCCGGTAGGAACGGTGGTGATATCCCCGCCGGGAATGGGAAAAACCACTTTTTTGCGGTCCGCCGCACTGCTGTTGGCACGGGGTGTTGGAATCAGACCTTATCGTGTAGGGGTTGCGGACGAAAGAGAGGAGCTGATGGCGGGAATGACAGAACTGGGACTGATGGACGTTTTGTCGGGAGTAAAAAAATCGAGAGCTCTTGAGATTCTCACCCGTACCATGTCGCCGCAGGTGCTCATCTGTGACGAGCTCAACCACGAGGATGCGTTGGCGGTATCTCTTGCCCAAAACACGGGCGTGGCGCTGATCGCCTCGGCGCACGCCTCTGGTGTGGACGATCTGAAGCATCGCAGGGGGTTGTGGGATATGGTGTGCTCCGGTGCTTTTCGGTTGGCGGTGACGTTGACGGAGCGTGACGGAGAGTTTTGTTGCAGCATATGCGACACCGACGTGCTGAAATGAGAATATTTTTTGGTCTGATATTGGTGATTTGCGGTTATTTTTTTGGTTCTTCTGCCGCCGCAGTGCACAAAAAGACCGTATCTCATCTCAACGGCATGAGGGAGCTGACGGAGCATCTGTTGCGGGGAATAACTTTGACAAAAAGACCGTTGGCTGTTCTTTTTTCCACCTTTTGTCACGAATCGCCGGAAATAACAGAGCTTGTGTCCGCATTGAAAAACACAAAAAAGGGGATTCCAAGAGTGTTTTGCCGGGGAATGGAGGAGCTGTGCCTGCCTCCGGAGTCAAAAAAAGTGCTGACAGCGCTGGGGAGCGAGCTGGGGATGCTGCCGGCAGAAGAACAGGAAAAAAGGTTTTTGTACTGCATCTCGGTGTTGAAAAAACAGGAGACGGAGCTGGCGGATGCACTGAGGGCAAAAACAAAAAGCATCAAAACCGCAGGAACTCTGTTTGGACTGCTTGCGGCGATCATTCTTATATAAAAAAGGAAAAGGATGGCTTTCATGAGCATTGGACTGATACTCAAGATCGCGGGTATTGGGTTGGTGGTAAGCACTGCCTGCCAGATACTCCAAAAAAACGGCAGAGACGAGCAGGCAACGTTTGCGGTGGTGGCGGGAGTGGTGCTGGTGATGCTGATGCTGGTGCAGGAGATTGCCGATCTGTTTTCGGCGTTGAGGAGCGCGTTTGGACTGTGAACCCTTTTTTTGTCTGTGGGTTTGCGGTGGCGGCGGCGGGGCTTTTGGCCGTGGTCAGGGCGGTGCGGCCCGAATTTTCGGGGCTTGGCTCTGCGGCGGCGGGTGTGCTGATATTTGTGTATATCGTCACGTCGCTGGCACCTTTTGTTTCGTTTCTCAAAACAACAATGGCGGAGTTTGGGGCAGAGGGATATTTTGAACTGATGCTCAAATCTTTGTGCATCGCCCTATGCTGTCAGATGACGGCGGAGATATGCAGAGATTGCGGGGAGAACGCCCTTGCCTCCCGTGTGGAGCTGGCGGGAAAGGTATCTATTTTGCTGCTGTGTCTGCCTGCGTTGCAACAGATACTGTGGATTGCAAAGGATCTTTTGAAATGAAAAAAACGGCGGTTGTCATATTATTTGCGGTTTTGGTTGGGTTTGTGCTTTCTCTTTCGGCAGGTGCCTGGGACACTCCCCTGGAGGAGAGCATTGCAGAAAAGGCGGGAGATATTTCTGCAGATTCTCCATACCTTTCTGCTCAAGAAAAAAACGGGGACAAGCCGCTAAACATCTTTGAAAAAGCGTATACCGTGACTCTTGATGCCCTGAAAAGCGGCGGACTTGAAATAACAAAAAGCACAGGGGTGCTGCTGGGAATATTGGTGCTGTGCTCGGTTTTGGGTGCGGTAAAAGGTCTGTCCTCCTCCCGTGCGCTTGCCACAGGATGTGAGCTTGTGTCGGTACTGGCGCTGTCGGGAACGGTGTATCACACTCTGTACCGATGCGTACTGCTGGTGACCTGCTCAATGGAATCTCTTTCTCTTGCGGTATCGTCGCTGCTGCCGGTGATGTCGGGATTGTACGCATTTGGAGGAAACCCTGCCACTGCCGCCGCATCACATTCGTTGCTGATGCTTTTTTTGACTGCAATATCCTTTTTGTGCACAAAAGTAATCCTGCCGCTGTTGAAAATAAGCTTTGGGTTTGCACTGACAGGAGCAATGCCCGGAAGCATCGACCTGTCTCCTCTGGGTTCGGCGGTAAAAAACGTATGCACCGTGGGATTGTCCTTTTTGTTTTCGCTTTTGTCTTTTTCTTTGTGGTATCAGACGGCGATAACAGCGGCAGGTGATACTTTGGTGACAAGAAGCGTCAGGTTTGCATCGGGAGCGTTTGTGCCTGTTATCGGCGGAATACTGGGCGAATGCTCAAGAACGATAATGGCATCTGTTGGTGTGATAAGATCCACTGTTGGGTCAGTGGGAGCAGTGATGACGCTGGGGGCAGTGATACCGCCTGTGATATCCGTGCTTTTGCATCGTCTGATGCTGATGCTGCTGTCCGCTTTGGCCAAAACCCTGGGCTGCGTACGTGAGAGCAGATTTCTTGCAGATGTTTCTTCCTGCTTTGGGGTATTGCTGGCGCTGGTGCTGGGTGCCGGCTCGGTGGTGCTGATTGCGCTGGCGGTCTTTATAAAAATCGGAACAGGGGGCTGAAAGTTTGCTTTGAGAGGTTATCTTGTGTGTGTGATTGCCGCATCGGTATGCGGCGCCCTGTGCGCCGTGTTGGGTGAGGAAAAATTTGGGGGATATTTGAAGTTTGTATGTGCTCTGGTGTGCATATGTATTCTTTTGACTCCGCTTGCATCGGACCTGCCGTCAGCAGAGAATTTTTTGCGTGAGCTGCCTCAGATTTCCGTTTCGGAAACCGATGAGGGGCTGTTGCCGTTGGTTTGGGAGATGACGGAGGATGAGACAGAAAAATATATTTGCGCTCTGACTCAAAACGAATTTGGCATAAATCCCGCCGATTGCCGCATAGATATAGATCGAAGCGGTGAGGAAGCGGTGATAAAAAGCATTTCCGTGACGGTTTTGAACACCGATTCCGCCACCAAAAAAAGTATAAAAAGCTTTTTGCAAAAAGAGCTGGGAGGAGAGGTGACGGTGGTTGGAGAATAAGAGCAAAAAACTGTTTTTTGAAAGCTCAAAAAAAACAAAAACCACTTTTCTCGTGGCCCTTGCGGCGCTGGCGGCGCTGATGCTTTTGATTCTTCCGTCCCAGTCAGAAAGCTCCGGTACAGATGATCCGGACTCCGGCTGTGACGTGACTCAGTACTGTCAGATGCTTGAGCAAAAGGCAGAGGAACTGATTTTGGGACTGGACGGCGTCAAGGAATGCAGAGTTTTTGTTACTTTGGAGACAGGGTATTGTTATACCTATGCCACAGACCAGTCGGTAAAGGAGAGCTTTTTTGAAAACGGCGCCACCTCTCAAAAGGAGACTCAAAAAACCGTGGTGTTTCACAACGGAGACGGAAAAGCGGTGCTTTTGAGGCAGGAGATGCCAAAGATATCCGGGGTTGCGGTGGTGTGCAAGGGTGCGGGGTACGACGTGCAATACCGCATTATCTCACTGGTGTGCGCCTTGTTTGACGTCAGCAGCAACCGCATCAGTGTTCAGAGCTGAAGCTATTGAGAACAACAAAAAATATTTTTATACGGAGGAACAACCATGAAGCTCAAGGAGAGGTTTGACACGCTTTTTCAGCGTGTAAAAAAGTTTGATTACAAAAAGCTGGTTGGCACAAAAGCGTTTCTTACGGTAGGATGTCTGGTATTGGTGTGCGTTGCCGTGCTGGTGAGCACACTTTTGGGTACTGAAAAGCCCACAGGCAGCAGCGACGAAAGCAACAAGGTACTGGGAAACACCATACTTGTGGATGCAGAGACCAACGGAAACCAAAACACGGATCAAAACGCAGACACCCAGCCCGAAACAGAGGACTTTTTTGCACTTGCGGTGATCAACCGCACACAGGTGCGCGACTCTGCGCTGGAGGTTCTCAGAGAGATTGCCCAAAATCCCGATTCTCTCCCTGACGCCCGAGAGGATGCACTGGCATCTATTGCGTCTATTGCCGAGGATATGACCAACGAGGCGGATATTGAGACTATGATAAAGGCAAAAGGGATCTCGGATTGTGTTGCGGTTATCAGCGGCGATACCTGCTCCGTGATCGTCAAGACACAGGGGCTGGACGAAGAAGAAGTAACGCAGATCGTTGACATTGTGTATGAAAAAACAGGCATAAAAGCCCAAAACATCACTGTTGTGGAATCCCAAGCCCAATCATAAAAAAACGGTCAAAGCGGAAAAATTCTTCCGTTTTGACCGATTTTTTTGCAATGGTTATTTTCTTGTGTCGATAGAATCCGAAAAGACAAAAAATCTGTCGTACAGGTATTCCAACACAAAATTGAGAATCATGTTGATGGCTGTCACCAGATATTCGTTCCACAAAAGGGTTTCCGCCAGATAATCACCCAGCAATGTGGACAGGGGGGTGAACACCAGATAGAACCCCAGTACCTTCAGCATTGCGACGGGCACGTTGCAGCAGGAGGCAAAGGTGAATCTGCGGTTGAGTGTAAAGTTCCACAGCACCGACAGGGTCAGAGCGATGAGATAGCAGGGCCAATAGCTCCAGTCCGTCAGTTCTGTGAGCAGGGCAAAGGAGCCCATCTCGATGATTCCCGCAGATACCGAAAAAAACAGGAATTTGAGAGAACGGATCAGTTCCTTTTTTCTGTTTTTGTTTTCCATGTGATCCTCCGAAAAGATCGTTTTTGTGAAAATACTATAACAAAAATTTGACAAAATTTCAATAGCGTTATCAAAAAAAGACTGCTGCGGAGATTGTCCGCAGCAGTTTTTATGTTTTTTGTGTTATGCGCCGAGGATGGAATCGATGTTCCATTCTGCCACGATGTAGATGATAAAGTCGGGTTTTGTGGAGTTGATCTCGGAGGTGTACCAGCCGTAGTCCCACATACCCTTGTAGTTGGTGGTGTTCATTCTCTCTGCAAGAATGTCATATATCTGAGTGGAATAGGAGTCGCGGATGACCATGCATGAGGGAAGCTCAGGTCTGTTTGTGTTGATCACGTTGGCATAGGTCATGCGGTCGTTGTATACCAGCTCTGTTGCGGAACGATAGCGGGGCACGGAGGAGATACTAAGGGGAACATCAAATCCCGGAGTTCTGTAATAAGCGTATTCCTTCACCACGTTTTGAGCCATGGAGAGATAATAGGTCATATCTCCGCTGTTGTAAAAATCCTCGTTCCATACAAATTCTGCCTCCTGTCTGGGAGCGGCGGCGGGAATTTTTTTGGAAATATGGTCAAAGAGCGCGTCGTATGCAACGTATGCACCATAGTCGGTCCAATGGCTGTCCAGCTTGTAGTAGAGGGGCTTTTCGTCGTATTTGTGAAGCTCAAAAATTTCTTTCAGGTCAATAACGGTGGCACCGCCTGCCTTGATAGCGTCGTTGACAGCATCCAGACGGCTCTGGCCGTTTCCGGGAGCGTACTGTGAGGGAACCAGCTCGGGATATACCGACATGGAGGAGGGAACGATCATATAAATGATCTCGGTGTAGGGTGAGGTGCTCTGAAGAGAGTTGATTCTGTTGCGGATCCTTGCGGTGAGCTGGTTGAGTTGTGTGTCGCTGGGAATGTTGTTGTGGTAAAAATCGGGAAGCATTTTTTTGAAGAAGAACTGAAAATCACCACCGGTAACAACGGGCCACATTTCGGGGCCGGGGGTGACGGGACGGGCTGTGTATTTTTGTGTACCGCCAACCTGTGTTCCGCCAAGGGATTGAGTCAGGTTTACGTCAACGGAAGCGCCCGTACATTTGATGCGAAGTGAAAACCAGCCATGATACGACTGAGAGGACACGGTCTCGCCGTTTGCCTCGGCGGTGACAACGGCGCCCTCGTCACAGGTGCCAACCATGGCAAAATAGGGTTTTTCGGAATAACTGCAGTACAAAACCTTGATGCTGTTGCCGTTGTCTGTGTTTTCGTTATTATTGTTGTCATTGTTGCCGGTGCTCTCATCGTCGCCGGAGACGGAGGGATCAGCGCTTTCTGTCAGAGAGCTGTCATCAATATTCCCGGATTGGTTGCCGTCAACGGATGAGTCATCCTCGGTGTATGCGCTTGAGGTGGCTGTAAAGGGAGGATTTGACACGTCGGGAGTGTCGTTGCAGGCGCCCAATGCCATTGCCACGGTGACGGCGGCAAGAAGCAGGGCGATGAGAAGAAGCGATTTTTTCATTTTTCAAAAACTCCTGTATTTTGTGTTTTTTTTATTTTCAGTTGTAAAACCTGTCGTTGGGAGAGGGAATGGCGGAGATGTCGTAGCTCTCTGCCAACACAGAGGATATGACAGTGCTGTTTACAAGATCGGACAGCTTTTTTGTGAGCAAATTGTCCTTTGCCAACGCTTCTGTTTCGCCTCGGAAATCTTCAATATCGTTTGGTGCAAAGTTTTCTTTTTTCATTACAAAACAGCCCACGGTTTCCACTCTTACGGCAAAAAAACCATCGGTTTTTGTCTCCTTTGCCTTGTCCGCAACGTCGTCAGGCAGGTCGGAAAAACGGAAAACCTGTGATTTTATTTCGGAAAACCCGTCGCTTCCCTGCAGAGGAAAGGATGATGCGGGATTTGATTTCAGCTTTGACAGCAGCTGATCGGCTTTTTCGCTGCCCTCGTTGCTGTCGGGAAACGATCCGCCGCAGAGTCGAACACAGGTGGCTTCAAATGCCGCCAAAACGTCTGATTCGGCGGGGGGCTCGATGCCGTTCTCTCCGTACAGAAATTCCTTGAGAAAATCCACTGTTTCAAAATATTTTTGGTATCGAACCACGGATTCCTTGGAGGTTCCCAGTCGTGTCATCTCTTTTTCAAAAGCATCTTCGCCTCCCATGGAGGACACAAGATCGGACATATGGTCGTCAATGCGTTGCAGTGTGCTGTCGGGTAGAAACACTTTGAGAGATTGCATCAGATTTTCACAGGAAAGCATGTTTTTTGCAATTGAGACCACGTCGTCAAGAATCATCTCTGCCACGGTTTTTCCGTTGCTGACGTACTCCAGCAGCTCCTTGTAACTGAAATCCGAGCCGTCTCCGTCATAGAAATCAAAAAACAAAAATTTGTAATAATACAGCCGATCCTCCTTTGCGGCGGCGGCAATGTAATTAAAATCAGCCAAAGTCAACTTGTTTTCGCCCAGCTCCATCACAGTGTCGGAGAGGGCAAGTCCCTCTATCTCCGGCATTGAGGGGAGTGACTGATCGCTTTCAAATACAGAGCCCGCGGTGGAGGATTCTGATGAGGAAACGTCGGTTTGAGGAGTTGATTGATGGGATTCTGTTCCTCTGCCGCAGGAGGCGAGAAGCAAAAAAAGCAGGAGGAGCAGGCAAAAAAGTCCTTTTTTTGTGTTGTGCATATCGGTTTTCCTTTGAAAGTTTTGAAAAAAGTTTTTTATCTCAGGTTGCTCATTGTTCCCGTGGTTATCAGATTTTCCGCATTATAAACCAGCAGGACGGCGTCGCAGTCATAATACTCCAAAAAAGAGGTGACGTTGGCGGCTGAGGACAAGTTCAACACCACCAGATCAAACTCATGGGCAAGAAAAGGCACCAGACAGTCGGCAAAAGAGTCCTTGACCACCAACAGCTTTTTTCTTGATTCTCCGTTTTTCTCCACAGTCACCAGACCGTGGGTGCCGTCAAGAAAAACGGCGTATTTGTCACGGGTGGATAGATGCTTTTCCGAAAAAAATCCGTTCATTTGCACTCCGTCCACAGTGACGGTGTACAGCGCCTCGTCTCCCGCGCTCCACAGCTCAATGGTGTCCTCGGAGATGTTCAGCCCCAGACGTGCGGCGGTGGTTCCGAAAAAGCTTGGAACCTCTCTGACAGAAAAATTATCTTTTGGAATGATTTTGTCTTCTCTGCCCAGCTGTTCCATTACCTTTTGGTATGCATAGTATGCGCCGAGAGTTGTCCAGTGGTGATCGGTCTTGTAATATACGTATTCCCCCGATTCCAGCTTTTCACGCATCAGCGGCAGCAGATCGATATATCCGGTGCTGTCCGCCAGCCCCTCGCGGAGCATGCGGTACAAAAGATCTCCCTGAGGGGGAGTGTAATCAAATTTTGACGCCGCCGCATCAACGGTACGGGGAGGTATCAGCGTCACCACCGGGACCGGTGTGCTTTGTGAAAACGCATTGAGAGCATCAATTCCGTTTTGGACATTTGACTCAAAAAAGTAATCGGTGTCCAAAACTTTTTCGATCCTCGAGCGGTATGCATCAAATAGGCGGACCGCCAGATAACCGTCGTCACCCACCAGCACACCGTTGTTTTCTTTTTTCAGCAGAGCCAGCTCCATGGCGGCTCTTGCGGACACAAACCCGTCACGCAGCGGAAACTGGTCTGCAAAATAAACGTTGAGCTCCTGCCCGAATTTTCCCGAAAAAAAGCTGCCCGAATCTATTGTCGGCGCTTGCTGCAGATCGCGGTTTTCTGCCGGGGAAAACTCCCTGTCGGGCAGAATCGAAAAAGCGGCGGTCAGTGCAAAAATCAGCGTGCAAAAGAGGATCACGGTGAAAAGGTCAATCTTTTTTGTCATGCTCCGTCCTCCTCAGAAGATGTAATAAAGGAACGGTGAAAAGGAACCGCCCACCATGTATGCAACCGACAGAAGCAGCCCGCCCATAGTGATGACGGGATTGAGCAGCTGCAGGTTTGGAAATCTGTTTATCAGTGAGTCAAACGCCTTTTTTGGCAGCGGAGTGCAGGCAAGTGCGCACACCAGCAAAAAAGGAGTCAGCCGCAGTGCCTCTGCGGTGACGGCAGGGCTGGAAGCGCCTGCCCCTGCAAAAAACATTCTGCCCGCAGTGGCAAGCAGCTCATTCAGGTCGCTGTAGAAAAATATGAGCCAGCCAAACGCAATGAGAAACAGGGAGTAGATCCGTGACAGAACAGCGGGAGCTTTTTTCAGCAGGTTGAGCAAAAACGCCTTTTCACACACGAGAATAATACAAAAATACGCTCCCCACAAAATATAGTTCCAGTCTGCGCCGTGCCAAAATCCCGTGGTTAGCCAAACAACGCAGAGGTTGAAATACAAGTGCTTGCGGTTTCCGCCCAGGGGTATGTAGATATATTCACGAAACCACGTGGACAGCGTAATGTGCCATCTGCGCCAAAAATCGGTGATGCTTTTTGCAACGTAGGGGTAGTTAAAATTCTCTACAAACTCAAACCCAAACATTTTTCCGAGCCCGATGGCCATGTCCGAGTATCCGGAAAAGTCAAAGTAAATATGAAAGGTGTAGCAGATCACCGTCAGCCAGCTTCCCAGCACGGTGGGATCAAACTGTGCCCCCGCACGGAAATACTCGGCAGCTGCGGCGGCGGAGTCCCCCAAAATCAGTTTTTTTGACAGGCCGACGCAAAACCGTCTGATCCCCTGTGAGAATTTTTGGACAGTTTCGCTTCTCTGTAACAGCTGGTCGCAGACGTCCTTGTATCTGACGATAGGGCCTGCAATGAGCTGGGGAAACAGCGTGACGTAGGTGCCGAAGGGGACAATTTTTTTTGCAAGGGGAACCTGGCCTCTGTACAGGTCAATGGAATATGACATTATCTGAAACGTATAAAAGGAGATGCCCACAGGCAGTGACAGCCCCTCAATGACGGGAATGCTGATTGCGGGGATTTTTGACAGGTTGAGTGCAAAAAAGTTGTAATATTTGAAAAACACCAGAGCTGCCAGATTGAGGCATACGGAGAGGGTGAGAAACAGCTTTGATTTCTTTTTGCTGCTGTCACGGTGTTTTTCGATAAAAAACCCGAAAAAGTATGCTGTCAGTATAGAAAACAGCATCAAAACAATGTATACCGGCTCTCCCCAGCCGTAAAATGCCAGACTGAGGACAAAAAGCGCAAGGTTTCGCAATTTTAGCGGAACCGTGTAATATATCAGCAAGGTCAGGGGCAAAAACCCAAACAAAAACACAAGAGAAGAAAAAACCATGGTATTTCCTTTCGCGCTTAAAAACCGAAAAAAGAATTTGTAATTTTTTGTTATTCTATCATATTATATCACAAATAAAAAGAGTTTTTTGTAAATACGAAAAAGATGTTAAAATTTGTTACAAAAATTAAAAAGATTTTGGATGTATTTTTGTTGTTATTGTTGACTTGAATGAGAATTTGGGCTAAAATAAAGCATACTGTACAGGAGGATTTTGTTATGAAAAGAATTTTTTGTGTTTTGTTGGCGGTGTGCGCCCTGCTCTGCCTGTGCTCCTGCAAGGAGGCGGAGAGTACCGAATCAGATGCTTCTGAGTCAAAAAAGAGCTTTGACGCAGATGCCGTCATGGCAGGAATCGTCCAAAAATATCAGTTGACAAGCGGTACGGTCTACACTTCAAAAAGCCAGACCTTGGGAGAATATCTTGACGAGGATCTGATCCGCAATTTTTACGGTGATGCAGAGGGGTCTCCCGATTTTTCACAGGTTGAGTCCTACTGCGTGTATATTGACGAGACACAGCCCATCAATCCTTGTGACGTGGGGATTTTTGTGATGAAGGACGGTGCCGACAAGGATCTGTTTGCATCCTATCTGAGGGCACGTATTGACGAAAAACTGGAGACTGCAAAAAATTACCCCACCGTTGACTCCTCGGCTCTCAAAACCGCCGAGGTCACCGTTGACGGAAAATACATTTATTACTGCTTTGTGAAAGACGGCAACGCAGATATCAAAAAGACGATCGGAGACAGCATCGGATGATCAGACACGTAGTAATGTTCAGATTTTTGGAAACAGCGGAGGGCAGGACCGCATGGGAAAACGCCCTGATTGCAAAAAACATGCTTGATGATCTGGTGGGCAAGGTTCCCACCCTTGTGAGAGCAGAGACGCATCTGGGATACAAGGATGCAGCAGAGAGCAATTTTCATCTGATACTGGTATCGGATTTTCAGGACAGACAGGGGCTGGCGGACTATATTGTTCACCCTCTCCACAAAGCCGTGGGTGAGTTTATGAAAGGTGTGCGGGAGACCCGCGCCTGCGTTGACTATGAGCTCTGAAAAAGACCATTCCTTTTTTGCAAATTGTGATTGCTGTGAGTTCAATTTTTATGACGGCGAGACGGATGAATACGTGTGCCTTGCCAATCTTGACGAGGACGAGATGGTTGATTTTGTCTCCCGGGGTGCAAGGGTCTGCAGGTATTTCAGACCATACGATGAGTACAAAACAGTTCGGAAACAAAACTGAAAAGATTTTCAAAAATTTTTTAAAAAAAGGAGTACGCTATGACCGCAAGAAGAATTGTCAGCACTCTGCTGACTCTGGCAATGCTCATGACGCTTTTGGGAGCGTTTGGAGCTGTTTCCGTGGGAGCGGCGGTTACTATTTCCAACACCTCTCCCTGCATCACCGCAGAGGTGGGCGATACCGTTGATCTTTCGGATTATGCAGTGACCTTTGACAACGGCACCGTTTCCTCCTCCCTGAGCTGGAAAGAGGGCGGATCCTCTGTTTCCTCAGTCACCTGCACCGCAGCAGGCATGAGAAAGCTGACCGCAACCTCGGGCAGCAATACAAAAAGCATCTATCTTGTCACAAAAGAAAAGGACGATACGGAGTACGTATTGTTTGACGTGGATCTGACCAAGTATTCCAACCTCACTCAGCTGACTGCGGAGGGCTGGAAATTTCTTGATACCGCATCATATTATTCCCTGTCCTCGGTCAACGGACTTGTTATCGGAAACCTGAACGATGATTACGTCAGAGTTATTCTTCCGGAATGGCTTGGGGATTTTGGCGATTTTGATATGGAAGCGGAGATGAAAATGCTCACCTCCAGAGACACGGGACGCTGGACAGGCCTTGTGTATCGTATTCAGAATCAAAACGGAAATTATTATCCTTATTACCACATGTGCATCCGTGAAAACACCACCGTATCCACCGGCGTTGAGTTTGCAGAGCGCACAAGCGGCAATATTTGGAACGTTATCCATACGGCAGGCGCTACCATTACCTCTCTCAAGAGCAACTGGAACACTGCCAAGGTGTGCGCATTTGGAAAAACCGTTCAGTATCTTTTGGACGGCTCCGAGGTGTTGTACGTAAACGATGCAACTGCCTACAAAAAAGGTCAGTTTGGTCTGACCGTAAACTTTGGCACCGTTGCATACAGGCGTATCAGGATCACCGTGCGTGAGACTGCGCCCACCCGCCCCGAGCGCAAACTGGACCTTATCAACAACACACAGTATGACATGGGACTGACAAACGCCGTTGCAAACGTGCAGATCGTGCCGCAGGATGCCGTATCCGACTTTTTGGGCGGAACAGAGTTTCCCGGAATCGCTCTTTTGGAGGGCTCCTCATCGTCATCGTTTTACGTCAATGCCATAAACGTTTTGGCAAAAAACAACTGTATCCCCGGATTTGCTATAAAAACACAAGCACAGGCGGATGCGGTTGTTTCCGCAATGAACTCTACCGGAATCAAGGACGTGTTTATCGCTTCTGATGACAGCGAGATTTTGGTTTATGCCAGAAACAAGAAAAATATTTTGCGTGCTGTGTTGGTATTGGAGGAGCTTCCCACAGCGCTGACATCCAAAGAGGCAGACGAGATTCGCCGTGCTGTGCGCTCCGCAGGAGCAACCTCTGTTATTGTTGGCGGAGATTATTTTACAAAGCAGGCAGTGAAGGAGCTTCAGGAGCTGGCGGTGGCAGTATGGGCAGTCTGCACCACGGAAACACAGACCGTATCTGCAGTTTCTGCAGGTGTCAACGGTATTGTTACTGAGGACGCAAAGGCATCCGCAGCTTTGATAAACGGACTGTTCGAAGATTTTTCCATGACCCGCACTCCCATCATTGTGGGACACAGGGGCAACCCCAACCAGGCACCCGAAAATTCCCTGCTGGGTTTTATCACCGCATACAACAACGGTGCCGACGTGGTTGAGATCGACATCTATCTGTCAAAAGACAAAGAGGTGGTTATCATGCACGATACCACCATCGACCGTACCACCAACGGCAGCGGAACCGTCACCAATATGACAGTGGAGCAGTTGAAGCAATACAACCTCAAGTATATCAACGGAAGAATTTCTGAAGAAAAGATTCCCACTCTCCGTGAGCTTTTGGATGTGTTCAAGGACATCAACGATTGCAGAATATTTGTGGAGGTCAAGGGCAGCGACGTCAACACCGTCATTGAGGCATGCAAGGTGATCGAAGAATACGATATGGAGGACAGAGTGGACTTTATTTCATTCTCCAACATCTTCCTTGCACAGGCACAGAGATGTATACAGGGAATGTCCACAGGATATCTTCTCTCTCCCTCCGGCACCGCAACCACTCCGGAGGATGCGCTGGCAGTATTCTACAACCAGCTGGTATCTGCACAGTCCTGCAACAGCACCGTAAACATCAGCTACGGCCCTGCCACAGAATACTACATGCAGGCGGCAACCGACAGAGGTCAGACCGTATGGCCTTGGACCTATGTTGCCTCAAACAATAACGTGGGATTCCTTGCCTGCGTTGACGGACTCACCACCAATGATGCACAGTGGGCAAAGAATATGCTCAAATTTATCAGCACAAAGGACAGCATCATTCTTCCCGCCGACGGCACCACAGAAATAAAAGCACACGGCACCACCTACGGCGGCGAGAAAAAAGCGATCGAGAGTACGGATCTGATCGTAAAAATCGTTGACGGCTCTGACGTTGTATCCGTCAGCGGCGGCACCGTGACTGCACTGAAACAAGGCGAGGCGGCCCTGTTGGTGGGCTACAAGACCCAGACGACTGCGGGCTCTCCCTACGTTTTGTATACTGATCTTGTTACGGTCACCGTTGGGGACGCAGACGGAATCGTGTTTGCGGGCGGTTCAAAGTATGACGAGTCGAACGGACTCATCACCGACGTGCTTCCCGATACCGACGTTACCGAATTTCTTGACAATGTGAAAAACGCAGACGCAAAGATTTTTGATGCCAAGGGCAAGGAGCTGGGCTTTGATGACAAGGTCACCACAGGCAGCACTGTTGAGGCAGGCGGAAAGAAATACACGATCATCGTCAAGGGCGATATCAACGGCGACGGCGCATTGGCCACCTCCGATTACGTCATGTGCAAGCGCGCAGTGCTGGGCACCTATGATCTGACCGAGCTGCAAAAGCTGGCGGCAGACGTGGACGGAAAAAATCAGGTTGCCACAGCGGATTACGTGATGATAAAGCGTGCTGTTTTGGGCACCTATGTCATTTCAGACAGCTGATACATGAAAATAAACAGAAAGGGACTTTTTGAAAGTCCCTTTTGTTTTTTTTGTTGGTGTGATATAATGCCAAAGGAAATGTTTTTTTTGGAGGCGGACATGAAGCTGTTTTTATACAAGCTACTGCAATGCACATGGGGATTTTTGCAAACGCTGGTGGGATTTTTTGTTTTTTTGACACACGCAAAAAAACCGCATTTTTGGTACCACGGTGCAGTAATTACGGTGTGGGACAAACAGAGCAGCGTGTCTTTGGGGTTGTTTGTTTTTGTTGCATCCAAACCGTTTTTTGCAAAAAAATACAGTGGCAGTATCAGTGAAAAAGAGTCATGGAACCGATTGCTGGTGCACGAGTACGGCCATACGATCCAATCGCTTGTGTTGGGGCCGCTGTACTTGATCATAATTGGGATCCCCTCGGCGCTGTGGGCATCTCTTGGCAAAAGAAAACGCAGGGAAAAACAGATCCCGTACGGAGCTTTTTTCACAGAAAAGTGGGCAAACCTGCTTGGGGAACGAGTGACCGGAGAGGAATCTATCGGAAATATGGTTTTGTAATAACCGGAAAAAGTCACAAAGGAGAATGACATATGTTCGGAATAATTGGCAGAGTGCGGGATGCGGTGTTGAGGTTGATCGGGCGCAGCAGAATTGACAGAACCGCTCCTGTTTTTGAAACACAAAACATAGAGGGCATAACTTTTTTTCGAACTCCCGACTGCATGAGCGGTGTTCGGGTGCCGAGTAAATATATGCAAGAAATAGCGTCATGGATAGGAACCTTTACCATCGGTTCAAAAACCAACAATGTATCCTGCGGTCAAAATACCGTGACTTTCAGGATCGAGTACACCGACGGACGTGCAGTAGTAAACGGCACGGATACCGTCACTGTCAATAATAAGGTTTATCAAATAAAAAAAGGGCCGGCACCAAAATGCTTTTATGAACTGTTGTCAAGGAATCACCGCAACAAACAATAGCTTTTGCGCCGCAGGCAAACAAAAAAGCAGACAGTAAGCGAGACTTCCCAAAAGGAAGTCTCGCAGTTTTATTCGCCGCAAATACTTACGGCGAGTTATATTGCTTCGCAGTTATATTCGGCAAACGCCGAGTGGTATTGCCTTCGGCAGTTTGAGGCGAATAAAATAACACTGAAACCATTTGGTTTCAATAACACTCTTTTGGAATATCTCGTCTGCGACGAGGTATTCCAAAAGAATATCACTCCGAAGAAGTCGGAATATAACTTGAAATCATTATTCTTTTTGTATATAATGTTGTTTGAGGTGATTGAAATGGCTGACAGTATTTTGAGAGACAAGGCAAAAGAATTTGCAAAAACCGTTGTTTTCCTATGCCGCGATATGAAAGCAAATCATAAAGAGTCGGTTTTAATAAATCAACTTCTTCGCTCTGCCACATCTATTGGCGCGAATTTGCACGAGGCGCAATACGCACAAGGAACAAAAGACTTTATTTCCAAACTCGAAATTGCACAAAAAGAGTGTTACGAAACTGAATACTGGCTTGAACTTCTCTACGAAACAAATTGTATGACAGAAGAGAACTACCATATATTACAGAACGACTGTGGTGCAATTCGCAGAATGTTAATCTCTTCGCTTAAAACCATTAAATCAAAATAAATGTTTGGACTTGGCCCAATAAAGCGTTTGTACTTACAAATGCGATGCTGGTTCTTCTGTGATAAAGAAAGATTTGACGATGAAACTGATAGAAAAGTATTTGAATAATCCCTGTGGCACTCTATCTATTCCGTATTGGAAACACAAAAACATACGTACCCCCGAACACATGCTTATTATGCATGAAAGAGACTTTTCTGAACAGCAATACATAGAATATGCCGATCAAAAATATTTCAGATTATTCCACAATCTAAAGCAAATAGAAGAAAATACACTTGATGGTTTTATTATAAAAACAGCTTCAAAAAACGATATTCCGATGTTTGCGAACGTAATCAATCGGTCCTATGACGACATTACCATTTCTTATGAACAACTAATAGAATCTACCAAAACAAAGGTATATGATTCAAATCTTTGGGTTTTGGTTCTTGATAAACCAACGTTGAACGTGGTTGGTTGCGGTATAGCGGAATTAGATAAGGAAATACGCGAAGGCATTATCGAGTGGATACAAGTGTTACCGGAGTATAGAGGCAAAAAGATAGGTAAGCTTATTGTTAACGAATTGTTGAAAAGACTATCTCGAGTAGCCGAATTTGCTACAGTATCTGGAAAGAAGGACAATCCCGCACAACCGGAAAGATTATATAGACGATGTGGTTTTACAGGAAACGATATTTGGCATATACTTACAAAAAAACAGTCAAAGTGAAAACAACCTCGGCAATTTTTATGCCGAGGTTGTTTTTTATTTGTGGGAAATATCCTTTTGGGAAGTCTCGCAACCCTGCCCGCTTTTTTTGTTTTATTTTTTTTCGAAAGAGATGGGGGACGGTTTTGTTATTTGCGGTCTTCTGTGAGAACGTTTTTCAGCACGTGCTTGTAAATTCCCCTAAACTCAGACTGGGCTTTTTCAATGGTTTTTTGCGAAATTTTGCCTTCGTCAAAAAGCCGGCGCAGCGCCTTTGCTCTTTTCTCCAAGCGCAAAAACTCCCGGTTGATTTTTCCCAGTGCTGCCGAAGCGGTGGGGTCTGAATAACTGCTACTCATGATTTTTTTCCTCCTAAACAAACAGTGTCAGGAAGGCAACAAAAAAACGCCTATCCTGCAAATCGACAGAATCCCCCCAAGGGAAATCCTAATCGTTCACAAAATAAGCAAATTGTCATTGCATGTATGATAACACAAAACAATCGAGATGTCAATATACTTGAAGTTTATTTGTGTGTTTTTTGTTTGCAAAAAGTTTTGAAAGGGAGTATTGGGGTTCCCACGAAAATGTATTTTTGTGGGGCAAAGTCGAGGGGAAGCACTATACCTCAAAAATTCGTTCCTCATTTTCGGGGACCCCGATTTTTCAAAAGCTTCCCCTCATAAAACCCACCTCTTGTCGAATGCAGGGTTATAAGCGTAAAAGTTCTTGTAATCAAGGTTATCCTGTGCGGTGCGGAGCGCCTCGCCGAAGCGACTGTTTCAAACAGATGGGTGAAAATGGTTGAAAATACAATGGTTTTGTGGTATAATCAGTTTGATAAACGAGTAAATGGTAATATAGTAATGAGCAAATCGAACGACTCCAACGATATGATATATTTATTGGCTTATTTTCATCGATATGGCTGGATTGTTGCCACGTTTGCGTGTGGTGCAATTTGGACAGAACAAGCGCGTTGCATTTTTTGCGCCGCTTTCTTTATCTTTTCTATCTGGTCATTTGTTGGATACAAATGCAAGTGGAAGCATATTTATTGTTCATATCAAAACGCTCACCATGAAAAAATGACACCGAAGCACATTCACTGGAACCGAATAAAGAAAAGTGATGTTTACGGGGTTCCTTTAATTTTCTTTCTGTTTGGCATACTATTACTATTTGTGATATTGTTCAATTTATGATTATTATTAAAGTTTTTGGGGATTTTAAAAGGGGCTTTTTGGGGTCCCCGCAAAACTCTGTTTTGTGGGGGTGTTGAAAAAAGCCCCTTTTGTTATGCCGCGTCAGCGTTTGTCAAAACTCGGGTTATAAGCGTAAAAGTTCTTGTAATCAAGGTTATCCTGTGCGGTGCGGAGCGCCTCACCGAAGCGTTGGAAGTGAACGATCTCGCGCTCTCGCAGGAAACGGATGGGGTCTTTTACGTCCGGGTCGTCGCACAGGCGGAGAATATTGTCATAGGTCAGCCGCGCCTTTTGCTCTGCTGCCAGGTCCTCCGACAGGTCGGCGATGGGGTCACCGGTGGACTGGAACGTCTCCGCAGAGAACGGAACTCCGCTTGCAGCCACAGGATAGATCCCCGTGGTGTGATCCACAAAATAAGGAGCAAAGCGGCTGCGCTTTATCTGCTCCTCCGACAGATTTCGGGTGAGCTGATAAAGTATGGCGGAGATCATCTCGCAGTGCGCCAACTCCTCCGTGCCCACGTCTGTGAGTGTGCCAACCACCTCGCCCCAAGGCATTGAATAGCGCTGCGAAAGGTATCTGGTGGCGGCGCCCAGCTCGCCGTCCGGTCCGCCAAGCTGGGTTACGATCAGCGATGCCAGCTCAGGGTTGGGATTTTTTATTTTTACGGGGTATTGAAGCTTTTTGTCATAGATCCACATACAATCAGTCCTCCGTGCACTGCCACGGCCAGGGACCCTTTGTCCAGCTCCAGCCGTTGTTTTGGTTGGCGGCGGATGCAGTGAGAGGGCCGTAGGCGGTCTCGTATTTTTTTGTATATTCCTCAAGCTGCCTTGTTGCCTCGGCGTGCTTTGCCAATGCTTTTTTGCAGTTGGGATGGTTGTCAAGATACAGCACACACTCGTGTGATACAAATGCGGATTCCTGAATTTTTCTCATCAGTTTTTGACGTTCTGTCATCTTTTGCACCTCTTTCCGCCAACAAAGGGCAGGTCAAGATCCGCAAACAGGGTTCCGCGCTCCAGCGCTTTTGAGTCGTCGTACAGGTTCACAAACCGCTGAGCGGGAACGTACATCATCGCCAGCGAAACGTGGGGCGGAAAAGTACTTTCCCCGCACTGCGCCTGCTCTGTCTGCTCAAAAAAACGTCTGTCTGCTTCAAAACAATTTTCAAACATTTTTCCTTCTCCTCTTTTTTTGAAAAGGGGTTTTGTTCCCCTCGCTTTCAGTATATTTCCGTGCTCAAAAAACGTGTGTCCCGCTTTTGAAAAAGCGGGGCAAAAATTTTCCTTTGCCTGTCGGCGCAAGTCGATGGGTGAAGTTGTAAATGAAAACAACTTCCCATCCACAGCAAGGGGTATTCGGAATTTCTAGGGACTTTCCCCGTTATGTATATCAAATTTGAATTTTTTTATCTTACGGTTTTCTTTTCCTCTCCAACTACTTTGAAAAGTTTTGTGTCACTTTTTTAAAAGCGGGCCTGTCGGCGCAAGTCGGTGGGTGAAGTTGTAAATGAAAACAACTTCCCATCCACAGCAAGGGGTATTCGGAATTTCAATGGACTTTCCCCGCTATGTATATCAAATTTGAATTTCTTATCTTACGGTTTTCTTTTCTTCTCCAACTACTTTGAAAAGTTTTGTGTCACTTTTTCAAAAGTGACGAGCTTTTTCAAAAGCGGTAGAGTTCAAAGCATAAAAAATATAATAAAAAGAACCAAAGCTCTGCTCTTTTTGCCTATTACATTCTTTTTTGTGTGCTCTGCGCTCTTTTCACAGTTTCGCATTAGTACGATAATTTGTTAAAATGATATTGCGTTTTTTTGTTTTTTGTGTTATAATACTTGGGTGAAATATTTTTTGGATATAAAAAAGACAAAAAGGAGTGTATTTTATGAGCGGCGAAGTTATTGCTTTGATCTTGTATTTTGCTGCCATGCTCAGTGTGGGTAGCTTTTTCTTCTTCAAATCCAAAAGTGTGAACGAAAAGGATTATTTCTTGGGCGGAAGATCAATGGGACCTTGGGTCACTGCCATGAGTGCTCAGGCATCTGATATGAGCGCATGGCTGTTGATGGGTCTGCCCGGAAGCATACTTGCCTTTGGTCTGGGACAGGCATGGATCGGCATCGGTTTGGCGCTGGGTACTGCTCTCAACTGGATTTTGGTTGCCAGGAGACTCCGCAGGTTCTCACAGGCTGCAAACGATTCCATCACCCTGCCTCAGTATCTTTCCAACAGATTTGCAACAAAGAGCAAAACTCTGCAGGTGGTTTGTGCCATTGTGTTTTTGGTTTGCTTTACGCTCTATGTTGCCTCTGCTTTTGTTGCGGGCGCAAACGTGTTTTCGTCACTGTTTGACATCGACAAGAGCGTATCAATGCTGATTTTTGCTGTCATTCTTATTATCTATACATTTCTTGGCGGCTACAAAGCAGTGTGCTGGACCGACTTTTTCCAGGGCTTGCTGATGATCGTGGCGGTGCTGGCTGTTCCCATCATTGTTGCCATCACAAAGGATCTTGACGCATCGGTTCTTGACTCTGTGGTGATCGCAAAGGACGGCGCCTCATACAGCTTTGTCAAAGACCTGTTCTCTGCACCTCCCGCAGAGATTGCCAGCGGATTGGCGTGGGGGCTGGGTTACTTTGGTATGCCACACATTTTGGTGAGGTTTATGTCCATAAAAGAGCCCTCGATGGTAAAAAAATCATCGCTGGTTGCCATCGTGTGGGTGGTTCTTGCACTGCTTGCCGTGATTGTGATTGCCGTCATGGGCAGAATTATGGTTGGTGCCGAGCTGCTTGCAGAAAGCGCACAGAGCTTGGTGTTTATCAAGCTGGCGCGCATGCTGTTCCCGCCGTTTATTGCAGGAATTCTTCTCGCTGCAATCATTTCCGCATCAATGTCAACGGCAGACAGCCAGCTGCTGGTGGCATCATCCTCTTTTACTTCCGATATCTACAAGCCCATCATCCGCAAAAACGCATCTGACAAAGAGACGCTTTGGGTTGGCAGAGGCGTCGTGCTGGTGGTGTCTGTTGTGGCATATTTTATTGCATCCAGCAAAGCAGAGGGTGCTCAGGCCATCATGAATCTGGTGGAGAACGCATGGGCGGGATTTGGTTCTGCGTTTGGACCCGTGGTGATCTTGTCCCTGTTCTGGCGCAGATTCACCTACAGGGGCGCACTGGCGGGTGTTATTGCAGGCGCGCTCACAGATGTGGCTTGGTACGTATTCCTTTCCGCAGAAACGGGAATCTATGAGCTGATCCCCGGATTTGCGGTGGGAATGATAACGTCGATCGTTGCCACGTTGATTGACAAAAAGCCCGCGGACGAAGTTGTTGCAATTTTTGATGAAGCAACCAAATAACACGAAAAACAACTGCACATAATAAAAAAGACATACTTTTATACAGGAGAACTGTGATCATGCAAAAAATCGTTGCGTTGCTGATGGCGGTTGTGTTGCTGCTGTCTTTTTGTGCTTGCAGCAGCACAGACACCACATCAAAAAACGAAAAATCCGATTCTTCAAACAGCGATAATAACAGCGCGGAAAGCAAACCCGAAAAAGCTGAAATAACGTTTACCGAATCGGTGGCAGTTGACAACGAGAGCTGTGTTTTTAAGATCGTCGGGATCGAACCGGACAACTTTTGGGGATACACCCTCAAAACCGAGCTGGAAAACAAATCGGCAGACAAAACGTACACATTTTCTGTAGAAAGTGCATCCATCAACGGAGTACAGTGCGATCCGTTTTTTGCAACAGACGTTGCGGCGGGCAAAAAAGCCAGATCGGATATCAGCTTTTCGGATAAAGTTTTGCAGAAAAACGGTGTTGGTGATTATACCGACATTGAGCTGACAGTCCGTGTTTATGACAGCAGTGAATGGGATGCTGATGACGTGGCGAGAGAAACAGTGCACATCTATCCCTACGGACAGGAAAAGGCCGTCAAATATACCAGAGAAGCTCAGGATGGCGACAACGTGGTGATCGACAATGAATACGTCACTGCAGTTGTGACCGGCTATGAGGTAGACGAGATCTGGGGATATACGGTCAATCTGTTTTTGATCAACAAGACAGACAAAAGCGTGATGTTCTCTGCCAACGACGTGTCAGTAAACGGATTTATGGCAGACCCGTTTTTTGGAAAAACCGTCCATGCAGGGAAATGCACGTTTGCGTCTATGTCATGGAGTGACACCACACTGGCAGAAAACCAGATCACCGACGTTGAGGAGATCGAATTTGTTTTCCGCATTTATGACTGGAACAACTGGGGAACACCGGAATTTGCCAACGAAAAAATCACCCTCAATCCTGCCCTGTGATTTTTCTTTCCCTTCGGGGCAAGTCGGTGGGTGAAGTTGTGAATGGAGACGGCTTCCCATCCACAGCAGGGGGTATTCAAAATTTCGGGGACTTTCCCCGTTATGTATATCAAATTTGAATTTCTTATCCTACAGCTTTCTTTTCCTCTCCAACTACTTTGAAAAGTTTTGCCAAGCTTTTTCAAAAGCGGGATACAAACAAAAAGAGCCGAAAGGGCTACTTCTCATAAGGATGATAAAAACCTCGATGAACTTCATCGAGGTTTTTGTTTTTTGTACGGATAGAACCGGCATCGCATTTGTAAGTACAAATGTTTTATTGGGCTATCTCCAAGCCCATTATATCATAAAATTTATAATATTCAAGTTTTATTCCGACTTCGTCGGAGTGATATTATTGCATTCGCAATAGTGATATTGAAACCTTGCGGTTTCAGTGTTATTTTATTCGCCAAACTCGGCGTAGCCGAATATCACGATGCGTAGCATCATATCACTGCGAAGCAATATCACTCGCCAAATATATTTGGCGAATAAAACTGCGAGACTTCCTTATGAGAAGTCTCGCAAATCGGCTCTTTTTTGTGTGTTCTGCGCTTTTTCACGACCTCGCTCTTCGGATAAGGAATGCGACAAAAGTTGCAATTCCGTACACCACAAAATAGATGAGCGAAACAAAGAAGATAAATACGGTCCAGCCGCCCGCATCGGCGTCCTTTACGTTTGAAAAAAGGGCGACCGTGCAGAGGAGGCAGGCGATATAGTTGACCATAACGTGGACAAATCTTTTTGCTGAGGCGGGGAGCTTTTTTGCCTCAAGAATGAGGAACGAAAAGCCGTATACCGCAGAAAATGCCAGTATTGCAAGATCGCTCACCACCAGCCGTGACGCAAAAGCGGCAATGTCGTTGCTGGAATTCTTGATGCCCAGCGCCACAAAGCACAAAAATCCGATACTCATTACTGCAAAAGCGCCGAGAGCGCGGAGGCAGGGGATGAGTATTTTTTGTTTACGGTCGGTCATATCAGTTGCCGTTTCTGATGTACTGCTTCACCTCGGGAGAAAAGATCTCCGGATCGGCAGAAGCGGTGATGACGCACTCTATGTTGTGCTCTTTTGTGATTTTTGCAACGTTGAGGAAAAACTCCTCAAATGCTTTTGCATCGTCGTTGCAGATCTTGAGAGCGCTGTCGATGAATATATCTGTGATGTCATAGTTTCCCGCTAGCATTCCGCAAACAAAACCAAAGAGCTTTTCGGAATCGTTCACGCCATATTCCTTTGCATCAACAAGACGTACACGGTGCGCGATGTCAAATGTGAGCTTTCTGCCGTACTCGATGCAGATAACAGTACCGTTTGACACGGTGGATGCCTTGTTGACCTCTTCGATCAGTGCTTTGGTTTTGCCTGTGCCTTTTACTCCGACTATAAGTTGCATTTTTTACTCCGTTCTTCCGGCGGATGGTTGAATTTCTGCTCTTCCCGCCGTCTGCCGGAGGCGCGCGGGAGAGATTTCTGGTTATATTTTACTGTAAAAACCGAAAAAAATCAATACTATATGAACTATAATGTTTTAATTTTTTTCAAAAGCTCTTCTTTCCTGTCCTCGTACCCCGGCTTGCCAAGCAGCGCAAACATGTTTTTCTTGTATCCCTCAACACCGGGCTGATCAAAGGGGTTCACGTCAAGAATATATCCCGAAACAGCGCAGGAAACAAACAAAAAGTAGATCAGTGCGCCCAGAGATTTTGCGGATTTGTCGTGAAGAGAGACAACGCAGGTGTCCGTACCACCGTCGGTGTGAGCAAGCATGGTTCCGATGGATGCGCGTCTGTTGATCTCGTCCATGGACATGCCTGACAAAAAATTGAGACCGTCACCGTTCTCCTCGTCAAAAGGAACAACAGGTGATCCCTGATGGATCTTTCTGTAGCAAAACAGAGTCTCAAAAAGTATGGGGGATCCGTCCTGAACAAACTGACCAAGCGAGTGAAGATCGCTGCTGTATATGGCGCAGGCGGGGAAAAGTCCTTTTTTGTCCTTGCCCTCGCTCTCGCCAAACAGCTGTTTGAACCATTCGCCAAAAAATCTGAAATCCGTGTCGTAGCTTTCTGCCAGCTCAACGTTTTTTCCGCTTGCAAGCATTGCATTGCGAAAAGCGGCATATTTGCAGGCGTGGGAGTCCACACCGTCTGCCATTATCGCTTCTCGCTCCTGCCTTGCGCCCTCAAGAAGAGCGTCTGTGTCGATGCCTGCCACTGCGATGGGAAGCAGTCCCACAGGTGTCAGTACCGAAAATCTCCCGCCGATATCATCGGGAACAACAAAGCACTCCCACCCCATGGTGTCTGCCAGTGATTTGAGGGCGCCTCTTGAGCGGTCTGTCGTGGCAACGATCCTGGTTGCCAGCTCTTCTCTTGTATATCGCTGTTCCATAAACTGACGAATGATGCGAAAAGCCACCGAGCTCTCCGTGGTGGTGCCGGACTTGCTGATAACGTTGACCGTGACGCGCTTGCCCTCACAGAGCTTCAGCACCGTCTGCAGCTCCGTGCCGCAAAACGAGTTGCCCACAAAATACACCTTGCAGCCCTCAAGCTGGTTGTGATATGCGGTTTTGAGAAGCTCAATGACTGCTCTTGCTCCCAGATACGAGCCGCCGATGCCCACCACCAGCAACACGTCGCTGTCGCTGCGGATGCGTTGGGCGGTTTTTTTGAGTCGGGAGTATTCCTCTGTGTCAAGATCTACGGGCTGGTCGCGCCATCCCAAAAAATCGTTGCCCTTTCCGTTGCCGGACCATAGGGTATCCCATGCTTTTTTGACAGCCGGCTCAAAAGAAGCCAGCAGGGAAGGGTCAAAATTATTTGCTTGTGAAAGATCAAATCTAATCATTATTTCTCTTCCTGCCACAAGTTCTGTATTGTTATTACAGTATTATAATATACAAAACCGCCTTTGTCAATCTTTTGAGGGATTCCTTTAGAAAAACCCAAACATTTTGCAGAGCATCTGTCCGAAAATCCACAAAAAATCCGCTTTCTTTACTTCTTCGGCATAAAAAACCGGAACCTCCGCCAGAGTTTTTCCGCCTGCCCGAAAGGTGATGATTCCTGCTCTTGCATTTTTTTCCACCGGCGCATCAACGGAATCCGGAACGGAAAGCGTTGCGGTGACGTCCTTTGAATCGCTTTTGTTCATCAACAGGGATGGGGGCTCTGCAGTCAGTGCCGCATGAGGAAGGATGCCTTTGTTTATGTTTATGAGAGGGAGTTCCGGCATTGGCGGCGTAAAAATGCAATAGTTGGCAAATCCGTAGTCCAGCATGGCTTTTGCTTCCGAGAACCGCAGGTCGGAGGTTGAGGCGCCGAGCACAACGGCAATCAGCTTCATTCCGTCTCTTTCCGCTGTTCCGGAAAGGCAGTATTTTGCCTCCCCCGTAAATCCGGTCTTCATTCCCGTGGCACCGTTGTAGTATCTCACCAGCTTGTTGGTGTTTGCCAGCCCAAACGCACCGTCACGGATAGAATCGATCCAAATGGTGGTATAATCAAAGATTTTTTCGTGCTTCATCAGTTCACGTGTGATGATCGCCACGTCAAGAGCGGAGGCGCCATGGCCCTCCTCCGGCAGTCCGTTGGTGTTTTTGAAAAGCGTGTTTTTGCACCCCAGCTCCAACGCTCTCTGGTTCATCCGTTCCACAAACGTTTCCTCGTTTCCGCAGAGGTGTTCTGCCAGTGCAACCGTGGCGTCGTTGGCGGATACCACCACAAGGGCTTTTAGCAAATCATCCACGCACATCTGCTCATTGGGCTCCAAAAATACCTGGGAACCCCCCATGGAAGCGGCTCTTTCACTGACGGTGACGGTGTCTGTGAGCGAAATTTTTCCGGCATCAATAGCTTCCATGATCAGCAGGGTTGACATGACCTTTGTGACGGAGGCGATGGGCAATAGCTGGTTTTCATTTTCGGCAAAAAGCAGGTTTCCGGTAGAAAATTCCATCAGAACCAACGCACGTGCATCTCCGCTTTTTTGATAATCCGCATCCAGGGCAATGCCATCTGCCCAGTACTGGGAGATTGCGGAATCATAGGGATAAACCTCTGCGGTTTCGGAGGCGGACGGCACGGAGGCGCACAAGGCAAAAACGATTATAATCCACAAAACACGGGTGGATATTTTCACAAAAAAGCACTCCTTTTTGATGATATTACAAAAGAATATTATGAAACAAAGGCAGGGGGTATGACGAAAAATCAAAAGTGAAAAAATAAGACCAAAATTGTCCAAAACCCTATTGATTTTTCGACATTGTTTGTTATAATATAGTGTGTGATTATATTGGTACATTTGCATTACTTTTGATTCTCACTCACAGGAGGCAAATATGAAAGCAATTATTAACGGACGCATCATTCTCAAGGACAGAGTTCTTGAGGGCAACGCCCTGCTTATGACCGACGTTATTGAGGGCATCGTTCCCTCCGACAAGGTTCCTGCCGATGCGGAGATCATTGACGCAAAGGGCGGCTATATTGCTCCCGGCCTTATTGATCTTCACATTCATGGATATCTTGGCAAGGACGTTTGCGACGGCGAGGAGGAGAGCATCCGCACCATCGCAAAGGGTCTGCTTGCAAACGGAGTTACCGGATTTCTTCCCACCACCATGACGGTGGATATGGCTGTTATCCGCAAGGCGCTTGAGGTCTGCCGCGATCTCAAGGAGGAGAGCAAGAGCTGGGACGGTAGCGCGATCTTTGGCTGCCACGCAGAGGGTCCTTTTATCAGTGAGTCAAAAAAAGGCGCACAGGATCCCAAATATATCAAAAAGCCCGATGCTGCATTTATCAAGGAATATGCGGACATCATCCGCATCATCACTCTTGCACCCGAGACGGATGAGGATTTCAAGGCCATCCAGGAGGTCAGAAGAGATACCGACGTCATCATGTCCATGGGCCATACCTCTGCAGACTATGATACCGCAATGGAGTCCACAACAAAGGGCGTACGTCACGCTACACACCTTTTCAATGCAATGACTCCTCTGGCACACCGTGCTCCCGGCGTGGTGACTGCCGCACTCAACAGCGATGTTTCATGCGAGGTCATTGTTGACACATTCCACGTCAATCCCGTTTTTTACGATGTTCTCTGGAAGCTCAAGGGCCGCAAGCTCTGCTTCATTACCGACTGCCTCCCCGCAGGCGGGCTTCCCATGGGTGAGTACACTCTTGGCGGAGCAAAGATCATCTACCGCGACATCGTCTGCCGTCTTGAGGACGGTACCGTTGCGGGCAGCGTTTTGGCACTGAACAAGGGTGTGTGGAACGTGTTTACCAACTCCACCATTCCTCTGTGGGAGTGTGTCAACGGCGCCACCCTCAACCCCGCCACCGTGCTTGGTATGGACAAGACCAAGGGCTCGCTTGAGGTGGGCAAGGATGCGGACATAATCATCACTGACAATGAATTTAATATAACAAAAACTATCATCGGAGGAGTCACAAAATATGAAGCTTAAAGTCAACGCAAAACTTGATCCCCAGTTTGCGCCTCTTTCGCTCATTTGCCGTGAGATGAGAGAGGCCACCAAGGACGATGGACAGGACATCGTCATTGCCGTTGAGCGCAATAAGGGCTACACCACTACCTACAAGACCAGAGTTTTCAGAGACGGAACCGGCCACGACGAGGAGAACATTCGCTTTGTTGAGAGAATGACCAAAGCGCTCCTTTGGGTAGTTGGCGGCTACAAGATCATCATCGCAGGAAGCGAGCTCATCGGCAACGCTATCAAAAAAGCGTATGAAAAGGGCGACCTCCGTGATTTTGACAATGGATTTATGGCACGTGTTTATGAGCGTGATTTTGAGGTTGAGGTCAGATCTCTTGAGGATGCACCCGTTGACAACGAGGCTGCTGCACCTGTTGGCAGACACCTTGACGGCTGCCGTATCGGATTTGACGCAGGCGGAAGCGACCGCAAGGTCAGCGCTGTGATCAACGGCGAGAGCGTATACTCCGAGGAGGTAGTGTGGTTCCCCAAGATCACCTCCGATCCCGAGTATCATTATCAGGGAATTCTTGAGGCAATGAAGACCGCTGCTTCCCACATGCCCAGAGTTGACGCCATCGGCGTTTCCAGCGCAGGTGTGTATGTTGACAACAGGATCATGGTTGCGTCCCTGTTCCTCAAGGTCAGCGATGAGGATTTTGAGAAGCGTGTCAAGAATATGTACATTGACGTTGCAAAAGAGATCGGTGAGAATATTCCCATCGAGGTTGCCAACGACGGTGACGTTACTGCACTTGCAGGTGCAATGGATCTCAATGACAACTCCGTTCTGGGCGTTGCAATGGGTACCAGCGAGGCAGGCGGCTACGTTGATCCTCAGGGCAACATCACCGGTTGGCTCAATGAGCTTGCATTTGTTCCCGTTGACTACTGCAAGGATGCAATGGTTGACGAGTGGTCCGGCGACTACGGCTGCGGCGTAAAGTATTTCTCACAGGACGGCGTCATCAAGCTTGCTCCTGCTGCAGGCATTGAGCTTGACGAGTCACTCTCTCCCGCAGAAAAACTCAAGGTTGTGCAAAACCTCATGAAAAACGGCGACCAGCGTGCCGCTGATATTTATGACACCATCGGCGCATACTTTGGCTATGCAATCGCATTTTATACCGAGTTTTATGACATCAAGCACGTGCTTATCATGGGCCGCGTGACCTCCGGTGAGGGCGGTGTCATTCTGCTTGAGCGCGCTCAGGAGGTTCTTGACAAAGAATTCCCCGAGTTGGCAAGCAAGATTCAGCTGCACATTCCCGACGAGAGCTCTCGTCGTGTTGGCCAGTCTGTTGCTGCCGCTTCACTCCCTGAGCTGAAATAATATTATTTTGACCTGAAAAAAGGGAGAAGCATAGTTTTTGTGTTTCTCCCTTTGCGCAATATTTGTGGCAGGGAGGATTGCAATGATATACCAAAAAAACACAAAAAAATATTTTTTTGCTGTAATACTGCTGATCTTGGCGGTGTGCTCGCTCCTCCTTGTGTCATGTCTCGATGAGCCGGTCCCCGAGATAGGATCGGAGATTTCAAATGCCTCTTCCCGCAATTATTCCGAGAAAAACGAGGAAGATTTTTCCACATTCAGCGAGTATGTTGACTGGCTGCTGGGCGAATCTTCCGAGCCGGAGGAAAGTGAGATGCCTTTTCCGGAGGCATCGGATTTTTTGGGAGAATTTGTCCCAAAATTCAATTATTTCAGAGAACTTATCAACAACCGTCTGGAAACGGCGTCAGGTGAGGATGAGGATGCCTTCCCCTATGAGCGTGTGGTGTCTGACAGATACGACACAAAAGGAGACATAACCCGATTTTTGTCAGAATTTATGACGCTTTCCCGTGTGACGGAGGAAATGGATTTTTTGATTTCACCCACCACCGCCGACGGCACGGGACTTCCGCTGTATCGTTTTGTGGACGGGGTCACCTGGATGAACACACAGACGAGCAACAGCTTTTATGACGGGACCTGGGATCTCACCAGCGCTGAGTACGTATATCGGCTGGAAAATGAGCTGAGGATCGCTTTTAATGCCCGCACGGAAACGGGAGAGGTGAGATATCAGGCGGACTTTTTGTTTGAAAACGGCGTGTGGCTGTTGGACAGCATTTTTTGATCCCAAAAAGGGATCCTGAATTTGAAAATTTTTACCTTTTTGGAGGGATGTACAATATGGAAACAAACGTGAGACCCGAAACCATGGCAAGAATCACTGATTTTGATCTTGCAAACGCTTTTATTGAGGAGCAGTGTGCTCTGGTTCGCAATCAGGTTGGGGACAAAAAGGTGCTGCTTGCTCTGTCGGGCGGTGTAGACTCATCTGTGGTTGCGGCACTTTTGCTCAAAGCGATCGGCAATCAGCTTCACTGTGTTCACGTAAACCACGGCTTGATGCGCAAGGGCGAGAGCGAGCAGGTGGTTGAGGTTTTTGAAAAAGGGCTTGGTGCAAATCTGGTGTACGTTGATGCAACGGACAGATTTTTGGGCAAGCTGGAAAACGTGTCCGATCCGGAGGAAAAACGCAAGATAATCGGAGCGGAATTTATCCGTGTGTTTGAAGAGGAAGCCCGCAAACTGGAGGGAATCGAGTTTTTGGCACAGGGAACGATATATCCCGACATTCTTGAGAGCATCAAGCAGGCAGAGGGAAAAAAGGCAGTGAAATCCCACCACAACGTGGGAGGTCTTCCCGAGGATCTCAAATTTGAGCTGGTAGAACCCATCAAACTGCTGTATAAAGATGAGGTTCGCGTGGTGGGCGAGGCACTGGGCCTGCCTCACGAGATGGTTTATCGTCAGCCGTTCCCCGGCCCCGGTCTGGGCGTGCGCTGCCTTGGAGCAATCACCCGTGACCGTCTCAGTGCGCTGCGCGAGGCAGATGCCATACTTCGTGAAGAGTTTGACAAAAACGGACTTGCTGAGAAGGTGTGGCAGTATTTTGTCGTGATTCCCGATATCAAGAGCGTTGGCGTAAAGGACGAGAGCCGCTATGAGGGCTGGCCCGCGATCATCCGTGCCGTCAATACAAAAGACGCCATGAGCGCGACCATTGAGGAGATCCCCTACACGGTGCTTCACAAAATAACCGCTCGTATCACAAATGAGGTGTACGGAATCAACCGAGTGCTGTACGACCTGACTCCAAAACCCTGCGGAACTATCGAGTGGGAATAATACCGAATGGCTAACAAGTGCCCGGAAACCCTTGGAAATACAGGGCTTTCGGGCATTTATGTAATTTAGAAAAACGCCGCTGCAACACTTTTGCAACACGCAATGGAAAAAGCATGAAAAGAAATGGTTGCAAGTGGTTGTGAAGTGATGAAAGGAGGGCGGCAAAGTGTTCGATTTTTTGAAAAAGAAAACAGAAATCAATACGACACAAATCGTCGATGAAATTGAAGCAGCGGTTTATGAACACGTTAAACCGTATGGGTTCAAAAAACACGGGAGAACACTGCACCGTTTTGTTTCGGAAGATATTTCGCAAGTAATTCATTTTCAAAGTGGTATGCCCACACACGGTATGAGCGGATTGCTCTGCGTGAATCTTGGAATTCGCATTCCTGAATGTTCTGAAAGAACCTTTCAGCCACAGACTGAAAAGAAGAAATATTACCACGAGTACGAGTGTACGATTTGCTCACGACTGGGTATCGTCAGCGGCAAGCAAGAAACTTGGTATGACCTTCGCAAAAAAACAGACAAAATCATAAAAAGTATTATTGATGAAATAGATCAATATGTTTTGCCGGCTTATGAGATTTTAAGCAGCCGAGATGCTATCCTTGCACATAGAAAGGATTATCCGTTGTTAGATAATATGGACCATCTTATTTCTTTGGAAGAATGCATGATTTACGGTTATCTTGGCAATATCGAAAAAGCAAAGCAACTGTTTGAGGAGTATTATCAATCAGCTGTAGATGAGTATAATGACCTAATGAAAAACGGACACAAGCAGTACCTCAAAAAAGGCGAACGAGTTGTTTTTATGGGACAGGATATAACCGCCGAAAAGGATGGATATGTGACCTTATATGGGGCAAACCACGGGCATATAGATTATCTTGACGAATTAGCAGTTAGCCTTGGTTTAAGGTAAAAGCCACTCGACACCATCCCACAGACAATTTTGCAACATTTTCTGCAACAAAAATTTTGATAAATGAAATAATGAGTGGAAAAGGGGGGGCGATATTGCCGTTTGGGATAATATTTAGAGCCCAAATAAGCCAAAGAAGAAACTCAAAAATGAGTGGGAATAATACAAACTGGCTAACAAGTGCCCGGAAACCCTTGGAAACAAAGGGTTTTCGGGCATTTCTGCAACTTGTAAAAATACCGCTGCAACATTTTGCAACACGTAGGGATAAATTTACAAAAAAAGATAGTTACCGATGAGACACTGAAAACGACCGAATAGGCAAAAAACAATATTTCTTCATTTTTATTTGCTATGATGGTACTGCGAATGAAAAAGGAGGATAACGTATATGCAAGAAATTAGAACAATTGAGCTTGTCAAGCGGTACAAAAATCTGACTGCTGTAGACAAGCTCAATTTAGAAATTCAGCAGGGCGAATTGTTCTCTCTGCTCGGCGTGAACGGTGCTGGAAAGACTACGGTTATTAAAATGCTTTCCTGCCTGACAAAACCTACGAGTGGCGATGCTATTGTAGGCGGATATAGCATTACAAACGAACCCGTACAGGTAAAGCGGTTGATTGGCGTATCTCCGCAAGAAACCGCCGTTGCTCCTAACCTTTCCGTAAAAGAAAACTTAGAGTTAATCTGCGGTATTCACGGTTTTTCAAAAGAAAAAACGAAAGCAAAGATACAGGAACTTTCTGAGCAGTTTTCCCTTGACAGTGTTCTTC
>JAZSRP010000012.1:0-34968 GCA_045538555.1 Eubacteriales bacterium
TCATCAAAGTTCTTGCCGGGGGTTCTTACGTCGATATAAAATACGTAAACCTCGGTGTCGGGATATTTGTCTCTTGTAAGCATAGCATGTTTTGCGGTATACATGCAACATATTTTTGAACAATATTCCTTGCCTTTTTCGGCACAAGACTCACAGCGGGAGCCCACACACTGAACAAAAACGATGGTGTGGGGATGCTTCCCGTCAGAAGGGCGCACCAACTTTCCGGCAGAGGGGCCGGCTGCATTTGTGAGGCGCTCAAATTCAAGGGATGTGATGACGTCCTTTGATTGGCTGTATGCAAACTCATCAAATTTTTCCATGCTGATGGGATTAAATCCCGTGGCAACCACGACAGCACCGTATTTTTCGCGAATTATCTCATCTTTTTGAGTATAATCGATAGCCCCTGCGGCACAAACCCTGGCGCAGAGACCGCACTTGCCGTTTTTCAGCATATTGCAGGCATTGGGGTCAATGGTAGCAACCTTTGGCACTGCCTGTGCAAAGGGTATGTAGATAGCGCGGCGGTTGTCCATGCCCAGATTGAACTCGTTGGGAATCTTTTTCATAGGGCATTTTTCTACACATTCACCGCAGCCGGTACAAACGTCTTCCTTGACGTATCTTGCTTTTTTTCTGATTGTGACGTCAAAGCTGCCTACAAAACCGCTGACGTCCGTAACCTCGCTGTAGGAGAATATGCGGATCTTTTCGTTTTGGGCAACGTCAACCATTTTTGGAGTAAGAATACAGGCGGCACAGTCAAGGGTGGGAAAGGTCTTGTCAAGCTGTGCCATTTTTCCGCCGATGGTGGGCTGTTTTTCAACGATATCCACGGGGAATCCCGCATCGGCAATATCCAGAGCAGTCTGAATACCCGCAATACCGCCTCCGATCACAAGGGCACGCTTTGTGACGGGAGATTCACCGGGAGTGAGGGGGGCGTTGAGGTTGACCTTTGCAATAGCGGCTTTTCCGAGAATAATTGCTTTTTCGGTACCGGTTGCCATGTCCTTGTGGACCCATGAGCACTGCTCACGGATGTTGGCGATCTCCACCATGTAGGGATTGATGCCTGCTGCCGCTGCAGTTTTGCGAAACGTTGCCTCGTGCATTCTGGGAGAACAGGAGCATACTACGATGCCCGTCAGGTTGTGCTCCTTGACCGATTCTTTGATCATGTCCTGGCCTGCCTGTGAGCACATATATTGATAATTGGCAGAAAAGACTACGCCGGGCTCGTTTTTCAGAGCTTCGGATACTGCATGCACGTCAACCGTGCCTGCAATATTGCTTCCGCACCAGCATACAAAAACACCAACTCTTTGCATTTGTCTTTTCCTCCTTTATTTTGTGTATTTTCTAAAAGCGCTGACCAGCAGCTGTTGGGGTGTATCATCGTCGATTATAGCGGCAACACGGTCTGCTGTCATATGGTTTGCACCCTGACGGCGAATTGCGGCAAGACGAACTGCCTCCACTACCTTTGCGGGCTCAACTCCTCTGGGACATCTGTCCACACAGGCAAAGCAGGACAGGCATTTGTACAGTGATTCCGAGTTGAGCAGTGGTTCAATATCTCCCGCCTCCACCATGCTCACAAACTGATGGGGGTGATACTCCATCTCGTTGTAAGCAGGACAGGTTGCGGAGCATTTTCCGCATTTCATGCATTTGCTTGTGTTTACGCCGCTCATTCTGATGATCTCGTCACGGAGATGCTTATTGCTCATTGTTTTTCTCCTTTACGCCAAGGGATTCTGCAAGAAGCTCGGTAAAATAAACGACGGGGATGTCCGTACCGCATTTTTCCAGATTGTATTTGCAGAGAGGGCAGGCGGTAATGATCATCTCGGCACCGGCTGCTTTTGCGTTTTTGACGATATCCAGCCCATTCTTTTTTGCTGCATCGGGGTTCTCCACAGAAATATATCCGCCGCAGCACTCGTTTCTTCTGCCGTAGATCACTGCCTCGGCGCCGAGAGCGCGGATGAGATCTTCGATTATCGAAGGATTTTCGGGGTCGTCCATACGCATGACCTTGTTGGGACGGAGAAGCAGACAGCCGTAATAAGCGGCGATTTTTTTGCCCTTTTGGGAGTTGACAACCGCATCATTTACTTTGTCAAATCCGATAAGATCACGAATCATTTCCAGATAGTGGTACACCTGGGTCTCGCCTGCATAGGGCTCCTCGGCCATATACCGATTGACCTTGTCCGCAAACTCTTTGTCGGTCTGCATTGCGTTGTTGGTCTGCTTGATAACGTTGTGACAAGCAGAGCAAACCGTAACAAGCGGTTGATTCTTTTTTTCTGCCGCTTTGAGGGCGCGGACGGATGAAAGCTTGGTGGCAACCTCGTCGGCAGCGGTCGTGAACACTCCGCCGCAGCACTGCCAGTCCTCAAGCTCTTCCAGAGTGACGCCCAGAGCTTCGGCAGCACTGTATGCGTACAGATCCAGCTCTTTGGCTTTGTTTTTCAGGGTGCACCCGGGGAAATAACTGACCTTCATGAAATTACCTCCGATTTATACCATCTGCTCGGGATGGAAAACCTCATCAAATTTTTCGGCAGTCAAGAAGCCCAGCTCAACGCACGCTTCTTTGAGAGAGATGTTGTCTTTAAATGCTTTCTTTGCGGTTTTTGCAGCATTTTCGTATCCGATATAGGGGTTGAGAGCAGTGACCAGCATGAGAGAGTTGTGCAGATTGTGATGCATTTTTTCTCTGTTTGCCTTGATGCCAACGGCACATTTGCCGTTGAAAGACATGATGGCCTCGGCCAAAAGCCGCGCAGACTGCAGGAAGTTGTATATGCAGACGGGCATAAACACGTTCAGCTCAAAATTTCCCTGGGAAGCAGCCATGGAAACCGCAACGTCGTTGCCCATGACCTGAACGGCAACCATGGTTACCGCCTCGCACTGGGTGGGATTTACCTTGCCGGGCATGATAGAGGAGCCGGGCTCGTTTTCGGGAATAAAGATCTCACCGAGACCGTCACGGGGACCTGAGGCCAGCCAGCGGACGTCGTTGGCGATCTTCATCATATCGCAAGCCAGTGCTTTGATGGCGCCGTGCGCAAAAACAAGCTCGTCCTTTGAGGTGAGAACGTAAAACTTGTTGGAAGCGGTCACAAATCTCTTTCCGGTGATCTTTGAGACCTCCTCCGCCACACCTACGTCAAATCCCTTGGGTGCGTTGAGTCCCGTCCCCACAGCGGTGCCGCCGAGCGCCAGCTCACGCAGGGGCTCAACGGAGCGGCGGATCAGCTCCACATCCTTTTCCAGACTGGATCTCCAGCCGCTGATCTCTTGGCTGAATTTAATGGGAGTGGCATCCTGCAGATGAGTCCTGCCGCTCTTGACGATATCCTCGTTTTCCTGCTCAAGTCGGACAAAGGTTGCAATAAGCTGCTCAACAGCGGGAATCAGCTTGTCCTCAAGAATCAAAACAGCCGCAATGTGCATGGCGGTAGGAAAGGTGTCGTTAGAGGACTGACTCATATTTGAATCGTCGTTTGGATGAAGAAGCGTTTTGCCCAAAATCTGGGTGCCGCGGTTTGCGGTGACCTCGTTGGAGTTCATGTTGGACTGTGTGCCGGAGCCGGTCTGCCACACCACGAGAGGGAAATGATCGTTGAGCTTGCCCGACATAACTTCATCGCAGGCAGCCATGATGGCTGAGAGCTTCTCGTCGGTCATTTTTTCGGGACGAAGCTTGTTGTTGGTGATGGCGGCGGCTTTTTTCAGCACGCCAAAAGCATGAATGATCTCTGCGGGCATTGTCTCAATGCCTACGCCAATCTCAAAATTCTCGTGGCTTCTCTGGGTCTGAGCTGCCCAGAGACGGTCTGCGGGCACCTTCATTTCGCCCATAGAATCATGTTCGATGCGGTATTCCATTTCAAATTCCTTTCCTGAACGCTTGGGATGTTTTTCAGTGTGGTTCAAGGTTATTTTATTTGTGAGTTGAGGTGAGCAAGGGACAATGCCAGATTTTCCTGTTTCAAAAGAACACCTGACGGAACGTTGAGCGCACAGGGCGCAAAGTTCCATATTGCTTTGATGCCGTAGGAAATCAGCATATCGCAGACGTTCTGTGCAGAGCTCTGCCCCACTGTGATGATGCCCACCCTTACGTTATGGCTGCGGCAAAAGGACTCCAGATTTTTGACTGACAGAATCGGCTTGGCCTCGTCTGTCCGAAACGTGTTTTCATCACAGTCAAATGCGGCAAGGATTTTTATGCCGAATCTTTCAAAACCGTCATAGTCAAGAAGTGCTTTTCCCAGCTTGCCTGCGCCGATGAGAATGGCGTTTGTGATGCTTTGATATCCGAGATGCCGCTCGATATCCTGTATCAGCTTTGTCCGTTCATAACCGATCTTTGGCTTTCCGCATCCGCTTATCAGCGCCAGATCCTTGCGGACCTGAACCTCTCCAAGCGATAGTCCGTGAGCTATCTTTGTTGCAGATATCATGGCACAGCTCTCGTCAGGAAGATTTTTCAGAAACTGTATGTATATCGGAAGCCGTCCGAGCGTTGCTTTTGGGATGGAGCAAGCAGCCATTTTTCACCTCATGTTTTTGTGTGGTTGTTGTGATATGAAAATAACGGCGTTTTGAAAAGCAAAAGCCAATCGATAGTATGGGAATCGATATATTGCTCATCGATATAATTTTGCCCAATAAATGCCACTTAAGCGATAAGGTCTGCAGCTTAAATGGCAGGGCGTAAAACCGGCATCTAAAAATCGAAATCCGTATTCACGCTATTCTATCTCAAATAGTGCCGAAAGTCAATAGATACGCACAAAAAAGCAGAAACATCAGCGAAAGAATAAAAATTTGTCAGCACAGAAAAAAATTTTTGTACAGCGTGATAAAATCGGCGCAAAAAACAAATAAAAAAGCCCACAGCAGCAGCTTTGAGCTTTTTGGATTTTTGTTTTGGTCACCGTGCCGAATATTCGTCCTTGGCATAGCTTTGCAAAACGTCCCGAATGCTGTTCATTATTTCGGTTCCGTCCGTTGGCATGCAGTCGTTGGAGACTCTGATATGCTCTTTTCCGTTCCAAAATCTGCACACCACCTTTTCTCCGTCACTGCATGAGGGGTTTTTCAGCAGGTTCCATGTTTCGAGCTTGTGTTTTTTGATTATTTCAAGGCATTCCTCGTATACGCCCATAGGTACGGAAAAGCTCGTTTTTATCTCGGGCGAATCTTCACAGTCCTTTATGTATTTGTCAAGTGCAACGGTTTGACTGTCTCCCTGTGAGCAAACCGTCAGCTCAAGGTGTCCTCCGCCGTCAACGGTTGCGGCGGCAGCATAATAATAATCGATCAGCAGTGTGCCCTTTTGGGAAGGGGGGCACTGTGATTCCGATGCGGCAAGGGATGACACAGCCAGAATTATCTCGGCGGGATAGTAGGCGGCGATACAGAGTATTCCTGCTATCCTGCCCATGTTTCCAAACCAGTCCAGCATCAGCATTATGTCCGAAAAACAAAACAAAAAGCTTCCGGCAAAGGCAAGGAGAGTGAGGCGGGTACGTTCTTTTTTGAGATTTCCGGCAGATTTTCCCACCATCAGTGAGATGATTAGAGCGTAGGCAAGGCAAAGAAACTTTATTATCCCGTCGGGAAAGCTCAGGGCGGGGGAGAGCAGAATATATCCGCCTGCAGCAGCAAACACCGCCAAGCCGATGCAGATGTCCGTTGCAGAAATTTTTTTGAGCATACAGTATGCAAAAAAGAACCCCAAATGTCCCAAGGCAAAAGTTGCGGCACCCGCAACAAAATCAAAGTGGAGCACCACGTCGCCTACGCAGGCAAGAACAAGCGCCAGAGCCATTGAAACATGATATTTTTTGTTTTTTGAGCCCGTTGACAGAGCATATATCATGTTGATGATTCCCATCAGGGCAAATCCGGCACTGAGCAGGGATTTGAGTACGATATCGTACTGCTTGAGATAAAAGACGGAGCCGACGCATATCCACAGGATGAGGATAAGGTTTGCGGCAATCGTGAGTTTTTTACATTTTGCCATAATGTTATCCTTTTTTGTTGAAAACGTATTTGTCCATGCGGTCAAACGCCTCCTTGACACGTGTGAGGGGAAGCGCAAGATTGAGCCGTATATGCTGTGTTCCGCCGTGCTGGCGGCCATCCTGCCATGCCACGCCCACGTCCCAGCCCTTTTCCAACAGAGCGTCAAGTGACGAGCCGTGGTTTCTCAGCCATTCCCCGCAGTCGAGAAACAGCATATAAGTACCCTGAGGAACGGCAGCTGAAACCCCGGGAAAATGAGATTTTGTGTATTCCATGGCATAGCTGACATTGCCTGTCAGAGTTTCGCAGAGCTGATCCACCCACTCTGCGCCCGTTGCGGAATATGCGCCTATGAGAGCGTACATTGACAGCAGATTCATGCTGTTGTAGTGAGACAAAGAGGATTCTTTTTTGATCAGATCATTGAGACGCGGGTTGTAAATAACGTGGTACGAGCCCACCAGCCCCGCAAGGTTAAAGGTCTTTGAGGGGGCATAGAGAGCCACACAACGTGACCTTGCATCCTCCGACACAAACTGGGTGGGAATGTGCTTGTATCCCTCCAAAATGATGTCTGACCATATCTCGTCCGACACAACGTACACGTCGTGCTTTTCAAATATTTCCATTGCCTTTTTTATTTCCCATTCCTCCCACACACGTCCTGTGGGGTTGTGGGGTGAGCAAAAAACCGATGCGTGTATGCGGTGGCTGATGATCTTTTGCTCCATATCTTCAAAATCCATCCGCCACACACCGTCTCCGTCAATATACAGAGGGGAATGAACGATATTGTAGCCCCCGTTTTTCAGAGAACCCGTAAATCCCATATACGTAGGAGAATGGACCAGCACGTTTCCGCCGCGGGGGCAAAACACGGAGATTGCGGACAAAACTCCGCCCAAAACACCATTTTCGTACCCTATGTGATCCTTTGTCATTTCTGTGACACCGTGGCGTTCACGGTGCCAGCGGATGATGGAGTTAAAATACTCGTCACGAGGTGAAAAATATCCAAATGCGGGGTGGGCGATCCTCTCTGCCATTGCTTGTGTGACTGACGGTGCAGTGGGAAAATTCATATCTGCCACCCACATGGGAATAGGGTCAAATCCGTCCTTTGGTGCGTTGGGCGCCCATCCGTTTCCCAGCTCGTCCACGGCAAGAGCGTCTTTTCCTTTTCGGTCTATGACGGACTCAAAATCAAATTTCATGGCTTTGGCCTCCTTTTTTTGGAAAAATCAAAATTCCAGCAGCACCGCGCGGCAGGGAGCGCCGTCTGCCCCGTTGAGGCAGAGGGGAGCTGCACAGAGAAGGTAAGATCCTGCTTTTGCCTCATCAAGAACGATTCCCTCCAGCAAAACGGTGCCCGTCTCCAGCAATATCTTGTGTACTGCCATGGGAGAGTCTTCCGGTCCCACGGTTTGAGATTCGTTTCCCAGCAGGAGCAGTCCTTTTTTTGCAAAAACTTCTGCTGCCTGCTGTGTCACAACGGCATTTCCTTTGATGAGAATCCGCTTTGCACCGTCGGGGCATGCTGATTCTGCCAAGCGGATGATACCGGCGGCATCTTCTGCATTTACAGATCCCTCAAAATTTGCCACAAAAGCATATCCCACTGTTTTGTGGAGCGGAACGGCGTCCACCGTGTCTCCCCGAGGTAAAAAATGAAAAGGCGCATCAATATGGGTGCCGTTGTGAGCGCACATGAAAAATTCTGTAAGGTTGTAAAGATCTCCGTTTTCCGTAGAGCAAATGCGATTCACACGGGGGATGGGATCTCCGGGGTATATCCTGCAGCCCAAAATCGGTTGGGAAATGTCAATTATCCTCATGATACACTCCTTTCCTGCTTTTTTTTACATTATATCACATCCTTGATTGTTTTCAAGAATATTTTGAAAAAGCGGAAAAAGGTTGATTTTGTGATTGAAGTTTTTATTGTTGTGTTGTATAATGAAAAAAAGGGCAAAGGAGAAGTGCAGACATATGAAAAAGATGCTTTTGATACTGCTTGCAGGCATGTTTTTGTTTACTGCCTGTGCAGACACTGTGACTGACAATTCGTCTGTTGGAGAAGGAGTGAGTGAGGTGGAGTCGGGCTCCGGTGCAATAAAATATACCTTGGTGAGTCAGGGCAAGCCCTACACAAAAAGCAATTCTGCCAGCGAGCATTACTCCGATATATACGATCAGCAGCTTACGGACGGTCACAAGACAGGTCTTGTGGGTGTGCATTACAGAGACACAAGAATGGTGGGGTTTACGGACAACACCGGTTTTGTGATCGATCTGGGCGATGACGGAAAGCGTATCAGTGCCATCGTTGCCAGATCACTGGAGATGCATCAGGACGGTGTGGCAATTGCCGCATCTGCCAGATTTTACGGATCTCAGGATGGTGACAAATTCAAGATCCTCGGATCTGTTCCGTTTGCCGCAAAAGGTGATATGACTGTCAGCGAAGCAAGGTTTGAGCTGAAAGAAGTGACGGATTACCGTTTTGTACGCGTGCAGATATTCAAGGGCAGCGGTGCATTTTTCTTTACTGACGAGATTGAGGTATATGCCGACGTTGATCCCAAGGAAACGGGCGACCCTGTTGTTGAGGCATACGGCAATGAGAATATCGACCGCATGGCATGGAAATCTCTTTCGTCAGGGATCGCCTCTGCGCCCGAGGCCTCAAAGAATATCGCCGTGGGAGCAAAATATACGTTTGAGGGTTGCGGATTTGATGACCGTGCGCCCAAAAACGACACTTTTCTTACCGATGATACCAGAACAGGGCTTTATTTCGGGGACGACGTGTGGGTAGGTCTTTCCTCATTGGATGGTGAAACCCCCGCCATCAACGTTGATCTTGAAAAAACCTATGACAATATCTACGCTTTCAAGGTATTTGCGTTGGCTACAGGAACAGGCGTTGCCGCTCCTCCCTACGTTGACGTGTATGCAAAAGTATCAGGGAACGACGTTTTTGCGGGAAGAATGTATTGCCCCGGAAACGGCAACAACCGTGAGTACGCTCTGATCCTGCCCGAATACATAAAAGCAAGCAGTGTCAGATTTGTATTTCCCTCTCAGTCGGAGAGCATCTGGATCGAGGAGGTTTGGGTTCTGGCGGGATACAACCAAAAACCCCGTGAAGAGCTGTTTGACCCTCTTGATTTCCCCCAAGTTACGGAGGATATATATTGGGATTCCAACGAGCCTGATTTTGGAAAAACGCAAAATCTTTTGTTGGGAGTGCCCCAGCAGATCTCGCCTCTGTTTTTTGCGGATATTGATACCCGAGGTGACGAGTCTCCCGCATCCGAGCCCTGTCTCACCGACGGAAAACGAGCAGACGATACCTATTGCTACGGTGACGGCTGGTTCTTTTCAAGAGGCGGCGACGGATTGGAGATCTTTTATGATCTGGGACAGCTGTCATCTGTTGACAGCGTAAATATCTCGTTCCTTGAGCAGACAGCTTGGGGTATCTCCAGACCAAAATATATTTCTGTTTTTCTGTCCGATGACGGCAGGAACTGGTATGAGGTTGCGGATTGGCAGAGAGGAGACGAGGAGCTTTTTGCCGATGCCACAAGAATGGAGCTTCCGTTCAGGTTTGAGCGTACCTATGCCGCAAGATTTGTGCGCTTCAGGATAGAAAGTGCGTTTTTGTTCATGGATGAGCTGGAGTGCTTTGGAACCAAACAAGTAAAAAGCTCTGCGACCCGTCTTTCGGACAGTGGTCTCAAGTCGGTTCCGTTCTTCACCAATGCGGAGAACGAGTGCTTTGCGGATACTCAAAACACCACTATCGGCGCCAAGGATATCATGCTGGTCTATGGCGATCGAAACGAGCCCGAGGATCTGCTGCCCATGGTGGCGTATCTGGACAATGAAGGCAACGTGAAAGACACCTTTATGGACGGATTTCTGTTCATGTCTCATTTGAATCTGCCTTCCGGCACTCTTCCCCACCTCGAAAATTACATGCAGGACTGGGAATACGTTTTTGATCAGACCTTCAACGGAAAATGTAATTTTGGGACCCTTGACGAGACGGTAGGAAATGTAAAAGAAGCGCTTGGCTTCACCGAGTACAAGGTGAAAGTTTATATTGAGTTTTTGACACTTCATGATTCGGTGCCTGATTTTGGCGACGTGGACGGTGACGGAATAACAGAGGATACCACCACCTCTGAGGGAAGAAAAAAGATACTTGATTGGTATATCGACAAAACTCTGACTGAATTTGAATCCAGAGATTATCAGCACATTGAGTTTGACGGTTTTTATTGGGTCAACGAGGCGGTAAACTGGGAAAAGGATGATTCACACGTGATCGCGGAAGCGGCAGAGCGTGTTCATGCCAAGGGTTCAAATTTCCTGTGGGTGCCATATTACAAGGCAAACAGATTTTTTACCGGATACGAGCTGGGGTTTGATGCAGTATGTATGCAGCCAAACGCCGTGTTTGATACTGATGCCCCCCTGTGGAGGATTCCCTCATGTGCAGCCATGACCAAGGCGCGCAAAATGTGCGTGGAGATTGAACACAGCTATCAGGCGTTGGGAGATCCCGCATTTGCCCGCACGTATATGCTGTATTTGTATTACGGTGTCTTGACGGGGTATATGGACGCAATTCACGTCTATTATGACGATGTGGCAAACTTTGCTTTGATGGGTTACAGCGATACGGAGCTTTGCCGTATGCAGTACGATGCAACCTACGATTTTGTAAAAGGCCGGCTGCAGATCACCCCTCAGACTCTTGAAACCGAAAGATTTTCTGCATCAAAGGATCAAGTGTTTGACGGAACTCTCAATGCAAACGGAGAATACAAGCTGTTTACGCTTGTATCCGCACCAAAAAACGGATATATCGCCTTTGAGAGTGACGGAAGCTTCAGGTATTTTCCCAACAAGGGATTTACGGGAACGGACACGTTTACATTCACATACAACGAATTTTTGGGTGAATCCGCGCCCTGCAGTGTTGAGATAACGGTAGGATAAACCGGATTATATTGAAAAAACGAAAGGTGAATTTATGAAAACTATTTCCATCTCTCATTTCAACGGATTTCGCAACGAAAACGAGCTTGTTATCTACACCGGCACGGGAACCACGGGCTCCAACGGATACGGGCTTGAGGCAGTGGTTCAGAACGGAAGAGTCGTAGCGTTTGGAAAAAACAATTATCCCATACCCGAGGGCGGATACGTGGCATCGGGTCACGGAAAAGCGGCAGGATTTTTGGCAGATGCTGTCTGCGTGGGCGCAAGAGCGGTTCTTGATAGGGAAAACATGACTTTTTCCGTAGAGATCGACGAGGAATCAAAAAAGATTCTTGCGGGGCTGCAGATCGATGCTGTGAAGCAGCGTTTTGAGGCACGTGTGTCCGAAAAAGCCGAATTTGACAAATCGGGAGCCGAATCTCTCATTGCCGAGGCGGAAGCGTCAAAAGAAAAAGGGGACTACGATGCGGTAAAAGCTCTTACCGACGATGCTTATTATCTCACCTCTCTGTCAAAAAAGGGTGAGATCAGAGCCGTGTGGCACCGCCCCCATGAGATCAGCGACAGCCAGGTGGAAAATACCATCAAGCGCTTGAGCGATGCGGGATTTAATCTCATTTTGATCGAGACCAACTATGAGGGCTACGCAAACGCCCAAAAATGCGTATATGATTTTTTGCCTCTTTGGGACAGATACAAGAACGGATATGACGTGATCGATGCTTTTATCCGCATAGGCAGACAGTATGGAATGAAAGTTCACGCCTGGTTTGAGGATTTCTTCTTTGGCTGTGAGAACAGCGGATGCCCCATGGCGGAGATACATCCCGAGTGGATGGCAAGACGCCGTGACGGCGGACTTCTTCACGATGCGTATGATACCTTTTATTTTCTCAACCCCGCGCTGGAGGAGGTTCGCGCATTGCTGCTCAAGATGATCAAGGATCTGCTGGACAATTATGATTTTGACGGACTGCAGCTTGATTATATTCGTTATCCCGTCAGCCGCGGCATCGACCGCTCTGCGGGCTATGAGGAGCAGACCAAAAAAATGTTTTTGGCAGACACGGGCATCGACCTTGACAGCATAGAAAACGACAAGTGCGACGAATGGAAAAAATTTGTGGAATGGCGTGCCCAAAAGATAACCTCCTACGTATCCTCCGTTCACGATCTTATCATGGAATATCGTGCAAACGGCAGAGATATTCAGCTCTCTACCGCAGTATTTGGAGATCCCGAGGAGGCAGTTCGTCTCAAGAGCCAGGACTGGCGTTATTGGGTAAAACAGGGCTGGCTGGATGCCATCTATCCCATGGCGTATTTCAACGACGCCGAGGCGGTTGGCAGAGAGGTTGCCAATATGGTGAGGAATTATGGCGAGGCCCCTAATATTTCCGGTATTGCTCCTATGTACAACCATCTGCCGGTGATCGAATCCACCAAGCAGGTGGAGGAATGCCGCAGGGCAGGTGCTTCCGGAATAGCATTTTTTGCGGCCCATTCCTGCACCGACATCCAGCTTGAAAAGCTGAAAATGGGCGTTTTCAGGGATAAATAAAACAAAAAAACAAAAAAGGTCGGGAGAGCGTAATGCTTTCCCGGCCTTTTGATTTGTGTTTTTTGCGGTTGAGAGGGAGGATCAGTTGGGGGAGTAGTTAAGAACGGAATCGTCGATGGTTCCAAGTCCCGTCTCCCAAAAATGAGTCTCGGAAGTATCGCAGGAATCAAAGCAGATGCGGAGAATGTAGCTGTACAGCTTGGATTTGTAGACCAAATTGTCATACTCCATCATCCTTTGATAGCCGTAGCCATCGGGATTGAAAAGGTTTTCCATCAGTCGGGCACGGTCCTCTGTGGGGTATGTGCGGGCATAATTGTCCACAAACCATACGTCATCCTCGTTGTACTCATAGTCCATGGTATAGTCATTGTTGTATTCATATCCGGAATAGGTGTACGTATATCCGTCAACCTTGGTGGCATCTACCCACATGGTCATCAGGTCCTTGCCCTCAGTGAAGCAGTATTCGTTTATCCTGCGGTCAAAAACGTGAGACAGCTCGTGGGGAATATCGTATTTCATGTTGTTGTCGGTGTCTACTGCCATGATGATGTATCCGTCTGCCTCCGAGGTGACACCGCCTGCTGTGCCCAAACTGCCGTCCGCCACGCCGTAGATGGTGCCGCAGAGGTATATTTTGAGTCCCTTGTGAGAATCCTTGTAGGCCTCCTTGAGCATTCCTTTTGGATATTTTTCCAAAATATCAATGAGAGTGCTGACGGAATCAAACACCTCATAAACGTCCGTCTCTGCCACACCCACATAGTCGTACAAAACAAAATCGTTGCCCTCGGAGCCGTAGAGAATATCAATTCCCATCTCCTGCTCCGCTTTTTCCACCGTTTTGGCTATATCCTCCAAAAGACTGTCTTTGTCTCCCGACATGATGGCCAAGGGCTCGCCTTTGGAATAATTCATTGCGGAAACAAGGTCATAGATATAAGGTTTGATTGTGTCTTCCAGCACCTCAAATACCAGCGCAGTGCCGTTATCGGTAATGATCACGTCTGTATAATACTCGTCCGGGTGGGTATTGATGCTGCCGATCTTTGTGCCGTTTTTCAGATTATAGAAATATACGGTTTTGTTTGAGTAATCGTAGGCGGCTCCCATTCCGTTTGCAACGTCGCAGAGTGAGGTGAACGGATCCGGTTTTGCACAAAACGTCTGCGTTATATCGGGGTCCAGTGAATGGAGAATAAAATGATTTTCCACTGCCAGACTGCAATACCCGTCAAAAAGAATCGAAACGCCTCTGTCAAAATCAGGGCTCTCAAAGTTTTTTGAAACAGGGTCAAGAACGGAGATGCAATCGTTGTATTCCGAGAACACAAATTTGTCTTCTCTCCAAGAAATCCCCCAGCACTCCGAGATCCTATCAAATTCCATTTCCGTCACGGTATTTGCCGACAGATCAAAAAGGAAAAGGGCATCGTTGTTGCAATAGGTGAGAACAAAATATTTTCCGTCAGCGCTGGCGGCTGCGGCGTTGACCTCATAATTCTCCGGAGGGGTAAAACCAGCAAGGGGGATGGCTTTTTTTATGCCTTTTCTGTCATAAAAGTTGAGTTCAAGCTTGCTGTAATCAAACGACCAGAATCCGCCCCCATCAAGTATATCCTGTTGGCTCCAGCCATCAATGGTGATGCTGCGGATGAGACTTGCGTTTTCCAATGAATAAAGAGATACCTCCGTGGAATCCTCCGTCCAACGGGAGTGCTGTAGCACGTTGCCCGAAACACGAAAATCTCCCTTGTCAACAGTCAAAGGAAACGTATACAAAAACTGGGTGCCCGTAGAATCGCAAACGGATGGAACAAGCGATACGGACGGGATCTCATCGCCGTGCAGATCAAAAAAATCCTTGTTTTCCGGTTGCGGCGTATCTCCAACGTCGTCCGAAACGTCGTCCGAAGCATCCGACGATGTATCTTGAGAGTCATCCGGTTGTGACGTTTGTTGGTTTTTTGAAACGTGGGAAGCATCCTCCGACAATGTATTCGGGTCTGCTTTGTTGCATCCCGCAAGGGTGAAAAAAACAAGTACAATAATCAAGAATAACGAAATAATACGCAGTTTCATTGCTGTCACCTCAAAAGCGAATTGTAAATAAATTGATATTGATTCACTGCTTACAACAGCATTATAACACCTGCATAAAAATATTGCCATAGATTTTTAAAAAAACAAAATTCTTGGCAAAATATATAACAATTCAAACACCATTTTGGAATAAAAGAACAAAAGATGAACACAAAATGTAAAAAAATACAAAAAACATCGCCAAAACTATTGACTTTTTTCAAAAAAAGCATACAATAGTAGCATAGATTTGTGCATTTTGAAAAATGCACAAAAACCAAAAAACATATATGGAGGGTTATTATGAAAAAGATTTTTGCGCTGGCACTGGTTGTGTTCATGCTTTCGGCTGTTCTCGTTTCCTGCGGCGGCAAGAGCATCGTCGGCAAATGGAAGGTTGAGGAAGATGGCATTGAGATGGTGTATACCTTTGAAAAGGACGGCAAGGGTTCCGTTGATATGATGGGTATTTCCGCTGATATCACTTGGGAAGAAAAAGACGGCAAGCTGACCATGTCCATGAGTATGTTTGGCGAGACCGAAACCGTGTTTGAGGGCGCAGAGTACAAGATCGACGGCGACACTCTCTCCATCACCTATGCGGATGAGACCCTTGAGATGAAAAAGGTTGAGGACTGATCCTTTTTTGAAAAATGAATGAAGAAACGGCGGGTCGATCTGATCCCGCCGTTTTTTTGCTTTTTTTGAAAACCCGGTTTTATCTGTCTGACTTCATGTCTGCCTCGATCTCCTCTGCCCAGTCGGAGGGGAGAGAGCAGCATTGACGCATTTTTGAGATGGTTTTGCCCAAAACCGAATAGTTGAGACGGGTGCCCTTGCTGTCTGAGCGGTAGTTGGCTGCCCGCTCTTTTTTGATGCCGATGGATTCTGCCGCCTCGTGTGCATCAATATTTGCTCCCAGAAAAAGAAATTCCCAACCGAGTTTTTCGGTTTTTTCCTTTATCAGCTTTTTCACTTCTTTGCTGCTGTATTTGCGGCTGGCATTTTCCATTCCGTCCGTGGTGATGACAAAAAGCGTATTTTTTGGCACGTCCTCCGTTCTTGCATATCGGTGGACTGTTTCGATATGCTTTATCGTTTCACCTACCGCGTCCATCAATGCAGTTGTTCCTCTCACAAAATACGTGTCTGTGTCAAGGGGAGGAACCTCAGATACGGGGAGACGGTCGTGTATGATCTCCGATTGGTGATCAAAAAGAACGGTGGTTACAAAGCAGTCTCCCTCCTGATTTTTCTGCTTTTCCAGCATGGAATTGAACCCGCCCACTGTGTCGTCCTCCAGCCCGCCCATGGAGCCGCTTCGGTCGATGATAAAAACAAGCTCTGTCAGATTACTTTCAATTCTTTTTTCCATGAAAAAAACCTCTCTTTCTTTGGTGGCTTTATTCTAATCCAAAAAAAGAGATGTGTGGTCGCCTGTGATGCGACATTTTTTATTACTTTGAAGTACCGCTCCGCCTCGCTCACCTCCTGACAAAAAACGTATCCGTCAGAAGCTTCCAAAAGACAAATGACAACATTTTTTGAATATTCGGTATTTTGTTTTTGAATATACTGCGGGTCATTTATGCTCCCAAAAGCGCCTGATCGTATGCAAACAGCGCTTGATTTATCTCAAAAATATCATAGATTTTTTTGCGAATAAAGTAGGAAATTATTACATCAAACCGATTGCTCTCCGACAGTGCATACCCCGCTTTTTTCAAAAAAGCGTCGGTTTCGGCGGTGTCCAGCTCCAGAGCAACGGCAAAAGCGACTGCCGTCTGCTTTGATGGGCGGTAATGAATATCATTGCGAATCTTTGAAAACAACTTTCGGTCGATATTTGCTTTTTTGTAGCATTGGGCATCGGTCATGCCTTTTTGGTCAATGATACGCAAAAGCGATTGAGAAAAGCTCTCATCAAGGTTTGACAGCAGGCTGTCAAGCTCTGCTTCGGAGGAGCAGGGGGCGCAAAACTCTATTGACGTCAACTTCCTGCGGGCGCCTCTTGATTCTTTTGCCTTGCGAAAAAGATTTGTTTTTTCCGCAACAAAAGGCGGGCGTTTCTTTTGATCGATCTCATTGCAAAGCTGAGGATCAAGAGGGATCTCCACGTTGTCAAAGAGCACAAGATATACCCTGATATCGGGCAGATGAGGCGACTGTGTGATTGCGCTGACGGCAACACGGAGCGATTCTTTTTTCGGATAGCCGTAGGCACCTGACGAGATGAGTGGAAACGCCACGGAATCGCATCCTTTTTTTACGGCGATCTCTATTGACCTGTGGTAGCAGCTGCGGAGCAGGGCTTCCTCGCCGTTTCCGCCGCCCTGCCATACGGGACCCACTGTGTGAATAATGTATTTTGCAGGGAGATCATAACCTGCCGTAGCCACCGCATCTCCGGTGCTGCATCCGCCAAGGGAAGCACACTCTCTCAAAAGATTTGGACCGGCGGCTCGGTGAATGGCACCGTCAACTCCGCCGCCGCCGAGAAGAGTGGGGTTTGCGGCGTTGACCACAGCGTCGGTTTTTATTTTTGTTATGTCATCCTTTACCATAAAAAACGGCATAAATCTCAGTCTCCTTTTTTCACGTCTTGAGCGGTCAGCTCATAGGCAAGGCGTTGCGCTCCGTTTTCCAAAAAGATCACTCCGCGGTAACAAAACCCTGCTTTTTGAACGGCGTTCTGCATGGGAATATTGTCCCTGTGGGTGTCGATACGCAGGTGTGGACAGATGCTTTTTGCGTATTCTACGCATCTGAAAAACACACCCTTCTCCGTACCGTCGCTTGCCACCCGATGGATTGCGCAGTATGGCGAATCGTCTTTCCATGCACCGCCGTGAATACGAAGGTAGGTGGGATCCTCTCCCCATACCAGCACAAAGCAGGCACAGATTCGACGGGGATCTTTTTTGCTTTTTACGGTGTACAAAATGCCCTGCTCAATGTCCTGTATCAGACGGGATTCTGCGGGGTTGTTTGGGCTCCATTGAACAGGATTTCCGCTGCGGCGCATGAAAGCGCGGGCGGTGGCATAAATGTCCAGAAGCCGGGGAATGTCTTGTTTTGTCGCTTTTTGGATCATGTCCGTTCCTCATGAAAATATGGAGTCATTTTTTGCTGAATATTGTCGATTGATCCTTGCGCTTTTTTTGCCTTTGGGGATAATTTTCCGTAGGGTATCCCAGTGCGATCACCAACCGTACTGGTCGGTCTATGCCGCAGAGGGTGCGGAGCTTTTTGTCGTCAAGCCATCCCAGAATACAGGAGCCCAGCCCCTGTGCGGTTGCCTCAAGGGTTATATACGAGGCAAGAATGCCGATGTCAATGGAGCGGTAATCGTTTCCCTTTGCTTTGGAACCCAGTGCGGCAGTGGCATTGTAGCTGTCCTCGGAGATAACAAGCATTGCGCCTGCATCGGGGGCAAATTTGTTCATCCCCATGCCCATCACCGCATCTGCCACAGGGGTGACCGATTCGCCGCAAAAAACAGTCACGTGATAGGGCTGTGAGTTGCAGGCGGAAGGGGAGAGAAGTGCGGTATCAATGATTTTTTGGAGCTTCTCGGGCTCTATTTTTCTGTTTGGGTCAAAGCTTCGGCAGGATTGACGTGCCGATGCGATCTCAAAAAAGTTCATGCCTTTTCCTCCTTTTTTTGCAGGCGGGAGAGCTTTTTTATTTTAAAAAACACAAGAATTGCAGCCAGAGGGAACAGGGAGCCAAAGAGCAATGCGATCTTCATTCCCAGTTGCTCGGGTGAGAGCAAAAGACGGGCGGAAAGGTTGATGCCAAGCTCGCTTTTTGATACTCCGTCTGTGATGAGACCCACCGCCTGCGGGACAAAAGAAGCACCAAAATCTCCTCCTGCCGCCATGAGTGCATACAAAAACACTCCGCCGTCGGGGATCATTTCGGATGCGGCAACCAGACTGCCGGGCCACATCATTGAGGTGCAAAGTCCGGTCATGGCACAGGCAAAAACGCTGACTGCGGGAATGGGAGATATAGCCGCTGCCACGTAGCACAAAAAAGCGCCGATGGCACCGAGAAACAAAGTGTTTGCAAGATTTTTTCCTTTTTTTGCGTACAAGGTGCGGCCTGCTCCCAGCATCACCGCAAACATTGCCACTCCCAGCAGATCGCCCCATAGCTTGGGAAGCTTGACCGCCTGCTCAAGAAATCCCGACGCCCACTGTGACATGGTGCATTCTGCCGCACCGCCCAAAAAAATTGCGGTGACAAACAGAATCAGAACCGGTGCTTTCAAAAGCTTTCTCACTCCGGAGAGATTTTTGGAATTTTGAATATCGGGTATCGTTGAGGTAAAGAACAAAAATGCGGAAACAAGAGGAACTGCCACAAAAAACCATACCAGATAATACCAGTTTTCGGTGCCGAAAAGGTGCAGAAAAACGGTGCATACCAGCACCACAAAGATCACGCCCCATGCATATACGGAGTGGAGCTTGCTCATCTGTCTGTCAGGGTCCGGAAGGGGAATTGCGGCAAAGACCGGACTCATAAGAACCTCTGAAAGCCCAGCCGAAATCGAAAAAAGCAGGGTCCCCGCAATCAGCCCGAAAAGAGCATTTTTTGGCGACACTACCGGTATGACGGAATAAACCAACAGACCGGAAGCCATGAGCAGAGGGGAGATTCTGACTGTTTTTTGAATATCGAATCTGTGGGAGAAAAACGAGAAGACCAGATCGACTGCCAGCTGGGTGGAAAAGTTGAGCAGAATCAGGAGCCCCATCTGTGTATAGGTGAGACCGTACAGTGCTCTGAAGGTCAAAAACAAAAGCGGAGAGAGCGTTGCCGCCACCGACATGGAGGCGCCTGCCGAATAGCATGCCAGCTTGAGACGTGTATAGCTTTTCATAAAACAACCCTTTTTTGCAAATAAATGCTTTGTTTGTAAGCAAAAAAATTATATCACGAACCAAAAAAATTTTCAACTGTTTTGAAAAACCCAAAAAGAAATAAAAATTGTAAAATAAACGCCAAAAATACATAGTAAAAAAAGGTATTTTTTCGAAATTTCTTGCTTTTGTTTTTTTTGTGTGATATGATATATAGGAAAAATAGTGGGGCAGTATGCCCTTTTGGCGGAGGAACGGTATGGAACTGGGTCTGAAGAATAAAAAAGTACTTGTGGTTGGTGCCAGCAAGGGCATCGGAAAAGGTATTGCTCTCGGATTTGCGGAGGAGGGTTCACATCTTGTTGCGGTTGCCCGCTCCGAGGAGCTGCTGTGCCAACTGAAGCAAGAGGCAATGGCAAAAGGAGCCGCTTCCTTTGAGTACGTGGTACGAGATATCATGGAGTGCGATACAAAAGAGTTTGCAACCGAGCTGACAGAGAGGTTTGGCCCCTTTGAGGTGGTGGTGCACAACGTGGGCGGTTCTCTTGTGAGCCGCAACCATCTGGGAGGTGCCGAGGATTGGAATTATGCCCTCAGGTTCAACGCCGTTGCGTCCATTGACATGAACAGCGTGCTGATACCGCCCATGATAGAAAAAGGATGGGGCAGGGTGATACACGTTTCCTCCATCTCAGCACTGATGCTGAGAGGCAATCCTCTGTATGCGTCCGCAAAAGCGTTTCTCAATGCATACGTCACCACAGTGGGCAGACAACTGGCTCCCTCGGGAGTGGTGCTCTGCTCGGTGATGCCCGGTGCGGTTGCATTTGAGGGCAGCTATTGGGACAATTTTATCAAAGAGGGCAACCCCAGAGTAGAGGACTTTTTGAGACACCATCAGGCAGTGAACCGATTTGGATCTCCCGAGGAGATCGCAAACGCAGTACTTTTTATGGCAAGTGAAAAATCTTCCTTCATGCCCGCCACCAACATTCCTGTTGACGGGGCAAATATGTGAGGTCATCAATATGAAAAGACTTTTTGATATCGTAGTCAGTTTGTTTGGGCTTTTGGTATTGTCGCCCGTTTTTCTCATTCTCTCTTTACTCATCGTCATTGATTCCAGAGGCGGTGTGTTTTTCAGAGGCGTCAGAGTGGGCAAGGACGGAAAGGATTTCAGGATATTCAAGTTTCGCAGCATGAAGCCCGACTGTGAGGGAAAAGGGAAATGGAATGTGGGTGACAACGATGACCGTATCACCCGTATGGGACATTTTTTGAGAAAAAGCAAGCTTGACGAGCTGCCTCAGCTTATCAACGTTTTTATCGGAAACATGAGCTTTGTGGGTCCCCGCCCCGAGCTGAGGGTTTATACTGATATGTATACCGAGCGTGAAAAAAAGATTCTTGATCTCAAGCCCGGCATCACCGACTGGGCATCGCTGACAAATTTTGATCAGTTTGTCGGATTTACAAATGCCGCAGATCCCGATACATATTATCTTGAGTACGTCAGACCTCTCAAGCTGGAGCTTCAGCTCTATTATCGTGAGCATCATTCCTTCTTGGACGATATCAGATGTATTTTCTGGACGGTGTGGAAGGTGGTCAGCCGTACCCAAAAGCTTCCGCGTGACATTCAACCCCTGGTGGATGCTCACAAAGCAAAGCTTGAATCAAAAAAAGAGGAGGCAGCCGTATGAACAGCAAGCAGCTATCGTGGCTGATACGCCGTCACTGTGTTGAAATGGCAAACAATTCCGGATGCTCGCACATTGCATCGGTGTTTTCCGTTGCGGATGTCGTGGCAGTGCTTTATGCCCAAGTGATGAAATTTGATCCCGCTGATCCCAAATGGGACGAGCGTGACCGATTTATACTCAGCAAGGGGCACGCAGGTGCATCCATATATATTGCTTTGGCGGAAAACGGATTTTTTGATACTGCAGAACTGTTGACACACTATGGAAACGGCTCCCGCCTGTCGGGCCACGTTTCCCATGCGTTGCCCGGTGTTGATTTTTCCACCGGCTCGCTGGGCCACGGACTTTCCGCTGCGGCCGGAATGGCGCTTGCCGCCAAGCAGGATGGAAAAAAGCACCGCGTTTTTGCAGTGCTTGGCGACGGTGAGTGTGACGAGGGCTCTGTTTGGGAGGCGGCTTTGTTTGCCAACCATTATCGACTGGAAAACCTTGTGGCGATCGTTGACCACAACCATATGCAGAGCTTGGATTACTGTGAAAAAACTCTTGAGCTTGAGAATTTTGGCGACAAGTGGAGATCCTTTGGCTGGAGCGTTATTGAGCTTGACGGCCACGACCATGATGCGCTGAAAAATGCGCTGTCCGACACAAGCAACAAAAACCACAAGCCCACGGTTGTGATAGCCAACACAACAAAGGGCAAGGGAGTTTCTTTTATGGAATCCGATGTTTTGTGGCATTACCGTTTTCCTCACGACGGATGGGAGTATCAAAAAGCGGTCAGCGAGCTTTTTGCCCAAAAGCCATCAGGAATTGCGGATCCCTATACTCCCGACGGGGTAGAGGCGCCAAAGGAGCCGCTGCCTGCAGAGCTTGAGGGAGATCATACAACTTCACTGGGATGGCATCCCACATATTTCGGACAGGAGGATGACAAATGAGAGATACTTTTGTTCGTACCTTGATCGATCTTGCAAAAGAAGATAAAAGCATCGTACTCATCACGGGCGACCTTGGGTTTGGGGTTCTCAAGCCCTTTTGGGAGCAGCTTCCGGATCAGTTTGTAAACGCAGGTATTGCGGAGCAGAATATGGCAACCGTTGCGGCGGGCATGGCGCTGGAGGGAAAAACCGTTTTTGTGTATTCCATAGGTAATTTTCCCACCATTAGGTGTCTTGAGCAGATTCGCAACGACTGTGCATATCACAACGCAAACGTAAAGATCGTCTGTGTCGGCGGCGGATTTGTATACGGCTCGCTGGGAATGAGCCACCATGCAACGGAGGATATCGCTCTGGTGAGAGCACTTCCAAACGTGACGGTAATGTGCCCTGCTGACAAGGAAGAGGTGGTGTGCGCCACAAAAGCCATTGCCTCCCACAAAGGAACCTGCTATCTGCGTCTTGGCAGAGGCGGTGAGCAGAGCGCTCACCGGGGAGATTTTGAATTTCGGATGGGCAAGGCGGTCAAGGTGTGTGACGGAAGCCGTGTTGCGATCCTCTCCACAGGAGCGATTTTTGACGAGGTTTCTGATTGTGTTGAAATTTTGAACCAAAACGGAATCTCACCGTCTGTGTATACCTTTCCCACGGTCAAGCCCTTTGACGCGGAGACAGTACGCCGTCTATCCGTCGAGCATGAGCTTGTTGTTACGGTGGAGGAGCACAGCATCGTGGGAGGATTTGGCGGTGCCGTATGCGAGGCACTTTCGGAGCTGAGCTGTCACGCTCCCGTACTGAGGATAGGATTGCACGATACTTATTGTTCAATTGTTGGCAACCAAAAGTATCTGCGCGATCAATACGGACTCAGCGGTGCAAAAATTGCTGACAGTATACTGAAAAAACTGAACTGACGTTCAATTTTCGTTTTATTACTTCATAGGGGTATGGGGTTCTGATATGAAAATACTTATTCTTGCAAATCATTACAATACTTTGCGGATATTCCGCCGAGAGCTTGTGTGCCGTTTGTCTGAGGAGCACGACGTGGTGCTGTCTATTCCGCCGTGCGACGAGGAGAACAAAAGGATTTTGGAATCATACGGCGCAAGGGTGGTTTTTACGGAGTTTGACCGCAGGGGCATGAATCCCTTTGGGGATCTGAAATTGCTCTCTGCATACAAAAAGCTCATTGCCCGGGAAAATCCCGACAAGGTGATCTGTTATACTGTAAAATGCAATATTTTTGGCAGTATGGCATGCAAATCCGCAGGCAAACAGCACTATGTCAATATTACCGGATTGGGGACTCCTATAGAAAAAGGCGGAATAATGTCAAAATTGGTGGTTTCTATGTACCGCCGCGCACTCAAAAAAGCAAGCAAGGTGTTTTTTGAAAACGTTGGAGACCGTGACCGAATGGTGGAAAAAAAGGCGGTTCCCATCCAAAAAACCTTTGTTTTGTCTGGTGCGGGAGTGAATCTTGATGAATTTGCCTTTGAGGAGTATCCTCCTGTTGAGGACGAAACAAGGTTTTTGTTCATCGGCAGGATAATGCAGGAAAAGGGCGTGGACGAGCTGTTTTGGGCCATTGACAAACTGCATGAAGAAGGAATGAGGTTTGGATTTGATTTTATCGGCTGGTATGAGGAGAACTATGAGCCGCTGGTGAAAAAGCTGGAGCGGGAGGGCAAGATCCGTTTTCATGGGTTCTGCAACGACGTGAGACCTTTTATCAAGAACTGTCATTGCTCTGTGCTTCCCTCATGGCACGAGGGGATGTCAAACACCCTCCTGGAAAGCGCATCTATGGGCAGACCTCTCATCACAACAGCAGTTCACGGATGTATGGAAGCGGTGGAGGATGGGAAAAGCGGATTTTTGTTTGAAGTAAAAAACAAAGAAGCCCTCTGCGACGCCCTGAAACGGTTTTCGCTTCTCTCTGCTGAGAAAAAAGCAGAGATGGGCAGGTCAGGCCGAAAAAGAATGGAAGAAGTTTTTGACAAGCAAAAAGTGGTTGAGACCACCGTACAGCAGTTGTTTGAAAGCTGAAATAACAAGATTTAAAAAGGTAGTTTTTGTTGATGTCCGATCAGTATACGCAAAATAAGAATACAGGATACATCATATCGGCAATACTGGCACTGCCCGTCGGGCTTGCCTATTGCCAGTTTACTGATGCGCCCTTTTTCTCCTGTGTGGCGGGGAGTATGCTTGCTCTTGCCGCTTTTTTTGCCGTGTTCTCGGACTGCGACAAAAAATACGGTGTCATGGTACTGGGCATATTTTTGGTAAAATTTTTGCTCACTGCATATCAGGCGTTGTACAAGGATCTTCCGTTGGGCGGCGAGGACTGGTGGAACTTTCACTCCAGTGCTCAGAGGATAGTGGAAAACAGCGACGGATTTTTCAGTATGTTCAGCGGCGGAGCGGATATGTTTGCCAAGCTGGTGGCTGTGATATACAAGACCTTTGGCGTCCATACGAGACAGGTGAACTTGTACATCCTTGCCTCGGCTTTTGTTGCCGCAAGATACGTGTTCAAAACCGCAATTGAGCTGACAAACGGAGACCGCGAGGCATCACAGCGTGTTTTGCTGCTGTTTCTTATATGGCCCATCGATATTATATATTCGGTGACATATCTGCGTGAGATGCCTGTGCAGATGTTTACCATTGTTTCTTTCTGCTGCTTTGTGCAGTTCATAAAAACTCGAAAAAATACAAAATTTGTAAAAGCAATTGCCGCCATTGCGGTTGCAAACATGATGCACTCGGGAGTTATTGTGCTTTTGTTTGTTTACGTGCTGTGTGCGGGGCTGAGCGAGGGTGACCGCCTGAGAAAAATATTTAGCCCCACAAACATTGCCATTGCCGCCGTTGCCCTGCTGCTGCTGATGGCAACACCTCTTTGGGGCAGTATGGTGGCAAAGCTGGGAATCACGGAAAACACCGATCTTGTGGAGCGCGCTTCCCAGTTTTTGGAGGGTGATGCAAACACAAAATATATCCATGAAACACCGGAATCTCTGGCGGGTATTGCCATGGAACTTCCGTACCGTACCCTTCTCTTTGCCTTTGTGCCTCTGCCCTGGATGATAATCAGCGTGGATACCGCTATCTCGTGGGTCGTTGATGCGTTGCCCCAGTTTTGGCTGTGGTACCGTCTCGTTTCTGCCTACCGTCTGAGCCAAAAGAACGAGGACAAGCGATACCGTATGTACGTTGCCATCGCTCTTTTATGTATAGTTGGAACCTATATTGTGTGCGGAATGGGAACCACGGCTTACGGCAATGCCATCCGCCACAGAGCAAAGATCGTTCCTCTTGTGCTGGTGATTGCAGAGGCGGTTTATTTCCATCTCAAATACCCTGTGGCCAAGGAGGAGGAAAAATGAAAAAGCTCAGTATTATCATCCCTGCATATAATGCCGAAAAAACCATTGCCTCCTGTATCGAGTCTATCCAAAACTCCTGCTATGAAAACTCTGAGATAATTGTGATTGACGACGGGTCAAGGGACGATACGTATCGGATCGCAAACGATATAGCTGCAAAAGACCCCCGCATAGCGGTTGTTTCCAAGCCAAACGGCGGTGTTTCATCGGCACGGAACATGGGCATGGATATGGCTTCGGGTGAATATGTCATGTTTGCCGACAGTGATGATACACACGAGCCCGACACCTGCAAAAAGCTGGTGGAGTGTATAGAAAAATTTGACTCCGACATTGCATTTTGCGGCTATACGGAATGCAGATCGGATTTCAAAAAGCAGGTTTTGTGTCCCGCCCCTCAGACATTGGAGGGAGAGGCGGAGATAAAAGAAAGGTTTGCCATACCTCTTGCGTTTTCGGGTACAAACGGGTTTATGGGCTCGGTTTGTACGTGCATCATAAAAAAAGAGCTGATACAGCGGGTGGGCATTGCATTTGATCCTCGTATAAAAAGGTGTGAGGATCTGCTGTTTTTGACCGAGTATCTTTTCAACTGCAAAAAAATGAGTGTTGTTGCGGAGGCGTTGTACAATTACCGTTTGGAGGAGGGCTCGGCAACAAAAAAATACGTCCGTGATATGCAGGAGCAAAACGATTTGTTTTCACAACAGTCAGCGGCACTGCTGGAGCGGTACGGGGTGACGCTGGATGAAGAGATACAGCGTGCCCGGCTTGTAAGAGGCATTTTCAGTCTGCTGGTAAACGAGGCAAGAGCGGGCAATCCCAAAGGGCTGTTTGCCCAGATAGGGTTTGCATACCGCACGGGAAAAGAGCACAAGCGGCAGATAAAAGCTCTCAAACCCGCTGACAAGACCCTGAAAATAAAAAGAATTATTGCAAAAAACGGCTTTTTGCGTGTGTGCTTTTTCATTACAAGACGTATCCAGAGAGCCATGGGAGTTTATTTTTGAAAAAAATTATGTTTTTTGTGGGCTCTCTCAAGATCGGAGGGAGCGAGAAGGCATGTGTACGTATGGCCAATGCCTTTGCAGATAAATATGACGTTACGATACGCACATTTTTTGGCGGCGGAGAGCTGAGAACGGAGCTGGATCCGAGAGTAAAGGTAAAATCGTTTTTGCCTCGTTTTGTGAGAGGGTTTGCCAGATTGGTTCATATTTTGCCCCCGAGATTTGCTCACTTTTTGTTTGCGGGCAGCGGATACGATGCGGAGATTGCTGTGGGCGAGGGACTTGAAAGCCATGTGATCTCGGGCGGAAAATGCAAAAATAAATATTGCTGGGTCCATATGGATCTGCGTTTCAACGGCCCTGCCCCCTGTGAAAAAACAAAAAAGCGGTTTTCTGCTTTCAAAAATATCATCTGTGTTTCCCAAACAGCCAAGGACGGGGTGGAGGTGCGGCACGGGTTTGAGAACAAAACGGTAATTGCATATACTCCCGTGGATGAAAAAACCGTTGTTCAAAAAGCGGAGGAGAATCTCGAGTTTCCAAAAGGGCACATGGTGTGTGTGGGACGGCTGGAAAAAATCAAGGGATTTGACCGCCTGATATTGGCTGCAGATATGGTGAGAAATCTTGATTTTTGTATTCATATCTACGGCGACGGAACCAAAAAAGAGGAGCTGTCCGCTCTGATAAAAGAAAAAGATCTCTGCAACAGGATCATTCTGGAGGGTGAGGTTGGCAACCCGTATCCCTTCATGCGTCAGGCAAAAGCGTTGATATGTCCGTCGGAAAACGAGTCTTTTGGTTTTGTGGTGGTGGAGGCAATGCTGCTTGACACTCCCGTTCTTGCCACAAGATGCGGCGGAGCCGAGGAGATCATCGGGGATGAGACAAGGGGCTTTTTGTGCTCAAATTCTGTGGAGGGAATTGCAGAGGGAATGCGTGATATCATCACAAAGGTCTGTGATTTTGATACAAAAAAAGCAAGAGAGCGTGCCATGGAATTTGGTTTGGAAAACTGCACGCGGGAGTTTGAAAAAATTATTTTTGAGTCGTAAAAAAGGAGAAGGGAAAAGTGGCAGAGGGAAAAAGAATTTCTGTGATAATGGGTGTGCACAACTGCAAAAAGACCCTTTCCCGTGCCATTGAGTCCGTGCTGGGTCAGACCTATGACAACTGGGAGCTGATCATCTGTGATGACGGCTCGGATGACGGAACCTATGAGGTGGCTGCAGAGTATTGCTTCCGGTTTCCGTCACGCATCGTTCTTTTGAAAAACGAGAGTCAAAAACAGCTGGCATATACCCTCAACCGCTGTCTGGCTGTTGCTGACGGTGAATATATCGCCCGGATGGACGGAGATGATGTGAGTCACAGGGACCGGTTTTTGCGTCAGATATCTTTTCTTGAATCAAACCCTGCGGTTGACCTGTGCGGTTGCGGAATGCGGGCGTTTGATGATGATGAGCGCATGGGGTCGGTGACTTTGTGTACAGAAAACCCCGACAGAGATACTCCGTATCACGGGCTGCCATTTTGCCATGCCACGGTGATGTGCCGTCGCAGAGTATATGAAGATTTGGGCGGATACGTGTCTGTTGACAGGACTGTCAGATGCGAGGACCGAGACCTGTGGTTCAGGTTTTTTGAAAAAGGTTTTAGGGGTGTCAATCTTCGGGACGTTTTGTATTTTGTCTGTGAGAATGAGGATTCGGTACGCCGCCGCAGTGCAAAAAACAGGTGGAGGTTTTTCAAAACCGAGCTGTACGGCTACAAGCTGTTAAAATATCCATTTTTCAGATACTACAAGCCGCTCTTCAATCTTTTCAAGGCGCTGATCCCCACCTTTTTGGTGGTGTACCTCAGAGCAAAACAATTTGATCGCCAAGAGGGAGAAAAAGCCCAATGGAACCAATGATATCAATTATTGTTCCGGTGTATAATTCCGAAAAATATATAGGCAGATGCGTCGAGAGTCTGACAAGCCAAACCTATAAAAATATTGAGATCATTCTTGTCAACGACGGGTCGGCTGACAACAGCGGCGCTTTGTGTGACCAATTTGCAAAAAATGACGGACGGATAAAGGTTGTTCACAAGCAAAACGGCGGAGTCAGCGCCGCCAGAAACGACGGTATTCAAGTATCTGCCGGTGAGTATTTGATGTTTTGTGACTCGGATGACAGGTATCTGCCGCAGATGGTTGAAAAGCTGTTGGAAAGCATCATCAAAAACGGATCCGATATTGCGCTGTGCGGATTTCAAAAAGAGACCGGCGGTGTTGTTTCGGATGTTCCGATGAAAAATAAGAGTTATACTTCTGATATTGCACATGATCTTGTGATGCCTATGTGCGTTTGGGGCTATGCTCCAAACGGAGGAAGAGCACCCTCAGTGTACGGAAGTGTGTGGAGAGGGATATACAAAAGAGCCCTTGTGTTGTCAAATGGTATCAAGTTTGCCACAGACCTGCGTTTGGGGGAGGATATGATATTCAACATGGAGGCGTTTTTGAGCTCCCGAGCCGTTTCTGCAGTGGAGGACTGCCTGTATTTTTATTATGAGATACCCACCTCTGCCACCCATATAAAGGGTGAATTGATGTGGAGTAGGTATGCTCTGCTGTGGGAGAGAGCCCATGGTATACTGCAAAAAAACGGAGTGTGTGATGGCGATCTGAGATGGCATAATTATCAGTTGTCACGCTATGCTGTCAGCGCTATCATAGAGGGTGTGTGCCCCCGTGATATTTCAAAAAAAGAAAAAAAGCAAGAGGTAAAAAGTATTCTTTCTCACCCCAAATTGAAAAAAACGCTGAGATCTCTGCCGTCGGGCCTTTCAAAAAAAGACAGATTGCTGTGCAGGATTCTGCGCCCCGCATTTTCGGGAATGGTTCTTTGGTATTATCAGCACAGAATGTAAAGTGAGGGATCAAAAATGAAAAAAATCGTTTTGTATGCTCACGGAGGCAGCGGAAACCACGGCTGTGAGGCGTTGGTTCGGACAACTGCGGAATTGGCGTCTGACACCTTTGACGCTCCCGTAACGGTGATCTCCTCAAATCCCCATCAGGATAAAAAATACATAGCAGACGGGAAAATGTCCTTTGTGAACAGAGGTACGGGACTTACCACGCTTCAGCGCATTGTTGCCAAGGCGTGGAAAACAGTTACGGGCTCGATGTATTTTTATGACCGTGTAGAAAAGCGCGCTGTTGTAAAAACAAGAAATTCGATATGCTTTTCCATCGGCGGAGATAATTATTGCTATGACGATTACGGTGATTACTGCCGTCTCAACTCCATTCTCTGCTCCCACGGAAACAAAACCGTGTTTTGGGGCTGTTCTGTGGAGCCAAAGCTGTTGAAAAAGCCGGATGTGCTGCAGGATCTGAAACGATATTCTCTCATCACAGCCAGGGAGAGCATCACATATGAGGCCATGAGGAACGCAGGGCTCTCAAACGTGATGTATTGCCCCGACTCTGCGTTTCTGTTGAAACCGCAGGAAACGGCATTGCCCCATATTTTTGACCGTGACGTGGTGGGTATAAACGTCAGCCCCCTGATACTATCCTGCGAAAAGGATCAAGGGCTGACCATGAAAAACTATGAAAAGCTCATTGAGTATATACTCAATGACACTGATATGAACGTAGCGCTGATCCCTCACGTGGTGTGGGATTTCAACGATGATCTTGAGCCGCTGCGTGTGCTTTTTGACAAGTACGCTCACACGGGCAGAGTGGCGTTGGTGGATGAATCAAAAAAACTAAACTGCAGAGAGTTGAAATATGTTATTTCAAAATGCCGTTTTTTGGTAACCGCTCGTACTCACGCCTCCATTGCGGCGTATTCTACGGGAGTGCCCACGCTTGTCACCGGTTATTCCGTCAAAGCAAAAGGGATCGCAAAGGATCTGTTTGGCAGCTATGAGGGCTATGTTTGTCCTGTTCAGGAGTTGAAAACAGAGGAGGATCTTTTGAGGGGATTTTTGTTTGTGACCGAGCGGGAAGAGGAGATAAAATCAAAGCTTTTTGATTTTTCAGCCGGAGTAACAGAGAATTTTGACAAGGTTTGCAAAAAACTTGAACAGATGTGATAAAAAGAAAGATTGTATATGAAAAACCAAAGAAAGATAGGCGTGGTACTGTCCTATCTCAACATCGGAATTGAATTTATAATCGGTATTGCCTATACTCCCGTTATGCTGCGGCTGTTGGGCCAGAGCGAGTACGGTGTTTACAATGCTGCCGCCTCGGTCATCAGCTATCTTGGGTTGTTCTCCTTGGGATTTGGCAGCTCTTATATGCGGTTTTATGCCAGATACAAGGCAAAAGAGGATGACAGAGGCATTGCAAAACTCAATGGGCTTTTTGCGTTGGTGTTTGGGTTGGCGGCAGTGCTGTCTGTGTTGGCTGGCGGCGTGCTCACAAATATGCCTCAGGTGGTGTTTGGAAGCAAATTCACCCCATATGAGCTTGATATCAGCCAAAAGCTGTTGGCATTGATGACCGTAAACACTGCGGCATCCTTTGTATCAACCATATTTTCCATGTACATCAATGCTCACGAGCGTTTTGTGTACAGTCGCCTGCTGGGAATTATTACCGCCTTGACGGGGCCTATGGTGACTTTTCCGCTGTTGCTGTTGGGATACGGCTCGGTAGCGATGACGGTGGTGCACACTGCACTGCAGATTGTGGGTCTTGTTTGCAATTTGGTTTTTGCCAGAAAGCTGGGAATGCGGTTTACCTTTGGAAAACCCGATTTTTCTCTGCTGAAAGAGATATCGGTTTTTTCCGTATTTATATTTCTTACTTCATTGTCAAGTGTTATCAACAGCTCCATCGACAAGCTGCTTTTGAGCCGGAATTTTGGCTCGGAATCGGTGGCTGTGTATGAAATTGGAAACAAAATAAATCACTATCTCATGATTTTTTCTGTCAACGTGTCGGTTGTATTTGTGCCAAAGGTGAACAAAATGGTGGCAGAACGGGACGACAACAGCCAGTTGACCGACCTGATGATACGGGTAGGAAGGATCCAGTATTTGATCCTTGGGCTCATTTTCTTTGGGTTTGTATTGGTGGGAAGATATTTTATCGGCATATACGCGGGCGAGGGGTATGAGGAATCCTACGCCATTGCGCTGATGGTGATGGGTGCATCCTTTGTGCCCTATATCCAAAATGTCGGAATTGAGATACAAAAAGCAAAAAACAAGCATATTTTCCGTTCTGTGGCATATCTTTTGATCGCATTTTGCAACGTTGGTGTCAGCATCCCGCTTATCAAAACCTATGGGATCAAGGGTGCCGCTGTGGGCACCGCTCTTGCGCTTCTCATCGGAAATACTATCATAATGAATATTTATTACAAAAAAGGCATTTGTCTTGAGATGGGACGTTTTTGGAGATCTATGACAAAGCCGATTCTTGCCACCGCAATGTCCTTTGTTCCCTGTCTGGTTTTGGGTATGTATTGGAAAGTGGATCGGATGGAGCGATTTGCGGCAATGATACTTTTGTTCACTGTGCTGTACGTCACGGCCCAATGGTTTGTGGGTATGAACGGTGAGGAAAAGGGAATGATAAAAGGATTTTTTGCCAGATTCAAAAAAAGATGATTTTTTGGAGAAATCTATGCACGTTGAAATAAAAAACAAAGCAAACTGCTCCGGCTGTACTGCCTGTGCCTCCGTGTGCCCCAAAAAGTGCATAAAAATGATTGCGGACAGTGAGGGGTTTTTGTATCCCTCCGTGGACAAAAATGCCTGCATACAATGCGGACTGTGCAAAAAAATCTGCCCTGTTTTGTCAAAAACAAAAAAAACAAGCGGGGACGTGCTTTGTTTTTCTGTCTGCAACAAGGACGATGAGGTGAGAGCGTGTTCCTCTTCCGGCGGTGTTTTTTCTGCGTTGGCAAAAGAGGTTTTGAAAAAAGGCGGGGCAGTGTTTGGCTCCGCATTTGATGATGACCTAAACCTGCTGCATATATGTGCGGCGGAGGAATCCGAGCTTGCACGGCTCCGCGGTTCAAAATATATAAAAAGCGATCTCACCGACAGCTTTTTAAAAATCAAGGAGCTGCTGTCATCGGGTGTTCCCGTGCTTTTCTCCGGTACGCCCTGTCAGACTGACGGGCTGGTGTCATTTTTGGGCGGCAAGCGGGATAATCTGTTTGTGGTTGACATAATCTGCCATGGGACTCCTTCACCTCTTGTCTGGAAAGAGTATCTGAGCTACAAAAAAGAAAAAAACGGCAGCGAGGTCACGGGATTTGTTTTTCGTGATAAGACTATTGGCTGGAGAAATTATTCGGTCACTGCTTATTTTGGCAACGGAAGTACCGAGTCTGTACCTTTTTTTGACGACCCGTACATGAAGGCGTTTTTGACCAACCTGTCGCTTCGGCCTTCTTGTCATTCCTGCGGTTCAAAATCCCTTTGCCGATCATCGGACATCACCCTTGGTGATTTTTGGGGTATTGAAAGGGTGGCGCCCTATATGGATGACAACAGAGGTACCTCTATTGTGATGGTCCATACCCAAAAGGGCAAGGAACTGTTTGCTTCTGTTGCGGACGCTCTTAAATGGGAAGAGGTTCCTTTTGAAAAAGCAATAAACGGCAACCCGTCTTTTCATACGTCGTCGCCTGTGGGCAAAAAACGTGATCTGTTTTTCAGCCGTTTGGGCAAGATGAGGTTTGACAAGCTGGTAAGCAAATGTCTTGCACCGTCGTTTCCAAAACGTGTGATAAAAAAGCTTGTGTCATTTTTCGGATAGAGAAAAAGATGGAAAACAGTAATTTTAAGAATGAAATACACAGCGGCTTTGTCAGGTTGCTGTCCTGTGCCGCAACGGGAAAAAAAGCTCAAAATGCAGAATATTCCCCCGAGATTTGGGAGGGGATATTTTGTCTTGCTTTGAGCCAAAAGTTGCTGCCCTTTGTTTTTGGTGCGGTGTATGACTGCAGTGACAGTAAAAAACACCCCGATCTGTTTGAGAAATACAAAAAGATCTGTCTCACACAGGTGAGGAATCAAGCTGTGGCAGAGGCAGATTTTTTGAATTATTATTCTCTGCTGAAAAACAACGGGCTTGAACCATGTGTGGTAAAAGGATTGCTTTGCTCTCGATTGTACAAAAACAAGAGCTTTCGGCTCAGCGGAGACGACGATCTGTTCTTGGGTTTTGATTTTCAAAAATGCCGTAATGTGCTGAAAAACAACGGCTTTTTTGAAAAAAACGCCGACTCTGACCATGATATGTGGGAAACATCATTTGTTTGTCCCAACAGCAGAACTCTGGAGGTTCACAAACTGCTTTTTGATCCGGAGGATGAGATCCTCAATTCTTATTTTGAATATAATAACCTGAAAAAGATTCGTTGTGACGGTGTGCTCACACTTGAGCCGACAGATCACTTTTTGTATCTTTTGCTACATGCATTCAACCATTTTGTCCGAGGCGGAATCGGCATCAGACAGGCGTGGGACGTGTCTCTTTGGATGGCAGAATACGCCGGTGAAATGGATCTGAATGTGCTGAAACAAAAGCTTTTGGATGCACGTGCCTTTGTTTTTTCCTGCGCCATGCTGAGAGTTGGAAAAGAAGTTTTTTGCGTTGACTTGCATCTTCCCGAGGATTGGCGGTTTGAGGGAGAAGTGAGTTCTTTGATAGAGGATATGCTTTCCGGCGGTGTCTACGGCTCTGCGGACGGGGATCGGCTCCATTCCTCCACGGTCACGCTTGCCGCATACCGCAACGGAAAGAAAGGAAAAAAACTCTCCCGCATTTCCGCGGTTTTTCCTCCTCTTTCATATATGAAAAACAGGTATCCGTATCTCAAAAAATTTCCTGTTTTCCTACCCTTTGCGTGGGTGGGGCGACTCTGCTCTTACGGAGTTGAAACTCTGTTTCGGAAAAAGAGCAGTGCTTCCCGTACAATGTCCATTGCAAATTCCCGTCTTTCTTTGTTGGAAAAATACGGGATTATTAAAAAATAAAAGGGCAGAGAAAGGCTACTTCTCATAAGGATGTTAAAAAGCACCGACGAATTTTGATTATCTGTCGGTGCTTTTGCTATTCGATAAATTGGAATTTGTTAGTATCTATTACCATAAATTGATTTCGCTTTTTCAGTATATTTGTTTACGAACTCGGTCTTTGCGTTTGTATAAGCATCTCGATTATGCTCGTATTCTTTCCATAAAGAAATCTTTAATTTTTCATACTCTTTTGCTATATCGGGAAACTCGATAAGATAATCCCTAAAATACAATTCATCGTTATCCCCTGCATATCTTAAATGCAAATGAAATA
>JAZSRP010000035.1:0-4584 GCA_045538555.1 Eubacteriales bacterium
GATCTTGAATCAGCTCTCGCCGTTGACGTAAGCGGACTCACCTCCGATGATCAAGCAACCGTTGATGCCGCTACAAAGGCAATCAACGATGCCATTGGCGCTCTGGTTGAAAAGGATGCTGACTACACCGAGTACAACAAAGCAGTCAGCGACGCAAACGCTCTCAACGCAGATGATTACACCGCTGATTCCTGGGCCGACCTTGAGTCTGCTCTTGCAATCGACGTAAGCGGTCTCAAGATCTCCGATCAGGCAACCGTTGACGCCGCTACAAAGGCAATCAACGATGCCCTTGGCGCTCTGGTTGATGCTCCCGTTGCAGTCGTAATCTATGGCGACATCGACGGAAACGGCACCTTTGACGGCAACGACCTTGTTCTTGCGCGTCAGGTTGACGCAACCGTAATCGAGATCGATCAGGCCATCCTTGACGCAATTGAAGTAAGCGGCGACGGTATCTTTGATGGTGCTGACGTTGTGCTTATGGTTCAGATGGACGCAGGCGCGATCTCCCAGTGGCCCATCGTCGGCTGAAAACCGATCGTAAAATAAACAAAAAAAGATGTGTGGCGATCCCACACATCTTTTTTGATTTGAAATATAAAAATCGAAAAATCAACCAAAAAGTCCGCCCAGTTTGTCTCCGATGGAGCCCAACGATATCTTGGCTTTGATCCCGTCAACGATGCTCTGCATCTGATCGTCGGGAAGATCCACCCCGATGAGTCCTTCAACGGTTTTTATGGGGTTGGACTGAAAGTTTTGGGCAATATTCTCGTCATTTTTGATCTTGTCAACAAGCTCATTGATCTTTGCTTTGATATCCATAACAATCTCCTTTTGATACTTTATTTCAGCCCTATTATACCACCGTTCCTCAATATTTGCAACGAATATTTTTTATAATAAAAACTTTGTATATCAAAAAAATCTTTCTACACGGATGTTTTTCTGTTTTTTTTTGCAAAAAGTCTTGACAATAGCTTTTTGGGATAGTATAATGCGTAACATAAAATTTGAATATCACAAAAAAGACTATGACGAAGACGGTCGGAATGTGATGCTTACAGAGAGTTGCCGGTTGGTGCGAGGCAATGGCAGTCCTTTCCAATGACTTATCACTTCTGAGTCGGAGGACCGAAAGCATTTTGCAAGTAGATTCCTTCCGTATTGCTGCGTAAAAGCAAAGGGTTTGACAGAACCCACAAAGTGACGGAACATTTTTTCCGTAATTTGAGTGGTACCGCGGGTTTGATGCTCGTCTCAAAGTATTTCTTTTGAGACGGGCTTTTTGTTTTTTCGGCCTGCGAAAATAAAACGGCTTTTTTGGGGCATGTGTATTCAAATTTGTATCCATTCCTCAACACACGCTTTTGAAAGGAGACGAAAAAATGGATTACAGTTTGAAAGAGGTTGCAGGGAGAATCAAGGACCTGCGCGAGGCAAAAGGATACACTCAGGAGGAGCTTGCCAAGCTCACCGGTGTGTCTGCGGCAGACTATGCAATTTTGGAAAAAGGCGAGACTGATTTTAGCTTTACATTTATCTACAAGTGTGCAAAGGCCTGCGGAGTAGAGGTGGTGGACCTGCTGGAGGGAACCAGCACTACACTGAGCTCATTTTCTATTACCAGAAAAGGCGACGGCCTAAAGATTTTGAAGCAGCACGGAGTTGAATATAACAACCTCGCTCCAAAATTCAAAGAAAAGCTGGCAGAGCCGTTTTTGGTAAAATTTCCTTATATCCCAGAGGAGCAAAACGCTCCTATCAAGCTCAGCTCTCACAAAGGGCAGGAGTTTGACGTTATTGTAAAAGGTTCTCTCAAGGTTCAGGTGGGCAGCCATATCGACGTGCTCAATGAAGGCGATTCTATTTTTTACAACAGTATTATTCCCCACGGTATGATTGCCGTCAGCGAGGGCGGATGCGAGTTTCATGCAGTGGTTTTGAACCCGCAGGACGGTGTGGTCAGCGAGGAGTATCCCGAGACCCCCTTTATTGCCGCAAAAGCGTCACACAAAGAGGACGTCAAAACAACGGTGGCAGACGATTTTGTAGAATCGTTTTATGACGAGAACGGAGTTTTCAACGGCATCAGATTCAAAAATGACGACAAATTCAATTTTGCGTTTGACTGTGTTGATGCCATTGCAAAAAAGAGCCCCGACAAGCTCGCCATGATGTGGGTCGCCAACGATAAATCCGACAGGAAATTTACTTTTCTTGATATGAAAAAGTATTCGGCAAAAACCGCAAACTACTTTGAATCCCTCGGAATCAAAAAGGGTGATACGGTAATGCTGGTTCTCAAGCGCCACTATCAGTTCTGGTTCTGTATGCTTGCACTTCACAAGATCGGCGCCATTGCTATCCCTGCAACAAACCAGCTTGTAGAACACGATTTTTCGTACAGATACAAAGCGGCAAAAGTAAAAGCCATTGTATGCACCGCAGACGGTGACGTTGCAAGCGAGGCAGAAAAGGCCGCGATGGAATTTCCCGGAATGATCAAACTTTTGGTTGGCGGCAAGAGAGACGGCTGGAACGATTTTAACGTAGAAATGGAGCGATTCAGCACCCATTATTACCGCACCGAGAGCTCTCCCTGCGGAAACGATCCAATGCTCATGCTTTTCACCTCCGGCACCACCGGATATCCCCGCATTGCCACCCATTCCTACAAATACGCACTGGGCCACTACCCCACCGCAAAGCATTGGCACAACGTAAATCCCGACGGATTGCATTTTACCATCTCCGATACCGGCTGGGGCAAGGCACTCTGGGGCAAGCTCTACGGACAATGGCTCTGCGAGGCAGGCGTGTTTACGTATGACTTTGACAGATTCCATTCTGAGGATATTTTGCCAATGTTTGCAAAATACGGTATCACAACCTTCTGCGCTCCTCCCACAATGTACCGTTTTTTCATAAAAGAAGATTTGTCAAAATACGACCTTTCCTCCATCGAATACGCCACAACAGCGGGTGAAGCACTCAATCCGGAGGTATTCAACCAGTTCAAAAAAGCCACCGGACTCACCATCATGGAAGGATTTGGCCAAACCGAAACTACTCTTTCTATCGCAAACTTTGTGGGTTCTACTCCCAGAATCGGCTCTATGGGCAGACCCAGTCCTCTGTATGACGTTGTGCTTCTTGATCCCGACGGAAACAAATGCAACACCGGTGATGTGGGAGAAATCTGCATCCGTACCAAGGATGCCGCTCCCTGCGGACTGTTTATCGGATATTATCTTGATGAAGAAAAGACACACGAGGTATGGCATGACGGATACTATCACACCGGAGATCAGGCAACCATGGACGAGGACGGCTATCTCTGGTACGTAGGTCGAATTGATGACGTCATCAAGTCGTCCGGATACCGCATCGGCCCCTTTGAGATCGAAAGCGTGATCATGGAGCTTCCGTACGTTCTGGAATGCGCCATCACTCCCGTTCCCGATGAGGTGAGAGGCCAGATCGTAAAAGCCACCATTGTTCTTGTAAAAGGCAAGGAAGGCACGGACGCACTGAAAAAAGAGATCCAAGAGTACGTCAAGACCCACACCGCACCCTACAAGTATCCCAGAATCGTTGAGTTTGTTTCGGAGCTTCCCAAGACTATCAGCGGAAAGGTCAGACGTGTAGAGATCCGCAAAAACGACCTGGAAAAAATGAAAAAATAAGAAAACAAAAATCGCTCCGCTCGGAGCGATTTCGTTTTTTCTATGAGCTACAAAAAAGATATTTTTGCTGTTTTTGCGTATGAATTCGAACTCTTACATAATCGTTAGCTTTTAGTGATATTCTATCAATTTAACAATCACATCCAATTGTATGTAACCTTTGTGGCATCCAGACTAATTTCTACTCTCTGATATTTATTGCGTAAGCACCTATCTTTTCGCCTTTTTTCTATGAAAAAATCCAAGGTTATTTCTTCAAAGCAATCGACTGAATACTTGTATGATGCAAATATACAACCGTTTGTCAAGATGTTAAATCTACCGATTTGTTCATGTAAGTTAATGATTTTATATTTATTTTTTCCATAGTATAATTTTGCATTGCAAAAGGAGTCAAATTCGTATTTTACAATCAAGCGTTTATATTTATAATAAGGCGATCCATCAGTATTCAGTATATCAATGTCATTGTATGTAATGATCAGTATGTTATTTTCTAACTGTATCTTTGAAGCATCTGCATCATGCATAGGATCCATTTCCATAAAGTTGCCCTTAGAATATATCTGTGTGTTCATAATTTCATCACCTTCCTTGGCTTTATTATATCATACTTTCACAAAAAAAATCAAGGCATAGCCTTGTATATCATCTGCAACTTGTTGCGGTATATCATCAATTCCGCAGGAATTGTCGTCTGCGGTTTGGATAAACAAAAATAGAACTTTTGGTAGACAAAAGTTCTATTTTTCTCTGTAGGGTTACGAAAAAGATATTTTCGGCAGTTTTGCGTATGAATTCGAACTCTTGCAAAAATGATATATTGCTACGCAATATGATATACGGCGTTGCCGTATGATATACTTGCCTGCGGCAAGCATGATATAATATC
>JAZSRP010000020.1:0-38934 GCA_045538555.1 Eubacteriales bacterium
CAGAGTGATATTTCCCTTTGGGGAAGTGGTATTGAAATCTTACGATTTCAGTGATATTTTATTCGCCATAAACTGCCGAAGGCAATATCACTTGAACGAAGTTCAAATATCACTGCGTAGCAATAGCACTCGCCGTAAGGCGAATAAAACTGCCCAAGTGTCCTTAAAAACACTTGGGCAATGCATCGTGTTTTTTCTTGTCGCTTATTGACAAACCATTGATACTGGTTATATAATCAATAAAACATTGACTTTATATATAACGGGAGGAGAAGCATGAATATAGCAATCTCAGGCAGACTCGGCAGCGGAAAATCCACTATCTGCGGGATTCTCAAAAACAAATACGGTTTTGACGTATACAGCACGGGTCAGATTCAACGCAGGTTTGCCGAGGAAATGGGTATATCCACCCTTGAGCTCAACAAAAAAATGGTTGGTGACAACGGACTTGACCATTTTATTGACAACGGAGTAAAGGAGCTTTCACGCAAGGACAAGAACTCAAGGATTATTTTTGACTCCCGCATGGCTTGGCATTTTGCCGAAAACCGTTTTGCGGTATATGTATTTGCAGATCCAACCGTTGCCGCCGCAAGAGTATACAACGACAGCGCACGCGGCAAAGTAGAGGCGTACAACAGCGTGGAAGATGCAAAGTCCAAGCTGTACGCCAGAAGCCGTGAGGAAAACCGCAGATACAAGGAGCTCTACAACGTCAATAATTTTGACTATGCAAACTACGATATGGTTATTGATTCCACATACGTTTCAGCAGAGGCAGTGGCTGATATGATCTTTGACCAGTACAACTCTTTTTGTGAAAATGCTTTCATGCACACATTGCTTGTCTTTTCTCCAAAAACTCTCATCCCCACCCTGCCTGCTGATTCCGACGATACTGATGTCAAGGTTGCCTATGCATATGAATCAAACTTTGTAATCAGCGGGCACAAAGAGCTGGCTGACGCACTGAAAAGCAATACGGTATTTTTAACCGGCGAGCTTGTTGAAGCCGACAATGATCTTTTGACATCCAGAGCTGCAAAGCTTGGTGCAGATGGTTTGAAAAAGTACTGCGCTGCAGGCGGTTTTGACTATCCTTCTGTTCCTGAAATATTTGGATAACAACAATTTTGATATCAAAAAAAGAAGTTGAAGGCCTTTTGCCAACAACTTCTTTTATTATTTTTAAAAGCATCTGCCTTTCTTTTCTCCACGGCATTCCACTATCCTGCCGCTATCGCATTGATAGCAAACCTCGTTGGGCAGGTCACCGCCGGAGAAAAATGCATCAAGGTTTTTGAAAGTGGTTTTTGCGATACCCTCCAGTGCCTCATCCGTCAAAAACGCCTGGTGGGAAGTGAGAAGAACGTTGGGCTTTGAGATCAACAGAGAAAGAATATCATCGTGAACGATGGTGTTTGAATAATCTTCAAAGAAAAAGTCTCCTTCCTCCTCGTACACATCAAGCCCCGCACCCCTGACCTTACCGTCATTGAGCGCATCTATCAACGCCTGCGTGTCAATCAACGCTCCACGCGATGTGTTGATAATATACACGCCCTGCTTCATTTTTGAAAAAGCTTCCGCAGAGAGCATCCGCTTGTTCTCGTCAGTCAGCGGGCAATGGAGCGAAATAACATCGCTTTGTTCAAAAATCTCGTCAAGAGAAACGTACTCTACCTCAAGTTTTTTATCGGGATACGGATCAAAGGCAATGACTCTCATCCCTATGCCTTTACAAATGGAGATAAAAGCTTTTCCGATTTTTCCGGTGCCCACTACACCAACGGTCTTTCCGTTCAGATCCATGCCCGTAAATCCGGATATATTAAAGTTGAAATCTCTGGTTCTCCCGTACGCCTTGTGAACCTTGCGGTTGACAGAAAACAGCAGTGCCGCTGCATGCTCGGCAACCGCATGAGGTGAATATGCAGGAACCCTCACAACATTAATTTTGCCGTACGCACGCCTGAAATCAACGTTGCTGTACCCTGCGCATCGCATGGCAATGACTCTGATACCAAGATCGTACAACATGTCAATAGCAGCCGCATCTACTGTATCGTTGACAAAAGCGCACACAGCATCGCATCCTTTTGCAAGAACCGCTGTTGAAGCATTGAGTTTTGACTCAATATACTCAATCTCATAGCCGGTATTGTACTTTTCAAAGGACTCTTTGTCGTATGGCTTTGTGTCGTAGAATGCAATCTTTTTCATTGATACACCAACAAAAAAATTATTTTTTTACCGTTTTGCTGTCCTTCAGCTCAACAACGCTGTTGAATACAGGCGTTTTTGTATCATAGCAGAAATATCCCTTGCGAACAAACTGGAATCTATCACCGGGCTTTGCCTCGGTAAGCGCTTTTTCGATCATCACGCTGTTTATGAGCTTTTTTGACTCGGGGTTGAGGTAATCGCCATAGCGAGAAGACTCAACATCGTTCATGTTTGCTTCGGTGAACAGTCGGTCATACACCACGGCGTCCGCCTTGTCACAATCAACGGCAGAGAGCCAATGGATGGTACCCTTTACCTTTCTGCCGTCAGCGGGCATGGAAGAGCCGGTCTCCAGATCGGCAGTACAGAGAACCTCAACAACATTGCCGTTCTCATCCGTTATTATTTCATTACAGCGTACAATATATGCACCCATCAAGCGCACCTCGCTGTCCTTTTTCAAACGGAAGAACTTGGGAGGCGGATCAATGGCAATATCTTCTCTCTCAACGTAGAGCTCACGGGTAAAAGGAACAGATCTCTTGCCAGCATTCTCATCGTTGGGATTGTTGGGAAGCTCAAAATACTCGGTCTTGTCCTCGGGATAGTTGGTGACAGTGACTTTTACGGGATCAAATACGGCAACACGGCGCAATGCGGTTTTGTTCAGGTCTTCACGGACACAGTGCTCAAGCAGAGCGATGTCAACCAAGCTGTTGTTTTTTGCAACACCGACACGGTCTACAAAATCAAGAACAGCCGCTGCTGTATAACCTCTTCTTCTCATGCCGCACAGAGTGGGCATGCGGGGATCATCCCATCCGTCCACAAGTCCGTTTTCCACAAGACTGCGCAGAAAACGCTTGCTCATAACGGTGTTTGTAATATTGAGACGGGCAAACTCTATCTGTCTGGGACGTGAAGGTACTTTTACGTGGTCAATGACCCAGTTGTAGAGGGGACGGTGATCTTCATATTCAAGAGAGCAAAGTGAATGGGTGATTCCCTCAAGTGCATCCTGAATGGGATGTGCAAAATCATACATTGGGAATATGCACCATTTTGTTCCCTGGCGATGATGATCGATATATCTGATCCTGTACAAAACGGGATCTCTCATATTGAAATTGCCGGATTCCAGATCAATCTTTGCACGAAGTGTGTATTTTCCCTCGGGGAACTCACCGTTTCTCATACGGCGGAAAAGATCCAGACTTTCTTCTACAGGTCTGTCACGCCAAGGGGAAACGGCAGGACGCTGGAGATCCCCTCTGTATTCGCTGAACTGCTCGGGGGTGAGCTCGCACACGTAGGCGTTCCCGTCAAGTATCAGCTGCTCTGCCAGTTGATAAGTCTCCTCAAAATAATCCGAGCCGTAAAAAAACCTGTCCCCCCAATCAAATCCAAGCCAGTGGATGTCTTCCTTGATTGCATCCACAAACTCGGTATCCTCTTTTGCGGGGTTGGTGTCGTCCATACGAAGATTGCAGAGTCCGCCATATCTCAATGCGGTGGAAAAGTCAATAACCATTGCTTTGCAATGTCCGATATGAAGATAACCGTTGGGCTCCGGAGGAAAACGGGTGTGAATCTTGAGATCGGGGTTTGATGCAATGTCTGCATCAATGATATCAAAAATAAAGTTTGAAGATTCCATATTTATACTCCTATAAATAACATCAAAGGGAGTTGCGCATAGTTTCAAGACGCGCTTTTACTCTGTCAGCACCAAGAATTGACATGACCTCATAAAGGTCGGGAGAGTTGAGACGCCCCGTAACAGAAACACGCAAAAACATGCTTACGTCAGCAACGCTACCCTTGAAAGATTCGGGAGACTGCTTGTATTGCTTCATATCCGAGCAAAATCCATTGGCAGATGCTATCTCTTTGATTTTTGAAAACCATTGATCTTGGGTGTCAGACTCATCAAAGGAAGAAGCAAAATCGGAAAGGATCTTTTTTACGTCGTTTTTATCAAAGATGTCGGGAATGCTGTCGCTGACTGTGAAAAGGTCATCGTAGAAAAACGAAACGTAATTTTTCACCTCACTCCAGAGGGCAAAGTCCTTTCGGGGCTTCTTGCCGTTTCTGCCGATGCTGAGAACACGTACAGCATAATCACGGTTTGATTCAAAAATCTTGAACAATTCTTCATCAAACTCCCGTGCCCAATCCACAACCAGGTCATATACCTCATCTGCAGAGAGGCGTGAAACCACATTTTTGCATATATCGATGAGCTTGTCAATATCAAACAGAGAGCCGGAAACAGACATCTTTTTTGTAGAAAAATCAAACTCCTCAAGAGGTCTGTCCGGATTTGCGGTACGCCACTCTTCAAAGTTTGAGTTGAGAAGCGTCATAACGTAGTCAAGCAGCGCCTTGGGATAAAATCCTGATGAAACGTAATAATCCACCGCTGCCTCGGGATCCTTGCGTTTTGAGAGCTTGCGTTTGTTGCCGTTGTCCAACTTGAGGATAAGTGCAGTGTGGCAATACTTGGGCAGCTTGAAGCCAAGTGCCTTGAAAAGCTGAATATGGAAAGGAAGACTGGGAAGCCACTCCTCGCCTCTTACCACATGGGTTGTCCTCATGAGATGGTCGTCTACTGCATGTGCAAAAGCATAGGGAGGAGTCCCGTCTGACTTCATGATGACATGATCCTTGTCGTTTTCGGTTATCTCCACCTCACCCTTTATGAGGTCATTGAACTTGAATTTGTTGTTGACATTGCCTTCGCTGCGGTATCTCAACACAAAGGGAAGCCCTTTTGTCAAAGCATCACGCACACGATCAATAGGTGCATCACGCCAGACGGCCCATTTTCCGTAATATCCGGGGTCGCATTTTTGCTGTTCCTGCTCTGTTCTGATGGCGGCCAGCTCATCCTGTGTGCAGAAGCAAGGGTATGCTTTTCCCTCACTGACCAATTTTTTTGCATACACTCTGTAAATATCCGTGCGTTGAGACTGCACGTATGGACCGTAATCACCCTTGTCTCCATCCAGAGTAGCGCCCTCATCAAAGCTGATGCCGATACGGGAAAGAGAATTGATTATGCCCGAAACACCGTCCTTTATCTCACGCTTTGCGTCGGTATCCTCGATCCGCAGCAAAAAGACTCCGCCTGATCTGTGAGCGAGACGCTCATCGGTGACGCATTGATACAACCCGCCAAAATGAACGTAGCCAGTGGGGCTGGGCGCAAAACGGGTGACCTTGGCACCATCGGGAAGATTGCGCGCTGGATAACGTGCCTCCAACTCTTCAGGTGTCATGGTAACGTTGGGATATAGAAGTTCGGCAAGAGCGATATGATCCATGTCTGCACTCCAAGTTGTGATAATTTTTATTTCAGTTGATTTCTGTAAATATTAAATTATTATATAACAACGCTATCGGTTTGTCAACACATACAAAAAAGGAAAAACTGTTTTGAATCCGATTCTTATTCAAAATCAATTTTTCCTTTTCTGCCTGTATTAAAGCTTGATACCCAGCATTTCTGCAAGCCCTCGCTCGCTCTGCGGGGTTCTGAAAAACTCCTTTTCAACTTCAAAGCAAAAGCCGCTTCTTTTCCCGTTGACTCCACATTGTAACGAAGCAAAGAATCTGTCGTTTCCCAACGCCTCAAACCCATAGGGCGTAATATAATCAAACTTTTCTTTTACAATACATTCCGCAACATCAGTTCGGTAAAGCGTCTGTGTTGGCTGATATTCACATTCCTTGCCATATGTGGTAAACCAAAAATCGCCGCTGCTGCTGTCATAATCCAGATTTTGAATACCAAACACCGTGTTTCCCGTTGGAATATGGTATTCGGTCTCATATTTTCCATCCAGGTTGCATTGAAGAATGATCTGGTTTGAAAACCTTTCATCAGTTGCAACAGCACATGCCACAAAGAGCTTTGGCTCAGAAAAACCTCTTGGCTGAGCAACAGAAACTCCATCTATTGCACGGAACCCGCGGGTATCTCCCTCTTTTTCTGAAATGGATTTGTAATAGTCACATATATCCATATTGATAACCTTGAGAAGCGAAAGGTCATCTCCATCAAAAACGTATATCTTAAACCCCGTCCAGTCGTCCCAGTCATGACTCGGCAATGCGTTTCCGAGATAGCTGCCATAAATTTTTCCGTCAAAATAATCAATATCACCCAAATGCCCGCCCCTTATTTCACGCTGGCATTTTACGGTGCCTTGCATTGTGGTTTTTACCAAGCTGTCAGTAAAAGACCAGTACATGAACCCGTCTCCCGATGAAAAGCCCTGCATATGTTGGTTTTGATTGACGACGCCTATATACTCCATGTTTTTTACCTCTCTTTCCGCAAATATTTTATCACATCAGACTCATGAATACAACAAAAAATTGCTTTGGCCATAAAAAACCAAAGCAATTTTTTCTGCAATCTATCTGCAATTTTTCTCGCAACCGTTTCCTCTGGGCTCACAGGGGAGCTGTTCCTCTGCATAGGGATAAAACTCTGCCAAGGGAAACTGCATTTTTCCAAAAATGTTGCAGGGATCGTCGTTTTCGCCGGGCTTGCTGTTTCTGTCCGGGAGACAAAAATGGCATGCAGGAAGCATAAGCTGCACCTCTCGCTCCATGCGGATCACCGAAAATACACCGAGTGTGATAAATACTCTGTGTGTTCCTACACCATCCACAAAATCGCCATCAAATCTCTCGCGGACACGCTCGGGAATAGAATCTACACACATGCAGCAATTTCCAAATTCTCTGTGACGTTCTACAAGCTTTGTATCAAGTGCAATGGGTGACGCAACCTCCACCACCACTGTGGGGAGAGTGGGAGCAGAATCGCATCTCAGATCACGCTCATCAAAGCAAAAGCTGTTGTTATCGGGATCCGAGCGGAACACGGATACATTTTTTTCGCTTCCGTAAAGTATAATTTTTTTGTCAAAGGCACACAGACCTTTTACCTCCTGAATCCTTCCGTTATTTACGCAGGCCTCAAGTGTGACGCAAAAATAATATCTGATTGTAACCTGATAAAATCCTCTGTTAAACGGTACTGTTTCAATATTGATATTTGTATTTATGATCTCAACGCATTTGCATCTCACCGCACTGGCGCGATCGATCACGTCCTGTCCGTTGTCGCAAAGATAAACACGTATATCCTCAAGACAGTCCTTGTCTCTTGCAGAATCAAAAATTTTGTTTACGTTTATGCAACAGAGCTGTTCCTGCTTTCCGCAAAGACCGCCGTGCGAACCGTTTCTTTCCACCATGTGAAAAATCCTCCTTATAGTTTTGATAAATACATTTTTTGTGCATTTATTATCAATACTATTCTATGCAGTGAGGTTTAAGATGTGATTTTTTGTACAAATCCAACATTTACATTTCTTGCCAATACTGATATATTATGTTTGAGGTGATATGCTATCAATAAAAATAAGACAGTTGTGTCGCTTATTCTCGTTTTTGCGTTGCTTTTCCTCCTCACTTTTACTGTTTTGGCTGTTGAGGTTATTATTTGGCAAAGCAATGATATATCCGTGAGTATTGATACTGATTCAAAGGAAACTCAGCAGGAACTCAGTATTACGGTAAAGAACACCGCAGGACTGACACTCCTCTTCTTTGAAAACCAATGTATCAACGGTTGTATTGAATATCTCAACGGCAATCAATGGGAAAAGTTTTGTGACATTTACTACACCACCGAGAACATCAATGCGATTTCACAGCAATATGCCGGCGTTTTTGCAGAGCTCAATCCCGGAGAAGACTGGAGTGTTTCTATCTCCGACGACGACAAAGCAAGAATGATTCCCGGAACATACAGAATAAAACTGACCTACACCACCGCTTCCGACTACAAGAAGTTTTTGGACAAAAAATACAGTGCTTTGTCTGACATTTCCTCTGATAACACAGATGCTGTTGACTTCAGCAATGATACCGGATCTGACAACGAAGTGTCTCAATCAGAAAATGTTTTTGAATCTATCAGAAGCGAGGTTTTTGTAAAAACTTTTGAGTTTGGTGACGCTGACGGCTTTGTTGTTTCTGACGATTCACAGGTAGGTCCCGTTTTGAACGAAAAATACAGTTATATTCCCAACGTAGAACACGACATTTGACAAAAAGCCGTTGTATGCAAGCACTGCATTCAACGGTTTTTTTGATGAAAGGCACCCGATATGACAAATAACAAACAAATGTTGCTGAACATGCTGCTTGATAATACAAATACATACGTCTCCGGTCAGGAGATAGCCGCAAAGCTCAACGTTTCACGAAATGCTGTTTGGAAGCTTATGGAGGGGCTGAGAAACGACGGTTTTGAAATCGAAGCGGTCAACAAAAAAGGATACCGTATACTTTCTATGCCTTGCAAGCCCCATCCCTGTGTTATCAGATATTTTTTGCCCGAAAAGCACAAAAACGCCCTTGTGGAATGCAAGGAATCAACAGATTCCACCAACAGCGACGCACGGGCCATCAGCGCAAAAACAAGTGACAGTGCTATTATATGTTCAAGCATGCAAACCATGGGACGCGGCAGGAGCGGCAAGAGTTTTTATTCCCCAAAGGACAGCGGTTTGTATTTTTCTATGATACTTCATCCCCGTGTGGCTCTTGAGGATTGCGTCTGCATTACGACAGCAGCAGCGGTTGCCGTGCATGACGTTTTGAAAAAACTGACAGGAAAAGAAACTCAAATAAAATGGGTTAACGATCTTTTTTTTGACGGCAAAAAAATCTGCGGGATTCTCACGGAATCGGTGGTCAATTTTGAGACAATGCACGTGGATGCCGTTATTGTGGGCGTTGGTATAAATCTTTTGAACAAAGGATTTCCTGATGAGCTCTCAAGTATTGCAGGCGCATTGGACTGTGATCCCGCACTTTGTTCACGCATTGCAGCGGACGTTTTTTCAAACCTGTTTGAGCTTTGTGAAAAGCTGCCGGACAGAAGCTACATGGATGTATACAGACAGAACTGCTTTGTTCTCGGAAAAGACATCACGTACAAAAAAAACGGTTGCAAATATCTTGCAACCGCAATTGACGTTGACGATAACGGCGGACTGATCGTATCCCAAAACGATTCCACACATACGCTCACAAGCGGTGAGGTCAGCATCAAAATTTGATTTGATTTTTCAATTTTTTTGCCACAAAATGAGCCAAAATTATTTTCAAAGCATCTGCAGCCAAAAAGGGAAAAACACATTCTGCCATCACGGCAACGATTCCTGATGTCGAAACGGAAGTGAGGTAAAAACTGACGTACCACACTGTACCGGAAATATAGCATAAAATCTGACCTATCATATTTCCGGCAAGCGAGCTCCAAGCTTTTTGCGAACGAAGCGTAACCAGCCAATACGCTACCCCCCATACAAAGAACCCAAGCAAATATCCACCTGTTTTTCCAAGCAGGATTCCTGCACCTCCCAAAAAACCGGAGAACACCGGCAACCCCAGTGCCCCCATTGACAGGTACAGCACCAAGGATACAGTTCCCCTTTTTCCTCCCAAAACCGACAGAATCAGTGCAACAGCAAAGGTCTGTGCCGTGAATGGGACTGTTGCAGGCAATGTCAACCATGCACATAGGGTAACAAAAACCGAACCGAGTGACACAAAGCACATTGATCTTATTTTTTCCCTATACACAACCGTCACTCCCTCAATGGATTTTTGACGATTTTATCACAACATAACAAAAATGTCAACCTGATGCGATTGCAGGTTGACATTTTTTGATTTTACAACCCTTTGCAATATAGGGACACCGCAATGGCAAGCATTCCGTCCTCCATTTCACAGCATTCCAAATAACAAAACAGAGAAACACCGTGACGCCTCAATGCATTTGGTAATACTGACGAGACGTACGGCAACTGCCCCAGCTCCAATCCCTCTGTAGTGTGAACGGCAACAGTCACGTTTTCATAGGGGATCTGTTCATCCGAAAAATCAAGGACCAGTTCCTCGCCTATTTTCAACGTTTTGCATGCACCTACCGGATCTTCTACCAAAAAGCTTCCCTCCAGCTCGCAGATTCCAACAAAATCACCGTATCGGATTTGCTTTTTTCTATAAATATCCAAAAGCGGTTCTTTATTATCACGCACTGTTTTTATTGTTGGCGGAAAAAGTTCTTTCAACTTCATTCAACTTCAACCTCAACCTCTCTGCCAAAATGGAATGAATAGAGCACGGCACGACTTACGAGACAGCCGGTCATCTCAGACACTGCGCGGCAATAACACAAAAGCTGTATTTTGTGTCGGGTGATCAGTTCTTCAGGATTTTTCACTCGGTCAGTTTTATAATCAACAACGGTATACGTACCGTCTCGATTTTTGAAAAAGCAGTCAATAACTCCCTGCACAAGCACCGGTTCGGTATTGCTTTCAAAAACAGTTTTGTCAAGAATAGAAAACCTTTTTTCACGGCATACATGGTCAGAGGTGCATATCTGCTCATACAGATCGCTCTCAAAAAATCTCGAAAGCGAGTCAATGTTCAGCATCTCACGCTGTATTTTGTCAATAATACTAACGTTCAGCAAGCGATTTGCCTCATGCTCAACTCCATATCTTTCAACCGTGCCAAAATCACAAAACTGCATAAACAGATGGTTTGCAGTGCCAATATCGCCATACGATACCATGTCGCCACGGGCAAATGCAGGCACGGCAGAAACTCGTGAAACAGGAATTGAAAGCTTTACGCTACGATCATACTCATCATCTTCTAGCAATCCTACACGCAGCTCTGAAACAGAGATCTTTTTTGGAATCAGCGTATCAGAGATGTTTGGGTATTGATACATAGCGGCATCAATATGTTCTTTTTTGATATACAGCGGTGCTGTCTTTTCACTTTTGATATACCCGACGGATTCTTCCGGTTTTTTTGGTATATACCGCTTGTCAAAAACAATATTATCGTCAAAGCATGCTGAAAGTATCAGTTTCATCCAGCAGTCGGAAGTATCAAATGTATATTCCTTTTCAAAGCAGTCAACTGCACCCAACCCCGTGATATAAAGACGCTCCTTGGCACGTGTAAGTGCGACGTAGAGCTTTCGGAGCTCCTCTCCCACTGTGGCTTCATACTCTGCCTGTTCAGCATATAGCTGAAACAACGTCTTTGTTTTTATGCGCTTGTCCATGTCCACAAGGGGGAAGAAAACTCCCTCACCCCTTTTTAGGATGATCTTTGTATCGCCAAATTTTTTCCCAAATACCCTGTCGGTTGACACCACAAAGCACACCTTGTACTCAAGTCCTTTGGATTTGTGTACAGTCAGCATTGAAACCGCATCTTCTGAATCCACCACAGCAGCATCAGAGATTTCTTTTCCGCCCTTTTTAAGTTCGTCAATATATTCAAGAAATCCGGAAAGCCCGTGAAAAGATGATTTTTCGTATTTTACTGCCAGCTCGTACATCAAGAGCAAGCTGTTGCGAGTACCCGAATTGATGCAAGTGTGCATCAATCCCGAGGTGATAAAAAACGAACGAAGAAACTCATCACAGGGTGTTCCGCAGGAAAGCCCGCGCCACTCCTTGAGACGGTTCAGCATACTGCGACATTTTGCACGCAACGTATTGCCGTATCTATGCCCGGAACAGCGGTATTTTGCAGTACAGCGCAGAGGGACAGAGGGCATCAGATATCTTTTTGATGCAAGGTACATAGACTCCGATTGAGAAAACCTGCGTATACGGTACAACTCATCAGAGGAAAAATCAAAGATGGGACTTCGAAGAGCAGCACAAAAAGAAATGTCATCCGTGGGATTGTCAACAGCACGCATTGCCGCAAGGGCAAGCATAATGGACGGGTTGCTGAGAAAATCCTCAGATTTTTCCTTTTTGTAAGGAATCCCATGGAGATTGAATGCTTTTTCAAACTCAATGGAATATTTTTTTATTGCCGAAAACATTACGGCAAAATCAGAATACCTGTATCTTTTGCCGTTGTCGGAAACCTCTGTTTCAACCAATCGTTTTATCTCACGTGCAACAAAATCCGCCTCGTTTTGCTTTGCCTCGGTGTTGCTGCCCCTTTTTCCGTCGGTGGGAGACACTGCAACCACAACGGGACGGGGTATCTCGGGTGCTTGTGATGCATGGACAAGCCACTCGTTGTCATACTCAGCAAAATACGGTGTTCCTGCCGTGAGTCGTTGGAATACAAGATTTACAAACCGAATAATACTGTCTGAGCAACGGAAATTTTCTTTCAAAAAGATTTTTCCTGTCGGAGAATCATCTTCCTTTGCATCGGGAAACCGCTCCTTGTATCCCATAAAAATATCGGGATATGCGTTGCGGAATCGGTAGATACTTTGCTTTATATCTCCAACCATAAACCGATTTTTACCGTTGGAAAGCAAACTGAATATTTTGTCCTGAAGCGGGTTTACATCCTGATACTCGTCAATAAATATCTCGGTTATTCCCTGCATTTTTGAGATACATATATCGCTCTTTGAACCATCGGGGTTGGTAAGCAGTGCCAGAGCCATTGATTCAAAATCCGCAAAATCAAGGAGACCGTTTTCACGCTTTGCCTCACGGTATGCGATATCAAACAGATCAAGAAATCTCTGAATACCGTCAACAAGAAATGCAGTTTTTTCTGCATCATCTGACGCCGAAAGATTTGTTGAAATACAGTAAGTATCTCTTATCCCTCGAATTTTTTTTACAAGTCGTTTTTTTTCTGCGGTTATATATGCTCCAACGTCTCTATCTGCCTTGTAAGGAACGGTTGCAGGTATTTCCTCCAGCAGTTTTCTTGCAGTTTTTGAAAAGCTGTCATAATCGGATTTCAGCGCGGAAAATATATTTTCACAGATATCCTGAAATTCCGCAACCGGTGCCACAAATTTGTCCGAATCGGTATTGGCAGCCGTATATACGGTCAAGTCCCCTGCCTCACGGCAAATTCTTTTGACCTCTGCAAGTAATTTTGTTTGGACCGTTTTTCCTCGTTTTGTGGCAAAATAACCGTCAGATTTTATAATCGACGCATCTGATTTGAGAGACTCGGCACATAATGACAGCATCTCCCTCCAATTTTCCGTGACACGTAATGCCCTGTACAGCGCTATCATCTCCTCAATGAGTGATTCGTCATTTCGGAAATCAGAAAAATTGTCACACAGCGCCAAGAACCATTCCTCTCCCGTGCCGTAAAGAGAAGTTATAAGCTCATCCAACACTCGACGCATATACATATTCTCCTCTGTGTCATCGATCATATTGACCTTTGGAGAAAGACCGAGAAGCTGAAAATTTTCTTTTACCAACGACAAACAATACGAGGAAATAGTGCAAATATTTGCGTCAGCCAACAGATATCTTTGACGGACAAAATGCGCGTTTCCCGGATAAGTGGCTATGAGATCCTCCAGAATTTCCGCCAGCTTTTCACGCACGTCGGCTGCAGAAGCGTTTGTAAAAGTCACAATAAGAAAGCGGTCAATGCTCTCACCCTCAACGATTCTTTTGATGACACGTCGAGTCAGGACGGAGGTCTTTCCGCTTCCTGCACCTGCGGCTACAAGAATTGTTTTGTTTTTCAGTTCAATTGCCAGTTTTTGCGAGGGAGTCGGGTTGTAGCTTTTTGCCATCAAAAGGCCTCCTTTCTGTCATTTATGTCTGCAAATGGGCTTGAGCTTGCAATACTTACAAGGTTCTGCCTTGCCATCATGATCATTTGGAGCAATATCCATTTCTCCGCAAAACATCTTTTTTGCCATCTCTGTCACTCGAAGATCAAGTTTTTCATTTAGTTGGCAAAAACCCTCTGATGACATGAGATTTTGACTTTTTCTGACACCGCTTGACGTTGGGCATACCGGAAGATGGGAGAGGTCACTGCTCATTGCTCTGAGGATATCAATATCCTCAATAATAATTCCCGTTCTCTTTAGTTTTGAAAAAGCAGAGGCCTCAATCTCCTCAACGGTTGCATCGGGCACGCCATCCGCAAATGGCAGTGTAACGTAATAATACAACGCTCCCGCAGGGGTCCCGCCGTTGTGCCTGCAATACGCAAACAGATAGTGAAGCATCTGGGTATCCAGCCCGTTGTCCACAAGATCAAGAGAAAGTGTTTTTTGATATGTTTTGTAGTCCGTGACTCTCACATATTTTATTCCATCACGCTCATATGTGTCCACTCTGTCGATAGAGCCGCGCAATATAACGGTTTTTCCATCCACATCATACGTAATGGGCGGCATATCGGGGTTGGATCCAAGCCCTATGGAATACTCAAATCCCACAGGCAGAAAATCGCTCTTTGAAAACTCATTGCAAAGATCCTTGGTCACAGCAAGAAGCGTACGCAGCATTCCGTCATAAGTATGCATAAATCGCTTGTTCTCTAAAGAATCCTTTGGAGCAAGCGAAAGAAAAAGCTGTGAGGAAAGCTCTTTCACCATTCTTTCACGCTGCATATCCTCGGGAGGGCAAAATTTGCCGTCAACCAAACATTGACGCAAAAACACCTCCAATATGCGGTGTACAAAGGTGCCGGTATCGGGAGAAGACCAGTCAAATACCTTTTTTTCACGAAGGTGAAGCAAATAAGTACCAAAATATGAAAAAGGGCAGAGCTGATATTTTTCGATTTTTGACGGAGACAGTGCGAGAGAATCCAAATCGGTATTTATGCGTGAAGCAGTAATCGTGACGTCGGGTTCGTTTTCAAAAAAATTCACTCCAGCGGATCTCAAGACAGTTCTGAGTTTTTCTTTTGGCTCACCCTCTGCAATTTGGGGAAAAAATGAGGCAATGCTCCCCGCAGAATACAGCATGTCCTCACGTGAGATCTCTTCCTCCAAAAGTGATGGAAACAGCTTGAGAAGAGCTTTTTCCGCCACAGAACCGCGAAGAGACGCTCCGGTGATCTCGTTTTCGGGAACAATCACCACAAGCCGCTCTCTAGGAGAAGAAAAAGCATTGTATACAAAGAAATGCTCTGTGTTCATCAACTTTGTATCGGTGTCCGCAAAATCACATCCCACACCGTCAAGAAGCAGGGATTCCTCGTCGTTGAAAAAACCGTTTCCACGCACGGCTGCGGGAAATTCACCCTCTACCGCACCCAGGATCACCGTCATTTTGCAGTTTCCTGCACGAGCAAGAGCAACAGAGCCAAATGTTACCGCATCGCTGCTGGCGGGAATGGCTCCGGGTGAATAACACTCTGCTGTCAGCTTGAACAAGGCAAGAAGCCCTTTTGTATCAACTGAAAAATCGGGGCATACCGCACAAAGCTGATCCATAATATTGATCAATAAATTCCAGAGCTGTATCTCTCGTTCCGCTCCCTCGCGGTCACCTCGGTTCAGTTTTTCCTCTGCAGATGCAAGCAGCATCTTTTCTGCATCACATGCTACAAGGTGTGAATATATTCCTTTTATCCCCTGCTCAACAGTCAATTTTTTTGAGCTGAGCGTATCACGGAGAGCAGAAAGTGCGGGAACCAGTTTTTTTCTCGCACGGTTTACGGAAGAAAGAATCTTTTCTCCTCTCTCCGTAAGAGGCCCCTCACGGTAGCCCTCGGGATCCATGGTCCATTCCTCTTGGGAATACCATTGTTTCCCTCGGATATTCCAAGATTCGGCATATGACAAAAGCACGTCGCTTTCGGTAACTGACAACGGTGTAAAGCCGCTTTTTATGTATTTTTTTACACTGCGGAGTGAAAAGTTCTCGGCGATAACCGATATACCTGCACATATAAACGCAAAAAGCGGTTTTGCAAGAAGATTTTCCTTTGAAGATGCATACATGGAGATGCCGTTTCGTTCAAATACCGATTTTAGGATCCCTTGATATTTGTCTGTATCACGGCAAAGAACCGCCACATCCGAAAACTTGTTTTTTGGATCACTGCGTACAAAATCCAATATTTCTTTTGCGGCTGCATCTGCCTCGTCAAAGCGGTTTTTTGTTTTTATAACCTTGACAGAATCGGGTTTTCCCTGAAATATCGGAGGATTGTTTCTGAGAATATTTCGCTCTATATGAAGCAGCGCTTTATCCTCGGTGCGTTTTGAAAAACCGCATAGGATATCCTCGCAACTGCCGTAGGCCATCTTTTTTATACGGTCGGCACATTTTTTGTTTTCTTCAAAAAGGCCTCGCCCATCCTCAACGGTAAACGAAATATACGTATTTGCGCTTTGATCAATAATTTCCTTTATGATGTCAGTTTCTTGTTTTGTAAAAGTATAATATCCGTCAATAAAGACGTGAGCATCAGCAAAAAACGGTTTTTCTTTCAGCTCTGCCGAAAGTCTGGTCAAGCCGTCTCGAGGGTCCTTCAGCTCACCATCAAAATGCTTTTGATACTCTTCATAGATCACTGCGATATCACGCAATTTGTTGCATAGCTTGCTGTTTTTTGAAATATCTGCTTCTCTTGTAAGATCAACCAGCTTGTTGGGTGTATAGACAGACGTTTTGAACCTGTTTATAAGAGCAAAAAGCTTTTTTGCAAACTCGGGATCCCCCGCAACGGAAGCATACTCCGAAAGACGCTCTCTTACAGTAACCACCACAAGCGACAAAAGGGCGCAAGCGCCCCCTTTGTCAATATTTTTTTGCGCCAAACCACCAAAATCACGGGCAACCCTGTTTGGAAGCCGCTCAAAATTGAGCACCTCGCAATACATATTGCAACTGTTGCCAAAACGATTGCAAAGTATATACTCATAATCAACTGACTGCTGTTCAGGAACTATGAGCAGTGTTTTTTTGCCTTTCTTTATACACTCCCCCATTTTTGAAAGCATATATTCGGTTTTTCCGCTACCGGAGGAGCCAAGAATCCTGTAAAGCATATTCTTTACCATCCAAACAGTTCCAAAAATTTGAATCGAAAAATATATTTCCTTTTTGTAAAAACACCGCAGGAGTTTTTGTTAACTCCCGTCATGGTCAGTTTTTCGGTGCTTGCACCGTTGCACAGCGGCGGAAACAGCACGCACCACCAGTTTTTCCCTCCCGCTTCACCCAATTCCACACGCAGGGAATAATACTCTCCCTCGGGAAGGGTTATACCCTCATATGTGCGTGACGGATATGTTTCTCTTCCCCACCGAACGGTGGCTGTATAAGAAATCCCTTGGCTTTGCAATACACTGTTGGCAGTAGCTTGAATACTTTCCAAATTTGAAACGACTGCATCTCTTGCATCAGACGGTTCTGTGCTGTTCAAAAAATCAGATCCATAGGTACGAAGTATCTCATCTCTGACGAGCAACTTGATCTCCTGATCCTTTTGACTGTCCGATGCGGCAAGAACATGGAGCCGAACCGCCCCTTCATATATCTGCGATTCATTGCCGGGAACAAAGCAATCTACACCCAGCAAGAGCAAAAAGCAAGCGCAAAACAAACAGATGACCCGAACAAAAATTTCTTTTTTCATAACAAACTCCTTTTTGGTTTTCATGGAAATTATTACCACAAAAACAAGGAGTTATTCAAAACCCGTCAGTTCATCTGCTCAGCAAAAAATGCAGTATATCCTTTTTTTGTCAGTTGCACCGCAGCAGAGACAGCGGTTTCCTTTGAGTCAAAAACGCCAAAAGCGGACGGGCCGCTTCCGCTGACCTGAGACACAACTGCACCTGACGACAAGATATCATCCAAAAGCATCACAGTGTCGGGACACATGGCACGGCAGACTGTATCAAAATCGTTTCCAAAAAAACGGCAGGGATTGATTTCATTTGATGCCAGCGCGGACAACAAACCTTTTGTATATCTTCCGCTGACTGTTCCCATGCTGTCAAAGGTGTCATATGCCTGCTTTGTTGAGATATTGCCATTGCCGATGGCAATAACAAAACAAAATTTTGTTGGAAACGCGATAGGCGTCATTTTTTCGCCTCTGCCTGTACAGACAGCGCATTTTGACAAAAGGCAAAACGGAACATCGGAGCCGAGAGATGCCGCAATCTCAAAAAGCCGTTCCTCGCTCAATGCACCAAACATGTCGTTCATTCCCCGCAAAACTGCTGCAGCATCGCTGCTTCCGCCGCCAAGTCCTGCGGCAACGGGAATGTTTTTTGTCAATTTGATGCAAACGTTTTTTGTGATACCGGTTGCGGCAATATACGCATTTGCGGCACGTACACACAGGTTGTCAATGCCCTCCAGCTCTTTTTTGGAGCACTCAAAAGAAAAAGCGTCTGATTCCAGAATTTCCACAGTATCGCAAAGCGATACAGGAAGCATAACGCTCTCCAGCTCATGAAAACCGTCGGGTCTTTTTTCAATTATATCAAGTGTCAGGTTTATTTTTGCATACGCGTTGAGAATCATAGACCTTTTATAAACTCCTCAATACGGCTGACCGCTTTGCGGATATGAGATTGAGAATATGCATATGAAAGCCGTGCAAATCCCTCGCCGCTATCTCCAAAGGCACTGCCGGGAACAATGGCGCAGTGCTTTTCTTCCAGCAATCTCTGACAAAATTCGTCACCGGAAAGACCAAACTTGCGTATATCCGCAAAAACGTAAAACGCTCCGTCGGGCATAAACGTATCAATGCCGATACGGTTGAGCTCGCTTACGATCAAACGCCTGCGGCATTCGTATTCTTTTTTCATATATTCGATGTCATCATCACCGTTTTTGAGTGCTTCAACAGCCGCATACTGACTGGTGGTGGGTGCACACATGATCCCAAATTGATGGACTTTTGCCATCTGTTTTGTTATGTACTCGGGCGCGAGAGTGTATCCCAGACGCCAGCCCGTCATTGCATATGCTTTTGAAAATCCGTTTACAACCACAGTTCTTTCACGCATGCCCTCTATGGATGCAATAGACACGTGGCGGTTTTCGTATGTAAGCTCTGCGTAAATTTCGTCCGAAAGCACACATACGTTTGTCTCGCGCAGTACTGCTGCGATCTCCTCCAGATCCTCCGCCCTCAAACATGCACCTGTGGGGTTGTTGGGGAACGGAAGAACCAGAAGCTTTGTTTTTTCGGTTATGGCATCACGTAGCTCGTCTGCAGTAAGCCGAAAACCATTCTCGTGCTTCAAAGGTATCTTTACGGGAACCGCATCCGCAAGACGAGCCAACGGATCATAGCACACAAAGCAGGGCTCCGGTATGATCACCTCATCACCGGGGTTGATGAGCGCTCGCATGGCAAGATCAATTGCCTCGCTTCCGCCAACCGTGACGATAATCTCTGTTTTTGGATCATATTCAAGACCAAATCTTCGCTTTTGATACGCTGAGATCTCCTGCCTAAACTCAAGCAATCCGTTGTTTGACGTATAGTAGGTTCTGCCCTCCTCAAGAGATCTGATTCCGGCATCCCTTATGTGCCAAGGGGTGACAAAATCAGGCTGCCCCACCGTAAGCGAAACCACGTCTTTCATCTCGTCCAGTATATCAAAAAATTTTCGGATTCCCGAGGGTTTGATCTCGGTTATTTTTTCCGAAAGCACTTTATTGCCGTCAAATTTCACCAGCTGTTCCCTCTTTTGTCAATAATCTCGGTACCGTATATAATGCCGTTGTCCTTGTATTTCTGAAGGAAGAAATGGGTTGCCGTGGCTGTAACTCCTTCAATCGTTGCCAGTTTTTCCGCAACAAAAAACGCAACGTCACGCATATTGCGGCATTCTACTGTGATGGCAAGATCAAATCCGCCGGACATCAGCGAAACAGAGGTGACCTCAGGAAAATTGCAGATGCGCTCTGCAACCGTGTCAAATCCCTTGTCACGCTGGGGTATGGTCTTGAGCTCAATGAGGGCGCTGACGCTGTTTTTTCCTGCTTTTTCCCAGTCAACCATGGTGCGGTACGAAAGTATGGTCTTGTCCGCCTCGCACTCAGAAATTATTTTTTCGACTTCCTCAACGGTACACCCCAGCATCGTGGCAAGCGTATCGTGGGGAATACGTGCGTCTTTTTCAAGTATCTCAAGAAGTTTTTCTTTCATTTTTATTCCTCCGTCAGATAAGTTCCATATATTTTTTTCGGTTTTTAATTCTTGTTAAGTGAGTGAATCCAAGTTCTTTGAGCATGGCTGAAGTGTTTTTTATGTCTGCCCCCAGATCACGTGCATGATGGGCGTCACTGCCTATTGTTATGAGATCACCACCCATGGAGCGATACAACCGAAACACCTCAGTCCCGGGCAGCGTCTCGCCCAAGCCCTGTCTCAGTCCTGATGTATTGCATTCCAGGCAAATGCCTTTTTGAATCACCAGTTTGAGTATTTCTTCATAGATCTCTCTTTCTCTTCCGTGGACCACGGGAAAATCCGTTATACCCGAAAAACGGTAATATCTCACCGGATAAGTAATATGGGCAAGGATATCAAAATCTCCCCACAAAACAGTATCGTAAAGCTCGGTGAGATAACGTTCCCACAGATCCTCACGTTCTTTTTGGGAAAGCGATACAATATCCGTCTCCGAAAAATCGATGATCCCCCTCACAGCGTGTACCGAGCCGATAACAACGTCATAATCATAGTCTCTGATACATTGCTTTGACTCAACGGGCATGTGCGTTGCCTGACCCAGCTCAATACCGTGGAGCAAAGAGATGCGATCCCCAAACTCCTGCCTTGCAGAAGCAATATCACGGTTTATACCCTCCCTGTCAAGAGGCGGAAAATATCCGTCATAAATACCGTCAATATCAAAATGGTCGGTTACGGCAATTTCCTTTATCCCTTTTTCAATAGCAGCTTGGCAAAGGTCACGGATGCTGCTTCCCTTTCCTTTGGGGATATCTCCGGAATATTCCGAATGACAATGATAATCGTACATAGTTCTCCTAAAACATGGTGATCTGATCAGATTTTGGCAGATCGCCAAAGCAGTTGTTTTTTTCCAAAAGATCCATGATGGTCTTGTTTACGGATGCTTTTACCCTGATCTCCTCAACAGTTGTGGCCTCACCGGATCGGACTGCCTCAACGATCTTTTCCGCCACTGAGTTTCCAAGTCCGTTGAGTGAACAGAGCGGCAGACGAATCCTGCCGTTTTCCGGAACAAATCTGACAGAGTCGGATTTTCCCACAGACACCGGCAAAAATCCGTATCCGCGTGCTTGCATCTCAATGACCATCTTGAGGAATACGATAGAATCCTCTTCCTTTGCGGTACGGTTGGGCATATTGTTGAGAAAATCAAGACGTTCCTTGATCTTTGCTTTTCCGCTCATGACCAGTTCTCCGTCAAAATTGTCTGCCTTGACCGTAAAATAAGTGGCATAAAACTCAACGGGCCTGTACACCTTGAACCAACCGAGACGCAGTGAAGCAATGGTATATGCCGCAGCATGGGCTTTTGGGAACATATATTTGATCTTGTTGCAGGATGCGATATACCACTCGGGGACGTTGTGCTTGCGCATCTCCTCCTCTTGCTCGGGGAGCAGACCTCTGCCCTTTCTCGTTCTTTCCATGGAATCAAAAGCAACTGCGCTGTCCAATCCCATTTTGATGAGATAAAGCATGATGCTGTCACGGGTACCGATGATCTGATCAATGGTACAGATTCCCTGCTCGATCAGTTCCTTTCCGTTTCCAAGCCAGATTCCGGTCCCGTGTGAAAGTCCGGATATCTGCAGCAGGTCAGAAAATGTTTTTGGCTTGGCATCCTTTATCATCTGTATTGCGTACTCCGTACCAAACTCCGGCAATCCGTATGTACCGATGGTACAGCCAATCGCCTCGGGAGTAACGCCGATGGCTGACGTATTTTCAAACAGGGACAAAACCCTCTTGTCGTTCATTTTTACAGTGCGGACATCTATCCCCGTATACTCCTCAAGCACTTTGTAAAAGGTGGGTACATCGTGTCCAAGTATATCGAGCTTTAACAACGTATCGTGGAGATACTCAAATGCAAAGTGGGTTGTGATGACGCCGCTTGATGCTTTGTTGGCAGGATATTGTACGGGAGTAAAATCATATATCTCGTTTTCTTTTGGGATAACGACGATTCCGCCGGGATGCTGTCCCGTTGTTCTGCGCACACCTACAAATCCTTCCGCAAGACGTGCCTGCTCTGCACGAGTCAGGTTTTTTCCAACGTCCTCAAGATATTTTTTTACAAAACCAAAGCAGTTTTTATCCTGAAGCGTGCCAACAGTCCCTGCACGGAAAATGTTTTCTTTTCCAAACAGCACTTCAGTATATTTGTGTGCCTCAGACTGGACCGCACCCGAAAAGTTGAGGTCAATATCCGGTGCTTTTTCTCCATGAAAGCCAAGAAACGTCTCAAACGGAATATCGTGTCCATCGCATTTCATCAGCGTTCCGCACTTATCGCAGTTGCGGTCATCCAGGTCAAATCCGCTTCCCACGCTGCCGTCGGTAATAAAAATGCTGTGCTTACAATTTGGACAAACATAATGAGGCGGCAGTGGGTTTACCTCAGAGATCCTAGCCAGCGTTGCAACAAAGGATGAGCCAACAGAACCTCTTGAGCCCACCAAGTATCCATGCTCCTCGCTGTTGAGAACAAGACGCTTTGCAATTACGTACAAAACCGCATAACCGTTTTTTATAATTGATGTCAGCTCCCTGTCCATACGATTCTTTACGATATCGGGCAGAGGATCGCCATACATCATATGTGCGGTTTCAAGGCAGATAGACTCCAGTTCCTCCTCTGCGCCCTCAATCTTGGGAGTAAAGGTTCCGGGGGGTATTGGAGAAATATCCTCAAAATCAGAGATGATTTTTTTGGGGTTTTTGATAACAATCTCTCTTGCTTTTTCCTCACCAAGGTATGCAAACTCATCCAGCATCTCCTCGGTAGTGCGGAAATAAAGCTTTGTCTCCCTTGCGGCGTCGTTGAATTTCATACCAAACATCATGATCTGTCGGTATATCTCATCCTCGGGATCCATAAAATGAACGTCTCCCGTTGCCACGACGGGTTTTCCCAATGCATCTGCAACAGAGATGATTTTTTTTACGTTCTCATCCAACTGACGCATCGCAAGCTCGCGGTTGTCACCAAGACGTCCCTCCTCAACCAAAAAACCGTTGTTTGAGTGGGGCTGTACCTCAAGATAATCATAAAACTTGGCAATACGTTTCAGTTCCGCAAAGCTTTTTCCCTCAAGAACCGCATTATAAAGCTCACCTGCAGCACATGCTGAGCCGATCACAAGGCCCTCACGGTATTCCTCAAGAAGCGTTTTTGGAATCCGTGGTTGCTTGTAAAAGTAATCTATATATGATTTTGAAACCAGTTTGTAAAGGTTTTTGAGTCCTTTTTTGGTTTTTACAAGAATGACCGCATGATAATACTTGAGTTTTTTGGGATCGGCGTTTTCTGCCATTGCGGTATTCATTTCAACAATGTTGAAAATGCCGTTTGCCGCAAGTTTTTTTGCCATGCATTCAAATATTCTTGCCAGCATTACCGTATCGTCAAACGCTCGGTGGTGGTCAAACTCTCCAAGCTTGTAATATTTTGCAAGTACGTCAAGCTTGTGCTTGGAAATATCACTGTTTATATACCTGGAAAGAGCAACTGTGTCAAGATATGGGTTTTCAAAGGGAATATCAAAATCAGCTGCCACTCTTGAGATAAAAGATATGTCAAACGGTGCGTTGTGAGCAATGAGCATCCTGTCTCCCGCAAACTCAAGAAACTTTCTCACCGCTTCTTCCTCTGACGGTGCGCCCGCAACCATCTCGTCGGTAATGCCTGTAAGTCTGGTTATCTCCTCCGGGATGGGCATTTGTGGATTGACATATGTCTCAAATGTATCAACAGTCTCTCCGTTTTTATATTTCAATGCACCGATCTGGGTTATACCGCAGTTTTTTGCGGACAGACCCGTTGTTTCGATATCAAAAATGATAAACTCATCCTCGGAAAAACTGATCTTTTTGTTATCATCATACCTAAAAACCGCCCGTGCCGTATCGTCAACAAGATATCCCTCGATGCCGTATATGGGCTTTACGGGAGATTTTTTTGCGGCTTTCATCACCATGGGATAGGACTGAAGTGTACCATGGTCGGTAAAAGCAACCGCTTCCATCCCCCACAGTGCCGCACGCGCCATCACGTCTGCAGGATCACTGAGGGCGTCAAGTGCGGACATATTGGTATGAAGGTGAAGCTCAACACGCTTTTCATCTTCCTTGTCCATACGAGGAACACAGCCGCACTTGCTGATGGCGTTTGCGTTGATAATGAGCTCATCATCCTCATATGTGGTTTTTGTCTCGCGGTCAAAGACCTTTTTGTGCTCTACGTGGCCTGCCACCAAAACGTACGCAGGCGGTTTTGGAAGATCGGGTGTCTCATCCTTTTTGCAGGAGAATTTTGCAGAAACCGAGGCATTATTGTCAGTAATATAAATTACATACGATATTCTGTCCCCGTCATAATTCTCTTTTGATTCAACAGAAAACAGCTTTCCGCCTACACAGACACGAGTATCATTTTTTAGCTGTGAAATTGGTGTCAGTCCCCAGCTTTTGCGTTTTCCCATTATGGGCTTTGGTTCGGAAATATCAAGAGTTATCCCGCCGACACGAACAAATCTTTTTTCGTTTTCCTCAAAATACTCAGAGCGGTCACTGCTGTTTGTCTCAAACAGAGAGGAGGAGACATTTGCGCCCGATGCGGGGGCAACGGTTTTTTTCTTCTCTTCTTTTGCCACCTGTTCCAAAACCTTTTCACGCAGGTCATCTATTCCTGCGGGAACGTATCCCGGAACGTCTATATCTCCGCTGTGAAGCTTGACATATATGGTCGTACCAAACTGTGCTTTTACGCACTGCTCAATAAACGTCTCCGCACCATTGGCGCCGGGGAGCATACTGTCCACCCTGTCCCGAAGGGTTATGTCAAAATATCCGTTATTCTTATCATAAGAGTAACTGCAGTCATCAAAAAAACCGTAATCAAGGTCGGACACGTGTTTGAGTGTGTCAATAACACCGTCCATATGGGACATACCAAACTCCACACCGGAAAAATGCGGAAATATCCTGACTCCGTTGAGCTGATATGCGCTTTTTATGACAGACTCAGTCTCAAAAAGGACTTCAGGCGCAACATAGCAATCAAAAGACATTCTCACAGCAATCCTTTGGTTTTGCTTGTCCACCTTGAGACCAAAATCAGACAATGCAGAAAGCTCCGCAACAAGAGTTGAGGAAAAATCCGCTTTGTTGAATTTTTTCAAAAATTCATTGATCATTGAGCATTCCTTTAATTTCTGTCAAAAGAGCGGGGATAATCTCATCCTCACCCAGTTTTTTGATAATTTCGCCTTTTTTGAAAAGCATTCCGCACCTATCACCGCAGGCAACCCCCACGTGAGCATGCTTTGCCTCCCCGGGTCCATTGACCACACATCCCATAAGTGCAACATCAATACGCTTGGTTGTGCGGATGCCCGATGTTTCTCTTTCCAACTCTTCCACAAGGGAGATAAGGTTTGTCATGGTTCTGCCGCAGGTTGGGCAGGAAATGATGTTGATTCCTCCGCCGATACCGCAGGCAAACATAATATCTCTGGCGGCTGCAACCTCATTGACGGGATCATCCGTCAGGGAGACACGGAGCGTATCACCTATTCCGTCACAGAGCAGTGATCCTATACCCACAGCAGATTTTAAGGTTCCGCGGCGTACGTCTCCTGTCTCGGTAACACCGATATGTATGGGATAATCCGTCATTTCTGCCAAAAGCCGGTTTGCGGTGATCATTGTTTTTACATCAGAGCTTTTTACGGAAAGGACGATATCATAAAAATCAAATTTTTCAAGCATCCGTGCATTGTTGACCGCACTTTCTGCCAGTGCTTCTGCAGTTGGAGAGCCGTATTTTTGAAGCAGAGACGTCTCCAACGAGCCGCCGTTTATGCCGATGCGAATGGGTATCCCTTGCTTTTTACACGCAGTGGCAACCTTTTTTATATTCTCGTCGCTGCCGATATTTCCGGGATTTATGCGTATCTTTGAGATGCCTCTCTCTGCAGCCATCAGTGCAAGACGATGGTCAAAGTGAATGTCCGCCACCAAAGGAAGAGAACAATTCTCAACAAAATACTGGATATTCTCTGCAGCAGAAACGTCATTTACGGTAAATCTGACAATATCACACCCTGCCGTCTCAAGAGCTTTTATCTGTCCGAGGGTTGCGTCTCGGTCGGAGGTTTTTGTGTTTGTCATTGATTGAACGGCAATGGGATTTCCGCTGCCGATAATAGTGTTTTTTATCTTTATCTCTCTTGATTTTCTCATAATTATTTAAACAATCCCAAAACATCTTTGAATGCCACTGCAGCCATCAGCATCAGCAGCAATATCATAAAAAATGCACTTATGGTGTTCTCCACCTTGGGGTTCATGGGCTTTCCTCTGACAGCCTCGATGATATAAAACAAAAATCTTCCGCCGTCAAGCACGGGAATGGGCAAAAGGTTGCAGACACCCAAAGAAACCGAAATAAACACAACAAGCGTGGCGATATTTTGAACCGCCTCAACAAAGCTGCCGCTTTGCTCAAGAGTGTTTCCGATCTCACCGCCTACGGCAATGGGGCCTCCCACTGCATCCGTTCCGTATCTGCCCGAAAAGGTGTCAATAAGTGAATCAACGGTCATATACACAGTGGATACGGATTGCCAAAAGGATTCGTAGATAACATTGCCAAAGTTTTTCTCTTTTTCTTTGACATAAAAATCCATGTCTCCAAAATTTACGCTTCCGTCATGGGATATACCAAACCGCACACCCCTCAGCTCAACCTCTTTTCCGTTGCGGACAACCACCATATCCACCGGCTCAAGTCCGTCAGAAAGTATCTTGTACGACAGATCGGGAAAACAGCGTATGCGTTTTCCGTTTATCTCAACGATCTCGTCGCCCACCATCAGCCCCGATTGACTGCTGGTGCTTTGATCAAAAAATCTTGCAACCGTTGTGGAACCGATAACGTTCCCTGTAGAAACCAGCACCAGCATCACCAAAAACGCCAATGCAATATTCATAAAAGGCCCTGCAAGCACAATAAGCATTCTCTGCCAGACAGGTTTTGTGTTTAGAGGAATCTTGTATTTATGTTCCTCCGGGATCTCCTCGTCATACTCACCTACCATATTGACAAAGCCGCCAATGGGAATGGCTCTGATAGAAAAATCGTTGTATCTGCCCTTCCATTTTTTGAGAGTCGGTCCCATGCCGATGGCAAACTCGATCACCCCTACCCCGCATTTTCTTGCTACAAGGTAATGACCGAATTCGTGTACGAATATGAGGATTCCGAATACAAACACCGTAATCAGTATTGTTATAAATGCAGAAAGCATGGGTTCACTCCGTTCAGATTGCTTTGTTCACGTATTCACGCGCAGCTTTGTCGGTGGCAATGATATCATCCAGGGTTGGATTCTGTATAAAATATGCGTTTTCAGTAGCGTTGATTACTACCGAGAACATCTGCAAAAATGAAATTTTTCCTGCCAAAAACAGAGCAACCGCTTCCTCGTTGGCGCCGTTCATAGCGGCAGGAATATTGCCCGATCTGGAAATGGCTTTTTTTGCAAGCCCTAAAAGCGGAAACGTGTCCTCATCCGGTCGCAAAAAAGTGAGAGATGAATCAAACAGCGACAGTTCGGATGCAGGTGACGGAAAACGCTCACCCAGAGTCACCGCATACTGAATGCAGAGCCGCATATCGGGCGTCCCCATCTGTGCGATCACCGCATTGTCGGCAAATTCCACCATGGAATGTATGATGCTTTGAGGATGAATCACTACCTCCACTTTTTGGGGTTCTACATCAAAAAGGTGAACCGCCTCAATCAGCTCAAGCCCTTTGTTCATCAAGCTTGCAGAGTCAACGGAGATTTTTTTGCCCATGTTCCAGCGGGGGTGTCTCACGGCCATTTCGGGCGTCACCGTCTGCAAAAATCCTCTGTCTTTTCCTAAAAATGGGCCGCCTGATCCGGTAAGAAGAATCTTTTTGGGTTCCTTTCCGCAACGCAGGCATTGGTATATAGCGGAGTGCTCACTGTCAACGGGCAAAAGCTCCGCTCCATGCTTTTTTACTGTTTCGGTAACGAGCGTACCGCCTGCCACCAGGGTTTCTTTATTGGCAAACGCTATTTTTTTTCCTGCTCGTGCCGCCTCCAGAGTGGGAAGCAGTCCTTTTATGCCTGTAACAGCGTTGACGATGACCGGTGACTCATCATTGTATGCAATCTCATTGAGTCCCTCATCACCGCAAAGAACCTTTGTGCCGCTTCCTGCCAATTGTGATTTGAGATAGGCATAACCTTTTTCGCCCACCGAAACGGTTTTTGGTTGAAATTCCAGACACTGCTTCAAAAGCAGATCAACATTTGTACCTGCGGCAAGAGCAGTTATACCAATGCCCAAATTTCGTGCAACATCAAGGGTCTGTGTACCTATTGAACCGGTGGAACCGATGACTGAAATTGTGTTTTTGTTCATATCAAGCTCCAAAAAGCGGGTCAAGCCACACCGCAGATGCCAAAAATCAAGTATGCGATAACAGACACGGGAATAATGCTGTCAAACCTATCAAGTATTCCGCCGTGACCCGGGAAAAGACGTCCGTAGTCCTTGACACCGAATCTGCGTTTAATAACAGAAGCAGCAAGATCACCCAGCTGGCTTGCCACAGACAACGGAAGCGCAATCAAACCAAGCAGCGGACGGTCAAGCATCACCCACATGGTTCCCACTCCCAATAGTGTACCGCAAATTGTACCCGATACTGCACCTGCGACGGTTTTTTTGGGAGATATCTCCGGACAGAGCTTGCGTTTTCCAAATGCCATTCCGCCAAAATACGCAAAAGTGTCCGTTCCCCACGAAACAAAGAGAACAAGTGCGATTCCCGCCAATCCGTCAAAGACGGTATAAAGTGAAGATACCGAATAGAACCCTGCTGTTATATAAAACAAAACCGAATATGTCATCATCAGGCGCTCCGGATCAGTTTTCCCATGTGCCAACACCGTGATAAACATAAAATAAACAAGTGCTGCAGATGCGATCGCCATTGGTGTGACAACTGACAGGCAGGAGCAATACATTGGCGCAAGAGGCAGCAAAACCGTGGCAACACAAAGCACCACGGAAGGAATTGAGACATATAGATTCCTACGTACCCCGCAGCAGCCCAGCATTTCAAATGCACCAAAACCGCATATCAATGCAAAAACAGCTGTGATCCCTGTCTGTCCGCTAAATATCAACACCGGCAAAAAAAGCGCAAGTGCAAGCACGGCTGTGATTATTCTTGTAAGCATTTTTTACCTCCCGTAACGGCGCTCTCTTGAGGAATACGCCTCGATCGCCTTGTTGAGTTCTTCCTTGTCAAAATCAGGCCACAATACGTCAGTGAAATAATACTCGGCGTATGCAGACTGCCAGAGAAGAAAGTTTGAGATGCGGTATTCGCCGCTGGTGCGTATGACAAGGTCGGGATCAGGAATACCGGAGGTGTACAGGTTGGCAGAAATATCCTCTGCCGAAATCTCCTGTTTTCCCTGTTTTATGAGTTGGTTGAATGCATGAACCAGCTCCTGTCTGCCTCCGTACGAAAGGCAGACAGAGAGCACCATGCCGGTATTGGAAGAAAGGCGTTCCTCGGCACCCAACAGAGCATGGGCGTATTTGTCCTCAAACATGGACATATCACCCGTGAGGTGAAGGCGGATATTTTTTCGCATCATCTCGGGCTCATATTTTGTGATACCTTTGCTCATCAGCTCCATCAGAGCACTCACCTCTGACTGCTCACGGTTCCAGTTCTCGCACGAAAAGGCATACACAGTGAGATACTCAATGCCCATATCGCTGCAAGTATCAACGGTATTGACAAAGGTATCAAGTCCTACCTTGTGGCCCGCTGTACGGGGCAAAAAACGTTTTTTTGCCCAACGGCCGTTTCCGTCCATGATGATTGCAATATGTTTTGGAAGCTTTGTCTGTGACGCCATAATTCCTCCGCAAACGTTTGTGTGTTATATACGTCAGATCTCCATGATCTCTTTATCTTTTTTGGCAACAGCGGCATCAACCTCTTTGATATATCTGTCCGTGAGGTCCTGAATATCCTTTTCTGCCTGCTTGAGATCATCCTCGGTCAGCTCACTGTTTTTCTTGGCGGTTTTGGCAGCGTCAACCGCCTCACGTCTGATATTTCTGATAGCAACCTTGGACTCCTCGCCCATCCTTGCGGTCTTTTTTGTGAGTTCTTTTCTTCTCTCCTCTGTAAGTGAGGGGAATACAAGGCGGATCGCTTTGCCGTCGTTCTGAGGTGTGATGCCAACATCGGAGGCAAGAATTGCTTTTTCGATCTCCTTGAGCATACTTGTTTCCCAAGGAGTTATAAGAAGAGTGCGGGCATCGGTGGTCTTGATGGTGGCAACGCCGTCAAGTCCTGTGGGTGTGCCGTAATAAGACACGGTGATCTTGTCAAGAACCTTTGAGCTGGCTCTGCCCACTCTGATAGTTCCAAAATCGTCAACAAGAACGGAAATGGTTTTTTTCATTTTTTCTTCAAAGGGTTTTTTGTCAAAGTTCATGATATTCCTCCAAAATTGCGTTTATGTTCTTTATTTTTTCAGTTGTGAAGTATGGTGCCAACGTTTTGTCCCTCGGCAGCACGAATGATATTGTCAGGATCGGAAAGCGCAAATAGAATTGTCTCTATGTTGTTTTCCCTTCCGATAGCAGAAGCGCTGACGTCAATGGCCTTGAGATCTCGTGCAAGAGCATCTGCATAAGTAAGCTCATCAAATTTCTTTGCGTCGGGGTATTTTGCGGGATCCTTGTCATACACACCGTCCACGTTCTTGGCAGAAAGAACGGCGTCGCATTTCAGCTCGGCGGCACGAAGCATCATACCCGTATCCGTTGAGAAGAAAGGATAACCCACACCACAGGCAAGAATCACCGCCTCGCCTTTTTCCAGATACTCGATGGCCTTGTACTGAGAATAGGGCTCACACACCTGAGAGATGGGAAATGCGCTCATGACTCTGGTGGTGACACCTGCATTGATGAGATAATCCTGCAAGGCAAGGGAATTGATTACCGTTGCAAGCATACCCATATGATCGCCTCTGACACGGTCGATGGAAAGGCCGCCCTGTCTGGCACCGCGCCAGATATTGCCTGCGCCCACAACAAGGGACACCTGAATGCCCATTTCGGTAAGTTTTTTTACTTTTGTGCCTATCAGTGTGAGAAAATCACCGTCAAATATCTTTCCGTCCTTTGACGCAAGTGCCTCACCGCTGAGTTTGAGCAAAATTCTTTTGTATTTTGCAGCCATAATTTCACCTCTTTGGTTTTTTGTTTTGGCTTTTTTTGAGTGTTTTTCTACAAACACATTAAATCAATATATTATACCAAACCATACATCAAATTTCAACACATTTTTATGCTCAAAAGTTAATGCTTTCACGCACGGTCCGCAAAACAGTCAGCTTTTCACCGAAATATGCAGCAATATAAGACGGATTGAGATAGTTTTGCTCCTGTGCGGGGAGCTCTGCGCGACAGATCAGGATCCCATCGGATTTTGAAACCGAAAGAAGCTTGATCATCGGTGCTATATCTACCTCCGCCTCTTTTGTTTTTGAGCGTTTGATGACCCGCATCTCCCCCGCAAAGGCGGAGGAAAATTCCTCCTCGGTCATATCAGTCGTGCATTCCAGACGGTATATTGCAGACCGTATTTTTGCTTTTTGTGTCAGCAGCTCAGCTTTTTTGAATACCATTCCGGGAAAAGAGCAAGCATTGAGTTTTTTGCATATTTCGTTTACATCCCTATCCTCGGTGAGGCGAATGGTCATCAGCTCGTTCTCGCCCTCTTGATAAATCGAAAGCGGAAGTCCAAAGCTCAGCCGGGGATGTGGATTGAAGCCCTCGGAAAATGCCACGGGGAGCTGTGACCTTATCAAAAGCCGTGCCATCGCACGTTGAAGATCAAGATGGGATATGTACTTGAGCCCGCCCGTTTTTGAAAAGGTGATCCTGTAATCAGCCATCAATCGTTACCTCCCCTTTCGTTGCAGACGCATCTGTCCTTGCAAAGAGATGCGGCTCCGCAATTTGAGCATTTTGTGCGGCAATCAGGTGTCGTCTCCTCCGCAACTGCTTTGTCATACTCAGAAAGCATGAATTTTTTTGTCACGCCGATATCAATAAAATCCCATGGGAGAAGCTCATTCTTTCCAAACCTTCTGTTGGCGTAAAACGAAGGGTCTATGCCGACGGATTCAAACACTGACAGCCAGTTTTCGTAGCTAAAAAACTCATCCCAGCCGTCAAGCATCATTCCTTTTTCACATGCGGCAACAAGGGATTTTGACAATCTTCGATCCCCGCGTGCAAATACCGCCTCAATGCGTGACACCTTTGCATCGTGGTATTTGTATGCGATCTTTCGGGTTTTTATCTCGTCTTTCAAGAGCTGCTGTTTCCGTTCCAGCTCCTCCAAAGAGTCCTGCGGTTCCCACTGAAAGGGCGTGAAGGGCTTTGGCACAAAGCAGGAAACGCTGACCGTTACCGTCACGCCTTTTCCCGGACGTTTTTTTGTATAATACAGATCAACTATCCTCTGTGCCAAACCGCCGATACCACGGACATCTTCATCCGTCTCGGTGGGAAGTCCGTTCATAAAATACAGTTTGAGCGAATTTCTGCCGCCATCAAAAGCACGGGAGCAGGCAAGCATTATCTCATCCTCGCGAATATTTTTGTTGATAACGTCACGTAGCCGCTGAGTACCCGCCTCGGGAGCAAAGGTGAGTCCGCTTTTGCGTACGGACGAAACCTTTTTCAACAGTTCCTCATAAAAATTGTCGATTCGCATTGAAGGTAGTGAAAGGTTGACCATCGCCTTGTCCGTCCAAGGAAGAAGCTTGTCTATCAGCTGCGGCAATCGCGGATAATCGCTGATAGAAAGCGAAGTAAGGGCGATCTCGGAATACCCGCTGTTGTTAACAGATTCACGCGCATCAGCATCCAACGTTTCGGGGGACTTGTCACGATACGGACGGTACACCATTCCTGCCTGACAGAATCTGCATCCTCTGATACATCCCCGAAACACTTCAAGCATCACACGGTCGTGCACCGTCTCAAGAAACGGAACAGCGCAGCTACGTGGAAAATGTACCGTGTCAAGGTTGGAAATGATGCGTTTTTTGATTCTTTTGGGAACCCCTTCTTTTTTTGGCTCAAAGCTTTTCAGGGTGCCGTCTTTATTGTACTCAACCTCATAAAGGGAGGGAACATAAAACCCATCAAGCTGTGAAGCACGGAAAAGAATTTCCTGCCTTGTCAGCCCCTGCTTTTTGCAGTCACGAATCAATTCAAAAAGCTCAGTCAACGCCTCCTCGCCCTCTCCGATAGAAAATATATCCACAAAATCAGCCACCGGCTCAGGATTGTAAGAGCAGGGACCGCCTGCAAGAACGATGGGATCGGATTCTCCCCTTTCCTCTGTCAAGAGTGGTATTTTTGACAACTTCAGCATCGCAACCATGTTTGTGTAGCACAGCTCGTACTGAAGTGTAAACGCCACTGCATCAAAATCGCACAAAGGATCTCCGCTCTCCAAAGCAAAAAGCGGGAGATCGTATTTTTTCAGCTGCTCCTGCATATCCACCCACGGCATATAGCTTCTCTCACAGGAAACAAAGCCCGTATTGTTAAGAGCGCTCTGCAGGATCTTCATACCCAGATTGGACATTCCGATCTCGTAGGTATCCGGAAAGCAAAAGCACACACGCAGGTCACAGAACTTGGGATCGGGAATATCGGAAGAAAATTCGTTTCCGATATATCGTCCCGGTTTTTCAACGTTTTTCAGAAGATGAGAATATTTTTCGTTCGTCATCCGTCAAGTTTCTCCTTCAGGTAATATCCCGTGTAGCTGTCGGGATTATTTGCAACATCCTCGGGGGTGCCCTTTGCCACCACACGCCCGCCGCCGTCACCGCCGTCGGGACCGAGGTCAATGATATAATCAGCTGTCTTGATCAGATCAAGATTGTGCTCGATAACTACAACGCTGTTTCCGGCATCCACAAGCTTTTGGAGCACGGATACAAGTTTGTTTACGTCATCGGTATGAAGTCCCGTAGTTGGCTCATCAAGTATATAAAGTGTTTTTCCCGTAGGGCGCTTTGAAAGCTCGTTGGCAAGCTTGACACGCTGTGCCTCTCCTCCGGACAAAGTGGTTGCGGGCTGTCCAATCTTTACATATCCCAATCCCACAGCACAGAGAGTCTCCAACTTTCGGCTGATAGAAGGATAATTCTTAAAAAACTCTTTGCCTTCCTCGCAGGTCATCTCCAAAACGTCATAGATGGATTTGCCCTTATATTTTATCTCAAGGGTCTCACGGTTGTATCTTTTTCCTTTGCACACATCACAGGTAACGTATACGTCGGGAAGAAAATGCATCTCAATGGTGAGAGTACCGTCACCGTTACATGACTCACAGCGGCCGCCCTTTACGTTGAAAGAAAATCTTCCGTCAGTGTATCCTCTCTCCTTTGCCTCAGGTGTGGAGGCAAATACGGATCTGATTTCCGTAAAAAGACCAATATAAGTGGCGGGGTTTGAACGGGGATTGCGTCCGATGGGCGACTGATCGATCTGGATCACCTTGTCAATCTCATCCATACCCACGATCTCACGGTGCTTGCCCGGAATGAGCGATGCCCTGCCCAGCTCACGCCCCAGCGTGTTGTAAAGCACGGAGTTGACAAGGGAAGATTTTCCGGAGCCGGATACACCCGTGACACACACAAATTTTCCCAGAGGGAACACAACGTCGATATCCTTGAGATTGTTTTCGGATGCGCCTATAACCGTCAGAAATCTGCCGTTTCCCGCTCTGCGCTGCTTTGGGACGTAAACCTTTTTTTCACCACTGAGGTACTGACCTGTGATGGATTTTTTGCATTTTTTTATTTCTTTGGGAGTGCCCGTAAATACTACCTCTCCGCCGTGTATTCCCGCTCCCGGTCCGATATCTACCACAAAATCCGCCGATTCGATAGTCTCCTCATCGTGCTCTACCACAAGAACGGTGTTTCCAAGGTCACGGAGTTTTTTTAGTGTATCGATGAGTTTTCGGTTATCGCGCTGGTGAAGCCCGATGCTTGGCTCGTCAAGAACATACATGACACCCATCAGCGAGCTCCCTATCTGGGTTGCGAGACGTATCCTCTGCGCCTCACCGCCCGACAACGAGCCGGCTTTTCGTGACAGGGTGAGATAACCCAATCCCACGTTTTCCAAAAAGGAAAGTCGGGCGTTGATCTCTTTTTTTATCTCACGGGCTATTTCTTCCTCGGTTTTTGAGAGCTTGAGAGAAGCAAAGAACTTGCGTGATTCAACAACGGATTTGTTGCAAAGCTCTATGATATCGATACCGCCCACAGTGACGGAAAGCGACTCGTTTTTCAGTCTCTTTCCGTTGCATACGGGGCACGGAATATAATCCATAAACTGCTCGTAATAATCTTTTGACTCATAGCCGCCGCCCATTTTGTACCGGTGCTCTATCATACCGATGATACCCTTGAACACAGGCTCGGCGGTTGATTTTCTTTTTCGCTTGTTGCCGTAGAACAGCACTGACAACGCCTCATCGGTATAATCCTTGATTGGAGTATGAACGTCAAATCCGTAAAACTGTCCCACGCTGTTGATCATCTCTCCAAAATATCCACTCGGCTCCGCACTCTTGAATCCGTTACATTGCACTGCGCCCGCATACAGCGAAAGCCGTTTGTCAGGTATAAGCTTTTCGGCAGAAAATACGTTGTTTGATCCCAGTCCACCGCAGGCCTCACAGGCGCCGGCAGGATTGTTGAACGAAAACATACGGGGTGATAGCTCTCCAATAGAAATTCCGTGAGTCTTGCAGGCATAATTTTGAGAAAATGTCATCTCGTTATCGCCATCGGGGGCATCTACCAGCAATATCTTTATGATTCCTCCCGCCAGCTTTGAGGCGGCCTCAACACTCTCTGCCAGGCGGGAACGGATATCCTCACGCATAACAAGTCTGTCAACTACAATATCAACACTGTGCTTGATATTTTTGTCAAGCTCAATTTTCTCATCAAGCTGATACATTATTCCGTCAACACGGACCCGCACGTAGCCGCTTTTCAGCGCATCCTCAAATATTTTTTCGTGCATGCCCTTTTTTTCGTTTACAACGGGGGCAAGCACAAGAAATCTTGTTCCTTCCTCCAGTTCAAGAACCCGTTCAACGATTTCATCGATAGACTGTTGTTTTATTTCTTCTCCGCAGACAGGGCAATGGGGAATACCGATCCTTGCATACAGCAGACGGAGATAATCATATATCTCCGTTGCGGTTCCAACGGTGGAGCGAGGGTTGCGTGACGTTGTCTTTTGATCGATGGAAATTGCAGGAGAAAGCCCGTCGATCGTATCAACATCTGGCTTGTCCAGCTGTCCCAGAAACATGCGGGCATAGGAAGAGAGAGATTCAACAAACCTGCGATGCCCCTCTGCATAAAGCGTGTCAAAGGCAAGACTGGATTTTCCGGAGCCGGAAAGCCCTGTGAATACAACCAGCTTGTCTCTGGGAATGGTGAGAGAAATGTCTTTCAGGTTGTGAACTCTTGCGCCTTTTATAACTATCTTGCCAGCCATAAATTCCTCCGTCACATCAATCTGCGTATTCTGTCACGCAGAGCTGCCGCCGTTTCAAAATCAAGCTCCTTGGCGGCACGTTTCATATCGTCAGTCAGTTTTTCAATAAGTTTTCGTTTTGAATCGGCGGACATCTTGCCTTTCTCCGCTTTTTCCATATCCTTTTTGCTGCTTATTTCAAGGGGCTCGCGAATCTCCTTGATGATAGTTTTGGGCACAATGCCGTGCTTTTGGTTGTATTCGTCCTGAATCTTGCGCCGTCTCTCGGTCTCGGAGATGGCGCGTTCCATTGATCCGGTAATATTGTCAGCATACATTATGACCAGCCCGTTTGCGTTTCGTGCTGCGCGTCCTATGGTTTGCACCAAGGAAATTTCGCTGCGTAAGAATCCCTCTTTGTCAGCATCAAGTATTGCCACAAGCGAAACCTCCGGCAGGTCAAGTCCTTCACGGAGCAGGTTGATACCCACCAAAACGTCAAACTCTCCCGCACGCAGACCGCGGAGAATATCCATACGTTCAATGGTGTCTATATCATAGTGCATATATCTGCATCGGATCCCGCCCAGCTCAAAAAACTCTGTCAGATCCTCTGCCATTTTTTTTGTGAGAGTGGTGACAAGAACACGCTCGCCTTTTTTTGCACGGAGGCGTATCTCGCCTGCCAGATCGTCGATCTGACCTTTTGTGGGTCTCACCTCCACACGGGGATCCAAAAGTCCCGTGGGACGAATTATCTGCTCAACGCACTGAACAGACAGTTCTTTCTCATATTCCTTGGGGGTGGCGCTGACGTACACTGTCTGCCCCCTTTTTTCTTCAAATTCCTCAAAAACCAAAGGACGGTTGTCATAAGCCGAGGGAAGACGGAAGCCGTAATCGATCAGGTTCTTTTTTCTGGCTCTGTCGCCTGACGCCATGCCTCTTATCTGAGGTAGCATGACATGGCTCTCGTCCACAAGTGTGATAAAATCAGACGGAAAATAATCCAGCAGCGTATAAGGTGCGCTTCCCGGCTTTCTGCCCGAAAGAACACGGGAATAATTCTCCACTCCCGAGCAGAATCCGATCTCTCTTATCTGCTCCACATCAAACATTGTGCGCTCACGGATACGCTGTGCCTCTATGAACTTGTTTTCTTTTTCAAAAAATTCGATTCGCTCGTCAAGCTCTGCAACAATCTCATCAAGAGCGAGTTTGCGTTTTTCGGCACCGGTTACATAATGTGATGCGGGATATATCGCCGCATGTGACAAGTTTGCAACCGCCTCGCCGGTCACGGTGTTTATCTGACAGATGCGGTCGATCTCATCTCCAAACAGCTCAACACGTATTGCGTCGGTATCGGTGTTGGAGGGAAAAATCTCCAGAACGTCTCCTCTGACCCGAAAGTTATTGCGTTCAAATCCAATATCACTCCTGCCATACTGCAGTGAAACAAGCTGCTTGATGATATCGTTTCGGGGAAAGATAGCACCCTTTCGCAGGGAGATCACCTGTCTGCCGTATTCCTCGGGATCACCCAATGAGTAGATGCAGCTGACCGACGCAACGATGATCACATCACGGCGTTCAAACAAAGCACTTGTGGCAGAATGGCGCAGCTTGTCTATCTCAGAATTGACCGCGCTGTCTTTTTCGATATAAATATCTTTGCCGGGCACGTACGCCTCGGGTTGATAATAGTCATAGTAAGAAACAAAGAAATTGACACTATTATTCGGAAAGAACTCCATCATTTCGGAACAAACCTGAGCTGCAAGCGTTTTATTGGGTTCCAAAATTAGTGTCGGACGGTTAACTTTTTCGATTATATTTGCCATCGTAAAAGTTTTTCCGGAACCAGTAACACCAAGCAGGGTCTGGAACTGATTTCCCTCCTTAAAACCTGTTACAAGGGCTTCAATCGCCTGCGGCTGGTCACCAGTTGGTTTATATTCGGAGTGTAAT
>JAZSRP010000017.1:0-10391 GCA_045538555.1 Eubacteriales bacterium
ATTGGACGAACCGATCCCGAAGGCGTACTACCGTACGACGAGAGGTGAGGTTCGTTCAAAACACAAAAAATATAATAAAATTCCGAGGGATTTTCCCTCGGAATTTTTTCCTATAATCTACTTGTGGAAACGCACAACACCACAAATTACATCGAACTTTGCAAACGTGTTAATCAGTTCACTTTACAATCTTCTTTTTTTGTGTGTTCTGCGCTCTTTTCACGCCTTCAAAATCCCGGTTATTTTTGTGGAGGTGACAATATAATGTTCCACCAAATTGATCTCATTGGCGGACAAATGCGCCCCGATGGCGTTGGTGGTATAAATATCGTCAGAAGACGGAACCGAGCTTCCGCTGGGATGGTTGTGGGCAATGATCACGTTGTTTCCGCCTGTGCGGATGGCACCTTCCGTCACGGGACGGAGAGACAGCTTGGCAGAGCTGACGTTGCCTGAAAAGATCAACTGCTTGTCAAGCAAGTTCCCGTTTTCGTCGATAAAAAGGGCATATACCAGCTCACGGTCCGCTCCAAAAAACAATGATTTGAGATACGATGATACGGTGTCGGAGTCAAAGAAATTTCCTCTTTCCACAGGGGTGCTTGTTCTCTCAACCACCTGCTTGAGCAATGCAAAAAACACACATACATTGTCTTTTATACCCGAAATATCAGTGATCTGAGCGGGATCTGCATTGATGATATTCTCGATGCTTCCAAACCGATCCAACAGTGTGTTGGCAATGGGCTTGGTATCCACGCGGGGCAGCGCATAGTACAGCAGCATCTCCAAAATCTCTTTGTCCGAAAGACGTTCCGCACCAAGATCTGTCAGCTTTTTGCGCTGGCGGGCACGGTGTCCCTTTTGGTTTTGTATTTCCTCACGGGTAGCAGAAGAGGCGCTCATTTTTCACTGACGAGACGCAGGGTATCGGATGCGATAACCAGCTCCTCGTTGGTGGGGATGACCAAAACCTTGACTCTTGAGTTCTCGGAGCTGATCTCAACGGTTCCTCTGGTGTTGTTTTTCTCCTCATCAAGCTCGATGCCAAAATACTCCATACCCTTCAGTGCGCCTGCACGGATTATTGCATCATTCTCGCCGATACCGGCAGTAAACACAACGCAGTCAAGTCCGTTCATTGCGGCGGTGTAGGATCCGATGTATTTTTTGATCTGGTATTGCAAAATATCCACGGACAGGCGGGCGTCGTCGTTGCCCTCTGCTCTTGCCGCCATCACCTCACGCAGGTCGCTGGAAATGCCGGAAACTCCCAGGAATCCGCATTTTTTGTTCATCCAGTCGCCCATCTCCGTGGCAGGGATATTTTCTTTTTCCATAAGAAAAGGAATGATGGCAGGATCAACCGCGCCGCAGCGGGAGCCCATGATGACGCCCTCAAGAGGAGTGAATCCCATGGAGGTGTCAATGCATTTTCCTGCATCAACCGCAGTGATGGATGAGCCGTTGCCCAGATGGCATGTAACGATCTTTGCGTTGGGGTTGCCCAGATACTCGATGGCCTTTCCGGACACATATCTGTGGGAGGTGCCGTGGAATCCGTAGCGGCGAATAGCGTATTTTTTTGCCAATTCCTTGGGAATGGGGTATGTGTAAGCATAATCAGGCATAGTCTGGTGGAACTGGGTGTCTATCACCAGCACCTGAGGGATACCGGGCATAACCTTGAGACAGCCCTGAATACCGAGAATGTGTGCTTTTGTGTGGAGGGGAGCAAGATCGATGCAACGGTCAAGCTTTTCACCCACCTCATCATCATACACGACGCTGTCAATGAGCCAGGGACCGCCCTGCACGATGCGGTGGCCCACTGCGGAGATCTCCTGCATGCTCTTGATACAGCCAACCTCTGCATCGGTGAGGTGCTCCACCAGTGCGGTGACCGCCTCTGCGTGTGTGGGCATAGAAATGTCTTTTTTAACTTTTTTGTCGCCGATGAGCTCGTGAGTGAGCTTTCCGTCAATGCCTATCCTCTCGCACAGACCCTTTGCCACGGCTTTTTCCTTGTCCATGTCAAAAAGCTGATATTTGAGTGAAGAACTTCCTGCGTTGACAACCAGAATGTACATAATTGCTCCTTATTGATTGACTTTTGATATTTTTTTCATTATACTACCAATATAAATAAAATGCAAGGGGGTTTTTGGTAATGAATAACAGGCAGTTTGCCGCCGTTATCTGTGAATACAACCCCTTTCATTACGGTCATCTTTATCAGCTGACAAGGATTCGAAAAAACGGTTTTTTGCCTGTGTGCATACTTGGCGGAAACCTGACTCAGCGGGGCGGTATCTCCGTGGCAGACAAATACCTGCGGGCGGAATGCGCTCTCAGGGCAGGCGCCTGCCTTGTGCTGGAGCTTCCTCTGCCGTACTGCTGTTCCTCTGCCCGGGATTTTGCATCAGCAGGGGTGAGCATCGCATCACGGGTAGGCGCGGATTTTTTGGCTTTTGGGGCAGAATCAGATGCAGAGGAGATTGACCTGCTTTTTTCTGCCTGCAACCAGGCAAAAAAACAGCTCCGGGAGTCGAATCTTGTCACTTTTGAAAAAAAACTGTCGTTTCCGCGTGCTCTGATGCAGGAGCTGGAAAAAATTTTGGGAACAAAAAAAGCAAATCAGCTCACCTCTCCCAACAACATTTTGGCAATGGAATACCTGCGTGCCCTCTCGGAGCAGAAAAAAACAGCCCCGCTCCCTCTCCCCCGTGATCTCACGCTGGAATCCTCCACCTCCATCCGCAGTCTGCAGTCAAGGGAGGAAATATTGGCGCACCTTCCCGACGTTTCCGTCGAGGTTTTGGCAGCAAATGAGGATTTTCCCATAGATTCCAAAAAACTGGATTTGTTCATACTCGGAACCCTCCGCAAGGGAGCCGACCCAACCGGAATTTACGGAGTCACGGAGGATCTGTTTTCAAAAATTTCAAAAAACAGCTTTTCCTGCACCGACGTGGAGGAGCTTGTTTTTGCCTGCGCTGACAAAAAATACACCCACGCCCGTGTGAGAAGGGCGATCATGGCTCTTGTTTTTGGTTTTTTGCATTCCGACGTCACCTCTCCTCCGCCCTACACTGCGGTTCTTGCCGCCGACGGGGACGGACGTGAGCTTTTGGCTCGGGCACGCAAGGACTCAAAAATACATATTGTTACAAAACCCGCTCTTGCCATGCGGGAGGAATCCGAAACAAAACGCCTCCTCTCGCTGTCGCTGACAACCGAGCGCATCCTCAACCTCTGCCGAAGCACCAAGCCAAAAGACCCCGCAACGGCAGGCCCCTGTATTATTGACAAAAGGAGACCCTGATGGCAGTCAGACATTTTTTTGTTCTCAACCCAAAGGCGGGAAGAAAGGACAATACAAAAAATCTGATACAGGCAGTGGAACGGCTCCTGCTGACTGAGACATGTGATTTTTGCGTCACGGAATGCCGTGGCGACGCCACAAAAAAGACCGAGGAATACATACGTGCCCACAACGGAGATTTTGTGCGGGTGTATGCCTGCGGCGGCGACGGAACTCTCTGCGAGACCGCCGAGGGCGTCATTCGCTCCGGCTCAAAAAACTGCGCCCTCGGAGTGATTCCCGTTGGCTCCGGAAACGATTTTGTAAAGCATTTTCGCATGGGCGAAACACTTTTTCACAACCTGCGGTGCGTGGTATCGGGGGATTTTTCACCCATTGACCATTTGCGTGTCACCGACAGTGAGGGAAATGCCCGCACCTGCCTCAACATCATGTCCGTAGGTTTTGACGCCGCAGTGGCAAAGGGTATGGACAAATACAAAAAGCTCCCTTTCGTGGGAGGCCATGCCGCCTATAATCTGTCGTTGGCGGAATGCCTGCTGCGAAAAATGAAAAATTATTTTACCATCCTTGTGGACGACGAGCCCATGGGCGATCCAAAAAAGCCCTATCTGTTTGCCATCGCCGCCAACGGAAGCTATTACGGCGGAGGATATCACGCAGCGCCTTACTCCGATCTCAAGGACGGGCTGATGGATTTTGTGAGGATAAACACTGTGTCCCGCCCAACCTTTTTGCGGCTGGTGGGAAAATTCAAGCAGGGACGTCATATTGCCGAGTACGGTGACATCGTCATGTTTACACGGTGCAAAAAACTGCAGCTTCTCTCTCCTCACCTGCTGGACGTAAACCTTGACGGCGAGATCACCCCCATGAAGGACCCCACTGTGGAAATCGTTCCAAAAAGCGTCAATTTTATTCTTCCAAAAAAAGATTTTTAATAGATTTGAAAACAATCAAAAAAACGTTGCCCAAGGCGGCTGTTTGCCTTGGGCTGTTTTTCGGTCTTTTAAAAAAATTTTTTCAAAATATTTGTCCGAAAATGCAGGCGGAAAGATATATATATATGAAGCTTCTTGAAAGGGGAGAAAAAAACAATGTTTGACAGAAAAAACGTCAATTCTGCCTGCGAATCCGCCCTAAAGCAACTATCGGAGGGTGACATAAGCGCCCTCTCAGTCATATACGAAAAGCTTGGCAGAATGATCCTGTCGGTTGCCTGCTCGGTTCTCACAGACCAGACGGAGGCAGAGGACGTTTTGCAGGACACCCTGTGTCAGGTGGTGAGCTCCTGTGCCCGATATGAAAAAAACACCAATCCCCGGGCGTGGGTGCTGGGCATCGCCCGAAACCTTGCTCTCTCTCGTGCAAAGCAGAGGACGCGTACTCTGCCCCTTGACGATAGCATGGCAACAAGGGACGACACCCGCCGCTCCGACCTGAAAATGGATCTGGAAAAAGCTCTTTTGCGGCTGAACGATGAAGAAAGAGAGATCATTGTTCTCAGACTGGAGACGGGGCTCTCCCATCGGGAGATCGCCCGTATCACAGAGCTTTCGGTTTCCTGCGTCCAAAAGAGATATCGGCGGGCCCTTTCCCGTTTGAGAGGTTATCTTTCCCAACAAGGAGGAGCACAATGAAAACCAAAGATATAAAAAAGCTTTTCAAATCAAGATATGAGAGCTATCAGCTCCCGTCGGAGGACAGCATAAAAGCGTTTACCCAAAATTCGCTCCCTGCGCCTGCCGTCCAACCCCCGGGTTTTGAAAAAAGACGCAGCTTCAGCACAAAAAAACTGCTGGCGGTTGCCGCCGCAGTGATTTTGTCGCTGTGCATTATCTGCTCAGCTGCATATGCCGCAGTGCCGTATTTCAGGGCGCTTGTAAATATTTATATCCTCTATCCCGAAAACGAGGCAGTGGAGATATACACATATGAACAGCTGAACCTGGTGAGAAACGACCTTTCTGCCAACTACAAGCTGATGTGCGATATCGTGATCCCCGATTCTGCCTACGAAAAGGGTGGAATATTTGAGGGAGGTTTTTCTCCCATCGGCGGAGATACGGATGGCGGAACAAACTACTTTTTTGGCATTTTTGACGGGAACGGACACACCGTTTACGGACTTCGTGTCAAGGGCACGGGGGACGTGGGACTGTTTTCGGGCGTCAGCGGAGCAATGTCCGTAAACACCGACTGCAGAGGAGTGATAATGAATCTTCGGCTCTGTGACGGAACCGTTACCGCCGTGGGCTATTGCGACAGCGTGGGCGCAATCTGCGGAAAAGGAAACTACGTGGTGGGCTGCAGCGTAGAGAATTTTGAGGTAATAACAGAGGGCGAGGCCGCAGCCGTTGGCGGTATCGGCGGATACATCAACATTGCCGACAGCTGTTACTCCGACGCCACCCTCCGCACGTCTGCCATCTGCAAAGGAACCGTTGCGGGCTACGCCAAAGCGGTGGTCACCTGCTACTCGCCAAAATCCGACCCCCTCTGCGGCGATTATTCCGTCATTCCCGCCCTTATATCCGGCGACAGGTTTGAAAAAGCAAAAGAGTTGCTGACAAAAAAAGATCAAAGAGATGCTCGTATTATTTTTTCATTCTTTCAGCAAAGAACCACGTCTCAGCTGACAAATAACGAAAAAACCGCTCTGGTCAGATACTACAACGAGTACAACTGCACCGAGTTTTCATCTCTGGAGGGTGACTACTACGTTTTTGAGCCGTCAGTAACGGCACGTGAGGATCAGCGGCTCAGAGACCTGTTGAAAAAACACCTCAGCGAAACCGAGATCTCGGAGCTGATGTTTGACCATGGCACAAAGCAAGGCCCCATCCTCAACAGCCAGGAAACAAACCTTGATATCCTGCCCGAGGGGTTTGACAACGGCAGATGGGTGCTGTCTGACGGAACCCCAAAGCTGTCCTGCTTTGATTAAAAACAAAAAAGCGCCAAATGCAAAACAAACGGTTTTTGCAACCAAAACGCAAGCCCCGATTAACCGCATCGGGGCTTTTGTTTTTTTATTTGTGTTTTTTGTTTTTTTAAAAAGGGACAAAAAAGTCCTTGTACAGCGATATAACAGGCACAAAACCACAGTATTTTTTAGGAAGTTTGTACAAAATTATATTGACATTCCCGATTTTGTATGGTATGCTTGTAACAGATATACGTATTTCAAAGTGGAGGACTATCATGAAAAGACTTATTGCAGTGCTTATTTCGGTTCTTATGCTGATCTCCGCAGTGTCTTTCTCGGCATTTGCGGCTGACACTTATTTTACTGCACAGATCACCAACACAGAGGCAAGTATCCGCGAGGAGACTGAGGCTTCTGTCGACGTTTCCATCACTGACGTTGCCGCAGGCAAGAGCTTGACCCTTGTTTCTTTCAAGCTTTATTATGATTCTGATTACGTTGCACCTGCCGCTGATTATACCAACGCTTCTGCAACCAATACTATCGTCACCACCCCCAACGGTCAGGCATGGGAGCAGATGGTTCGTGATTTCGGCGCCTATCTCCAGTGCGATTACACCCCCGTTGACGGCGGTTGGGGCGCAAACGGCATCAGCAACTCTGTTGTGACCGCTTCTGCTCCTCTGACTCTGACTTTTACTTTTGACGTGCTTGAGTCCACCGCAGGAAACATCGCTGTGTTTACCGTTTCTGACGTGTTTGCTTATGATGCAGCGGATGATACTCTCACCACCATCTTTGACGGCAACGGCTCTGAGTATTCTCCCGAGATCGCATCCGCTTACGGCGTGGTCACCACCCTTGGCGCAAGAATCAACACCATCACACCCGCTCTCCGTCTCGGCGCTTCCTATGATGCAACCCGTCTCCCCAACGGCGTGGCTACCACCGATATCACCGACCTTGGTATCGTTCTTTCCCCCACCCGTTTCCTTGGCGACGCAGAGCTGACTCTTGACTCCGACAACGCTCTCTATGCATCTGCTCAGGGTATCGAGAACTACGATTCCACCAAGACTTTCCCCGACTACGAGAACATCACTTTCTGGGTTACTATCGTCAACCTCCCCGCAAACGGTATGGATGACAACATCAGTTTCCGTGCATACTGCACCTACAACGACACCACCGTTTACTCCACCACTATGGTCAGAAGCTATCAGTACGTCTATGACGCTACTTATCCCGACCTTGCCGGCTCCAGCGGTGACGTTACCATCTATCCCAACACCAAATGGTGGGACTGATTACTACTGAATAATCAAAAAGGGACTTTTGAAAAAAGTCCCTTTTTTTTGCAATTTTTCCAAAAAGAATTCCTTTTCAAAAACGGGCGGAATGATCTCCTGCGCTCCGTCATATACATCAACAAAACCCGTTTTTTGGGAGTTGATGTTGTTTTGAATGAAGAAAAGCTCACGCAGGTTCTGGAGCTGGCCAGGTATGTGGCGTCAACGGGCTGTACCGTACGCTCCGCCGCAGTACGGTTTGGCATCAGCAAGTCCACCGTTCACAAGGACCTCACCGTCCGACTCAGGCAGGCAGACAAAAAGCTGTTTTGCGACGTGGCGGAGGTTTTGTCAAAAAATCGGGCAGAACGGCATATCCGAGGCGGTATGGCAACACGGATGCGATACTCCAAAGCAACAAAAAGTTGACAACACAATAATTATGTAGTAAAATACAAATTGTAAAAAAATACAGTTTTTTCAGGAGGATAAAGATCGATGGCAAAAAGAGTTCTTGTGGTAGGCAGTTCCAACATTGACTTTATGCTTTCCACCCCATACATTCCCGCTCCGGGAGAGACCCTGCTTTCACAGGGGGCATACTCATTTGTCCCGGGCGGAAAGGGCGCCAACGCCGCTGTTGCCGCCGCAAACCTCGGTGCTTCCGTGGTTTTTTGTTCCCGTGTGGGCGACGATGCCTACGGCGACCGGCTCAAGATGCTTTTTTCGGAAAAAGGGATCGACACACGGTTTGTCAGCACCGACAGGTTTGAGCAGACCGGTCTTGCTGTGGTTATGATCGAAAAAGGCGGTACAAACCGAATTATTGTTTATCCCGGCGCAAACCGCCGCATCGCTGAGCGTGACGTTGATGATTCTTTTTCCTGTTATCCCGACGCAGTGCTGTCTCAGCTTGAGATCGCACCCGACACTGTCATTGCCGCCTCACGCAGAGCAGCCGAGGACGGAATTCCCTTCTTTTTGGATGCAGGCCCTGCAACACCGGATTTTCCTTTGGAAAAGCTGGAAAAACTGGAAATTATCTCTCCCAACGAGACGGAAACAGAGATCTTGACAGGTATCCGCCCCAACAACCTCAACAACTGTCTGCGTGCTTCTATTGCGCTGTGCAACCGCACAAAGATACGCTACGTTGTGCTCAAACTGGGCGCAAGGGGCTGCTATGTTTATGACGGAAAATACTGCGACCTAATCTCTCCCTATGACGTCAGCACCGTGGATACCACCGCCGCAGGCGATGCGTTTACCGCCGCTCTGACAGTGCAGTACCTCCGCACGGGCGATATCATTGAGTCCGCACGGTTTGCCAATGCCGCAGGTGCGCTGGCTGTGACAAAGCTGGGAGCTCTGAATTCTATGCCCGATTTGGAATCTGTTCTCACTTTGATGAATTCGTGATTGTTTTTGTGTTTTGAACTCCCGCTTTTGAAAAAGCTTGGCAAAACTTTTTAAAGTAGTCAGAGAAAAAAGACAGCTTTGGGATAAAAGCTGTCTTTTTGATATTCATAGCGGGAATAGTTGCTTGAAATTTTGGATACCCCTTGCTTTGGATGGGAAGCCGTTTCCGTTCACAGTTTCACCCACCCACTTGCGCCGACAGGCAAAGAAAAAAACGACAATCTTCTGTGGAAAATTGTCGTTTATTCATGGCAAAGAGCGACCAAAAGTAGTTTAAGTGGGGGGGTGAGAACGACCAAAAGTACACTAATTATCCCAACTCAATTGCTTGAATTAAACGTCCGATTAAGGTTTGATCTGCTTGAAACTCAAACTTTAATGAGTGGGAGAAAAATGATGCACCAAGCTGACCTTTAATAAATGCGAGCCCATTTTTCAAAACAAATTCTATATATCCATCCGTATCTGCACCGATATCACAGATGCGAAAAGTACCATTCAAAGAACCGTATGTGCTTTTCAGCTCGTTTAATATGTTGTTATAAAAACGGTCAAATAGAGTAAATGTATCGTATCCTTTAAAATTCGCATTTTCATAAGATACTCCGAAAGTAATACAGGGGAGCCCGTCAATATATTTATATTGTTGCTCGCTTGGTATCGAGAGCAAGCATAAGCAATTTACTCCGTCGTCCCAAAGAATAAGATCATTCTTTATTGTCATTTAGTATTCTCCTTTGCAGTTCTGCAGGAAGCGATCAACATTGCTCTTAGGGAAGTGCATTTGGATGAAAGGCTTTTGAAGGCTTGTTCATCAATATATTTCGTTCTGTACAAAAGTTCAAGCCAATAACCCGTTTCGCTTGCTTCCTTCAAAGCAATTTCAAGTTTAGAAATAAAATCTTTTTTGCCATGTGCATACTGTGCTTCGTGGATATTGGCACCGATGCTTGTGCCGCTTCTGCCGATTTGGTTGGAGATGACAGACTCCTTGACGGATTTTAGATGCTTTACCAATTCGATAATATCAACGGAAAATTCCATAGAAAGTTCCCTAAGTTTTGATTCCTGCATAATGCACACCTCACTTTTTTACATTATATCACAAGCCAAGTGTGTTTGTAAACAAGTGATAAGTGATGCAGCTTCGCTGTGATAAGTGATGCGATGCGTTCTGTTCACGCGCCGCAGGCGTGCATCACAGACCGAAGGACGACATCACGCACGAAGTGCGCATCACGTTCCGCAAGGAACGCATCACTCAAAAAAGTGGCTTTTGTCGGTAGACAAAAGAGACATTTTTCATGTCTATGGGCTACAAAAAAGATATTTTTGCCGGTTTGCGTATGAATTCGAACTCTCGTAAAACTGTTAGTTTTTAGTGATATTCCGACTTTGTCGGAGTGATATTATGCCTAACGGCATAGTG
>JAZSRP010000027.1:0-10624 GCA_045538555.1 Eubacteriales bacterium
GAATCCACAGAAACCGGATCCCAAATCCCCGTATTGATCGTAATCACCAATGAATCAAATAATAATGACTACTATAACGGTGACTATTACGATCCGACTGCCTATTGGGTAAAGGACAATGTTTTCTATACGCTCCGTGTGCTTGGGGATGAAACAAATAAGAAAGAAATTCAAGCTATGCTTGATCGAATCCTTGGGGAAATTTGAGCAAAACTATTGAATTTCCCCCTTCGCTCCGCTATAATGTCATTGTCAGCGTGACAACACAGTGACAACAAAAATCTTGATAGTCCGTATTTTACGGATAATCTGAGCACTCCCGATAATATGAGTAAAAATACCCATACAAAATTGTTTAAGTCACAGTTTTCGGGAGCCGCAAGCCGGGCGAGGTTATGGTATAACTGAACGATAATTGACAAGTTTTATGAAAATTCTTTCAAAGGAGAGATATGCACAAAATATATTGTTCTACGGGAGCTCTGTTAGGAAGACCCAACGGGAGAGATTTTACACTTTTGCAAAAATGCGCCGTTGCGCTTGAATGCGATGGGTTTGAATTTATGATGTACGGGAGTTGGCACGAAAAGATCGATTACCTAAAGGACTTTGTGCTATCGCTTTCGGCGGAGTTTCCCGTGTTTCATATTGAAAAGGATGTTGGAAATCTCATCAGCCGTAACCAAGAGGGTGATGTAGAAAAAGCTTTTGAGATTTTTGAAACAAACTGTTCTTTGGCAAAAGATTTTGGCTCAAAAAAGCTTGTGCTGCATCTTTGGGGCGGGTTAGATTCAGACAAAAATATTTCGCATAATATAAGGTGTTTTAAATACCTAAAAGATATTTCTGATGCTTATGGGATGTTGCTCACAGTGGAAAATGTTGTATGCAACCGTCAAGATCCTATGACCCACTTGATCGCCTTGGCAAGAGAATATCCTGACATACGATTTACCTTTGATACAAAAATGGCAGCGTTTCATAATCAACTACACACACTATATCAAAGAGAAAATTTGTGGATATTTCCGTATATTTCGCATATACATGTGAATGATTATGGTGGAGGGTATATGGACTGGGGTAACCTTTCTACTCTTCACTTGGGTGATGGCAAGATAGATTTTGACCGGTTTTTTGCTTTTCTGAATAAAAATGGATACGATGGCGAGTTTACTGTTGAAGCCACCTCTTTTGATAATAACGGTAATATTGATTTTGAATCATTGAACCGAACATTTGCAATGATTCGCAAAAAAATTTAATAAAACAATCTCATCACACAAATAAAAAAAAGCAGAGAGATCGGTATCTCTCTGCTTTTTTATGTTTTTTAAACTGATGATCAGAGGTCAGCTTTCCAGAGTCCGTGGAGGTTGCAGTAAGCGTACACGGAGATGGGTTTTTCATCTTTCAACAAAAAGCTGACTGAGGGAGCGTCGCCGGGGGACAGGCATTTGCGCTGACCGCCCTTGTCGGTGCGGAGATACACCCATTGAATACTGTGTTCCTCTGTCATGGGGTGAAGCACAGATCCCACGTTTACACTGACGGTATTGCCGTCAAGGGTTACGGCGGGGATGTGTTTTTCGGCACTTGCCTCAACGGTGCCCGGCTGCAAAAGAGTCATTTTTTGGCCGCAGCACATCATGGGCACGCCGGATGAATTTATCATTCCAACCAGATTTCCGCATTTTTCACATACGTAAAATTTGTTATCACACATAACAGTTATCCTCCGAAAAAGTAAATTTTTTGTGTTTGTTTTTTTGTTTTCCGATGTAATATTAGCATACAAAAAGTTCTTTTTCCGTGACTTAGTCACAAACAAAAAATATTTTTTCAGCCCAAACTGTCAATATATTCCTCTGCAAAGTGTGCCGCCACCGCACCGTCCGAAACAGCGGTGACCACCTGACGCAACACTTTTTTTCGTACGTCGCCTGCGGCAAAAACACCGGGAATTGACGTGCGGGTGGTTTCGTCAGCGGCGATATATCCGTCCGGATCGGTGATTCCGAGAGACGTGAGAAACTCCGTGGCGGGCTCTCTGCCAATGGAAACAAATATTCCGTCGCAGTCTACCGTTGATCGGGTTCCGTCCAAAACATCCTCCACCACTGCTCCTGTGATGCGTGTGTCAAAAACCAGATCCGTCACGCGTTTGTTCCACAAAAAACTGATGTTTTGGGACTCTGCCAGCGGTTTGTGATACAGCTTGGTGGCTCGGAGGGTGTCTCTTCGGTGAACGAAAATTACCTTTTTTGCCAGCCGTGAGAGATACAGAGCATCTGCGGCGGCAGAATTTCCGCCGCCCACCACCATGACGGTCTTGTCTTTGTAAAACCGTCCGTCACAGTGCGCACAATAATGAATGCCTCTTCCAATCAGTTCTTTTTCGTGATCCAGCCCCAGGGGGCGGGGATTGGCACCTGTGGCGATGATGACGGTTTTTGATTTTACGGCTGTTCCGTCGGATAAAATGATTGTTTTGGGATTGGCAGCCAGGTCAAGCGATTGTGCCTCGCCGTACATTGTAACTGCGCCAAACCGTTCTGCGCCTTTTTGCATCTTCATGCCCAACGTAAATCCGTCCACTCCCTCGTCAAATCCGGGGTAGTTGTCAATATCACCCGTCAGCGCCATCTGCCCGCCGGGAGCCATACGCTCCAAAACCAGAGTGGAGAGGCCTCCTCGGGCGGCATAAAGGGCGGCGGAATATCCTGCCGGGCCGCCACCGATGATCAGGGTATCGTATACGTGTGTATCCATGGCTTGTTACCTCAATTATTTTTATTATCTTGATATCTTGGAAATATGGGAGTATAATATCTCTAGAAAGATGACAAAGAGGGTCTTTTGTATGGCACGAAAAATGTTTGAGCCCGTTTACAGAGAAATATTTCCCTTTTGGGAAAAGCTGAACGAAAGCGACAGAGATTATCTCTGCGAGAATTCCTATGCTCTTACGTATCCAAAAGGGTGCACAGTTCATGACGGAAGCGAATGCTCCGGCGTGATACTGGTGAGATCGGGATGTCTGCGTCTTTATATTATGTCCGAGGAAGGGAAGGACGTGACGCTCTACCGCATCCACTCGGGAGAGATCTGCATGCTGTCTGCCTCCTGCGTGCTCCAGAGCATCACTTTTGATGTTATGGTTGACGCCGAGGAGGACAGTGAATGCTACGTTATCAGCGGTCCTGCCTATTCTTCTGTTTCTGAGAGCAACCCTGATATAAAGATTTTTACGCTGGAGACGGCGGTGAGCCGATTTTCCGACGTGGTATGGGTGATGCAGCAGATTCTTTTTATGAGCATGGACAAACGGCTTGCAATTTTTTTGACCGATGAGTCTGCCCGTCTGGAGAGCGATACCATAAACCTGACACACGAGCAGATGGCCAAATACATGGGATCTGCCCGTGAGGTAGTGTCAAGAATGCTCAAGTATTTTTCAAACGAGGGTCTGGTGGAGCTGTCCCGAAAGGGCGTGCGAATCATCGACAAGAAACGTTTGAAAAGGTTAGCCCTTTAGCATATCGAGAATCTGTGCTTTTGGCCGAGCGCCTACGGACTGAGTCACAATTTTTCCGTTCCTCATCACCACCAGCATGGGGATGCTTGATACCCCAAACCTTGATGCCAGCTCCGGCTCTTGGTCAACGTTGACCTTTGCTACCAGAAACTGCGGGTTTTCCTCTGCAATCTCGTCCACCAAGGGCGAAACCATGCGGCAGGGGCCGCACCAATCGGCATAAAAATCGATAAGAACGGTTTTTTTGCTGTTTTCTACCTCTGAAAAATTGTTTTTATTCAATGACAGTACGGACATTTTGTGTACTTCCTTTCTTTGTTTTTGTGAGTATAGTATAACCAAGAAAAAAATATTTTTCTGTGACAAAGTCACAAAAAGAGGGGATGCCGGAGGCAGATCAAATCCGGTACAGATACATATGCAATCATATGATTTGAAATGCTTGCGTGCGGCTTGTAAAAAACCAAAAATAAACAAAAAGCGGAGTGTAATTTACTCCGCTTTTTTGATTGGATTTTTCAAAACTTGTCCATCAACTCGCTGATTTCGAGGGATATTTTTTCTTCAATATATGAGTTGCTCTGATTGTTTTCTATCATCTTCAAAAACACCGTGAGCTCATATCTGATGCCTTCACCGTCAAGCTGGTAAAAATATCGTTTGTTTTTTGAAATGTCCTCATATCGAAGTTCAAAATAATCGGTTTTCCACCAAGGTGCGGGAACGTATACATAACCATCTTCTCCCGAAACGATCAGCTCTCCCTCGGATTTGATGCCGTTTCCCACTTTTATGGAAGCGGTGGCATTTTTATATACAAAATCAATTTTTGTAAAAGTGTCATAACGATATTCTTCGTTAAGCATTTTTGAAAAGACATGAAAATCTTTGTAATCAGTGCCCAAAATTTTGAAGATCGGAAGCAACGCTGTGGGCCCCCATTGAGTCATGCTGTTCCATCTTGTTGAAAAATCAATATCTCTGAGAGATTCCAGACTTGTGCAGGTTGCATCAACAGAAAGAACATTGCCGATCATTCCGCTTTTTACAAGCAAAAGCAGTCGTGAAAATGCCGTCGAGTATGCTGTTTTGATCCCATCCATCAAAACGCATCCGTTGGTTTTTGCCAAATCAAACAGTTCCTTTGCATTCTCTTTATTCAACGCAATGGGAGATTCACAGATTACGTGCTTTTTGTTTTTCAACGCAAGCTTTATTTGTTCGTAGTGATTGGTGGGATGGGATATGATATAGAGAGCATCAACGTCATTCAATAGATTTTCGTAGCTTCTGTAGTAATTGTTGCAATTAAGCCCAAGCTTTTCTGGCAGACGGCTGTAACAGCCGGCTATCTCCATACCGTTTACAAAACCACATTCTTTTTCAATTTTTTGAAGTATGCGGCTCTCCCCAACCAGTCCCAGACGAGTTTTTCTGTTTTTTTCTCGGATTTCGGAGCTGGAAATGCCCTGTGTTCGGTCAAGATAAACAACCTTACAGTACTCGTTCAGATAATCAAACTTGCCCTCCCAGTCCGAACCAACAGTAAAAATATCTACGTCCAATCTTCGAATATCGTCAATTTTTTGACCTTCATATTCTTCAATAATAATTTCGTCGGCAAGGCCGGTTGCCCTGACCGATTCGATCCGTTCCATCAAGCTTTGCTGAACGTTGATTTTCCCACGGGATTTGTCAAAACCATCTGCTGTTACGCCTACGATTAAATAATCACCCAAAGCTTTTGCACGTTCTAATAATCTTATGTGGCCGTAATGAAGCAGGTCATAGGTGCCGTATGTAATAACTTTTATCATTTTGAACCTCAATTATTGTGTGATTACTTTGATGACAGCAATCCACGTTTGTTCATGTCGTTCAGTGCATCGATCAATACAGTGTTGTCTTTTTCGGTCAAATTACCGATATGCCCCACTCTAAATATCTGTTCGGCAAATTCGCCGCCGTTTGGGCACACCCAAATATCATATTCATCTTTGAGCGTCAAGAAAACATGGTATGCGGATACGTTCAGTGGGTGGAGAGGGGTTACAGCGTTGGACAAAGAGTGAGAAGTTATTTCAAACGGAAGATTTTTGATCCGAGACCGAAAATCTTCTGCAAGCGTTTTTGTGCGGTTTATCTCGTGCTGAACACCGCCCGTTGATTTTATTTCTCTCAGTCTGGCATTGATCTGTAGCAGTGTGCCAACAGCGGGAGTAAAAGGCGTTTGACCTCTCTCTCCGTTTTTCAGTGCAGACCTTAAATTGAGATACATACATTTTGCAGTGGCGCAATTTACTCTGTCAACAGCTTTTTTTGACAAAATCAAAAGAGAGATTCCCGGAGGGCATGCAAGTGCTTTTTGCGATCCTGCAATCATTATATCTGCACCAACAGACTCCATATCAAACTCATCGGCCAAAAAAGCACTGATGGCATCAACCACAAGAAACAATCCTTTTTCTTTGCAAAAACTGCCGATCATATCAATATCATACAGAACGCCGGTTGAGGTCTCATGCATGTTGATCAGCAATCCGGTCACACCGCTTCTGTATGCACTTTTCAGCATGTCGTGTGTGACTGTTTGACCGCACTCCGGTTTTATCTCAATATATGAAATATTGTGTATCTGACACAAATCAACAAAACGTTGTCCAAAGCTGCCGCCGTTTATGACCATCACAAGATCGTCGGGAGTAAAAGAATTCATTACAGCGGCTTCCATGGATGCGGTTCCCGAGCCGGTAATAAATACAACGCGAGATCCCTCCGGCGCATGGGCAAATTCTTTTATCAGTCTTTCGTTTTCAAACATGATTTCCGAAAACTCAGCTGTTCTGAAATAGGGCACGTCCTCGGATCCTATTTTTTTGACACAGTCCGCAGATTGCACCGGACCTACAGTAAAATTAAGCATCTGTATCACAGTCCTTTCCCATCACGTTTCCGTTGCCGTCACCAAAATCCAGTACTGCCGGAGCGGCATTCCATCTTTTTTCCACAGGAGGCATTGCCATATAATCACCGTAGAGCTTTGACAATATTTCGTGATAATTCTTTTGCATGGGTATTTCAGTATCTTCAAATTTCAGATACACTGTCGGAAACATTTCTTTGTACGTAGAAACAAAGTTGATTTTTTCGGATGTTTCGACCAATTCAAAGCTTGTGACGCTGTTTCCTGAGTTTTTCTTCAAATACCGCAGATATCTCCGGTATATTTTTTTTGAATCAAAACCCGTGATCTTCAAAATGAACGAAATAATGCGTTTTGATCTGCACGCCAGTCTTGTTTTGAAAGGGTCGGATCTTACAACATTGAATCTGCACTTTGAGTATAGAATCAATCGCTTGAAATTGTCTGTTTTTTTGATCATTTTGTTCAGTTTTTGTCCATTGAAACAGTCAAAAACAAAAATGTCAATATGAATAGGATAGCTCTCATCAGAATTTTGCTTGAAATATTTAATTTGAGTATCGGTTTCAAATGCGGTGCCCTTTATCCACAGACAGGGGAATAACGTGCGATGATTCTTATAATTGCTCCGCGGATCGGTCAAAAAATACTGTTCATTCCATTCCTTTTCAGGGACAAGGCAGAGCTTTTCGTACTCCTCTCTCATCATGCATACATCAATATCGTCATCCCACGGCACAAAACCTTTGTGGCGTACTGCTCCGATGGCAGTACCGAATCCTACAAAATATTCAATACTGTATTTTCGGCAGATTCTGTCAAATTCTTTCAGTGCGGTCAGTATGGCGGTATGCAGCTTTTTGAGATTGTTTTGAGAATAATTTCCTAACATAAAAACTCCTCAATGCCTGTCTTAGATAATCGGATAAGGAATGCGCCAGTTGATAAACCGAAAAAATTTCTTGTCGGATTCTATCTTCATCCCGGCGCGTTCATAGGCGCGCAGGGCAGCGATGTTGTTTTTTCTGACGCTTGCATAGAGAGTGTGTATATCTTTTTGTTCAAGGTGTTTAAGGAGGGTATATATAAAATACTCCACGTATCTGTTCCCTCTGAATTTTGGAAAAACAGAAAAATAAAAACCAAAAGCATCAATGTGTCTGATTCTATATTGGGCTTCATTTCCACCTTTGTACATCACCCATATGCACCCCACAGGTTCGTGCGTATCTTTTGTATAGTACACAAAACCCTCTGTCAAGCCGTTTTTGGCGGCAACGTAACTGCTCATGGTATTGAAATTAAATCCTGAGTTCTTCAGATGACTCAAGTTGGTTTCGTCAATTCTTTCCATACAGAGCAGTTCTTCCGAAAACACCATTGGGAAACGGCTCAGAGAAAAAGAAATCAGATAATGGTTGCATCTTTCAAGCAGTCTATGACCAAAGAAAAGAAAAGTGAGGTTCTCTGATTTGTCAACAGAAAAGATTTTCTTCACGGCAGATACTCCATTGCTATAATCATCATCATTATATCAACACTTTGTTTTTGTGTCAAGAAAAACGAGTGTTTGTTTCTTTTTTGTATCAAGGCATGTTTCCTGATCATAAGTTTCAATATCTCAAAGCAAAATACATTGCTTTTTAAAGTTTGTATTGCAATTTGGCAAAAAAGGATACATAATAAAATAAAAAGTTCGTTTGAGTTTGTTTGCGCTGAGCAGGAGGTAAAAAAGTGAACAACAGATACAAGATAGTTATGATTTGTGTTTTTGTGTGTATGGTCATGTCTGTTTTTTCGGGCGCGGTATATGCAGAGGACAGCAGCACCGTGGTGATTCTCTATGAAAACGACGTTCATTGTGCCGTGGAAGGATACTCCAAGCTTGCCGCAATGAAAAACGAATTGTCACAGACATATTCCAACGTGGGAGTTGTTTCCTGCGGCGATTTTGTTCAGGGGGGGACGCTTGGCGCGGTTTCCAAGGGTGAATATATCATAAATCTTATGAACAAGGTTGGATACGACGCCATCGCTCTGGGAAACCACGAGTTTGACTACAAGCTTTCACGGCTCAAGGAGCTGAGTGCATTGTCAAACACAAAATTTCTGTCCTGCAATTTTTCAAAGATCGGCGAGGACAAGCCCTGTTTTGATCCTTACATAATCGTTTCTTACGGCGAGCTGGACATTGCATACGTGGGAATCACCACCCCTGAGACCATCAATTCTTCAAACCCTGCACAGTTCAAAAACGAAAAAGGAGAGGTGGTCTATACATTTAACGAGTCGGATTTGTGTGAGGTGATCCAGTCAAACATTGATGCAGCCAAAGCCGCCGGAGCAGACTGCGTGATCGCACTTTCGCATATCGGATATGCAGAGTCCGGCGATTGGTTTGATATTTCTGACGTGATCGAGGGCACGGACGGATTTGACGTGGTTCTTGATGCGCATTCTCACTCTGTGATTGAAAAAAAGATCATCAAGGACAAGGGCGGCAACGACGTTGTTCTTTCATCCACCGGAACCAAATTTGAATATATCGGAAAGCTCACGATAACCGACGGGAATTTTGATACCGAGCTTGTCAGCACAGACAGCTACACAAAAACAGATGCTGTTGTTGACGCCTATATCACAGAGATCAACGAGAATTACTCCCAGCTTGGCAACCGAAAGATCGGTGACAGCAAGGTGGAGCTCATCACCCACGACAAGGACGGAAACAGACTGGTGCGTATCAGCGAGACCAATCTGGGCGATCTTTGCTCGGAGGCGCTGCGGGTAGAGACTGAAGCAGACGTGTCTTTTGTCAACGGCGGAGGTCTGCGCGCACCTGTTGAGGCGGGCGAGGTGACGTTTAATGATATTTTTTCGGTTTTTCCGTTCAACAACCAGGTTGTTACGGCAGAGATCACGGGTCAGATCTTGATGGATATGCTTGAAATGAGCATGATGAGCTATCCGGAGGAGGACGGCTCATTCCCCCATATGTCGGGTGTGACGTTTTCGGTCAATACATCGATTCCCAGTGCTGTCAAGCTGGACCAAAACGGATTTTTTGCAGGGGTGGACGGTGATTATCGTGTGTATAACGTAAAAGTTCTTGACAAACAAAGCGGAACGTACAAGCCCATTGACCTCAATAAAAAATATGTGTTTGCTGCTTTCAATTATTTTCTCATTGACTTTGGCGGTGGAATGACCATGTTTGAAAACGCAAAAATTTTGGATGCTGAGGGAGTGCTGGACGTTGAGCTGTTGGAGAATTACATCGTCAACCATCTTGGCGGAGTCATCGGAGAGGAATATGCGGACGTAAACGCCAATATCACCTTTACCGACGGTGTGCTGTCCGACACCCCCCAAACCGGCGATAACTACGACCTGAATTGCTGGGTATTTGCAGCGTTTCTGAGCTTTTTCGGCACCTGTGCACTGGCGGCTTCAAAAAGCAGAATAAAATAAAAAAGCAGCGGAGTGAAGTTCACTCCGCTGTTGCTTGTTTTTTTGTATTTTAATTATTGATTTGCTTTCTGAAGATTAACCAAGGAATCAATGTCCACAATTCGCACCAACCGAAAAGAAGTAAACTGTATATATAAGTTTCATCTTTTGTACACAATGTCAAAGCATACGAAAGCGTTATAAGTGTGGAATTGTAAAAGGTAAAGGCAAAGCCGTGTTTTTCTCTGGTTAACACTCTTTTAGTGTACACGATACAATATGCAGGGAGAGCTATACAAAGAACAAATAATAATATACATAGTAAAATTAGAGCACCGGCTAAATCATCAGGTCGAGAAATAATGAATGCTATTAAAAGAAATGCATTTATAACAGAAAAAACAATGGGGTAAAAAGATACCTTGAATTTGTTTGATATTGCTATGTACTTTTCGGGTTTTGTTGGCATTTCCTCGCCTCCTTTTTCACAATATACTACATTTCATTTCAAAAGTAAATCCCCTGCATAACTCTCCACGTTTTTACAAATAATAACACCAAACTGTAAAAACAAGGAGAAATGTATATATGAAAGCAACAGGTGACGTCGCGAGCGCTCACAGTGTGAGATGCAGCGAGCGTAAGGAAGCGCCGCGGTCGACGATTGCGCCACGATAGGAGTGAGCGCAGAGTCGGGTACCGCAAGAGGAAAG
>JAZSRP010000015.1:0-8047 GCA_045538555.1 Eubacteriales bacterium
TTGAAATGCCTTAGATCCAAGATTTACGTATGCGGAATAATTGACGTAGCAACAAGGCGCATTGTTGGCTGGAGTATTGCAAGGAATCAGACACAGAAGTTAGTGCAAGATGCCTTAGAAATGGCAATAGGGAGAAATCCCGTGAGACCCGATGGAGCCGTTTATCATAGTGATAGAGGCTGTCAATACACAGCCCGAAAAACAAAGCAGCTTGTTGAGAAAAACGGGTTTCGTAAGAGTATGTCGCGACCAGGAACACCGAGCGACAATCAACCGATCGAGAGTTTTTGGAAAACTCTCGAATGTGAGATGGCTGATATCAGCCATCTCACATTCGAGGATGCATCAAGAGCTATTGTTGATTACATCGAACTCTACTACAACTCAGAAAGGCTACATTCTGGTATCGGTTATTATATCCCAAATCAATTTTTAACTCTTTTATCTGTCCATTAATCTTGACAAGTTTCAAATATCCTCGGAACAAGTCCGAGGAATTTTTTTGAGTTGCGGTACCGAAAGAGATTGACTTTGCTTTTATAATAATATATAATGACAATATAATCAGGGGGTGTTATAATGATACTCAAACGTTTCTTGTCGTTGATTTTGTTATCATCTTTTTTCCTGCTTTTTGGATGCACAAACCTTATGTCTTTTCTTACAGACGACGGCTGGTGGATCGATTACTCAGCTTTTCAAAGCAGATTCGATAAACTACCCGACAGCATCACCGCTTCCTCTTGGAAAGCCGATCAACAAGATAACAGCAACACTATTCACAGCCGCATTTTATCATGTGACGATAAACAATGCGAACACATTTTGAAAATCACCGTAAATCCCAACGGAAAAATTATAAACGCAGCTCTGCAAAACACGAAAGCGAATAGCAACGATGACTGCTTTGCAGAAATTTCATTCCATATGTTTTGCTCTATGGGATTTAATGACAAAGACGCAAAAGGCAATATGCCATTTAAGGATATAGACCATTTTTATGCCTATTTTGACAATTTCACGCACAGTGACACAGAACAGTCTATGAGTGTAAACAACCATAAAGTAAAATACACATATCAGGACGACAGCAAAACGCAACACTTTAATATTTTCAATATGAGAAGTGAATGAATCAAGTCAACGCTTGAAACAGAACTAAAGAAAAACAGCACCCAAAAGGGTGCTGTTTCGTTTTGGTTGCGGGAGCAGGATTTGAACCTACGACCTCCGGGTTATGAGTAAATGTACTATTGATTTTGTTCTGTTTTTTATCAAATTGTTTTATTTTTGTATTCCACAACACAGCTAAATGTATTGCCGTTGGCGTCTGCATTGGTGTCTAATCTATTGTATTGTACAATTGATTAATTAGACTTTTCAAGGGTTTTCTTTGGTTGTGGGAGCCGGATTTGAACACTCCGTCCGTTTGCGGTGCCCGAAAAAATCTGCACATCCGTAGGTGCGCCGTTTTTTCGACCGCTGTACCCAAAACTCCTCGCTGTATCCGCCGCCATCACGTGTTCCCCAAAACTCTCTTCGTTCGTTTCGGGGACCCCTATGCGGCGCTTCGGAGTTTTGACCTCCGAAACCCGTGGGTCGTCGGTTCACTAAGTTTCAGAACCAAAACGAAAACAGCACCATACCGGGTGCTGTTTTCATTTTGGCACGTCGAACCGATTTAGATATCAGCGTTGGAACTATTCGATAATTTTTGATTTATCGAACAGTTGGCTAAACTGAAATTTTGCAATTTATCTAACTGTTCTGCATATTTTTATGCCAATTTTTTGTACCGGAGAAGTTTTATATTTTGAATTTAAAATAGTCTACTTCTCACGAGCCTATATATTTCCATTCTTTTCATCAGCTTACAGTTCTTCAAGGTCATATATGCCGAATAGGGATAGTTTAGAATTCTGACAGCGCGTACATAGAGTTATTTGAACTCATACGAAGTTTAACATCGTGTTCCGGCATGGTGAATCTGATTGCAAAACCTTTTCTGTCCTCATAGCTGACACTAAGTCTTTCGTCGTCCAGATAAAAACAGTAGTCGGTATCAGTGGCAATATATGGATAATATAGTGTAACTTCCTGACCAGCCCTGTAGGACGATTTTGCACGTTTATATAAATCTTTTTGTCCGCAATAGTCTACATTATATTTGTTGGCTGAACAGCTGGAAAATAAGCCCATAAACACACCTCCGATTATAATAAGTATCAGTATCGTAATAATTGTTTTAACCTTCATATTACCACCTTTTCCACTATTATAACACAAATATTGTAAATTCGCAATAACATTTATAAAAACAAGAAAAGAGCAGACTTTACGAAAAAATCGTAAAATCCGCCCTTGATATCTAGGAATTTAGGTCAAGTCCTCCCCGAAAGCTATTTTCGGCGTAGGATATCTATTGAGTTTCACTTCAAAAAATGAGATAAAAAATCCAGTAACCGCTGTGGTTACTGGATTTTCTGCGCCGATATCTAAATCGATTCGCATTGTTGGTTGCGGAGGCAGGATTTGAACCTACGACCTCCGGGTTATGAGCCCGACGAGCTACCAACTGCTCTACCCCGCGATATAATGTTTGTGTTGATTTCCTTTTTGGAAAAAATTGGTGCCGGAAACCGGGCTTGAACCGGTACGAGATGTTACTCTCACTGGATTTTAAGTCCAGGGCGTCTGCCAATTTCGCCATTCCGGCGTCAACCTGCCCGAATATGTTAGCACAAATAAAAATTGTTGTCAATAGTATTTTAAAAAAATCGTTCCTTATTTTTTGTCAAAAATCGCGGCTGACACAAAAAATTCTTGCGTCAGCCGTATTTTTATATCGTTTGTTTTGGAATCAGTCAGCTTTTGTTTTTGTTTTCCCGAAATGCATTTACCGTTTCTTCAATGGCGGCAATGGTTGCCTGCTCTGCTTTTTCATAGGCGGACACAAAGCTTCCCGCAGGGGCTGTGATCATGTTTGTCACCACTTTTTGCATATCGCCCCATCTAAACGTTTCTGCAAGGTCGGGAGTGCGGTTTGCAAATATAATGTCCAGCATCTTCATTGATTCCTCGTCTCTGGTGATCTGGTACTGTAGTGTCTGTTCATAATAGACGGGAGTGAGCTTTGCCAGAGATACGGCACCCAATGCATCGATGATGAGCCCAAGCTCTGCCAGTTCCTCCTCAGGGGTGGATGTTGGAACGCACACTGCAGATGCGGACCATGCGCCCACGTTGCTGCAATAATTGCCTTGGTCCGAATCAAACATGGGGCAGGGGAGAACACCAAAATCGCTTTCCATATCTCTGATAAGATCAAGGTTCATCAATGCGTTCATGAAAAACAGGCATCTGTCCCCTTTGAATTCGGGAACAATAACTTCTGCCACCGGCACCGAGCTCATGTTGAAATAATCGTCTGCGCAGATGAACCCGCTTTTCGGATCCTGTAGATAGTCCTGCGCTTTTTGGATCAGCTCCAGCGCCCGCTCGTTTTTTACAACCAGCTGCGGGTATCCGTTACTGTCGTTTTCGCAGATGTTCTCACCGCCTGTTTTGAGCAGCCAGTATACCATTCCCACCTGACCCGAAAGTCCGTTTGTGTCTCCGAGATCGCATCTGTTGTTGTGGTTGGTGTCACTGTATACGCTTTTTGCCATCTCAAACATTACGTCCTGAGTCCAGGCATTATTATATACCATGTCGTACAAAGAATCGTATCCGTAGGGCTGTGTAATGTGGTAGCTCTCTGCCATTTTTTTGTTAAAAGCCACAAACAGGGTTGCATCACGACCAACCACGCCTATATCGCCTGCCGCCATATAGCAGCAGCCGTCAATGGTGAGCGCATCGTTGAATGGCTGACACCACCATTCCCGTTTCAGGTCCACCACATCGCCCATGTCGTACAAAAGACCTTCTGCGGCAAGCATGCCGCCCTCAATGAGGCAGGGCATACAAAAGGCGTATTCTGCCGTAAAGCTCATGGCGTCGGTAACAATCCGCTGATACATATCTCCGCCGTATCGGTTGGTGGTAAAAACCACTTCCTCTTCGATCTTCACTCCCAACCGCTGCTCCACAAGACGCACGCACTCCGAAAGTGCGTTGACGGTTGCGGATGCGCTTTCTACAGAAAACAGCGGATTGTTCTCGGGGTTTATCTGATACGAATTTTTTCCTTCAGCAGTGGCGGTTGTGAGAACACCGATGGTTTTTCCGCCAAGATTGGTTCCCTCGGGTATCTCAAGTCCAAAAAAGGTCTCTGCCTTTGGGGTGTTGTCCGGTGCGCTTTCATCCTCGCTGCTCTTGCAGGAAGAAAATGGTAGACACAGCAAAAGAACTGTGATCCATAGGGCAAAAAATCTCAACCAAAGCTTCATATCCGTTGCCGCCTTTCAAAAAATAATAAATTATTTTGGTCAGCACAAAAATTATATCTTTTTTTGCAAAACTTGTCAACAAAAAACGGTTTGTTTCTCCCCGGGCACTCAAAACGGCTTTTAAAAAATTATGGTAATGCGCCAGCGTGATAAAATGTTGAAAAAAAAATACACAAAAAGGTTTGACATTTTGTATCTGCAGTGATAGAATACATGGTGTATATATATGTGATTTTTTTGTTGCGATTCAATCGCGAAAGGAAATAACCATGATCTCCACCAAAAAAAGAATTTTCAGCGGTGCCGCAACGGCACTTATCACTCCCTTTGCCGACGGCGAGGTGGATTACAAGGCATTTGCCACCATTCTTGATCAGCAGATCGCAGGCGGGATCGATTCCGTCGTTGTCTGCGGTACCACCGGTGAACCCGCAACTCTTTCCGATGATGAGCACCGCCGCGTGGTTTCATTTGCCATCGAACACGTCAATGGCAGGATCCCTGTGATTGTAGGTATCGGCTCAAACGATACTCAGTATGCCATCGAGCTTTCAAGATTTGCTCAGTCGGCAGGAGCTGATGGACTCTTGCTGGTGACTCCTTATTACAACAAATGCTCTCAAAAGGGTATTGTCAGACATTTCAATATGATTGCGGACGCTGTGGATCTTCCCTGTATTTCATACAACGTTCCGTCCAGAACCGGATTTTGTATTTCGCTTGATTCCTACAAGCAGATCGCAAAGCATCCCAACATTGTTGCAACCAAGGAAGCCAGCGGAAACCTTTTGCTGATGATGGAGGTTTTGGATCAGTGCGGCGATGATATCGAAATGTACAGCGGTGATGATAACATGATTGTTCCTCTCATGAGTATGGGTGCCATCGGTGTTATCTCCGTGTTCTCAAACGTAATGCCTGCCGAGGCGGTAAAAATCAGCCACCTTTGCCTTGAAAACAAGTTTGACGAGGCGGCCCGCCTCCAGCTCAAGTATCTCCGCTTGATGAACGGTCTGTTCTGCCAGGTCAACCCCATTCCCGTCAAAACAGCCATGGCAAAGCTGGGCTTTTGCAAAAACGAGTTCCGTATGCCACTGTGCGAGATGGATGATGCAGACAACGAAAAGCTCTACGCCTTGATGCGTGAGCAGGGACTTATCAAATAAAAAAGGTAACACAAAATGAAAATAATTCTCAACGGCGCTTGCGGAAGAATGGGCAAAGCTGTGATGGACTATGCCGCATCCCACGGAGTGGAGGTAGCGGCGGCTGTTGATGCCAATTTCGCAAATGCTGATTTTGAAATTCCGTTTTTTGCGTCCCTGTCCGACGTTGACGTGACGGCGGATGTTTTGGTGGATTTTTCTCACCACAGCGCAACTCCCGAGATCGTGGATTTTATCACAAAAACAGGTATGCCCTGCGTGGTTGCCACTACCGGTCACACAGAGAGCGAAAAAGCGATGCTGACAGAGCTTTCGCACAAATATGGAGTTTTTCGCTCCCGCAATATGTCTTTGGGAATAAACGTTCTCATCGGACTTTGTCGTGATGCTGTCAAACGCATGGGCGGCGACTGTGATATTGAGATAATCGAAAAACACCACCGCAACAAGCTGGATGCTCCCAGCGGTACTGCTTTGATGATTGCAGAGGAGATATCTGAGAGTATGGAGCAGGACGCGGAGTTTGTGTATGACCGCACAGAGCGCAGATGCGTGCGACCCAAAAACGAGATCGGCATTTCCTCGGTGAGAGCAGGCGGGATATTTGGTGAGCACGAGGTTCTTATCAGCAGGGAGGGTGAAACTCTTTCGCTCAAGCATACTGCGGAGAATCGCGCGCTGTTTGCGGCAGGCGCAGTCAGAGCGGCAGAGTTTTTGATGAACATGCCCAAGGGTGATTACTCTATGAAAGACCTGCTGAAAAGCGCTGTGCTCAGCGAGTGATGATAAACAGAAAATAAATATAAACAAAAAAGCTGTCTCACAGGTCCCGATGGCTATGAGATGGCTTTTGTTTTAAAAGGCAAAAATGAAAGGAAAATCAATTCGGATTTCAAAAAATAGTAAAATGTAAAGGATTTTTGGGGCAAAAAGCGCGCAAATGTGAAATGAATCTTCCGAATCGTTTCAAAAATTATTGACAAAACCATTGTATACTGCTATAATGCTTTCAATTGTGAAAGGGTGATATTTATGTCCGGAAAGATCAGCATTGACCTTTTGGCAGACAATTTAAAAAAATCTACAAGCTTTGATGAGAAGCTGTATGCGGAGTACGGAGTCAAGCGAGGGCTCCGCAATTCTGACGGTACCGGTGTTCTTGCGGGTATTTCTCAGGTGAGCAACGTTCACGGCTATTATATCGATGAGTTTGAGCGTGTCCCCTGTGAGGGACAGCTGTTCTACCGCGGTATCAACGTGCGTGATATTATTTCTGCCTCCGACCGCAATGACAGATTTGGCTATGAGGAGGCATCGTGGTTGCTTCTTTTCGGCACGCTTCCCACAAAGGAAGAGCTGGAATATTTTGATCTCATCATTGATGAGTGCAGGGAGCTTCCCAACGCTTTTATTGAAGATATGATCATGAAAGCGCCCAGCCCCAATATTATGAACAAGCTGGCCCGCAGTGTACTGGCGCTTTACAGCTACGACGATACTCCCGACGATACGTCGGTAAAAAATGTTTTGATGCAGTCGTTGATGCTGATTGCCCGCCTTCCCATCATCATGACTGCGGCATATCAGGTCAAGAGACGTTATTATGACAACGAGTCGTTTTTCCTGCACATGCCCATTCAGGGCCAGAGCATGGCTGAAAACATTTTGTCTATGCTCAGATTTGATCGCAAGTATACCCGTGAGGAGGCGATGCTTCTTGACAAATGCCTCATTCTCCATGCAGAGCATGGCGGCGGAAACAACTCTACTTTTGCGGTGAGGTCTCTCACGTCATCGGGTACGGATACCTATTCTGCCATTGCTGCAGGTGTCGGCGCTCTCAAGGGCCCCCGTCACGGCGGTGCCAACATAAAAGTGGTGGATATGCTTGATGATATCAAAAACAACGTGCGTGACTGCCGTGATGACGATGAGATCAGAGCTTATCTCCAAAAAATGCTCAACAAAGAGGCAGGGGACGGAAGCGGACTTATTTACGGTATGGGTCACGCGGTGTATACTCTCAGCGATCCCAGAGCCGAGGTTTTGCGCGAGTGCGTGAGAGATCATTGTGACAGCTTTGGTATGCGTGAGGACTTTGAGCTTCTCCACGCGGTAGAGAGGATAGCTCCCGCGCTTCTTGACCGAAAAATGCAGGGCGGAAACGCTATCTGCGCCAACGTTGACCTTTATTCGGGTCTCATTTATAAGATGCTTTCAATTCCGCCCGATCTTTTCACTCCCATCTTCACTGCAGCAAGAATCGCAGGCTGGTCGGCTCACAGAATTGAAGAAATCCTCACAGGCGGCAAAATAATCCGACCCGCATACAAAAACACAAATATTTTCCACGATTATATTCCCCTTGACAAACGCTGATAATTCCATTGCAAAAGAGGTAAATTGTAAAAATGAAAGATAAGATTTTAAAATCGGGCTACGGCATAGGCAACATTGTTTTTATTGCTGCTTTAATCATTGCTCTGCCCC